>NC_015389.1:705227-1410454 GCF_000195315.1 Coriobacterium glomerans PW2
GCAGCCTGCAGTCGAGTGCGCGCATGATGCGTCCGAGCTTTGCGCTCCTGGACCGGCTGGCATGCTTCCGCGAACAGGTCCAGCGGCCCCGCTCGCATCGGTAGCTGCAGACTCCGTCAAGTTCAAAACAGGCGCGCCTGTGCGGGTTCCTTTCGAAGAAGACCGCGGATCGAAACATCTCGTATGGCTCCTCGGAGGCTCTTCCGAAAAGGTTCTCGCTCAGACTCAGCTTGCAGCGGCGGTCGCAGTGCTGCGCCAAGCGCGCGTAGACGGCGCATGCGCAGCGCCGCATGTCCTCGGGGTGGTCTCGAAAGAGTCTCGAGGCGGTGATGCGATACGTGGACAGCGTCTCGATGGCGCCGAGCAGCCGCCTCTCGCGTTCGACGTCGGGCGGCAGCGGGAGGGGGCGGGGCTCGATGCGATCGAGCTCGGCGAGCGCGCCATCGAAGATGACCTCTCGGCATCCCGCTATGAGCCCGGGATCGAGATCATGATAGACAACCATATCCCGCCGCCAGATGCGCGCGTAGCGATCGATATTCGAGTTGAGGGCGCGCCACGCGCGCCAGAAGGAATCGAATCGGGAGAACGCCTCAAGCGGATCGTCCACACCGATGCCGTTGATGAGTTCGTACAGGTAGACGTAGGCAAACGAGAGCGATGCGTCCTCGACGCGGCCTGCGCGCACCGCCGAGCGCCATGTGAAGTAACCGCGCAGCTGGCGGTCGCTCATTGCGCTGTAGGTGGGAAAGTACGACTTGAACGCGCCGTGATAGGGGCACTCGTCGACGACGTCGGCCATGAAATCGCCCTGAAGGCAGAACAGCTCGCCGTCCGATAGCCATCGAGGCCGCGAGTCCACCTGTCGTACGCGCGAGATCGCACGCATGCGACGGTAGCGATCGGGAAGATAGGTCGACATCTGCCGGCCCGTCATGAGGATCGGCTCCTCGCCGTGGATGGTCTCAGAGAAATGGGAGGTGCCGTGCCAGCGCTCATCGCTCAGAATGCGCGCTATGAGCTCTTGGGCATCCGACATCGCCTGCTCCTCTCCTCGCGCCCGCGATTCGGTATCATAGCATAACAGGCAAACACATGTTCGCTTCGCAGGGAAAGCGCATATTCCCTCCGGTTCGCATGCGGCTGACGCAAACGTGGCGAGGCGGGCGCGGCACCAAAGATCTGGTCTGGATCATGCCGAGAAGTAGGAGACTCCGCTTTCGAAGATCGGCATCCAGGTGTTGCCGGGGACGTTCGCATACAGATTCCGACCTCGGCGCTCCGTATGGCCCATCTTGCCGAGCACGCGCCCGTCGGGGCTCGAGATCGCCTCGATCGCCATGAGCGAGCCATTGGGGTTGACGTCGAGCGCCATCGACGGCGCGCCGTCCTCATCGACGTACTGCGCGGCGATCTGCCCGGAGCTGGCGAGCTCGGAGAGCACCTCGGCCGGAGCTTCGAAGCGGCCCTCGCCGTGCGAGACGGGCACCGTATAGATCGTGTCCGAATCGCACGCGCTCACCCAGGGGGACAGGTCGCTCGCCAGGCGGACGCGAACGAGCCTGCTTTGATGACGCCCGATGGTGTTGAGCGTGAGCGTGGGGTCCTGCGCGGTTGCGGTCACGATGTCGCCGTGGGCGATGAGCCCGAGCTTGATGAGGGCTTGAAATCCGTTGCAGATCCCGAGCATGAGCCCGTCACGCTCTCCCAGGAGCTCGCGCACGGCATCGGCGACCTCGGGGGCGCGGAAGAACGCCGTGATGAACTTCGCCGATCCGTCCGGCTCATCGCCGCCTGAGAACCCACCCGGTATCATGACGATCTGGCTCGAGCGGATTCGTCGAGCCAGTTCCGCGGTGCTCTCGGCGACGTCGGACGGGGTGAGGTTTCCGAGCACGAGCGCATCGCAGACGGCACCCGCCGCCTCGAAGGCGCGAACGCTGTCATATTCGCAGTTGGTCCCTGGGAAGATCGGGATCACGACGCGCGGTTTGGCGATCCGACCGCGCCGGCGCTTCGCCGGTCTCGCTCGATCTGCGGACGCGTGCCAGATAAGCCGCTCGACGGATTCGAGCCCCTGCTGCTCCTCGCCCGCCGCGCGATATGGAAACACCGATTCGAGCGCGCTCTCCCAGCGCTGCTGGAGCTCATCGAGATCAATCGTCTCGCCGGCCCCGCGGAGCTCGAAGGCCTCGAGCGTCGTCCCGAGCGGCTCGATGACGACATCGTCTGGCCCCTGCGGCAGATCCGCCGTATCGGCGACCTCGACGATGAAGCTGCCGTACATCGGTTCGAACAGCGAGTCGATGTCGACATCGCGTGAGAGGGCGACGCCGACGCGGTTGCCCACAGACATCTTGAACAGCTCCTCCGCGCCGCAGCCGTAGCCCGGCGTCGCGATCGCGAGCGCCGAGGCGGCCCCGGTCATGTCCTCGACGATTCGAAGCGCGCTCAGAAGCGCCTGCGGGGCGGGCCTGCGATCGGTCCCGTATGCGGCGGGGGCTATGCGTACGATTCTGTGACCGGCGGCCTTGAACTCCGGAGAGACCGCGCGGTCGGCCGGGCCGGTCGAGACGGCGAACGAGACGAGCGTCGGTGGCACATCCAGGTTCTCGAAGCTGCCGCTCATCGAGTCCTTGCCGCCGATCGCCGCCACCTTGAGATCGATCTGAGCCATGAGGGCGCCGAGCAGCGCGCTGACCGGCTTGCCCCACCGCTTCGGGTCGGATCGCAGCCGCTCGAAGTACTCCTGAAACGAGAGATAGGCGCTCGCGCGCGTGAAGCCGGAGGCCACGAGTTTCGAGATGCTCTCGACGACGCTGAGATACGCTCCGGCGAACGGATCGAGTTCCATGAGGAAGGGATTGAAGCCGAATGCCATGGCGCTCGCTGTGCGAGTCTCGCCGTCGACGGGAAACTTCGCGACCATAGCTTGGGCCGGGGTGAGCTGGCTCGATCCGCCGAACGGCATGAGTACGGTCGCAGCTCCGATCGTGGAGTCGAAGCGCTCGGCGAGTCCTTTGTTCGAGCACACGTTGAGATCGCTGACAAGCGAGCTCAGCCGTTCGGCCAACGTCTCGCCCGGCCATGTCGGCTGCCAGATCCGGCGGGCTTCCACCCGCGCTCGCGCGTGCTTCGGCGCACCGTTGCTCGCGAGAAACGCGCGAGCGATGTCGACGATGACATCTCCGCGCCAGATCATGCGCACGCGCTCATCGTCGGTGACCTCGGCGATGACGGTCGCTTCCAGATTCTCCGAGCGCGCCAGCGACATGAACTCCTCGACATCTTCGGCCGAGACGGCAACGGCCATGCGCTCTTGACTTTCAGAGATCGCGAGCTCGGTGCCATCGAGACCCTCGTATTTCTTCGTCACCCGGTCGAGATCGATCGCGAGTCCGTCTGCCAGCTCGCCCACGGCCACCGCGACCCCGCCGGCGCCGAAGTCGTTGCAGCGCTTGATGAGACGACAGGCGCGCTCGCCGCGGAACAGCCGCTGGAGCTTTCGCTCGACCGGTGCGTTGCCCTTCTGGACCTCTGCTCCGCATGTCTCGATGCTCTCGGCGCTATGAGTCTTGGACGAACCGGTGGCGCCGCCGATGCCGTCGCGACCCGTCCGCCCACCGAGCAGGATGATCTTGTCGCCAGGACACGGCCGTTCGCGATGCACGTGAGACGCCGGGGTCGCGCCCACCACGGCTCCGATCTCCAAGCGCTTTGCGACGTAGCCGGGGTGGTAGATCTCAGTGACCTGACCGGTCGCCAGACCGATCTGGTTGCCGTAGCTCGAGTATCCCTGGGCCGCCGCCGTCACGAGCTTTCGCTGCGGCAGCTTGCCGGGCAGCGTGTCGGCTACCGGTGCCAGCGGGTCCGCCGCTCCGGTGACGCGCATGGCCTGGTAGACGTAGGAGCGCCCGGACAAGGGGTCTCGAATCGCCCCTCCGATGCAGGTCGCTGCCCCTCCGAAGGGTTCGATTTCGGTGGGATGGTTGTGCGTCTCGTTCTTGAACAGCAAGAGCCAGTCCTCATCGCGACCGTTCACGTCGACAGCCGCGTGCACGCTGCAGGCATTGATCTCCTCGGACTCGTCGACGCCGCGCAGCTCACCGCTCGCCTTCAGATGGCGCGCGCCGATCGTGCCCATGTCCATGAGCGTGACGGGTCGCTCCGCGCGCCCCAGATCCCGTCGAATTCTCAGATACCGCTCGTATGCGTCGCGCACGTCATCGTCTTCGATCTCGATATCGGCCAGCTGCGTGCCGAACGTCGTATGGCGGCAGTGATCCGACCAGTAGGTGTCGATGACGCGCAGCTCGGTGATGGAGGGATCCCGGTGCTCCCCTCGAAAGTACGTCTGGCAAAAGGAGATGTCGGCGGCGTCCATGGCGAGCCCGCGCTCAGCGATCAGCTTGTCGAGCCCGTCCGCATCGAGGTCGCGAAAGCCGTTCAGCATCTCGACGGATTCTGGGATCGAAGACTCGGCGGCAAGCGTCTCGGGCAGCTCGAGGCGGGCCGGGCGCGCCTCGACGGGATTCACGACATATCGCTCGATAGCGGCCGCCTCGCCGGCGCTCAGATGCCCTTCGAGCACGTAGACCCTGGCCGAGCGCACCTGTGGTCGCTCGCCTTGGGATATGAGCTGTATGCACTCGCTTGCGGACTCGGCGCGCTGATCGAACTGGCCGGGAAGAAACTCGACGGCGAACACCGTCGCTTCCTCGGCGCGGGGCAGCTCGCGGGTCGCGACATCTACCTGCGGCTCGGAGAAGACCGTGGTGACAGCGTAGCGGAACAGCTCCTCGCTGATGCCCTCGACGTCATAGCGGTTCACGATGCGGACGCGCCTGAGACCGGGCACGCCGAGGGTGGCGCGCAACTCGTCTCCCAACCGCTGGGCCTCGATATCGAGGCCTGTTCTCTTCTCAACATAGATACGGCAGACCATGGTGCCCTCGCCCTTCTGCTGGGGCTCGCCCGGATCGGCGGCGAGCTGTGATGACTTTCCTATGATATGACATTATCGTTGCCGGGCGGGCCGCGTTGCACGCCATGTTGAGAAGCACGCGTCGTCCTCGCGCACTCGAGGCTCTGCGCATCGGGGATTTGTGTCAAGAATGATGTTTTTATCCTGATCGCTCGCGCGCCTTTGGTCGGAACTAGAATCGAGTGTCGAATGAAAAACGGGTGCGGCCTCAAATATCGGCCGCGCACGTCATAACGAACGGGGACGAGATGGGCACTATAGTTATGACCTGCATCTCTGCTGTTGCAACGGTTTTGATGGCAATCATGATCGCAAGATTTCTTATTGCGGGTCGCCAGACAGGCGCGCCGGCTCTGCGCTCGCGGACAGCTTGGTGCTGCACGTTCACCGTCGTCTCGATCGTCGTGGGCGGGCTGTGCGCCCGCGGTATGCTCTCCGCCGATCCGCTTTCCCTGATCGTGCTCAGCGTCGTGCTCGTCGGATGCGTCGCGGCGCAGACGCGCGCGGAATCGATCGCGCGTTTCGTTTCCGTGCCGCGCCACCCCTATGTCCGCTCGCTCGCGCTCGTGCTCATCGCGTCGCTGCTGGCGATGATGGCTCTCGAGATCCCCTGGAACCATGAGATCTGGAATATGGTCATGATGACCGCGATACTGGAATACCTGCTCATCGCGGCGCTCCTGTCGTTTTTGTATTACCTGCCCAGACGACACGGCGTTCTCGCCGCCGCGGCCGTCGCGGTGCTGGCCGGTATCGGCGTCGCGCAGTATTTCGTCGTGACGTTTCGACAGATGCCGATTCAGCCCGGGGACCTGTTCGCGCTTTCCACGGCGGCGTCGGTGGCGGACTCCTACATCTATGTGGTTTCGGCATACTGCCTGTACGGCATCGCCTTCGCGGCGGTGGCGATCTGCCTTTTCTCGTTGTCCTTCCCCCTGACTCAGGGCAGTCTCAACCCGTCGTCGACTTCATGCGCCCCGCTGCCGACGATACGAGCTGGCCGCGCGCTCGCCGATGAGGCGGAGAAGTGCGATGCCGCTCCCGAGGACGCGCGGGACCAGCGCGGTCCCGCCGAGGCGTCCGACGACGAGCGACACGAGGAGGGTTTCCGCTTGAAGCTGCCGCTCACCGTGGATCGCCGGACCGCTGTGTTGTCTGCCGCGTTTCTGGCGGGACAGGCTTTCGTGGACTACTACAACACCCTCGACGTCCGTCTCTACACCTGGCGGCCGCTTGGCAGCTACTACGACCAGGGATTCCTGCCGACGTTCATCTCGACCGCGCAGATGATGATTCCGCCCAAGCCCAAGCACTTCAACAGCGAAGACGCCGACAAGTTGATCAAGCGCTACGCCGCATCATGGGACAGCGATGCGAACGGGGGACTGCTTCCGGCACGCGCCGCAGCCGAGCAGCAGTTCGAGGAGCTGAAACCCTCCATCATCTGCATCATGAACGAGTCGTTCTCCGATCTGTCGATCTTCGACGGACTTCGCTGCGGCTACAAGGGCCCCCAGCGGTTCGCCAGCGTCAGCGATGCGCTGTTTTGCGGAACGAGCTACATGAGCGCGTTCGGCGGAGGCACCTGCAACAGCGAGTTCGAGTTTCTGACCGGCCACTCCATGGCGTTTCTTGGTTCAGGCGTCTATCCGTTCATGACCTACAATCTCGCTCCCACCGAGAACCTCGCGCGGCAATTCGCCAAGCAGGGCTATCATGCCCTCGCCATGCATCCAAACCATGCCTCGAACTGGAATCGCGTGAATGTCTTCAATGATATGGGCTTCGAGCACTTCTACTCGATCAAGGACTTCGTCGGCGCCGAGGAGCTGTGCCGCAAGGTAACCGATGCTGCGACCTATGACAAGTGTCTGGACCTGCTGCGCTCGCAGGATGAGCCCGTGTTCATCCACGACGTCACGATGCAGAACCATTCCGGATACGACACCGGTCTGATCCCTCCGGCTCAGCGACTGAGCTATGTCCCGGCGGGCGTCGACGCGGATCACATCAGATGGACGAATGAGTACCTCGCCCTCATCGAGGCCTCCGATGTCGCGTTCAGATCCTTCTTGGATTCGCTGTCCAAGCTCAGCAGGCCCGTGGTCGTGGTCATGTACGGCGATCACCAGCCGTTCTTCACCGACGCCTTCAACGACAGCTATTTCAAGGGCGAGCCGAACGCGGATCACACAGAACGGATCTGGCAGACGAAGTACATGGTGTGGGCGAATTACGACGTCGCTGGCGCGCGACAGCACAGCGATGTCTTGGATACGAGCATCAACAACGTCGGCGCGCTCGCCCTGGAGGCGATAGGCGCCCCGCTGAGCTCCTATCAGCGCGCCCATCTCGCGCTCAGAAAAGAGATGCCGGCGATCAACGTGGTGGGGTATCGGGATGCCGCAGCCGCCTGGCACCTCTCAGAGGAGACGAGCGACGCAAGCGAAGCGCGCGAGAATTACGCCGCGATGCAGTATCGCGCCCTGTTCGACCATGGCCAGTCTATTTTCGCCACGCGCAGGCAGACCGAGGCAAATGAGACCGACGCGAACGCCGCGCCCGGAACCGATATCTGATTGGAGCGCATCGCCTCTCGCGGCTCATCGGAGCCGCGAGAGGCAGATTCGCGTCAATCGCGATCGCCGGTTGATCTTTTTGCGGCAGATCCACCTCCGCGCTGTCTCGCCTTCGAGCGGGAAGGGTTCCGCGCCATCTCAGTGGACCTGCGGTTTGCGTAACAGAGATTTAACATGCTGCAGACATCGGCGCTAAATGGGATACCGTCAGGTCAACCATATCAGACGAGATCGAATCGCGTTGTGTTGGCGCTGCAACCGGTGAAGGCGCGGGACGAACCTGTGCGCTTCGCGCTTCGAGAGGGTAATCTAGGTCAAACCGAGATGAAGTGAGAGGGGAGCCGCATGCCATGTCAAGGTGACAGCCGATTCGGTCCGACAATCGATCGGAGGGTTTTCGCGGGACTTTTCGGTCTGTCAGCCGCAGCAGCTCTCGTCGGCTGCTCGGGCAACGACCCATCCGGCCACTCCACCGATACGGATGGGCGTGCGTTCAAGATCGGGGTCATCGGTCCACTCACCGGCGATAGCGCCTCGTATGGGATCTCTGTTGCGAGGGGCGCGAAGCTCGCCGCACGAGATTTCCAAGATGATGAGCGCACCTACGAGATCAGAGCAGAGGACGACATCGCGGACTCGGAGACATCGGTCAACGCGTTCAACGCTCTTTACGATTGGGGGATGCAGGCGCTCGTCGGTCCCACCACGACCGGTGCGGCGCTGGCCGTCTCCTCGGAGGCCTATGAGGCGCGCATCTTCATGCTCACTCCGTCAGCGACCTCAGAAGAGGTCACATCCGGCAAGGACAACGTATACCAGGTCTGCTTCACCGATCCCGCTCAGGGCAAGAACTCCGCGCTCTTCATCTCGAATCACTTCCCGGGCGAGAAGATCGCGGTATTCTATAGAAACGATGACTCCTATTCGCAAGGCATCGCGACCGCCTTTCTCGAGCAGGCGAAGGTCTCGGGGCTCGATATCGTCAAGAGCGAGCTGACGTTCACCGAGGACACACAAAGCGACTTCAAGGTTCAGCTGACCTCTGCGCGAAGCTCGGGCGCGACGATGATCTTCGCTCCGATCTATTACACACCGGCTTCCGTGCTGCTGACTCAGGCGCACGAGATGGGCTTTTCCGTCAGGGTCTTCGGTGTGGACGGCATGGATGGCATCCTGTCCGTCGAGAACTTCGATGCCCGTCTCGCTGAAGGCGTCTGCCTGCTCACACCGTTCTCGGCCGACGATGCGCGAAGCGCCGAGTTCGTGAACGCTTTTCGCAAGGAGTTCGACGCCGTCCCCGATCAGTTCGCCGCCGATGCCTATGATGCGGTCCACGCCATTCATGAGGCGCTGGCGCATGCAGACATCGATGCGGACGCATCCGCCGAAGACGTGTGCGACAGTCTGCGCGTGGCGATGACCGAGATCGAGGTCGATGGTCTGACCGGCAAGCTCACTTGGAAGAGCAGCGGACAGGTCTCCAAGGAGCCGACCGCCTATGTCGTGAGAGACGGTGCCTATGTCGCGGTCGAGTAGGCTCGCATCGCGCGCCGTGTTCAGGAAATCTACCGAGGTGGCGCATGCTGCTCGCTTGGCGATGATCGTCAGCTCGGGCGCGCGGCGCTCAGAGAGGAGGTGCGGCGCGTGAGCGCGTTCAGCCAATATCTGCTCGGCGGCATCAGCTTGGGCAGCGTCTACGCGATCATCGCTTTGGGCTATACGATGGTCTACGGCATCGCCAAGATGCTCAACTTCGCTCACGGCGATATCATCATGGTCGGTGCCTATGTCTCGTTCTCCGCAACAACCTATCTGGGTGCGCCCGGGTGGGTGTCCTATTTGATGGCGATCGCGCTCTGCGCGGTTCTGGGCATGCTCATCGAGGGATTGGCGTACCGCCCGCTGCGGCACGCCGCCCCGCTCGCCGTGCTCATCACCGCTATCGGCGTCTCTTATTTCCTTCAGAATTCCGCGCAGCTCATCTGGGGTGCGGCTCCGAAGCACTTCACATCGCTCGCGAGCGTTCCCGTTCTGACCCACCTCACCGGCCTGCCGATCAGCGAGGTGTCGCTCATAACCGTTTTCACCTGCGTTGCGATCATGATCGGCCTCATGTGGTTCATCTCTCGAACGCGGACGGGCAAGGCCATGCGGGCATGCTCTCAGGATGCCCAGGCGGCCCAGCTCATGGGAATCAATGTGAATCGCACCATCTCGACCACGTTCGCCATCGGCTCGGCGCTGGCTGCGATCGCCGGCGTGCTGCTGTGCTCCTATTCACCGGTGCTGCAGCCGACGACGGGCTCCATGCCCGGCATCAAAGCGTTCACGGCGGCCGTGTTCGGGGGCATCGGCTCTCTGCCGGGTGCATTCATCGGCGGCATCCTGCTCGGTGTCGTCGAGGCTCTGGCAAAGGCGTATCTCTCGAGCAGCCTCGCGAACTCAATCGTATTCGGTGTGCTGATCATCGTGTTGCTCGTGAGGCCCGCCGGACTGCTCGGTCGCCGCGTTCCGGAAAAGGTCTAGGTGGGAGCTGTGCGATTTCTCAACAACAGGCGCACGGCGTCTGATCTTCTCACCTACGCGATAGTCGTGGTCGCGTTCGCGCTCACGACCGCGGCTCAGGCCGCGCACATGGTTCCGCGTTCCCTTGCCGGCCAGCTCGTACCTATCAGCTGCTACATCGTCATGGCGGTCTCGCTCAACCTCGTCGTCGGCATCTCGGGTGAGCTGTCCCTGGGTCACGCGGGCTTCATGAGCATCGGCGCCTTCACGGGCATCATGTGCGCCGCCGGACTTGCCCGGGCCATACCGGCACCTGAGATTCGTCTCGCACTGGCCATGGTCGTCGGTGCCGGTTTCGCCTGTATCGCCGGATTTCTCATCGGAATCCCCGTCATGCGCCTTCGTGGAGACTATCTGGCAATCGTCACGCTCGCCTTCGGTGAGATCATCAAGGAGCTCATCAACTGCCTTCTCGTCGGCGTCGATTCAGACGGCGTACACGTTCTGATCAACGTCTCGGGGACCCTCGGTGTCAGAGATCTGCATCTGGCCGCAGGCGGTCAAGCGATCATCAAGGGCGCCCAGGGTGCTTCGGGAACCGAAAAGATCGCGACGTTCGCAGCCGGTTTCGTTCTCGTCATGGTCGCGCTCGTCGTCATCCAGAACCTCGTTCGCAGTCGCACGGGTCGCGCTATCATGGCCGTGCGAGACAATCGCATCGCCGCGCAGAGCGTCGGCATCTCGGTGACGAAGTACCGCATGATCGCCTTCGTGGTCGCAGCGGCGCTCGCCGGGGCCTCCGGAGCGCTGTTCGGCTGCAACTTCACTCAGCTGTCCGCCTCGAAGTTCGGCTTCAACACCTCGATTCTGGTATTGGTCTTCGTGGTGCTCGGAGGGTTGGGCAGCATGCGCGGCTCCATGGCAGCCGCCGTGGTTCTGACCGTTCTGCCTGAGGCGCTGCGCGAGTTTTCCAGCTATCGCATGCTCGCCTACGCCGTGGTGCTCATCGCGGTCATGATCATCAGGAACAGCGATCGCGTTCGCTGGGCCGTCGCTCGGCTGAAGCACAGGGTCGCGCGCACCCGGGCGGTGCGCCATGTCTAGATTTCACTGCGACATGAACAAGATGGCACCCGATCTCGGTCGTCCCGTTGTCTCTGCGTGCGATCCGACGTCCGCGGCGGCGCTCGAATGCATTCACCTCGGGATCGATTTCGGTGGACTCAGCGCTGTAGAGGACTTCACGCTCAGCGTCGGCGCGACACGCATCACCGGTCTCATCGGCCCCAACGGCGCGGGAAAGACCACGGTGTTCAATCTGCTCACGGGGGTCTACCAGCCCACGCGCGGCACGATCCTTCTGAACGGAGCGGATACGCGCGGCAGAAGCGTCGCGCAGATCAACCGCATGGGCATCGCGCGCACGTTTCAGAACATCCGCCTCTTCGACACGATGAGCGTCGAGGAGAACGTCATGGTGGGCCTGCACAACGAGCAGCGCTATGGCGCGGTGTCCGGTGTTCTCAGACTGCCTTCGTTTTGGATGCGCGAGCGCGCCGCGGCCGCGCGCGCCCGCGAGCTGCTCTCGATCTTCGATATGGAGACTCTTGCCGGCCGTACCGCCGGTTCGCTGCCCTACGGATTCCAGCGCCGCCTCGAGATCGTCCGGGCGATCGCGACCGGTCCGAGTCTGCTTCTGCTCGATGAGCCCGCAGCGGGCATGAATCCATCTGAGACGACCGAGCTGATGGAGAGCATCGCCAAGATACGGGACGCATTCGGTATAGCGATCATGCTCATTGAACACGACATGAATCTTGTGATGAACATCTGCGAGGTCATATGCGTGCTGAACTTCGGCCGCATCATCGCGACGGGCACGCCTGAGCAGATCCAGAGCAACGATGAGGTCATCGAGGCGTATCTCGGTGGATGCGGAAAGGAATCTGCGCAGCCATGTTGAGCGTCTACAACATCAACGTGTGGTACGGGGCGATCCACGCGATCAAGGGCATCTCGTTTTCGGTCGGTGAGGGCGAGATCGTAGCGCTTATCGGGGCGAATGGCGCCGGCAAGTCAACGACGCTCAGGACCCTGTCCGGGCTCATGCGCTCCATGACCGGTTCCATCGAGTTTCTCGGTGCGGACATCATGCACGCGCCGCCTGAGACGATCGTGCGCCGTGGACTCGTGCAGGTCCCGGAGGGACGACGCGTATTTCTTGAGATGACCGTCGAGGAAAACCTCGAGATGGGCGCCTTCACCCGTCCCAGAAGCTCGATCGCCTCCGGCCTCGAGCGCGTCTTCTTCCATTTCCCGCGGCTCAAGGAGCGCCGCCACCAGATGGCGGGCACGCTCTCCGGTGGCGAGCAGCAGATGGTTGCGATGGGGCGCGCGCTCATGGCGGACCCGAGGCTTCTCGCCCTCGATGAGCCCTCGATGGGGCTCGCGCCCATTTTCATCCAGCAGATCTTCGATATCATCGGCGAGCTCAACCGAGCTGGCACCACGGTGCTTCTCGTCGAGCAGAACGCGCGCATGGCGCTTTCGATCGCGACGCGCGGCTATGTGATCGAGACCGGCAGGGTCACGGTTTCGGGTACCGGCTCCGAGCTCATGAACAACGATGACGTGCGCAGGGCATATCTCGGCGGCTGATGACGACGGTCTCTCTCGGCGAGCGCGCCGAGATATCGGTCTCGCGGCGAGAGGCGCAGGTGTTTGACGCGAACGTGATGGGCGAAGCCTCGTCATCTGCGTGAGACGGGTTCGCGTATAATGGCTCTGGATACGAAATCAGCCCGCCGAAGCGGGCCAATGCGAGGACTCGACTATGAAGCTCTTATCCTTCGCACCTGAGGGCCGTCTCGGCTATCAGGTGCTGATCGGTCCCGACTCATCTCAAAAGGGGGCCGCCCATGGCATCGCTTGAGGGATGCAGGCGCTGGACAATGGTTTCCGGCGATCGCCGATCCGCCGGACTGCTTGCTGAGGAGCTGGGAGTCGCCCCGCTCGTCGCCAGAATCATGGTCGCACGCGGTATCAGCTCGGTGCGCGCCGCGAAGCGCTTTCTCGAGCCCTCGCTCGATCGTGACTGGGGCGATCCCCTCGCGATCCCGGGCATGGCGGATGCGTCGATGCGCCTCGCCCGAGCGATCGAGGAGCATGAGTCCATTGCGATATTCGGCGATTTCGACGTCGACGGCATCACATCGACCTGTCTGCTCACCGAGGGCCTGCGCGCGCTCGGTGCGCGCGTCCAACCGTTCATCCCCAACCGTTTCGGCGAGGGCTACGGCATCACCGAGACCGCGCTCGAGCGCGTGATCCGAGCGTGCGCGCCCAGCCTGATCGTCACCGTTGACAACGGCATCGCCGCCGGAGCGGAGGTGGACTACCTCTGCGAGCGCGGCATCGATCTGGTCGTGACCGATCACCATGAGCCGGGTGAGTCGGTGCCCCAGGGGGTGCCCGTGGTCGATCCCAAGCTCGAAGCGAGCGGCTGCTCGCATGAGCTTGCGGGGGCGGGCGTCGCTCTCAAACTCGTGCAGGCCCTCGGCGACAGATCGGGTGCTCCCGACCTGTGGCGAGGGCTCACCGATCTCGCCGCGCTCGGGACCGTATCGGATATGATGGAGCTCACGCCCGAGAATCGCGCTCTCGTCGCCGACGGGATCGCCCGCGTGCGCGACTCGTCGCGACCAGCCTTCAGCGCGCTCGCGTCGCTGGCCGGAGTCGATCTGAGCGCCATGACGGCCGAGGCGCTCTCCTTCTCCTTGATCCCGCGCCTGAATGCAGCGGGTCGCCTCGCCGATCCCGCGCTCGCGCTCGATCTCCTGCTCGAGTGGGATCCCGTCGAGGCGGGTCGGCGCGCCGCTGAGCTGGAGAAGATCAACACCCGCCGCCGTGAACTCGAGGCGGAGCTCGCTGAGGACGCCCTCGCCCTGGTGGGACGGGCCTCCTGTATCGGCCGCGTCATCGTCGCGGGCAAGGAGGGCTGGCACGAAGGCGTGAAGGGCATCGTGGCGAGTCGGCTCGTCAACCGTTTCCATGTTCCCGTCGTGCTCTTCTCGATCGAGGGTGGCATCGCACGCGGATCGGGGCGCTCAGTCGGTTCCGTGAACCTGTTCGATGCGATGAGTCGCTGCGCGGATCTGCTGATCCGGTTCGGCGGCCATGCGGGTGCCGTCGGCGCCACCCTGGATGCCGCCCGACTGCCCGACCTTCGCGAGCGTCTCGCGGAGATTCTCGATGAGCTGCCAGCTGAGGCCTTTGAGGATCGAGCTGAGATCGCGACGGAGGTTGCTCTCTCCGAACTCGATGTCAAGACGGTGGCGCAGATATCGGTGCTCGAGCCGTTCGGTCGCGGCAACGCGGCGCCTCTGCTCGCGGCGCGCGGAGTCACGATGATCGATCGAGCCGGAGTCGGCAGGAGCGCGGATCACATGCGTTTCCGGGCGACCGACGGGATCGCGACGGTGCCGGCCATCATGTTCAGGGCTCCGGACGTGCAGGAGCTGTGCGCATGTGAGAGCGCCGTCGACCTCGTGTTTCAGGCGATCGCCGAGCGGTGGCGCGGTCAGGTCAAGACCAAGTTGCTCGTAAAGGATATCCTGGTGCGCTCACCCGCGCCGATTCGGTCGAGCGCACCGACCGCGGAGCCGCGCTCGCCGCTCGTCGTCGAAACGGGTGAGTCGGTCGCGCCTCGCGCAGACGCTGAGGAGGCGTCCGCGCGGCGGGCGCGATTCGCAGCGCTGACGCAGGAGGAGCTCACGACCGCCTTGCTTCAGGCGTTCATCGGCGACGGCCGGCTCCACCGAGCGCAGCGCGAAGCGCTCGATGCGCTGTCGCAGGCGCAGAGCTGTCTTGCGATCATGGGCACCGGCCGCGGCAAGTCGCTTGTATTCCAGGTGCATGCCGTCAGGGAGGCGCTGCGCCGCGGTCGCGCGAGCGTGTTGGTCTATCCGCTGCGGGCGCTCGTGGCAGACCAGGCCTTCCATCTCGTCGGGGCATGCGAGTCGTTCGGTCTCACCGTCGGAGTCCTCACCGGTGAGACCGATTCCTCTGCTCGTGAGAGCGCGTTTGACGCATTGGCCTCCGGCGGACTCGATATCGTCTTGACCACGCCGGAGTTTTTCACCATCCATGCAGAGCGCTTCGCGGCCTCAGGGCGGATCGGTTTCGTCGTCATCGATGAGGCGCATCACGCCGGTCTCGCGAAGTCGGGGCAGCGCAGCGCCTATCTCGATATGCCAAGGGCTCTCGATCAGATGGACGCGCCGACCGTTCTGGCGACGACTGCGACGGCTGATGCCGACGTGAGTTCCGAGATCTGCTCGCTGCTGCACATCGAGCGCGTCGTCGTCGATGAGTCGGTCCGCGCCAACCTGCGGCTCGAGGACGGACGCGACCTGGCATGCCGAGAGGATCGCCTCGTCTCGATCGTCGCTCGCGGCGAGAAGTGCGTGGTCTATGTGAACTCACGTGATCGCTCCGTCGCCTTGACGCGCATGTTGCGCAAGCGCGTTCCGGACATCGCTGTCGCCATCGCGTACTACAACGCCGGTCTCTCGCGTCTTGATCGCTGCCGCGTCGAGGACGCCTTTCGCGAGGGAACGCTCGTCTGCATCGTCTCGACTTCCGCATTCGGCGAGGGCGTCAATCTGCCCGACATCCGCCATGTCGTCTTGTATCACATGCCGTTCAGCGCCGTGGAGTTCAATCAGATGAGCGGACGAGCCGGTCGCGATGGGGAGACGGCCTGCATCCATCTGCTGTATACGCGCCGCGACGCGCGCATAAACGAGAACCTGCTCGATGCCGCAGCGCCCCCTCGAGAAGAGCTCGCGGTGCTGTATCGGGCGCTTCAGACGTTGCGACAGAGCGGCCGGGGGGGAGCCGACGGGGTCAGCGTTCGCGCGCCTGACGGGGAGATCGCGCAGATGTGCCATGCCATTCGGTCAACATGCCGCATCGATGAACGCAGCGTCGACGCGGGCATCTCCATCTTCGAGGAGCTCGGTCTTCTGCGCGTCATCGGATTCGACGAGCATCGCGCCATCGAGATGGGCTCGGCGTCCGTGCGCGTCGAACTCACGCGCTCGATTCTCTATCTCGAGGGTCTTCATGCGCGGCTGGCGTTCTCCTCATTCATGAAATGGGCGCTCGATGCGCCGTCACGTGATATGCTGGCTCGAATGAATCGCCCGATCACCCCTCGGGCGGAACATGCGATCGGATAGGGAGGGGCACTATGGATGCGAAGACACGCGCCGAGCATGATGCGTCGCTGCAACCCTTCTCGGAGATGATGAATTACACGCGCGCGGATGATCTGCCGCCCGAGATCATAGCAGACAACTGCGAGAAGCTAATTCAGCTCTGTCGAAGGTATATGAGCGTCGAGGACAGCGATCTCGTGGAGCGCGCCTACTGCTTCGCCGCCGAGCGGCATGAGAACCAGAAGCGCCGTTCGGGCGAGCTGTATATCAACCATCCCGTCGAAGTCGCCATAATCTTAGCGGAGCTCAAGATGGACTGCGACGTTTTGTGCGCGGCGCTGCTGCACGACACGGTCGAGGACACGCAGACCTCGCTCGATGAGGTCGCGAGTCTGTTCGGCTCGACCGTATCCGAGCTCGTCGACGGGGTGACCAAGCTTACGAATATCGAGGTCGGCTCAATGGATGAGAAGCAGGCGCTCAATCTGCGCAAGATGTTTCTCGCCATGAGTCGCGACATCCGCGTGATCATCGTGAAGCTCGCTGATCGCCTGCACAACATGCGCACGCTGGCCGCTCTGAGCGAGGATCGGCGTCTGTTCAAGGCGCGCGAGACCATGGATGTCTACGCGCCCCTCGCCGATCGGCTCGGTATGTCCTCGATCAAATGGGAACTCGAGGACCTGTCGTTCTTCTATCTCGATCCTGAGGCCTACCAGCGCATCTCTCGGATGGTCGCGGAGTCACGCGAGGTGCGGGAGCGCTTTCTCAGCGAGACGATAAAGACGCTTACCGACGAGCTCAAGAAGATGGGGATGGGCGATTATCAAATCAGCGGTCGCTCGAAGCACTACTGGTCCATCCATCAGAAGATGAGACGCAAGGGCAAGGAGTTCTCCGAGATATACGATCTCGTCGCGCTCCGGGTCATCGCGCCCTCCATGAATGATTGCTATCTCACGCTCGGTGCGATCCACTCGCTGTGGCATCCGATGCCCGGCCGCTTCAAGGATTACGTCGCCACGCCGAAGCTCAATAACTACCGCTCGCTCCACACCACCGTCATCGGCCCCACGGCGCGTCCGCTTGAGATTCAGATCCGCACCGCCGAGATGCACGAGCAGGCGGAATACGGCATCGCCGCGCACTGGCTCTACAAGAAGTCGGGAGGTTGCGCCTCTCTCAAATCGAAGGAGGCGCAGCGGCAAGACGAGCAGATAAACACCCTCAGGCATTCGCTCGACTGGGCGGCCTCCGACGACATCGAGGACGCCAAGGAGTTCCTGCGCACCCTCAAGGCCGACCTGTTTGATCAGGAGATCTTCGTCTTCACGCCAAAAGCCGAGGTCATGAGCCTGCGCGCCGGTGCCACACCGCTCGATTTCGCCTACGCCGTCCACACCGAGGTGGGCAATCACTGCGTAGGCGCAAAGATCAACGGAGCCGTGGCGCCGCTCACGCATCGGCTCTCGATGGGCGAGCGCGTCGAGATACTCACGAACAAGTCGGCCAAGCCCTCACGGGATTGGCTGGCGATCGTCAACACCCCCTCTGCGAAGTCGAAGATCCGACGTTACTTCGCGATGGCCACCAAAGACGACGACGCGGCTTCGGGCAGGGATATCCTGGCGCGTGATCTGCGACGTCGAGGCTATGGCATATCCACGGCACGATCGACTCGAGCGCTCACGCAGATCGCCGAACAGCTCAAGTACAAGCAGCTTGCAGACCTGTTCGCGGCGATCGGCGCAGGAAAGCTCGCTGCGCGCTCGGTCGGCAACAAGGTGGAGCGCCTGCTCGATCCCAAACCGCTCGGCGAGAAGACGGCCTCGGGAGGGGCCTTGAGCACTCCCGCGCCCTCCCGCGGGTCCCGGCGTTCCCCTCAGCAGGAGCAACATAGAAGCTGCGGGGTTCGCATGAAGGGTTCCGATAGCGGCGACATCCTCATTCATCTGGCGCATTGCTGCAACCCCGTCGCCGGAGACGATATCGTGGGATTCATCACGCACGGCAGGGGCGTCTCCGTGCACCGTGCGAGCTGCCCGAATGTGAAGGGTCTGATGGAGCACGCCGAGCGTATGACGGCAGTGGAGTGGGACTGCGCGGCCGATGCGCTGTTCCGCGTGGAAGTCGTCGTCGAATGTCTCGATCGCATGGGTCTGCTGAAGGACGTCACCATCGCCATCGGCGACGCGGGAGGCAACATCTTGTCTGCTTCCACATCGACGACCAGAGAAGGGATAGCCGTGCTCCGCTATTTGGTGGAGATTTCTGACGCGAGTGGCCTCGACCCTCTGTTTGCGGCGATCACACGGGTAGAAAGCGTATACGATGCTCGCCGGATCATGCCCGGAGAAGGCGGCGAGCAGATGAAACGGAGGAGTTAGCATGGAGCTCGATACCGATCCGAAAGGCAGCATCCAAATTGAGACTGTGGTGAACGGTCCCATCGAGACGAACACGTATTTCGTGATCTCGGGCGCTGAGGCGGTGGTCATCGATCCGGCTTGGGATGGCGCGAAGCTCACCCGTGATTTCGAGAAGGGCTACCCGGGCGTCACGATTCGCGCGATCATCTCGACGCATGGTCATGCCGATCACGTGGGCGGTGTGGCCGCGATGCGCAAGGAGCTGGGGGCTGACGTGGCGTTTCTGATATCGGCCGCCGATGCCGCGTTGATAGGGACTGCCATCAAGAGCATGAAGGAGCGCTGGGGCGTGACCGTGGAGGATCCCGGTGAGCCCTCTCGTCTGCTCGCCGAGGGCGACACCATAGAGTTCGGTGACGCGGTCCTCCAAGTGATCGAGACACCCGGTCACACGCCCGGCGGCATCGTTTTGTTCACGGCGACCGATCAGGGCGATATCGCTTTCGTCGGCGACACGCTGTTTCCGAGCAGCCACGGTCGCACGGATCTCGAGGGGGGCGACGAGTGCGCGATGCTGCACTCGCTGACGAAGCTCGCCCGGCTGCTGCCTGCCGACACCCACTGTCTGGTCGGACACGGTCGCAGTACAACGATGGCCGAGGAACTCGAGTTCAACCCGTTCATGTCAGCCTCCTGATCCGTCTGAAGCCGCCTTCGCCCCTTGCCGCCCCGGCAGCGGAAAACATCGGTGCGTGGTATGCTGGATGAGTTATGGGTGCAACCTTATCATGGGAGGTTTTCTATGCTCGTCAATGCAACGGACATGCTCAAGAAGGCTGAGGAGGGCCATTTCGGACTCGGTGCCTTCAACACGAACAACCTGGAGTGGACCATCTCCATCTTGACGGCGGCGCAGCAGGCGAAATCACCGTTGATCATCCAGTGCACCTCCGGTGCGGCAAAATGGATGTCGAGCTTCAAGGTCTGCCGGGATATGGTCGTCGATGTGATGGAGACGCTCGATATCACCGTGCCGGTCGCTCTGCATCTTGATCACGGCACCTATGAGAACTGCTTCAAATGCATCGAAGCGGGCTTCACTTCGGTCATGTATGACGGCAGCCACGAAAAAGACTTTCAGGTCAACCTCGATCGCACGGCCGAGATCGTGAAGATAGCCCATGCCAAGGGCATCTCGGTCGAGGCTGAGGTCGGCGGCATCGGCGGCACCGAGGATGGCGTCACCGGAATGGGCGAGATCGCCGATCCGCAGCGCTGCGCTCAGATCGCCGTGCTGGGAGTCGATTTCCTCGCCTGCGGCATCGGCAACATCCATGGACTGTATCCGGCCAACTGGCAGGGTCTGTCGTTTGACACGCTCGCGGCTATAAAAAAGAAGGTCGGCGATCTGCCGCTCGTGCTTCATGGCGGCACCGGCATCCCGGTCGACCAGGTCAAGCGCGCCATCACGATGGGCGTGGCCAAGATCAATGTCAATACCGATCTGCAGGTTGAGTTCGCTCGTGCCACCCGGGGCTATATCGAGGCGGGAGATGATCTGCGAGAGAAGGGCTTCGACCCCAGAAAGCTTCTCAAGCCCGGTCGCGATGCGATAGTCGAGCGCACCAAGGAGCTCATGGGCGAGTTCGGCTCTGTGGGCAAGGCGTAACGGCATCGGCGGATCGTACGTCATGCGCGCAGCCCGCATCCGTTTGAAACGGATGCGGGCTGCATCCGGACTCGTGGCGAGCTTCGATCTGTGCTACTATGGTCCGGCGCGGAAATGCGGCCCGAGTGGCGGAACGGCAGACGCAGGGGACTCAAAATCCTCCGATGGCGACATCGTGTGAGTTCAAATCTCACCTCGGGCACCATGCGCGCAGAGTCCCGATCGACTCACCCGCGCGTCTCACCCGCGCGTCTCACCCGCGCAATTGACCCTCTGGTGCGCATATCCGTGATGAACGCATGAATTCACAGATGTTGTGCTATGATGCATCCGCATCGCTCATGCGAGGCAATCGAAGCGAGATCCGTGCGGTCTCCACCTTTCGGCGCTATCGGGCAGCTGGCTGGTTTCACAATTGAGGATCGAGGGCGGGCCGTATGCCTCGCCTTCGAGGATCTGTGAGAACCTGGACGCCGCTCATGGCCCCGGGTTTTTTTATTGGCCATCAAAAGGAGGTAAGGAAAATAGCTAAGTCTGACGACACGCGCATCAATGAGGACATCACGGCGACGACATGTCGGCTGATCGGCGTCGACGGATCCCAGCTCGGGGTCTTCGGCATCCGCGACGCTCAGCGCATCGCTGATGAACAGGGCCTCGATCTGGTCGAGATCGCTCCCAACGCGGAGCCCCCGGTCTGCCGGGTCATGGATTACGGCAAGTTCAAGTATCAGCAGGCTATGAAAGCCAAGGCCGCCCGCAAGAACCAGTCCAGGGTCGAGGTCAAGGAGATGAAGTTTCGTCCCAAGATCGACGTCGGCGATTTCGAGACGAAGAAGGGCCATGTCCTGAGGTTTCTCAAAAAGGGCGCCCGCGTGAAGATCACCATCATGTTCCGAGGCCGCGAGATGGCCCATCCCGAGCAGGGCCTGAACGTGCTGGAGAGACTCGCCAAGGATCTTGAAAGCTGCGCTGTGGTCGAGTCCGCACCCAAGCTCGAGGGCCGAAACATGCTCATGGTCCTTGCTCCCATCAAGGGCGCGTTTGACGAGGAGCAGGCCGAGGCAGGCGGCAACGAGTAACGTTTCGCAACCGATAAGGAGTAATGATCATGCCCAAGATGAAGTCCCATAGCGGAACCAAGAAGCGCTTCCGTCTCACCGGCACCGGAAAGATCATGCGTGCCAAGGCGTTCAAGAGCCACCTCACAGGCAAAAAGAGCCAGAACCGCAAACGCGGGTATCGGCAGGAGACAGAGGTTTCCCCTGCTGACCGCAAAGTCATAAAGGCTCGTCTGGCCTAGGCGACGCTTCCCGATCGTTCCAATCACCGAGTAGGAGTTGATGAGATATGGCACGTGTCAAACGCGCAGTTTCTGCCAAGAAGAAGCGCCGGACCGTAATGAGTCGCGCGAAGGGCTACTACGGTGCGGCCTCGCGCACATACAAGCACGCCAAGGAGCAGGTTCAGCATTCGCTCCAGTACCAGTACCGCGATCGGCGCACCAAGAAGCGCGACATCCGCAGTCTGTGGATCACACGCATCAACGCGGCGGCGCGCATGGACGACCTGTCGTACTCGCAGTTCATGCACGGGCTCAAGCTCGCTGGCATCGAGCTCGATCGCAAGGTCCTGGCTCAGATGGCCTATGAGGACCCGGAGTCCTTCAGTGAGCTCACCGGCATCGCGAAGAAGGCGCTCGAGGTTTAGAGCAGCTTTCGAATCAGCGGGATCTGCATGCGACAGGGCGCCGAGGGCGCCCTGTTTCATATTGAGCGACCCATCGCAGCGGTTTAAGCGCACCGATGCGCCCTTTGGGGGATTTATTTTTTTGTAAAATGAAATTGACGCTTGAAAACGGTGCGCGATGGCTTATTATAAGCAGCCGCTGGAGTTCACGAAGAGATTCGATCGCGTTTCAGAAGATTCAGATGACGCGTATGTCCCTCGATGTGAACGACATGAGTTGAAAGATTCTTCTTGACTCAGGTCGCGCGCTCCAGTAGAGTATTACGTTGCCGCGTGGCCCCGAGCTTGACGCGAGGGAGACCGCGGCGGGTACCCTGAGAACCGGATACTGCGAGGTGGGACACGGCGAGATGCCGGTCCCGCCAGGACAGACAGACCATTTTGTTCAAATGTTATGAACTGTGAGAAGATCTTTGCGAGCCGCCCCACGGGGCGGCCCCGCAACGATTCCTTTCCAGGGACTGATGAGACTTTACGAGATGGATCCGATCAGCGAGAACTCATCGCTGGCCGGTCGGGCGCCTCGCCGAATCGCGGCCCCCTCGGGGGCCGCTCATTGGACGGAGAGTTCGATCCTGGCTCAGGATGAACGCTGGCGGCGCGCCTAACACATGCAAGTCGAACGGCACCCGCCCTCGGGCGGAAGCGAGTGGCGAACGGCTGAGTAACACGTGACCAACCTGCCCTGCGCTCCGGAATAGCCGCGGGAAACCGCGGGTAATACCGGATGCGCCGGACCGCCGCATGGCGGCCCGGCGAAAGCTCCGGCGGCGCGGGATGGGGTCGCGGCCCATCAGGTAGACGGCGGGGCGAGGGCCCACCGTGCCGACGACGGGTAGCCGGGTTGAGAGACCGAACGGCCAGATTGGGACTGAGACACGGCCCAGACTCCTACGGGAGGCAGCAGTGGGGAATCTTGCGCAATGGGGGGAACCCTGACGCAGCGACGCCGCGTGCGGGAGGAAGGCCTTCGGGTCGCAGACCGCTTTCAGCAGGGAAGAGATCAGACGGTACCTGCAGAAGAAGCCCCGGCTAACTACGTGCCAGCAGCCGCGGTAATACGTAGGGGGCAAGCGTTATCCGGATTCATTGGGCGTAAAGCGCGCGTAGGCGGCCAGGCAGGCCGGGCGTCAAATCCGGGGGCTCAACCCCCGCTCGCGCCCGGAACCGCCCGGCTCGGGTCCGGTATGGGAGGGTGGAATTCCCGGTGTAGCGGTGGAATGCGCAGATATCGGGAGGAACACCGGTGGCGAAGGCGGCCCTCTGGGCCGGTACCGACGCTGAGGCGCGAAAGCTGGGGGAGCGAACAGGATTAGATACCCTGGTAGTCCCAGCCGTAAACGATGGACGCTAGGTGTGGGGGGACGATCCCCCCGTGCCGCAGCCAACGCATTAAGCGTCCCGCCTGGGGAGTACGGCCGCAAGGCTAAAACTCAAAGGAATTGACGGGGGCCCGCACAAGCAGCGGAGCATGTGGCTTAATTCGAAGCGACGCGAAGAACCTTACCAGGGCTTGACATGCAGCTGAAGCCGGGGAGACCCGGTGGCCGGAAGGAGGCTGCGCAGGTGGTGCATGGCTGTCGTCAGCTCGTGTCGTGAGATGTTGGGTTAAGTCCCGCAACGAGCGCAACCCCCGCCGCATGTTGCCATCAGGTAATGCTGGGAACCCATGCGGGACCGCCGGCGTCAAGCCGGAGGAAGGCGGGGACGACGTCAAGTCATCATGCCCCTTATGCCCTGGGCTGCACACGTGCTACAATGGCCGGTACAGCGGGATGCGATGGCGCGAGCCGGAGCGGATCCCACAAAGCCGGCCCCAGTTCGGATCGGGGGCTGCAACCCGCCCCCGTGAAGTCGGAGTTGCTAGTAATCGCGGATCAGCATGCCGCGGTGAATGCGTTCCCGGGCCTTGTACACACCGCCCGTCACACCACCCGAGTCGTCTGCACCCGAAGCCGCGGGCCCGACCAGCGATGGGGGGACGCGTCGAAGGTGTGGAGGGCGAGGGGGGTGAAGTCGTAACAAGGTAGCCGTACCGGAAGGTGCGGCTGGATCACCTCCTTTCTAGGGAGAGACCTCGAACTAGAAGACAGATACTCGATACTCAGGACCGTTTCTCGGCGCAGCGCGCCCGGCCGGTTCTGTCCTGGCAGCATCCTCGCGGTGTCCGGTCCCCGGGGGTCGACCCCGCGCACCCTGAGAGCCGCATAGCACGAGAAGGGCCGATGCCCGAGAGGCATCGGACCCGATCGATTCTCCATTTTTTTGAAAAGCGAGTGGAAGATCATCTTCGACTTATGATTCATCAGGAATTGAGAGAGATCTGATCGCGCCCCCGAGAGGGGGTGCGGTATGCGACACCCGGGCGCCCCGACGAGGGGCGCCCAAGATTCGATTGAGCGGCCGGCGGGAGCCGGCCGAGAGACGAGACGAGGCGCCGATGATGGCGCGAACGTGGCCAGGGCCCGTCCGAGGGACGGGAAGATGTCACGGGCGCACGGCGGATGCCTTGGCACAGGGAGCCGACGAAGGACGCGACAAGCTGCGATAAGCCGCGGTGAGGGGCACATGCCCTGCGACCCGCGGATCTCCGAATGGGCGAACCCGCATGGAGCAGTCCATGCATCCCGGGCCCGAACACATAGGGCCCGGGAGGACAACCCGGGGAACTGAAACATCTAAGTACCCGGAGGAGAGGAAATCAATTTCGAGATCCCCCAAGTAGCGGCGAGCGAACGGGGGCCTAGGCCAAACCTGGGAGCGCCGACGGGCCGGAGGGGCCCGGCGCCCCGGGGGTTGCAGGGCCGCGCGCGGCAGGGCCTTCCGCCCTGCCCGGGGAGGCATCGAGGGGAGCCGAACGGCATGGGAAGGCCGACGGCACAGGGTTAGAGTCCCGTAGGCGCACCCTCGGATGTCCCCCGAACGCGGTCCCTGAGTAGGGCCGGGCACGTGAAACCCGGTCCGAATCTGGGTGGACCACCATCCAAGCCTGAATACTCCCCTGTGACCGATAGCGAACGAGTACCGTGAGGGAAAGGTGAAAAGCACCCCGGGAGGGGAGTGAAACAGCACCTGAAACCGTGCGCCCACAAGCAGTCGGAGCGGCCCCTTCGGGAGCCGTGACGGCGTGCCTTTTGTAGAATGAGCCAGCGAGCTGCCGGCGCGGGGCGAGGCGAAGCTTTGAAGCGAGCCGCAGCGAAAGCGAGTCCGAACAGGGCGACCGTGAAGTCCCGCGCCGCAGGCGCGAAGCCGGGTGAGCTATCCGCGGGCAGGCTGAAGCGGGGGTAAGACCCCGTGGAGGGCCGAACGCACGTCGGTTGAAAACGGCGGCGATGACCCGCGGATAGGGGTGAAAGGCCAATCAAACCCGGAGATATCTCGTTCTCCCCGAAATAGCTTTAGGGCTAGCGTCGCGCGATCGCCGCCGGAGGTAGAGCACCGGATCGGTGAGGGGGCCTCACCGCCTGCCGAGCCGAACCGAACTCCGAATGCCGGCGGCCGCGAGCGCGGCAGTCAGAGCGCGTGGGCTAAGCCGCGCGCTCGAGAGGGAAACAGCCCAGACCGCCCGCTAAGGTCCCCAATTCCCGGCTGAGTGGCAAAGGATGTGCGTCCGCGCAGACAACCAGGATGTTGGCTCAGAAGCAGCCACGCATTGAAAGAGTGCGTAACAGCTCACTGGTCGAGTGGACATGCGCCGACAATACACGGGGCTAAGCCGGGAACCGAAGCGGCGGACGGCGCCACTGACGTGGCGTCGTGGTAGGGGAGCGTCCCGAGCGGGGCGAAGCCGGCGGGCGACCGCCGGTGGACCGCCCGGGAGCGAGAATGCTGGCATGAGTAGCGAGAGACGAGAGAGAAACTCGTCCGCCGTAAACCCGAGGTTTCCTGGGCGAGGCTAATCCTCCCAGGGTCAGTCGGGGGCTAAGGCGAGGCCGGAAGGCGTAGCCGATGCGCAGCAGGCGAATATTCCTGCACCGCGCGCGCGCCGCGTGACCGACGGGGCGACGGATCGGGGTAGCTCGGCGGGGTTCTGGACGTCCCCGTGATGGAGCGCGGCCCGACGGGGAGGGAAATCCCCCCGTCATGAGGGCGAGGCTCCGGACGAAGCGACTGAGTGAAGCGAGCGAGCCCGGGTCCCGAGAAAAACCCCTAAGGAAGGCGCGCGCGCGCCCGTACCGCAAACCGACACAGGTGGGTGGGTAGAACATACCGAGGCGATCGGGTCAACCATGGTCAAGGAACTCGGCACAATGGCCCCGTAACCTAGGGAGAAGGGGTGCCGCGTCATCGTGGAGGGGCTCAGCCCCCCGAGCGAGAGGCGGCCGCAGTGAAGAGGCCCAAGCGACTGTTTACCAAAAACACAGGACTCTGCACAAGCCGAAAGGCGACGCATAGGGTCTGACGCCTGCCCGGTGCCGGAAGGTCACGCGGAGGGGTCAGCGCGCGAGCGCGAAGCCCCGAAGCCAAGCCCCGGTAAACGGCGGCCGTAACTATAACGGTCCTAAGGTAGCGAAATTCCTTGTCGGGTAAGTTCCGACCTGCACGAACGGCGCAACGACTTGGGCGCTGTCTCGACCATGGTCCCGGTGAAATTGCACTGGTCGTGAAGATGCGACCTTCCCGCGGAAGGACGGAAAGACCCCGTGAACCTTCACTGCAGCTTGGCATTGGCCGCCGAGCGCGCGCGTAGAGGATAGGTGGGAGGCATCGATGCCGGGGCGCCAGCCCCGGCGGAGCCGCCCTTGGAATACCACCCCCGCGCGCCCGGCGTCCTAACCTGCGGCCGCGATCCGGCGCAGGGACCGTGCCAGGTGGGCAGTTTGACTGGGGCGGTCGCCTCCTAAAGAGTAACGGAGGCGCGCGAAGGTCCGCTCGGGACGGTCGGCAACCGTCCTTGAGAGTGCAAGAGCGCAAGCGGGCCTGACTGCGAGACGGACACGTCGAGCAGATGCGAAAGCAGGCTCTAGTGATCCGGCGGCCCCATGTGGGCGGGCCGTCGCTCAACGGATAAAAGGTACTCCGGGGATAACAGGCTGATCTTGCCCAAGAGTCCACATCGACGGCAAGGTTTGGCACCTCGATGTCGGCTCATCGCATCCTGGGGCTGGAGCAGGTCCCAAGGGTACGGCTGTTCGCCGTTTAAAGCGGTACGCGAGCTGGGTTCAGAACGTCGTGAGACAGTTCGGTCCCTATCCTCCGCGGGCGCAGGAGAATCGAGGGAGGCTGCCCCCAGTACGAGAGGACCGGGGTGGACGGACCTCCGGTGCACGGGTTGTCGACCAACGGCATCGCCCGGTAGCCGCGTCCGGCACGGATAACCGCTGAAGGCATATAAGCGGGAAGCCGTTCCCGAGATGAGTTCTCCTTATGGTAAGGGCCCAGGCAGAACACCTGGTCGATAGGCCGCAGGTGCAAGGGGCGCGAGCCCCTCAGCCGAGCGGCACTAATCGCCCGAGCTCTTACCCGCATCCCTCACAAGGGCCCCGAGGGCGCCACGCCCGAGGGTGCCGCGATACACCATCAGATCCCGATCGGGTCTCCCTTCTCATGTGCTGTGCGGCCCCCAGGGGGGCGCGGGGGAGATCCCCGGACAGACCGATCGGGCGGGGCGCCGCCCACCGGTCAGCGGTCACAGCAGGGGTGGCACGCCCGGAACCGTTCCGAACCCGGAAGCTAAGCCCCCGAGCGCCGATGGTACTGCGGGGTCAGCCCGTGGGAGAGCAGGACGCCGCTGACCGGTGGACGGCACCGACGCCGGAAGCCGAAGAGGATGGGACCTCCCGCATCGCGGGAGGTCCCTTTTTCTCGTTTCGCGTCCGTTCGCGGGCGCAGAGCGCGCGCGGCCATCGATGCGGTCGTTGCGCCGCCCGCTCTCGCGTTGCTCGTGCGGCCGACGGCGACGTATCATTTCTCGGTCAAGTTTACAGCATGCTTCAAATCGAATACCAGCGCGTTCCGCGCGCAACTCACCGATCTTTACAATCATTTGCTCAGCAGGAACCCAATCCGATTTCAGGATCGCGGTGGCGTCTCCGTGTTGTTGCGACTTTGCAGCGCCGCTGCGCTCGGATCGCGCGCGCGACAAAAGGCTGCTCGCTTGATGAGTGGAATATGAATATGGACATATGCACAAAGACAACAAATGCTTGAATCGAGCTCGCACCCTCTGAGCTCGGACGAGGAGCTTCGGGCGATGAACGATACGATGAGTCCTGATTGAGCGGAACTGTATGATAGTATAATATCCCATCGAGCAGGAAGCATATCGCGGAGATGCCGCGACGCCGTCGAGCGCATCGAGGAGGGGCACCCGCGAGCGCGCCGCTGAGAGGGGAGCGATGATGATGAGAAGAGCCGTCCGCGTCAGACGGGCGCTCGCCAGAGCGCTCGTCCTCGCGGCTGTCTGCGTGCTGGCGGTCGGCCTCATCGTTTCGATGCATGGTTCCGCTGCAGCTGAGGTCGCCGACGGAGTGGACGCAGGCGGAGAGTCGTCCATCGAGCGCTCCGATTTGCGCCGCGGCGAACGAGAAGCGAGGAGCGACGCGGATCCGCGGCCCGCTGCCGCCGACGATGCGGATCGAGACGACGCTCGCGCCGATCCCGCTCAGAGCGGACAGACGGAGCAGACGAGAGTGGACATGTCCGTCGCGCAGCATCCCGCGCGCGCAACGGGCGCCGGTCAGAGCGAGCGGGCCGATCAGTCGGATGAGAGCGCTGACCGCTCGCCGGACGCACAGCCGGGGGGAGAGAGCGTCTCCGAGATCGCCTCGGGCATCATGGCGACCTCCGACGGGGGCGACGTGAGATGGCGCATCGATGACGCCGGCGTCCTCACCATCTCCGGCCATGGGAGGATGACCCAGGCGGGATACGAGACGCCTTGGGCTTACTATCGCGAGCAGCGTCTGACGCGCGTCCGCATTCAGGGGGACCCCGGCACCGAGGGCATCGTCCCTGAGTCCACGCGGCAGTGGTTCGCGGGAACCGACTACAACAAGAGCAAACTCGTTGCATTCGAGGCCACCGGTCTGGACATGTCCGCGTGCGCCGACGCCTCCTCCATGTTCTACGATTGCAAATCGCTGACCGCCTTGGATGTGTCGGGATGGGACACATCAAGCATGAAAGACATGTCTTACATGTTCTGCAGATGCTCCTCTCTGCCCTCGCTGGACGTTTCGGGCTTCGACACCTCGAAGGTGACGGACATATCCTACATGTTCTCCGGCTGCTCCTCCCTTTCCTCCCTGGACGTCACCGGCTTCGACACCTCGCAGGTGACGAGCATGTCCTACATGTTCGAAGACTGCTCCTCCCTGCCCTCCCTGGACGTCACCGGCTTCGACACCTCGAAGGTGACGACCATGGATAATATGTTCTACGGCTGCTCCAAGGTGCCCTCCCTGGACGTCACCGGCTTCGACACCTCGAAGGTGACGGATATGACCCGGATGTTCCAAAGCTGCTCCTCCCTGCCCTCTCTGGACGTCACCGGCTTCGATACCTCGCAGGTGACGGACATGTCCTTCATGTTCTACGGCTGCTCCTCCCTGCCCTCTCTGGATGTCACCGGCTTCGACACCTCGAAGGTGACGGTCATGTCCAACATGTTCACCGACTGCTCCTCCCTGCCCTCCCTGGATGTCACCGGCTTCGATACCTCGCAGGTGACGCGCATGTCCACCATGTTCACCGGCTGCACCTCCCTGACCTCTCTGGACCTCTCCGGCTTCGACACCTCGAAGGTGACGAGCATGGAATCCATGTTCAACCGCTGCTCCTCCCTGACTTCTCTGGATCTCTCCGATTTCGACACCTCGAAGGTGAAGGACATGACTTGGATGTTCGTCTATTGCTCCAAGCTGTCCTCTCTGGATCTCTCCGGCTTCGACACCTCGCAGGTGACGCGCATGTTCGAAATGTTTTGCGGGTGCTCCCTTCTGACCTCCTTGGACCTTACCGACTTCGACACCTCGAAGGTGACGGACATGTCTAGGATGTTCCGAGACTGTCGCTCCCTGTCGCGCATCGATCTCGGCGCGCGGTGGGCGTTCAAGAGCGGCGGGTCGTGCGAGCTTCGCGAGGCGCGCTCTGACGAGGGGCACACCGGGATGTGGCAAGCGATCGGGGAGGGCACCGAGGCCGTCCCGCTCGGGCGGGTCCTCAGCGCGAAGGAGCTCATGGAGACCTACGATGGCAAGACGATGGCCGACGCCTATGTGTGGCAGCCGGCGTTCCATCTCGTCTACGAGGCCAACGCCGATGACGCCGCCGGCTCCACGGCTCCTACCAGAGGGGGTTCCGGTGCCACGGTGAGCGTCTCCGCGTGCGGCTTTCGCCGACCTTACGACCGGTTCACCCGCTGGAGCACCGAGCCGGACGGCTCAGGGGCCTCCTACGTCCCCGGCGACCCCTTCGTGCTCGCCGCTCGCTCCCAGGTGCTCTATGCCCAGTGGGAGACCACCGTGTCCAAGTCTCTGATTGTGCGCAGCCTCACCGAGGGCGACGCCCCGGTGGCCGGGGCCGCCTACGTCCTGGGCTCGCGCGACGGCGACGCCGCCTCCGGGGTCGAGGCCTACACCGACGAGGCGAGGACCGAGCGGGCGTCCTGGCCGCAGCGCTCCGGCGCCGACGGCGAGCTGCGCCTCTACGGTCTGGTCCCGGGCACCTACCACCTGTTCGGAACCGAGGTGCCGGCGGGCTACCAGCGAGCCGAGCGCTCGCATGAGATCGTGATCGACGAGCGCGATCACGCCTTCGTCGACGGGCAGCCCGTCGAGGGCGACCCGGTGCGCCTCACCATGGTCTACGAGAGGGCCCCGGAGCTGCCGGGCACCGGCGCGACGGCACCGGTCCCGACGCAGGGCCTCTGCGCGCTGGCGGCGGCGGGGACCGCGGTGGCCGCCGCGGCGCTCGCGCGGCGCGCCATGCGCTAGCCGGACCTCCCCGGTGAGAGCCGCTCCGTCACTCCGAGCGGTTGTTCGCTGTTGATCGAAACTCGAGATCATCTCCGTTCGGTCAAGGACGGCGCTCAGCTGCAGCGGGGGGTAGAAATAACTCTCAAGATACCTGAGAGCATGATGAGCTCATTTGCTGACCCCGACATGTAGTTCAGAGGGAATGCTCTCGAAGAGGTGGTCTTTGCTTGCGGGTTGCGTGAGAATACACACGAATGACCTGCTTTTTGGTCGCTGCTGCGCCCGCCCGCTTCGTTAAGGGATGAAACTTGTTCAAAGTTTTTGTCATTGGAAATCTGGCTTCGGGGAAATCGACCGTCGTTCGCCATCTGAGGGATCTCGGTGCGAGCACGATCGATCTGGACGAGGTGGCAAAGGATCTCTATCGTCCTGGATCGGATATCGTGGCCGAGCTCGCTGGTGCGTTCGGCGAGGCCATCTTGGATGCGCAGGGCGCTCTCAGAACGTCTGAGCTCGCCTCTCGTGCGTTTGCGTCAGCTGAGCAGCTGGAGCGTCTCAACGCGATCGTCCACCCAATCGTTCGGGAAAGGCTCCGCGAGCTTCTTGAGACAATCGACGATCAGGGTTCGGCTGCTGAGGATGAAGCCGCGAGCAGACTCGTGGTCGTCGAGGTCTCGGTGCCCTCCGCGCTAGGTGATATCCGTGCTGTCGCCGATGAAGTCGTCGCCGTCACGGCACCCTTGGAGGTGCGACGTGCGCGCGCGCTGCGACGGGGCATGGATCCCCGGGATTTTGATAGGCGCTGCGCCCTTCAGCCCAGCGAGTCGGAGTTGCGCGCGCAGGCGAGCTTCGTGCTTGACAACTCCCAAGATGGCCGATGTCTCGTCCGCCAGCTCGACGCATGGCTCGCCGTGCTTTCTCGCGCAGGTGAGAGGTGATGTTTAGGTGGGTTTGGAACGTCGCTTGGTATCGGGTGCTGCCGCTCGTTGCCATCTCGATATTCGGAGTGGCGGCAGCTACGTACTCGTTCGCTCCGGCGTCTATGATGAGATCCTATTACCCGATCAGATACGAGACGTATATCAGGCGCTCGAGCGCGGCGCATAACATCGATCCCTATCTTGTCTGCGCGGTCATCAGCGCTGAGTCAAACTGGAATCCCACGGTGACCTCTCAAAAGGATGCTCGAGGACTGATGCAGGTCATGCCAGACACAGCGAAAGAGATGGTCGAGCGCGGCATCGTCAGTTCCCGGAGCTATCGCGCATCCGAACTCGATGATCCCGCGACGAACATCGAATTCGGCTGCGCCTACCTCTCATATCTGATCACTTGCTTTCATGGGTCGACCGATCTTGCGATCTTGGCATACAATGCCGGTATGGAACAGGTGAGGGTTTGGGCAAAAGAGGATACGGTGCTGGTCAACGCGATCACCTACCCGGAAACGCAGACATATCTGCTCCGCGTCAAAACCGCGCAGTCCAGATACGTTGATCTGCATTCGGATCAATTCGCAGATTAGCCGCGCCGCCTTCGAGCGCGCATCGGCTCCACCGGTCGCGGCGGGGCGCACGAGACGGACAGGAGAGGTCGGGCCATGGAATCCTCAGAGGTCGAACGAGTCGGCGGTGAGCTGCGCCGTTTCGGCGTGACCGGCGAGTCGGCGAGGTTCGAAGTCGTCTCTCCCTTCGAGCCGTCCGGCGATCAGCCGGAGGCCATCGCCTCGCTCGTCGAGGGCATCCGCGACAATGATCGCTATCAGGTCCTGCTCGGTGTCACCGGGTCCGGCAAGACCTACACGATGGCGAAGACCATCGAGGCACTCGGCAAGCCGGCTCTGGTGATGGAGCCCAACAAGACGCTCGCCGCCCAAGTCGCCAGCGAGCTGCGCGAGTTCTTTCCGAACAACGCCGTCGTCTACTTCGTCTCCTACTATGACTACTACCAGCCCGAGGCCTACGTGCCCTCGAGCGACACCTACATCGAGAAGGATTCCTCCATCAACGAGGAGGTCGAGATGCTCAGACATCAGGCGACCGCCTCGCTGCTCTCGCGCCGCGACGTCATCGTTGTCGCTTCGGTATCATGCATCTACGGCATCGGCAGCCCCGAGGACTACGCGGGGCTCGCGCCCAACGTGGACAAGACCCAGCCCCTCGAGCGCGACGACTTCATCCATGCCCTTATCGACATCCAATACGATCGCAACGATTTCGATCTGGCGCGCGGCACGTTCCGGGTGCGCGGTGACGTGGTGGACGTGTTTCCCCCGTACGCGGAGCATCCTCTGAGGTTCGAGTTCTTCGGTGACGAGGTGGAGCTCATCGCTGAGATCGATGAAGTGACCGGTGAGATCACACGCGAGTACGATGCGATTCCCGTGTGGCCGGCGTCGCACTATGTGACCGAGAAGCCCAAGGTCGCCGCCGCGCTCAAGACGATCGAGGCCGAGCTCTCCGAGCGCGTGGGCGAGCTCAAGGCCGAGGACAAGCTGCTCGAGGCGCAGCGCCTCCAGCAGCGCACCGACTACGATCTCGAGATGCTCGAGACCATGGGATTCTGCAACGGGATCGAGAACTACTCGCGTCATCTGGACGGTCGCAAACCGGGGGAGCCACCCTATACGCTCATCGACTATTTTCCAAAGGACATGTTCTGCATCATCGATGAGAGCCATGTGACCGTGCCGCAGATCCGCGGCATGCACGAGGGGGATCGCTCGCGCAAGGTGACCTTGATCGAGCACGGCTTCCGGCTGCCTTCGGCCCTCGACAACCGCCCGCTGCGCTTCGATGAGTTCGAGGCGCGGATCCCTCAGTTCGTCTACGTTTCCGCGACGCCGGGCGATTACGAGCTGCGCGTGAGCCAGAACAACGTCGAGCAGATCATCCGACCGACCGGGCTGCTCGATCCCAAGATCAGCGTTCGGCCGGTGCGCGGCCAGATCGATGATCTGCTCGACGAGATCAAGGAGCGCGCCGAGCGGCATGAGCGGGTTCTCGTGACCACGCTGACCAAGCGCATGGCCGAGGACCTGACCGACCACTTCCTGGATGCCGGCGTGAAGGTCAACTACATGCATTCGGATACGGCGACCCTCGATCGCGTCGAGATACTGCGCGATCTCCGACGCGGTTCGATCGACGTGCTGGTGGGCATCAATCTTTTGCGCGAGGGGCTCGATTTGCCCGAGGTATCGCTCGTGGCGATCCTCGACGCCGACAAGGAGGGCTTTCTGCGCAACCGGCGATCGCTCATCCAGACGATCGGACGCGCGGCGCGCAACGCCGGCGGTGAGGTCATCATGTATGCGGACAGAATCACCGACTCGATGCGCGAGGCGATTCAGGAGACGGCGCGTCGACGCGATCTGCAGGAGCGCTATAACGAGGTGCACGGCATCAGGCCCGAGACCGTGCGCAAGGCCATCAACGATATCTCAAGCTTCATATCCGAGGCTGCGCAGAGCGTCGGTCGGCGCGATCGCTCTCGCGGCGACTCGCTCGGACACGGCGAGTTCTTCACGCCGACCGGGGAGGGCTCAGACGAGCAGCTTGACGAGACGGCCGGCCGCAGGCTCGCCGAGGAGCTTGCAGAGCTTCCCCACGATGATCTCGTGCGCATCATCGCCACGATGGAAGAGGATATGAAGACAGCCTCGGAGGGCATGGATTTCGAGGAGGCCGCTCGGCTGCGCGACGGCATCGTGCACCTGCGGGCTATCGTGGAGGGCGGCTCGGAAGACGAGATCATCGAGCGGCTGCGCGCACGGTCGCGCAAGGGCTCGGTGTTCGGCGGCGGACGCAAACGACAGGGTTGGAAGGGCAAGCACTGACCAGAGCGCCCTCTCATCAAACATGGGATTCGGGTGATCTCCACATCACTGTCACCACGTCGATCGAGCAAACCCCTATACTACTGCTCCGGCGGAACCTGCTCCATCGCATGTCCCGCGCCACCGGTGCGCGTCTCTCCACCGGCATGCGCGTCTCTGTGATCCGCCGCGTATGAACAGCATCCCTATATACCTAGAGGCGCCGTATCGCCGCTCGCATGCACGCGCATGCGCGCCTTCGCCCGGCGCGGAATGGAACAGTCTACATGCATGAAATTGAACACGAAGGTCCCCTCGATCCGACGGAGATCGCCGAAGAGGTCGATGCCGCGATGGTCGAGCAAGCTTGTGCCGACGAGATGATCGCCTCGCCGCAGACGAGCGAAGCGCTCGGCGTCGATGGAGCCGAGGACGCTGCACCGGGAAAGAAGGAGCCGGGTTTTGAAGACCTGGGTCTTCCCGACATCATTCTGAAGGCTGTTCGCGGCCTTCACTACACGACGCCCACCCCCGTGCAGGCCGCCTCGATTCCAAGCGTGCTGGCCAAACGGGATATACTGGCGGCGGCCCAGACCGGAACGGGCAAGACGGCGGCGTTTCTGCTGCCTGCGATGAGCAATCTCGGCCATGTGGTCCACCAGGGCCGCAGCCGCAGATCGGCTGAGGGGCGGGGCCCCAAGATGCTCATCATCACCCCGACACGCGAGCTCGCCCAGCAGATCGACAGCGTGTGCACCCAGATCGCGACCCGTACCAAGCACATCGCCGTGACCGTGGTGGGGGGTGTTGGTTACAATCCGCAGAAGAGCGCGCTGCGCCGTGGTTGCGATATCTTGGTTGCCACACCCGGTCGCCTGATCGATCTCATCGACCAGGGTGTCTGCAATCTCAGCGAAGTCGAGATTCTCGTCATAGACGAGGCTGATCGCATGCTTGACATGGGATTTCTTCCTTCGGTCAAACAGATCGTTGCTCTCACTCCGCCTGAGCGACAGACGCTTTTGTTCTCTGCCACCTTGGATGAGAAGACGTTGGGATCGATCAGGGATCTGGTCCGCGACCCTGTGCGCGTCGAGATCGCGGCTGCCACCTCGACCGCTGACACGGTGGACCAGTTCGTCTTGCCGGTCTCATTCGACTCTAAAAACGACGTGCTCGTCGAGGTGCTCAAGCGCGAGGGCGCGAGCCGCGTCATCGTGTTCATGCGCACCAAGCACCGAGCTGATTCCTGCTGCCGCCGCCTGACCCATGCGGGGATCTCGGCTGCCGCCATCCACGGCGATCGATCTCAGGCACAGCGGGAGCGCGCGCTCAAGGCGTTTCGAGACGGCCGAAGCGACGTGCTGGTGGCAACCGATGTCATCGCGCGCGGCATCGACATAAGCGACGTCCGCTACGTCGTTAACTTCGACGTTCCCGGCGAGCCCATCGATTACATCCACCGCATCGGCCGCACCGGCCGCGCCGGCGAGGTCGGCTGGGCGCTCACGTTCGTGACCCGCCAAGACATCGATGAGTTTTACGACATCGAGTCCCTGATGGGCAAGACTGCGGAGATCTACGATGCGCAAGGGATCGACGTGGGAGGCAATGCCCCCGTGATCGACCCTGAGCGCGTTCCGCTCGCTCGCGGGGGCAGGCGCCGCACGAAACGGAGCAGATCGCGCTCAGGCGCAAAGACGCAGAGAAGCAGACGCGGATCCAGCGAGGAATCTCGGCCGCGCCGCCGCTCGGAGTCGGCTGGCAAAGCCGCTTCGGTGGGAGAGCATCGCGAGTCCGCTCAACCGAGACCATCTCGCCCGAAGCGGCCGGGCAGGGCGCGAGTGCGATCAGGTGCTGCTGATGGCGACGCCGCGGCCCGCAGCAGCCGTTCCGATCGCTCGCCGCGTTCCGATCGCTCGCGCACTCGTCGCGAGGGCGCTCGCGGTGGCGATGCCGGCCGGTCCAGGCGAGCAGAGCGGCCTTCGCGCGATCATGATTGGCGCAATCGCGATCTGCCCGAGGAGCGCACGCGACGCGGTGGCCGTTCTGGCGGCGGGGGGCGCACGGATACCGGCGGCTCCCCACGCGGGCGATCGGGCGGCGCGAGTCGTCGTCCCGGTGACGGCGGCGGAAGGCGCTAGGCTTCAGGAGATCTCATTTACCGAGGCGCACAACGAATCAGCGAAGACGATGGCAGAGCACGAAAGCAGAGGGGGCTGACACATGGCGGGCGGAGTATGGCGATGAAGGCGAGCAGAACAGCGCAGCAGGGAAGACGAGCCGCCGCGCGCTCCGAGCGCGGTCGGGCCGAGCAGGCGCGCGTATCCGAGGGTGGCCTCGGTGCACGCGGCCACGCGGCGGCTATCATGCGCGTGGCCCTCGACCACATGCGCGGTGTGCCCGAGGAGAGAATTCATCATCCGAAGCGCAGCAATCACATGTCTGTGCAGTGGCATGAGGTGCTCGATGACGGCGAGCAGCTTGCTGTCGAGGCGAGTATCGCGGACAAGTCCTCGATCGTGTGCCGCGTCGGGTTGCTGCTCCTGGGCGGCGGTGCGGGCAGCTGGCGCGTCCGAGACTCCATGAACAGCGTCGCGCAGGTGCTCGGCGTCACCTGCACGGCAAACGTGGGGCTGACCGCGATCGAGTGCACCTGCTTCGATGCCAGCGGGGCGTTCTCCGAAGTGGTCAACATTCCCGCTCCGGCTATCAATACCGAGCGTATCTGGTACATGGCCAAGTTCGTCAACGAGGTTTCCGTGCTCGGCAAGGAATTCTCAGTCAACGAGTTCCATGGGCTCATGGATGGTATCGAGCACCGGCCTCTGAGCTACGCTCCTTGGCGGATCTCCCTGGTCGTCGCGTTCGCCTGCGCTGCATTCGTTCTGCTTCTCGGAGGCGGCGTGCTCGAGACGGTCTGCGCCTTCTTCGCCTCGGGTCTCGGATGCGCTACGCGCAAGATCATGACGGATAGGCGCATAACCCACTTCGGTTGCATCGGCATGAGCGTCGCGGTTGCCTGCTTGGTCTATCTGGGCTGTCTGAGTGCGGCGTCGCTTTTCATCCCCGATGCCATGGAGCACGAGGCGGGATACATCGGAGGGCTTCTGTTCATCGTTCCGGGATTTCCGCTCATCACGAGCGGTCTCGACATCGCCAAGCTTGACATGAGATCGGGTATCGAGCGAATGTTCTACGCCTTGTCGGCCATGATCGTCGCAGCGATGGTCGCTTGGTTGATCGCCACGCTCGTGCATCTTCATCCCGATGACTTCGCGCCCTCTGGTCTCGGTCCGATCCAGCAGGCCGGCCTGCGAGCGGTTATGAGTTTCATCGGCGTATATGGGTTCTCGTTCCTGTTCAACTCGCCGCGCTCCATCGCGCTCACCGCCGCCGTCGTCGGCGCGATCTCCAATGTCGTGCGCCTCACCTTGGTCGACTACACCTTCGTGACTCCAGAGATGGGTGCGCTGCTGGGAGCGACGATGGCTGGACTTTTGGCCTCTGCGATCGGTTCGCGCACATCTTTCCCGCGCATCTCGATCACCGTGCCCTCCATCGTCATCATGGTTCCCGGGCTCTACATGTACCGAGCGGTGTATTGCATGGGAGCGTTTCAGGTGCTCCAGGCAACCGAGTGGATCGTCCGTGCATCCATGATCCTCATGTTCTTGCCGATGGGAATCGCGCTGGCGCGCATGTTGACCGATAGCGAGTGGCGCCACTGCAGCTGAGCCGCTCCGCTGCACTCAGCCCGCAGTCGAGCGCACGGTTCCTCCGCCGAGCACGATGTCGTCATCATAGACGACCACCGCCTGTCCGGGGGCGATAGCGTACTGGGCCTCATCGAACACGATTCGCATCAGATCGTCTCGCCCCAACCGGCTCATACGCGCCGCTTGAGCGCGTTGGTGGTAGCGCGTTCGCGCCAGCACATGAAGACCTTGTTCCCGCTCGCGTGCGAGACGATGCTCCATCTCCTCCGCGGGCATGGTCCAGATCCACCCCTCGGCGATGAGTGCGTCAGCGCGAAGCTCCCGCTGCTCTCCCAGGGTCACCGTGTTGCATCGCGCATCGAGCGCTGTGACGAACAGAGGGTGCCCGGCTGCGACACCCAGACCCTTTCGTTGGCCGATCGTGTATCTGATCGCGCCTCGATGACGCCCCAGCACCGCTCCGGTACCGTCGAGGATGTCTCCCGCTGGCAAGGCGGCGCCGACCCGCCTCTCGATGAAGTCGGCGAAGTCTCTGTCCGCGATGAAGCAGATCCCCTGGCTGTCTTTTTTTCTTGCGTTGGGAAATCCCTGCTCGCGTGCTATGCGGCGCACATCGCGTGATTTGATCAGCTCGCCTAAGGGCAAGAGCACGCGACGCAGCCGCTCCTGTCCCAGCGAGTAGAGCATGTAACTCTGATCCTTCGAGATATCGGTCGCGCAGCGCAGCAGGCGCGCGCCCTCTCCCGTTCCCTCTTCGGAGTCCTCACGGGTCTCGATCCGCGCGTAGTGCCCCGTTGCGATGAAGTCGCACCCAATCTCGAGCGCGCGATCGAGCAGCGCGCCGAACTTCAGCGCGCGATTGCAATCCGCGCAGGGGTTCGGTGTCCTGCCGCTCAGGTACTGCTCGACGAACCGATCGATGACCCTGCGCTCAAAGAGATCCTTGAAATCGAAGACGCGGTGTTCGATACCCAAGCGGGCGCAGACCGCGCGGGCGTCTGCGACATCATCGGCGCAACCGCAGATGCCCTCGGGATCGCGTCCCATGGTGGTCTCGTCATAGAGGCTCATGGTCGCACCTATGCAGGTGTAGCCCCTCTCAAGCAGAAGATGGGCGGCGACGCTGGAATCGACGCCGCCGCTCATCGCGACGAGGACGCTCTGCTTTCTGGTCATTCGGATCCCCCTCAAAACATCTTTGCATGCGCGATCCGCTGAACGACGCGCAAAGCGCTTGTGACCCGCTGCGGTTGGCGGAGCCCTCCATCTCAGCGCGCGCGACAAGCGCTCAAGCGCTGAACAGCGATGTCGATAGATATCGCTCTCCGGTGTCGGGCAGCACGACCGCGATGGTTCTGCCGCTGTTCTCAGCGCGGTTCGCGAGCTGCATCGCCGCCCATGCGGCCGCGCCCGAGGAGATCCCGACGAGCAGTCCCTCTGCGCGGGCGATTCGGCGGCCCATTGAGAGAGCGCGATCGTCGTCTACGGTGATGACCTCGTCGTATATACTCGTATCGAGCACCTCGGGGACGAATCCCGCGCCGATGCCCTCGATCTCATGCGCACCGGATTCGCCCCGCGAGAGCATCGGCGATCCGGCGGGCTCCACCGCGACGACGCGAACGCGCGGGTTGCGCTCCTTGAGATAGCGTCCCACGCCGGTGATGGTGCCACCCGTTCCCACGCCGGCAACGAATACATCGACGGAACCATCCGTATCCTGCCAGATCTCCGGCCCCGTTGTCTCATAGTGGACACGGGGGTTCGCCGGGTTGGTGAACTGTCCGCAGATGATGCTCCCCGGGATGCGCGCGGCAAGCTCCTCGGCTTTGGCGATGGCACCGTTCATTCCGGCGGCGCCCTCGGTGAGCACCAGCTCGGCACCGTATGCCCTCATGAGACGCCGCCGCTCGACGCTCATCGAATCGGGCATGGTGATGATGACGCGATAACCGCGGGCCGCTGCGACCGAAGCGATGCCGACGCCGGTGTTGCCTGATGTGGGCTCGATAACGGTGGCACCTGAGCCTCGACGCAGGCGACCGCTGCGCTCCGCGTCATCCAGCATCGCTCGAGCCACCCGGTCTTTGATTGAACCGGCGGGGTTGAACAGCTCGAGTTTGGCGAGAATGCGCGCCTTCAGGTGGTACTCCTGTTCGATGCGGGTGAGTTCCAGCATCGGCGTGCGACCGATCAGCTGGTCGATAGATGTGCGAAGGGCGCTCATTGCAGCCTCCTGCTCGATGCGTTAATCTATACCTATAAATTCTATAGATATATAGGTTTATACGGATGATTAAACACTGGCCCCGCAGACATGTCAAGCGAGGGCGTCGGCCGAGCGCGTCGAGCATCTTGTGCTCGTCGTTCGCGCCAACGGCGTGCGCCCGCAGCGGCGTCGGGTGAGATGGGATGGGAGGTGCCGATGCTGGTCTCGACGAAGGGTCGCCATGCTCTCAGAGCGCTCGTCGATCTCGCAGAGCATCAAGCCGCAGGCTACATCCCCTTGAAGCAGATCGCGGATCGCCAGAGCATCTCAGAGAAGTATCTCGAGAGCATCCTGTCGAGCTTGGTCCAGCACGGCCTTCTGTTGGGTCGACGCGGTCGGGGCGGAGGATACCGGCTCGCTCGAAACGCTCGGCGCTGCACGGTCATGTCGGTGCTGACCCTCACCGAGGGCAGCATCTCGGCGGTTCCATGTCTTGAGGGGCGATCCACAGGCTGCCATCGGGCATCGAGATGTCGCACTCTTGCGATGTGGGAGGGGCTTGATTCTCTGGTGAGGACCTACCTCGAAGGTGTCACCATCGCAGATCTCATGCGCAGCCCCAAGATGGCGATCGCCGCACCTGATGCGCGACAGACGACAGCGCGACCAGGTGAGGTCTCAGTCTCTGATGATCGCGTGCAGGATCCTTGATATGACGCTCACGGCGAGCGCTCCGAGAAAGGCCGCGGAGAAGCTCGAGATGATGATGCCGGTTCCAAACAGGTTCTTTGAGAGCCAGCTTGCCAGCTCGAACATGAAGCTGTTGATAAAAAGCTGGAATATGCCGAGCGTCACGAGCGTGAAGGGCAGCGACACGATCGTCACGATCGGCTTTATGAATGCGTTAACGATACCCAGGCACAGCCCGACGAACAAGAAGCTCATCCAAGGCTCGGCAGAGCCGAACGGAACGATGCCGGGAACGACGTTCACGGCGATGGCGATCGCCAGCGAGGTGGTGATCCAGTTGAGCAGAAATCTCATAGGTGGTCGTCTCCAAACGATCGAGGATCTTGATTATAGCAAAGCGCCCGGCCGCCCCGGGCAAACGCCGGTGACCACGAGCTCGCATCTCCGCAGCTTCTTCTCACTCGCCTTGTTCCCATGGACGGGCGCGGCGTTTCAGATCGGTTCGGCATCGGCGGTGCTGCCGCGCCCGCGTCGGCATCTCGGTGTGCTAAACTGCCTTTCAGCAAGCGCTCGCGCGGATTGCGCATGCAAGGTGCAGCCGGTGCCGGCGATCGCGTCGAGTCATTTCCCGAACAGATGCGGTGGTATCTTCCATGGACAACGAGAGGTTGTTTGAGCGCTCCGATGTGGAGCAGCTGGCATGCGCGCTCTGCTCTTTGAGCGACGTGCAAGACTGCGCCGCCCTGCTCATCGATCTTTGCACGCCGCGCGAGATCTGCGAGCTCGCACAGCGCCTTCAGGTCGCCCGTCTTCTTGACGAGGGCGCCCCCTATGTTGAAGTGCAGGCGCGCACGGGTGCCTCCTCGACGACCGTCTGCCGCGTGTCCAAGGCGTTGAACGGCAGCTGCGGAGGGTATCGAAGGCTGCTGGTCAAACTCGAGGACGGGAGCTGGTGAAGCGAGGGTCTCCTCGATTCCGGCATGCACCGGACCATCTCATGACATCTCGTGAGACCACACATGGCTGCAGCGCCTCTTCGCTCGCGGCTGCGAGCGGGAACTGAAGCGCACCGAAGATGGAGGATCATGTCTGTTCGTTTCTCGCGCACACGCGCTCGCGCAGGGCTCACAGCTGAAGAGCTCGCATTCATCTCTGAGCGACGGGCGAGCGACGCTCAGATCACGCTGCTCGTCCCATCTGCCCCCGCACGCGATGCGCGTCGTCGCGAGCTCGCCCGCGCGGGTATCGGCATGGGCGTTGAGGTCAGCACGCCCATATCCTGGATCTGCGAGCTGTGGGAGGTTTTCGGGGACGGCACCCATCCGATCACGTCTCTGGAGCGCGAGTTTCTGATCGCGCGCATCTTCAGCGAGCGCACCTCAGCTGATCTCGCGCCGCTAACAGACACCGCGGGCACCGTTCATCTGATAGCGCGCATGGCGTGCGATCTATCTGCCTATATCTTAGAGGATACGGCACCGACCTCGAATTCCCTGGAGTGCATTCGCTCCCTCATGGAAGAGTACACCAGGCTGCTCGGCGAGTTGGATTCGATCGAGCCCGCAGCGGCTGCCGGGATTCTGAGCACCTCGTTCGCCCGCGAGCTGCCGGCTCGCGCGCGCGTCATCGTGCTTCGGGATGTGACGGAGTTCCCCGCGTATCTGGTGAGTCTTCTGGCAGCCGTCGCGGCGCACGGCGATGTCTGCATCCTGATCGACAAAGAACAGGAGCCCCTGATCGCGCATCTGCGTCCCGCGTTTCTCGGCGCGGATCCAGAGGTGCGGATCGAGATAGACGATGCGCTCATCGAGACGGCCGCGATCTCGTCTGCGCAGACGGGCGAAGAGACACCGCTGACATTTTTCGAGGTCGCAGGTCCTCATGCTCGCGATGCCGCATACGCGCGCGCCATCGCGGACATGATGGACGCCGAGGACGCGCAGCAGATGCGAATCGCGGTGGTCTCGACCGGCCCGGGCGCCCTCTTCGAGGCTCTCGCTCCGAGACTGGCGGCTTTGGGAATCGCTTCGAGAGCCAGAATCGTCGCCGCATTTTCCGAAACGAGTGTCGGACGTCACCTCGCGGCTCTCACCGATCTCGCATCGCGCATGGAGGACTTCGATCGCGGTATCGCGAGCGCATCGGAGTGGTGGCCCGCACCGGAGCTCTCGGATTGGCTGCGCTCGCCGCTGTCGGGTGCCCTCGCGGACGCGGCATGTCGCTTCGACAAGAGAATCCGATCCAAGCGGGCGCTCGACCCCGAGAGGGTCCTGCGCGATCTTCAGGGTGTGCAGAGCCGTACCCGCTCGGCGCGCGACCGTCTGGCGTCCACGAATCCGTGGTCGGGCGTTCCGACGATCTGCGCCGATGTTTTTCGACGCATCACCGAAGGCAGATACATATCCGCGTTGCGTGCGATCGCGGAGGTGGCTCGCGCTCTTCCGTCCTCGGCCATGGGGACCGCGGACGGTCGGATCAGGGCGCTTCTGGAGCAGACCATGGCGACGCGCGCAGCAGATGCGCTCGACATGGCGGCCGGCGATCTGGGTGTGAACCAGACCGTTGCCGCGACCGTGCTCACCGGTCTCACTGTCGAGCTTTCCGTGAGCGCATCGAGCGCCGTCGACACGCGATACCGCGGTCAAGCGCTGTTTGTGACGCCTGCGGAGGCCGCGTTGCTTGAGCCGGGCTCGGTTCGCGGCGTCTTTTTCGCCGACGTGGACCAGAGCAGCTATCCCCTTTCGTGCGAGGAGGGGCCCCTCGCCTCGATCGCCGAGCGGCTCGATCGGACCGTCGTCGCCCTCGAGCCCGTCGCGAGGCTGCGCGATGAGTTCGGCCGCGTCTCGGATCTGGTCGATCGGGTGGTGCTCGCACGCGTGACCCATGACGCGCAGGGGCAGGATCGCTACCCGGCGGCGATCTGGACCGAGCTCGCGCTCAGCCGCTCGGCGGCGGGCGGCGCCCTCTCCGAGATCGGAGAGGGCGATATCGTCGGCGATCTGGATCCCCATGCGGGTTCGGGGATGCGATCGGAGCGTGTCAGCTGCCTCGATCCGCAGCATCTGAGCCCTCAGGCCGTTCGATATCTCGTTCCCCTGCAGCGCGCACCGGATGAGCCGCGCTCGTCCCTCGTCCCCCGGCGTCTGTCCGCCTCGCAGATCGAGACCTACGCCGCCTGCCCGTTGTGCTGGTTCATCTCCCAGCGAATTCGACCGCAGCATCTGGATGCGGGGTTCACGAACATGGAGAAGGGCAACTTCGTCCATGATGTCATGCATCTGTTCCATCAGCAGCTCATCGATCTGGGCGAGCGGCGGGTGAGGCCGGAGAATCTCGCCCGCTCTCTCGAGGTGCTCTCCGGCGTGCTCGAGCGCGTGCGCGCGGATCACGCGCGCGGCTCGACTTCGAGCTCCGGAGCTCTCATCGCTCATTCCAAGATCGAGGAGCTCGAGATCGACGAGCTCGAGGCGCAGATCGCCAATGTCGTGCGCTTCGAGGCCGATGTGCTCGCGCCCTTCGCTCCGCGCTGGCTCGAGTACTCCTTCGACGCCTTGGGCGTGACCTATGCCGCCTGGCCGCTCGGCGGTCGCATCGACAGAGTGGACTCCGATGCGCAGGGACGCGCCGTGATCATCGATTACAAGCACCGAGCCAACGCCGGTCAGTTCGGCCTCACGGACCCGACGATTCCAGACGGGCACGGAGTTGCAGCGGCCGTGGACCCGCGCTGGCTGCCGGAGCACACCCAGACGCTCATCTACGCCCAAGCATGTCGCCGAGCACTCGGCTTGGACGTGCGCGCCGCGCTCTACCTTGCCACGAAAGGCGCACCTCAGATGCGTGGAGCGGCATCAGAGGAGCTTTGCGAGCAGGAGCCCCACGACGGTCGCATCCCCGGAATGAAGCAGGGCTTTCCCGGCCCGGAAGGGTCGCTCACGTTCGATCAGCTGCTCGACCGCGTCGAGACCGCAGTTGAGCTGCGCCTCGCCGAGCTTCGGGCCGGCGATATCCGAGCGGCGCCGAAACCACGACCGAGCTGCGGTTTCAATCATCCATTCGGCTTCGATAGACGGGAGGCGTGAGCGATGGACCTCGCAGGACTCATGGAGCGGCAGCGCGAGATCGTCCGCGCGCTTGATTGCCCGCTGTTCGTCTCGGCCGGGGCGGGCTCGGGAAAGACGTTCACCCTCACCCGCCGCATCCTGTGGGCGCTCTCCGAGCGGTCCGGTCCCTATCTCGACAGCTTGGATCAGGTCCTGGCCATCACCTTCACACGGGATGCGGCCCAGGAGATCCGCGAGCGCGTTCGAGCGGCGCTCATCGAAGAGGGGATGAGGACCGAGGCGCTCGCCATCGATGACGCGTGGATATCCACGATTCACGGCATGTGCGCCCGCATGCTGCGCGCCCATGCGCTCGAGTTGGGCATCGACCCCGAGTTCTCCATCCTTCAGGATACCGATGAGCTCATGGATGCTGCCGTCGAGCATGTGCTCGTCCGCGCGGAGCTCGCCTCCAAGCGCGCCGTTCAGGCGGATTCGCAGGCTGCGGCGGACACGGAGGGCGCGTGGAGGGGTCTTCACGAGCTGGTCAGATGGTATCCGCCGCAAGGCGAGATGGCTCCGGACGGCAGGGAGGCGGGTACCAGCCTGAGAAAGCTCGTGCGTCGCCTTCTCGAGCTCTCGAGCGCGCTGCCGGCTGGTATGGATTCGGTGCACCTGGCGCGCGGATACGCCGACACCGCTTCGCTCGCCGACGCCTATCGCCCGCTGCTCGACGCGACGCCTGCCGCAAGTCGGATCGCCAAGCGGGCGCTGGACGCCCTCGAGCGCTTCGAGAGCAGTGAGCATCGACTGGACGATCTCGTTTCCTGCATGATGGCGTGCGAGGTTCCGAGTCACGCGAGCAAGGTGTTTTCCTCAGAGAATATCGCAGCCTTGAAAGCCGAGATCGCCGAGACGTTCGTGAACGGCTGGCTGTTCTGCGGCACCGGTGCCATCGACGCGCTTGCAGGTCTGGCGCGCGACGTCGAGGACGAGTACCGCGCGCTCAAGGGGCGGCGATCGCTGCTCGACAACAACGACCTTCTGCGACTCACATGGCGCGCGCTCCGCGACAACGAGACGTTTAAAGCGGCGTATCAGGGCAGGTTTCGCCTCGTCATGATCGACGAGTTCCAGGACACCGATCAGCTTCAGGTCGATCTCATAGATATGCTGGTCGGACAGGGCTGCCGCGCGCTGTGCACGGTGGGAGATGCGCAGCAATCGATCTACCGCTTCCGCGGTGCGGAGGTGGAGGTCTTCCGACGCCGTGAGCGCGAGATGCGGCTTCGAAGCGGCCAGTGTGGTAAGGCCGGCGAGACGGTCGCGGCGCTGAGCCGGAAGGACGGCGACGCGCGCCTCGTCGAGCTCGTCCGCAATTTCAGGAGCCATGCTGACATATTGGCCTTCGTCAAACAGGTCTTTGATGGCAGCAAGGGCGGGCTCATGGCCGACTTTCTCGATCTCGAGGCCCACGATGATCGCCGAAACCTGCTTGTTCCATCCGATGCGACAAGATGTCGAGCGGTTCTTGTGGCCGGCGGAGGGGCTCCGGAGCGCGCCGAGGCGAGGGCCGAGGCGATCGCCGCGCGCTTCCAAGCGCTCGCTCAAGGTGGTCAGCCCGCAGCTGACATGGTGATCCTGCTCGGAAAGATGACATGGGCCGATACCTACGCCCGAGCTCTTCGCTCCCGCGGCCTCAGCGCCGTCATCGCGGGCGGATCCGTGTTCGCCGGAACGATCGAGGCACGCTCTGTTCGCGCGCTGGCCCGCGCTCTCGCCAATCCCGCAGATGGGGCAGACGGTCTCGTGCCGGCTCTGTGCTCGCCGCTGTTCGGACTCGGCGCCCAAGAGCTTCTGGCGCTCGCGACCGCGGTCGATCCGAAGACGGGGGAGATATCCCGGCGCGGTGTCGAGGTCGGTCTCATGAGCGATGAGGATGCCTCGGGCCTCAGCGATCTGCCGCTTGTCAGGCGCGCGCGCGACATCATGCGCGGCGCGCTGCGACGAGTCGGTCGCGATCCCTTCGCCGGGCTCATGCGCGATGTCGTGAATGAGTCGGGGTGGATGACCCGTCTGGCCGCGCGCGGTCCGGAGGGCACGGCAGCCGCCGCCAATGTGCTCAAGGCGCTCGACGCGATCGAGCAGGCCGAGGGACGCGTCGGCAACGCGCCGCGTCTCATCACCCGCGAGCTCGATCGCTTCATGGCGGGCAAACAGGCTCCCGGAGTCCTCAACGAGAGAGGAGGCGACGCGGTTCGCATCATGACCGTGCACGCATCCAAAGGGCTCGAGTTCCCCGTCGTGGCCGTCGCCGACTGCTTTGGGATCGGCAGGTCCGTCGAGCGTTTTCAGACGTCGCGCGAAGGAGACGCAGTCGATGCGGTCGCTCTCCCGTCGCGCTTTCCGCCCGCGGTCGCCCCAGATGGATCGAGAATTCCATCAGCTGAGGTGAAGCGGCGCTTCAACCGATTTCTCAACGGCCGCGACTGCTGGTTCGATCTTGAGAAGGCGCAGGAGGTGAGCGAGACCGGCTCGGCGGCGCACGCGTTTGCCGCGATGCGCGAACAGGACCGCCAGCGCTCGCTCGAGGAGCGCGCCCGATTGCTCTACGTCGCGATGACGCGCGCCCAGGATCTGCTGATCCTGGCGCTCGACGCCGGTGTCGGTCGGGGCGCCGAGGCGAAGCTCGACATAGATCCCCAGCGCGATCTCACCGGTCGCGTGCTCGAGCGGATTCTTCCGGCCGGTGCGGACCGGCTGGATGCTCCTCGCCTGGTCTTGGCGAACTCGGCTCCCGGCGATTTCGAACTCATCTGCTTGACTGATTTCTGCTACCGAGGCGAGCGCTATGGGAGCGCGGCCGCCGCGCAGCAGGTCGCTTCCGCCGAGAGCGCATCCGCCGCATCCGGAGGGTCTGAACCCGATGGGTCCGCATCCGAGGCGGGCATCTGCGGCGCGGATGATCGCGACACGTTCACTCTCGTCTATCCGGCGCCGCTGACCCACAGCATCGCGCCCGCCGAAACCGCGCGGGATTGCTACAGCTACACGTCGATGGCGGCCGAGCTCCAAGAGGCGGGAGAGGATCGTGTCGCAGATGGCGAGCGCGCAGATCGCAGGCGTTCTCGCCGGTGGGGAAAACCCGGTGAGGAGCCGCCCGTCGATCCCACCGCGTTGGGATCGGCATTTCACGCGGCGGCGCAATGGCTGATCGAGTACGGTGCCGATACCGTCCCGGTCCGCCGTCTCGACGCCCTGTGCCGCGCCTGGGGCCTCAGCGCCTCTCCGCGCGAGCGTCTGGAGGCAGCTTTGGCTCGATGGCAGCACTCAGATGTTCGCAGGGAGCTGCTCTGCTGGCCTGTCGTTCGCGCAGAGGTCGCGTTCTTCTCATCGGGCATGGCCGAAGCGCGGGAGCGCTTCGGTGCCTACGCGCAAGGCGCGATCGACGCGCTCGGGACCGACCCGACCCGACCCGATCGCGCTCTGGTCATCGATTACAAGACAGGGGGCTCAGCGGCGGAGTCGTCTGACGAGCTTCAAGCGACCCACGAGCTTCAGGCTCGGGTCTACGCCGATGTGCTCCGTCGGTCCGGTATCGCGCACGTCACGATGAAGTTCGTTCGCGTCGAGATCGAGGATCCGTCCCATGCGGGCCAGCCCCAGGTCATAGTCTATCGTTTCGGCTGATCGCGTCGGCCGGGAGCCATGCGAGTACAATGGAGTCAAGCGGCTGCAACTGGATGCGGTGAGCGCACGGGAGGGATTTGGCATGGAGCTGAGGAAAACGCTGGATGTCACCGCAGAGGAGTTCTTCGATCAGATTGAGCGATCGGTCCTGTCCGATATCAAGAGCGTGACGGACGCGGAGCTCGGACGCGAGCAGCTCGATGGCTTCGAGTACGAGAAGCGCGCATCGGGAGGCAGGGGAGCCGGTACGCCCATGAAGGTCAGAATCGTCACCTATCGCTATCCTGCGATCTATCGCGTCGAGTTCGCATATGCTCGCGGCACGGCCGCGATCACCTATGAGCTCACCAAGCTCGATTCGGGCTCGAGCAGGCTCGCCTACAGCGAGGAGTTCACCGCGAGCGAGCCGCTGCGCGGCTTCAATCGGCAGATCGGCCTCGCTCTCTATGAGCGTCAGGCGCGCTCCCGGGCGAGACGGACCATCCGCTCCATAGTCTCCTTCATCCATAAGCAGCGCAGGTGCGCCGGAAGCAATCCCCTCCTCGCCGAGCTGGGCGATGATGGCAAAAAGCCCAAGGTGATGTGAGCGGGCGCGCGTCCGCTATGCTATGAGCATCTGCTAGGATGGATTGAATTCAAAGACGAAACCGCGGCCCTGTCGGATGCGCGGTCGAAAGGCGTGAGCTCATATGGCGATCCTGCTCGGGGGTGACTCGGTTTCGATCGAGTACCCCACCAAGCGCGTGCTCGACAATGTGACCCTCGGTGTGGACGAGGGCGATCGCATCGGCATCGTGGGACGCAACGGCGACGGCAAGTCCACGCTGCTCTCCTTGCTCGCGGGAACGATCAGACCAGACACCGGCAGGGTGACGCGGCGCAGCGGCATCGAGATCGGACTGCTCGGGCAAACCGATAGCCTGTGCGAGCAGGACACGGTGCGCCAGGCCATCGTCGGCGAGCTCGCCGACTACGAGTGGGCGTCGAGACCATCCACCCGTCGGATCTTGGATGGACTCACGGCAGATGTCGACTGGGACGATCGCATCTGCGCCCTGTCAGGTGGCCAGCGTCGTCGAGTCGATCTCGCGAGGCTGCTCATCGCCAGCTATGACATCTTGATGCTCGATGAGCCCACGAATCATCTCGACATGCGAACGATCGGCTGGCTTGCCGCGCACTTGAGGAACCGTTGGCAGGACGGTCGCGGAGCGCTGCTCATCGTCACGCACGATCGCTGGTTTCTAGACGAGGTGTGCACGTCGATGTGGGAGGTGCATGACGGACGGGTCGATCCGTTCGAGGGCGGCTATTCGGCTTGGGTGCTCGCCCGCGTGGAGCGTGAGAGGCTGGCCGACCAAGCTGAGGAGCGCAGACGCAACATGGCCCGAAAGGAGCTCGCGTGGCTCTCCCGCGGCGCGCAGGCTCGAAGCACGAAGCCGAAGTTCCGCCTCGATGCCGCTCGTGAGATCATCGGCGACGTGTCGCCCGCCCGCGATGAGATAGAGCTCAGGCGGCTCGCGGTCGCGCGACTGGGCAAGCAGGTAATCGATGTTCTCAATGCCACAGCGGGATATACGGGAGGCCGACCGGTACTGAGAGGGATCACCTGGCGCATCGGAGCCGGCGACCGCTACGGCCTGCTCGGCGCGAATGGCGCAGGCAAGTCCACGCTGCTCTCGGTGATCCGAGGAAGGCTTCCCGTCATGTCGGGCAGCGTGCGGATCGGCAAGACGGTGCGCTTCGGCGTGCTCTCCCAGCGCCTCGAAGAACTCGCTCCCTTTGAGGGGGACACCGTTCGCGAGATGCTCGGCCGCACGCGCGGCAGCTATATGGTCGAGGGCAGGCAGGTGAGTCCGGAGAAGCTTCTCGAGCGTCTCGGTTTCAGCCCCGAGCAGATGCAAAGCCGTATCGGCGAGCTGTCCGGAGGCCAGCGTCGGCGACTGCAGCTGCTGCTCACGCTTCTCGATGAGCCGAATGTGCTCATCTTGGACGAGCCGGGCAACGATTTGGATACAGATATGCTCGCCGCCGTGGAGGACCTGCTCGACGGTTGGCCCGGCACGCTCATCTTGGTCACGCACGATCGCTATCTCATGGAACGTGTGACCGACCACCAGTTCGCGCTCGAGGACGGAAGCCTTCGCCATGTCCCCGGCGGAGTCGACCAATATCTGCGCGAGACCGTTTGCGCGTCTGCTCGCACCGATCGAATATCGGATGGCGCTGCCGCGACGGCCCCAGCGGCTCGAAGCGGTACTGCTGAGACCGAGGTCCCTCTCAAAAACTCCGAGCGGCAGCGACTGCGTCGACTGGCCAGCTCGCTTGAGCGAAGGATGAGCGCCCAGCGCGAGCGCGCCCGTGCGCTCGAGCGCGAGATGACCTTGCTGGACCCGACCGACTACCAGGCTCTCGAGAGCCAGCAGCTGCGCATCGCGCAGTCGCAGGCGCTTCTCGATGAGCTGGAGACCGCTTGGCTCGAAGCGACCGAGAGGCTCGAGGGATGAACGGCGCTCCATGCGCGGAAGCGGTCCGCTCCATGCTCTGGGCCCCAAGCTCGATTTGGCGCAACATAAGGAGAACACTGTGATCAAGGCTGCATTTTTCGATATCGACGGCACGCTTGTGAGTCTCAGGACGCATCGGATCCCCGCATCTGCCGCCGTCGCACTGGAGCAGATGCGCGCGCGCGGGATATCGATCATCGTCGCCTCCGGCAGGCCGCGCTATCAGCTCGGCATCTGCTCTGGACACGGGTTCGACGCCTTCATCACCTTGAACGGCCAGCTCTGCTACGATGCGGCAGGTATCTACCGCGCAGCCCCGATCGATGCGCGCGATGCGCGCGTCATCGTGGATCATGTGCTCGCGGGCAGATACGACGCCATCGCGTTGCAGGCGCAGCGCGGTTTTGCGAATCGCGAGAGCGCATCGGTGCGCGCGATGTGTCGAAAGGTGGACTTTGAATACAGGGCGGATGACTTTGGCCGCGCTCTCGATGAGCCCGTCTATCAGTTCTGCGCCTTTGTCGAGCCCGGTGCGGAGCGCGACGTGCTGAGCGGGACCCATACGCTGACCCACACTCGTTGGACCGAGTTGTTCTGCGACATCCTGCCCACCTGCGGGGGCAAGGCCGCCGGCGTCGCCGCGACGCTCAAGCGAATGGGCATCGACGCCAAGGAGGCCGTCGCATTCGGTGACGGCGGCAACGATATCGACATGTTCGATGCCGTGGGCACGAGCGTGGCGATGGGCAACGCCTCAGACGAGGTGAAGCGCCATGCGGATCATGTCGCTCCCGGCGTCGACGAGGATGGCTTGTATCGCGCGGCGCTCGAGCTCGACCTCATCTGAGTCTCAGGACCCCTATCTGCAGCCGGCTCCCCCCATCGCGCGCATGGCGTTCAGGATCGCAAGAACGGCCACGCCGACATCCCCGAAGACCGCCAGCCACATCGGAACGCCCGAGGTCGCCGCGAGGCCGAGGATCACGATCTTCACTCCGAGCGCGAACACGATGTTCTGCGCGACGATGCGCATCGTCTTTCTGGCGATCGCGATAGCCACGGCGATCTTCGTCGGTCTGTCGTCCATGAGCACCACGTCGGCGGCTTCGATCGCCGCGTCCGATCCCATCGCTCCCATCGCGATCCCCACGTCAGCGCGAGTGAGGACGGGGGCATCATTGATGCCATCCCCCGCGAAAGCAAGTCGTTCGCCTCGCGCCTGCTGGTCGAGTAAGCGCTCGACCTCTTGCACCTTGTCGGCTGGCAGCAGCTGGGCGCGGACCTCATCGATGCCGAGGCGCTGCGCCACAGCGGCTGCGACATCGGCGCGATCCCCGGTCAGCATCACACAGCGTCTCACGCCCGCCTCGTGCAGGTCGCGGATCGCCTGCTCGGCGTCGGCTTTCGCCACGTCGGCGATCACGATGTGGCCGGCGTAGCTCCCGTCGATGCATACGTGCAGAATCGTGCCGGTCAGCTCGCACGCGGTCCATGAGCCGCCATGGCACTTCATGAGGCTCTCATTGCCCACCACGACGACATGTTCGTCCACCCGGGCGGACACGCCGTGTCCGGCTTGCTCGGTGACTTCACGAATGCGCCGCTTATCGATCGGGCCGCAGAAGGCGCGCTTGAGCGACACCGCGATCGGATGGTCGGAGAGAGCCTCGGCGTAGGCGGCGCAGGACAAGATGTAATCAGCTTCGACGCCCTTTTCGGGATGGATCGCGACGACGTTGAACGTCCCCTCGGTCAGCGTGCCGGTCTTGTCGAAGACCACGGTCGTCACGCGGGAGAGCAGCTCGAGGTAGCTTGAGCCCTTGATCAGGATGCCTCGTCTGGAGGCACCGCCGATACCGCCGAAAAACGACAGGGGAACCGAGATCACGAGGGCGCACGGGCAGCTGACCACGAGAAAAGTGAGTCCGCGCAAGATCCATTCCGACCACGAGCCCGCACCAGCGATCGGAGGAATCACAGCCAGGCAAACTGCTGCCAGCGTCACGATCGGCGTGTACCAGCGCGCGAAGCGCGTGATGAAGTTCTCGGTGCGCGCCTTCTTCTCGCTCGCGTTCTCGACGAGATCCAGAATTCTGCTCACGGTGGACTCGGCGAAGGGCTTTGTCGTCGTGATGCGCAGGGTACCGCACATGTTGACGCAGCCGGAGATCACCTCGGCTGCGGGCTCGACGTGACGCGGCACGGACTCTCCTGTGAGCGCGGCGGTATCGAGTTGGGAGACGCCCTCCTTCACGATTCCGTCGATCGGCACGCGCTCCCCGGGCTTGACGACGATCTCGTCTCCGACGGCGACCTCGCCCGGCTCGACCTGGACGAGTTCGCCGTCGCGCTCGACGTTGGCATGGTCTGGGGCTATATCCATCAGGCGTGCGATCGATCTTCTGCTCTTTCCGACGGCATAGCTCTGAAACAGCTCGCCCACCTGGTAGAAGAGCATGACTGCGGCGCCCTCGGCCATATGGGGACCCGAATCTGGAAACAGGACCATGCTGAAGGCTCCGAGTGTGGCGAGGGTCATGAGAAAGCTCTCGTCAAACGCCTCGCCGCGGGCTATGTTTCGCACCGCCTTGGAAAGCACATCGTGTCCGGCGATGAGATAGGGGACGAGGTAGAGAGCAAAAGCGAGCGATACGTCTCCGGGCTTGCCCGCCAGCGCGCGCAGAGCCCCGGAAGCCTCTGCGGCGAGCACGGCGCCGAAGATGACAAGCGACAAGATGATGCGATTTCGCCACCGTCTCTGCTTTGCGTTCATAATGGTCGCCTACCGCCGGATCTCGCAGTCGGGCTCGAGGTCGGCGGTGAGCCTCACGACGCGATCGAGCACCTCCTCGAATCGCTCGTCTGCAGCTTCGAGAGTGAGTCTCTGCATCATGAAGTTGATCGAGGCGTCTTGCACGCCGTCGACGCGCCTGATGGCTCTCTCGAGCTTGAGCGCGCACGATGCGCAATCGATCTCATCGAGCTTGAACGTTTTTCTCATGATCTGATCCCTTCTTCGGGGGAGCTGCGCGCCAGCGCATCCGATATTTCGATGACGTCACACCCTAGGTGCGACGGCACATCGTCGGCCTCACTCGCAGATATGGTTCATGCCCTGCAGAAGCATGGTGTATACATGATCGTCAGCGAGCGAGTACTCGATGCTTCTGCCGCAGCGCTTGAACGTGACGAGATGCGCCTGCTTGAGGATTCTGAGCTGATGGGACACGGCGCTTTGCGACGCTCCTGTCGCCTCGGCGATGTCCGCGACGCACCGTGCGGTTTCGAGCAGGGTGAACAGAATCTTGATGCGCGTGGCATCGGAGAAGACCTTGAAGAGATCGGCAAGATCCACAAGGTGCTCCTCGTCGGGGAGGCAGGTCGAAGAAACGAGACCGTTTTGGACGTCTCGGCTCACCGACGAGAGGATCGAGGGCGTAGCGCTGCTGCGATCCGAATAGCCATATCTATCGATCCTGCTCATCACGGCTCCTAGCTTGACGAAGCGATCTATCATCACATGTTGATATGATTATATGATCATGCGAACATATGTCAAGCAGAACAACGCCCCGCACGCGAACGCACGGGGCGCGATGGAAACAGCGACTCTGATCGGAATGATCGAGGCAGCGGGGTATCAGGACTCGTTCACGACGTATTTGAAGCTGTCGATGGAGGTCTTATCGGAGATCCGCACGCGCGGAAGCGCAGTGGTGTCATCATTCTTGTACGCCCAGTCGTTCTTCGTGGTGAACCCACAGAGAATTCCGGCTTCTCGCACCGCGTCGCGTCCCGCATCGGTCACGTCGCCGAACGGATAGGCAAATGCCTCGGTCGTGCCCAAGATCTCCTGAGCGTGCTTCAGATCTTCCACGATCTGATCTTTCTCAAGTGCGCTGATGATACCGTTGTGGCCTACGTTGCCGCCCGCCTTGTGCATGTCATAGGAGTGCGACTGGAACGACACGTAGGGACTGCTGTGGTCTACGACTTTTTGCTCGGCATCCGAGTCGCTCGCGATGATGAACGAGGTGGCGGGAACCTTGTACTTCTCGAGCAGGGGGATGCCGATGTCCAGAAAGCCCTTCTCGCCATCATCGAATGTCATGACGACGCTTTTCTTGGGCAAGCTGTGCGTGCCCTCGATGAAAGCCTTGACCTCTGGATAGGAGGGATAGTAGTAGTCGTTGTCGTGGAGGTACTTGAGCTGCTCCTCGAGTTTGGTGTCAGGAAGGTAGTTGGATTCCTCGTTCTCGGCTTGGCTGTCCTGGGGCGGGTCGTCTTGGGAGTAGATGTAGTGGTACATGAGGATGGGCACCCCCTCCTTCATGGTGTCCATGCTGTCCACGACGTGCACGTTTCTGGTTGCACGGGCTTCGTGCTCCTGGGAATCCTTCACCCGATAGGTGATGCGATACTCTCCAACGACCGAGGTGTCCACCGATCCGTCGCATTTGATCTTGTCGTTCAAGATGCCGTCTTCGGGTTCTGAGGCGTGGGCTCCCGCTTCGAGGTACTTCTCGTCCTTGAGCACGTAGGTATCCTCATCGCCGTTGACGCCGATCACGATATCACCCGAACCTTTGGCCGAGGTATCCGGCGCATCGGGTGATGAGGGTGCCGCCGCCGCCTGGCTGCCGCTCGTCTGGGCCGAGGTCTCGCCACCGTTGTTTGATACGGTGCGGAAGACGTTGAAGATCCCATAAGCGACTGCGGCGAACGCGATGACGGCAACAATCGCGATAACTGCGCTGCGGAACCCGACGCGTTGCCGGACGCGTGGTCCCTTCTGGGGCTCGAGATCGAAATAGGTGCTGCGCTGCGCCGGCTTTACCGCAGGCGGAATCGATCGGGGTTTCATCGGGACACTGCGTTTGCACTGAGCGTGATATGACTCGATCCGCTTTGCGGTCGTGTGCCGTGGTGTGCGAACCTCGGGTCTCGGCTCGGGCGTCCTTCGCTCCTCCGGTTTTCGCTCCTTGCGCTTCTTGGCCTTGACATCGGGCTTCTTCGCGGTCTTCTTCTCCGCTTTTTTGCTCGTGGTTTTCTCCGCCTTGCGCTTCGAGTCCTTCTTCGCGTCTTTCTTGGCGTTCTTATCTGAATTCTTGCTCGACTTTTTGCCGGGCTTCTTATCCGATTTCTGACGCTTTGCCGACATACCGATCCTTCCCCTTGTGATGAGCAGCACGCAGCTCTTCGATGAGAGCGAAATTGCTAGTTTTCAGAATACCTGAATCAATCCGATTTTGCCTGCGCATGAGCAAATGATGCAAACCTTTCGTGCGATATGTAAAACATCGTTAACTTATTAGCGTACAGAATCATATCGACGACCAAGCTGATCCGTGGTTTGTCGAACCCCGATCATATCGCAGCTCATGGCCGACCCGCAATGACAAGACGGTCTCGCCCCAGCTCCTGATGAGGCCGACGGCCGCGTTTCGTCTCAGCTTCGGGAGGCGAACATGTTCTTGCGCGCGAACTCGGCTTGAACGGTGCGCAGCATGAGGTCGGCGTCCTCAAGGCCCAGATGGCGCTCGTCTTCGCTGTCGCGCAGAGTGCCGCGACGGCGCGCCCAGTTCTCGAGGCTCGCGGGCTTGGACTCTCGCGGCAGCGCCGGCACGTCCCCGTCGAGCCTGCGGCAGATCTCGCGCGTGTCCACCACCACGATCTCTCCAGCCCGGCGCGCCTCGGCGTAGCCATCGAGCTGAATCGTGAACCATGAGTCTTCGAAAGCGGCATTGTGAGCGAGATAGGGGTAGGTCCGCATGAGCTCGAGCAGACGGGCCTGAAGGACCTTGTTCTCGCGAAACGCCATGTTGCCCTCGATGTCATCCCAGGTGATGTGGTGTATGAAACTGAGCGGAACGCCCTCATCGCGATAGAGATCGGGCAGACCGCAGAAGCAGCTCTCCCCTCCGTAGGGTTCGGCCCCGGCGGCGAGCTCCATGAACTCCCATCCGACGTTCACGATATGAGCGCGCTCGGGGGTGCGTCCGGTGGTCTCGATATCGATGCCGAGCACGATGCCACCGACCGGTTCGCGCACCCAGGCGACGCCGATCGCCTTGCGATCTCCGCGGACCTCGCGCTCGACCGCAGCCGCCTGACGATTCTGAAGCGCGCCGATCGCTCGGTAGGAGTCCTCATCGGGAAGTGCGCGGGTGAGCAGGCCGCCTGCTGCTGCTCTCACGCGCTTCTCGCCCATGGCGTCGCACAGCGCTCGATTGCGATCTCCGAGATCGCGGACGAGCTCGAAGCTGAACTGCGGCCTCTCCTCTGAGTGCCAAGCGGCGATGAGCAGCTTCATCGCCTCCTCGCCCTTCAGGCGCTCGGCTTCCATGACCTCGTATCCGCCCCCGAAGACGAGCTCGGGGATGTAACAGGCTTGCGCGTAATCAAGCGCCTGCTGAGTGTTCATAAACGATCCTTCCGCCATTGCCCTGCGCGCAGCTCAGGCGACTCGTCTGTACTGCGAGTCGCATCCTCGCGCGGCACCCGATATGATTGCCCTATCATAGCAGTCGAAGTATTGGAGAGATCGACAAACAGGGGTTCATTTTTTCAATTGCGAGATCGTGCAGATCAGATTTGTCGCCTGCTTGCGATAGCTTGAGCCTTGATGATCGATCCCGCATGCACAATGGCGCATCGGCATATCCGTGTCGAGTTCTGATAACTCAAAAGATCCCTGGATCGGTGCCGTGCTGGATTGGGCTATACGCTGAGCCCTTCAAAGCCGCCTGTCGACAGAGAGGCATCGGCTTTGACCCGCGCGCCGATGTCCGCCGACGTCTGAGTCGCCATGCTCGCATGCATCCGCCCCCATAGGGTTCGACGCCGTTTGGTCGCGCACATGGTTTCTCCGTGTTCACCGGCATCCTGCCGGCATGCCTACCAGCAAAGAGCTAGAGTTATGTCCGTCTGAGCACTCATGGGACCCCCGGCCCGGGCCAACTCGAGTCGTCGCGGGCGTCGACGAGCCCGAGAAGCGTCGACGAGATGCACGTCATACGAAAGGTACACCACATGGGATTCGTTTCCAAGCTCCTCTCCATCGGCTCCGAGAAGGACCTCAAGCGCTATGCGAAGGTCGTCGTGAAGATCAACGATCTCGAGGACGCCTATGAGAAGATGGATGATGCCGAGCTGACCCATCAAACAGAGTTGTTTCGCGAGCGCTTCGCGGACGGTGAGAAGCTCGATGACATGCTCCCTGAGGCGTTCGCCGTGGTGCGAGAGGCATCCAAGCGCGCACTCGGTATGCGCCATTTCGACGTGCAGCTCGTCGGCGGGATGACGCTGCACGAGGGGCAGATCGCGGAGATGAAGACCGGCGAGGGCAAGACGCTGGTCTCCACGCTCGCCGGCTATCTGAACGCCATCGCCGGCGAGGGAGTTCACATCGTCACGGTGAACGACTACTTGGCGAAGCGCGATTCGGAATGGATGGGCGCGATCTATCGCTTGCTCGGTCTCACGGTCGGCCTGCTGCAAAACGGCATGCCACTCGACCAGAAGCGCCCCGCCTACGCAGCCGATGTGACCTATGGCACCAACTCCGAGTTCGGCTTCGATTATCTGCGCGACAACATGGTCGTCCGTCCCGATCAGCGCGTCCAGCGCGGCCACGCGTACGCCATCGTCGACGAGGTCGACTCCATCCTCATCGATGAGGCGCGAACGCCGCTGATCATATCCGGAGCCGGAACGAAGTCCGCCAACACCTACAAGGACTTCGCCCGAGCCGTGCGCGGACTTGAGCAGGGCGAGGACGTGACCTACGACATGCTCGCCGGCGGGAGCAAGGATAAAGAGCCGACCGGCGACTTCGTCATGGACGAGGCGAAGCACACCATCGCAGCGACCGATCGCGGACTCAAGAAGATCGAGAAGCGCCTGGGAATCGAGGACATCTACGGCGATCTGTCCGGCCAGCTCGTGAATCACCTGCAGCAGGCGCTCAAGGCGCAGTATATGTTCCATCGCGACAAGCAGTACGTCGTCACGAACGGCGAGGTCAAGATCGTCGACGAGTTCACCGGCCGCATCATGGAGGGGCGACGCTACTCCGAGGGCCTGCACCAGGCTATCGAGGCCAAAGAGGGCGTGCTCGTCCGCGAGGAGAACCAGACGCTGGCGACCATCACGCTGCAGAACTACTTCCGTCTCTACGACAAGCTCGCCGGCATGACGGGTACCGCCATCACCGAAGACGCCGAGTTCCGCGAGATCTACAAGCTGCCCGTTCAAGTCATTCCCTCGAACCGCCCCCTGATCCGCGATGATCACGAGGATCTGGTCTATCGCACCATCGACGCGAAGTTCAACGCGGTCGCCGACGATATCGAGGATCGCCACGAGGCGGGGCAGCCGGTGCTCGTCGGAACCGTCTCCATCGAGAGCTCGGAGCGGCTCTCTCGCCTGCTCGAGAAGCGCGGCATTCGCCATGAGGTTCTGAACGCCAAGTTCCATGAGCGCGAGGCGCACATCGTGGCGCAGGCCGGCCGAGCCGGCGCCGTCACGATCGCGACGAACATGGCCGGCCGCGGTACCGACATCCTGCTCGGCGGCAATCCCGAGGAGCTCGGACGCGAGATGATCCTCTCGCAGGGCATCGAGCTGGACGAGGCGACCCCCGAGATGCGCGCCGACGCGCTCGCCGAGGCCAAGGAGATCTGCGAGCGCGAGCGCGAGCAGGTGCTCGAGGCCGGCGGGCTCACCGTCATCGGCACCGAGCGCCATGAGTCGCGCCGCATCGACAACCAGTTGCGCGGCCGCGCGGGTCGTCAGGGAGATCCCGGCGAGACCCAGTTCTATCTCTCGCTCGAAGATGATCTCATGCGGCTGTTCGGTGGCGATCGGATGGAGCGCCTCTCGAACATGATGATCTCGGCGGATATGGGCGACGATGTGCCCATTCAGCACAAGATCGTCTCGAAGGCCGTCGAGGGCGCCCAGCGCAAGGTCGAGAACATCAACTTCTCCATGCGCAAGAACGTGCTCGAATACGATGATGTCATGAACAAGCAGCGTCAGGTCATCTATGGCGAGCGCAACAAGATCTTGGACGGCAAGGACCTCGCCGAGCACATCTCCGATGTCATCCGGGATACGGTTTCGCGCGGCGTGGCCGAGTTCGCCTCCCCTGAGGCCCACGACGGGGAGCGGGACCTGGAGGGTCTGCGAAAGTGGGTGATCGAGCTGTGCGGTCATTCAGATGCCCCCCACTTTGAAGACGAGCCCTACGATGATCTGAAGCAGCAGGTCCTCGAGTACGTGGAGAAATGCTACGAGGATCGCACCGAGCGTCTGGGTGACGAGATGATGAGCGAGCTCAACACTCAGGTCATGCTCCGCGTCATAGACACCCGCTGGATGAGCTATCTTCAGGAGATGGACTATCTCAAGGCGGGCATCGGCCTGCGCGGCCTCGGCCAGCGCGACCCGCTCGTCGAGTACAAGTCCGAGGCGTTCGGCGCGTTCCAGACGCTCGTCGACACCATGTATGAAGATTATCTCCGCACCGTCTTGCGCATCGAGTTCAAGCAGGCTCCGGTCGCCGCCGAGGCGTCCGAGGAGGATGCATCGAGTCTGAATGAGGCATCTTACTCCGGACCCGCCGACGTCGACGGCGATTCCGGTTCTTCGACGCTGCGCCGCGAAGCGGCTGCCATCGCCGCCGACTCCGCCGGCAGATCACCCGGTGGAGCGGAGAGCGTCGTCAAGACCTATCGCAAGTCAGAGTCGGGCGATCCCTACGCGGACGTGGGCAGAAACGAGGCGTGCCCCTGCGGCTCCGGCAAGAAGTTCAAGAACTGTCACGGCAGGAACCGCTGATGACAGACGAGACATCTATCGTGACCATGGATGATCTCGACGCGCAGGCGGCGCGGCTCTGCGAGGTGGAAAGCTATCTTCACCTCGACGAGAAGCGCGAGCGCATCGTCGAGCTCGAACAGCGCAGCGCGCGCCCCGATTTCTGGGATGATGGGGAGCGCGCACGGGCCGTCATGGAGGAGCTGTCATGCGCGCGCGACGACGTGAGCGGCGTCGAGCGCGCCCGCACGCGTCTGGCGGATGCCGTCGCCGCGCTCCAGCTCGCCAGCGAGCTGGAGCACGGTGATGAGGCCGACGAGCTCGCTGCCGAGGCCACCGCAGCCGCATCGGAGCTCACGCGCGAGATCGATCAGATGGAACTCTCCTCATGGTTCACCGGCGAGTTCGATCATGGCAGCGCGATCATCACCATCAAGCCCGGTCAAGGTGGCCTTGAAGCCCAAGACTGGACGTTCATGCTGTTCAAGATGTACATGAAGTACTGCGAGCGGCGCGGCTGGAAGGTCACGGTGAACGACTGCCCGCCCGCCGACGTCATCGGCATCGATCGCGCCACGTTCACTGTCGAAGGCAAGGACGCCTTCGGCATGCTCCGCGCCGAGGCGGGCGTGCACAGGCTCGTTCGGATTTCACCCACAGACGACAAGAAGCGCCGTCAGACGACGTTCGCCGGCGTCGAGGTGATTCCGGTGCTGCCTGATGATATCGATGTCGAAATCGATCCCACGGATATCCGCGTGGACGTTTACCATGCGTCCGGTCCCGGCGGACAGGGGGTCAATACGACGGATTCCGCTGTCCGAGTCACCCACCTGCCCACCGGCATCGTCGTCACCTGCCAAAACGAGCGCAGTCAGATACAGAACAAGGCCGCCTGCATGCAGATCCTGAAGTCGCGCCTGTTTGAACTGGAGCTTGAGAAGCGCGAGGAGGCGCTCGATGAGATCCGCGGCCCGAAGCATACCATCGGCTTCGGCAACCAGATCAGGAGCTATGTTTTGTATCCCTATCAGATGGTGAAGGATCTTCGCAGCGGAGTCGAGACGGGAAACGTCGCCTCGGTGCTCGAGGATGGCGACTTGGATCCGTTCATCATCGGATACCATCGTTGGGCGACGGGCAACACCGTGCCCGATACGTCTCAGGTCTAGATCGCCATGCCGCGTCGCATCGATGTGAAATCGATCATCAGATCGCAGTTCGTGCATGATCTTCCGTTGGTCGCATTCGGCTGCGCGATCTCCGCCGTCGCGGTCGATACGTTCATGATTCCCAACGGCCTGGCCGCAGGAGGGCTGACCGGTCTGGCAACGATTCTGGCTGAGCTGGCCGCTCGAGCGGGCTTCAGTCTTCCGGTCGGCATGCAGACCATCATCATCAATGCCCTGCTGCTGCTATTCGTAGTCCGAGCAGGAGGACTGCGCTATGCTATCCGGACCATCACCGGATTTTTCCTCTTCGGCTTCTTCACCGATCTATTCGCCCCGTTCGTGGTGCCGTTGGAGCACGGGGAACTCATGCTCCCTGCGCTGTGGGGGGGTATCATATCCGGCATAGGCTACGGCTTGGTGTTCCGCTGCGGCGTGAACACGGGTGGATCGGACACGATCGCGCAGATCATCTCACGGAAGACCTCGCTGCCGGTCGGCTCGACGGTGATGGCGATCGATGTCGCGGTGTGCGCTGCCTCCGCCCCGGTGTTCTCGGTTTCAAATGCTCTGTACGCCGCGCTCTCCATGGTGCTCATGGGCTATGTCGTTGACATGGTCGTTGACGGCGGCAACCGTCAGCGCGCGGCCTTTATCATATCCAAGCGCTCCGATGAGATCGCCCGTGATGTATTGACCGGTATGGATCGAGGCGTCACCGAGATCTCCGCGCGCGGCATCTGGAGCGGCGAGTCGCGTCCGATGCTCTTTGTGATCTTGGGCAAGCGCGAGGTCAGCATTCTGAAGACGATCGTTCAGGAGCACGATCCGGACGCGATCATGGTCATCAGCGATGTCAACGAAGCGATCGGCGAGGGATTCAAGGGTTTCGGCGAAATCGGCGCCTGAGCGCGCGGGACCGGTCGAATCCCGGCAGATCTCGGTCTGCAGATCGCGCGGGCAATACTTTCGCACCGCTTCCTCTTTCAGCGAAAGGCGTCCAAGCGCGATCGTGAGGCTCTGCGCACCTGCAAGACGATCAGAGCGATCAAGATCGGTGCCGCGCTGATGACGCCAAGCGGATGACCGGCAAAGCCGAATATGAACATGAGCCCGGCGGTGAGTATCGTGATGCCCATGCACGATGCGCTCTCGATCGTAGCGGGAAGCCGGATGACGAGCATGACGAGCAGGATGCAGGATATGAGCGAACCCGTAAGGATTGCGGCGAGCACGGCTGGCGAGTCGGGGTAACCCGGGACTGTCGTCCACCCGTCCGTCGCGAGGACTCGCTCCATCACAGAGGAGCCCGCCAGCGGCGCGCCGATGCATGAGTAAGCCCAGCAGAAGAGGATGAGTACGGCTCTTCCTATCCTTTTATAACTCTTCATGCGCAGTCCCCTTACAATCGCTTTCAGCACTCGGAAGCGCCGTGGCAACATCGTGCTCGTACCTCAGCATTATATCTCACGCCGATCGAGCGCTACGATATCTCTCTTCGATGGTTCCCGTTTTGCTCCGATCGGGCTCGCGGCGTCTGGTATCATGAGAATACTGTGTTCCAACGCGGGAAGGGACGGATATGGCAACAGAATCGCTCAGAGTCGCCCACATACGAACCGACGATGAGATCGCCCTCATCGCCAACCGCATGCGCCATGACATCATCGAGATGATCGCAGCATCTGGAACCGGTCACCCCGGCGGTTCGCTGTCGGCCGCCGATATCATGGCGACCCTGTTCTTCTCAGGCGTGATGGGCTATGACCCGGCAGATCCGCGCAATCCCGATCGCGATCGATTCATACTTTCCAAAGGACATGCGGCACCGGTGCTCTACGCTGTGCTCGCGCAGGCGGGCTACCTGCCCAAAAAGGAGCTCGTATCCTTGCGCAAGCTCGGATCAAGACTCCAGGGTCATCCGGATGCTCACTGCTGTCCCGGTGTCGAGGTCTGCACCGGGTCGCTCGGTCAGGGCCTTTCCATCTCCTCGGGCGTGGCGCTGGGAATGCGTCTGGATGCCGCGCGCGACGGCTCTGCGCCCCAGCGGATGTTCGTCCTTCTCGGAGATGGCGAGCTTCAAGAGGGTGAGAACTGGGAGGCGGCGATGTTCGCTGCGCACCGCCGACTCGACAACCTCGTCGCCATCGTCGACAGCAACAATCTTCAGATCGACGGTCATGTGTGCGATGTGTGCGCCGTTGAGCCGATCGATGAGAAGTTCCGCGCATTCGGCTGGCATGTCATCTCCTGCGACGGCCACGACATCGCGGCCGTGCGCGTCGCGTTGAATGACGCCGTCGATCACGAGGGCGCTCCGGTGGCCATCGTGTGCAGAACCGTCAAGGGCAAGGGCGTCTCGTTCATGGAGGATCAGGCATCTTGGCATGGAAGCGCTCCGTCGGCCGAGCAGGCCGCCCGTGCGCTGGCTGAGATAGACGCGGCGGGCGAGCAGCTCGCCTGTGCTGCGAAGGAGGCGTAAGGGCTATGGCGAAGGCAACACGTGCGGCATTCGGCGCGACCCTGGTCAAACTGGTTGATGAGGGTCTCGACATCATGGCGGTGGACGCCGATCTGGCGGGTTCGACCACGACGGCGAAGCTCGGAGCCGCATATCCCGATCGTCTGGTGGACGTCGGCATCGCCGAGCAGAATATGATAGGCGTCGCCGCCGGGCTGTCGCTGACCGGCCGCACGGTGTTCACCGGCTCCTTTGCGGTGTTCGGTGCGGGTCGCTGCTATGAGCAGATCAGAAACACGGTGTGCGACTCGGGCCTGAACGTGAAGGTGTGTCCGACGCATGCCGGCATCACCGTCGGGGCGGACGGCGCCACCCATCAGATGCTCGAGGATATCGCGCTCATGCGCGCTCTTCCCGGAATGCGCGTACTCGTGCCAGCCGACTTTGCAAGCGCTGCGGCCGCGATCCGCTTGGCTGCCGAGACGCCGGGACCGTTTTACATTCGACTCGGTCGCGAGCCGCTGCCCGAGATCTACGAAGAGGGTTTCGCGTGCACGGAGTCGTGCGCGCGCGTACTGCGCGAGGGAGGAGATCTCTCGATCATGGCCTGCGGCGTCGAGGTCGCGCAGGCGCTCGGGGCAGCCGAGGTCCTGGAAAGCGAGGGCATCTCGGCCGAGGTCGTCGATATCATGAGCGTGAAGCCTTTGGATGAGAAGACCGTGCTTGCCTCGGCAGCCAAGTGCGGGCGCGTGCTCACGGTCGAGGAGCACAGCATCTACGGCGGCATGGGTTCCGCCGTGAGCGAGCTTCTCTCCCAAGAGCATCCCGTTGTCGTGAGTCGCGTCGGCATGACGACATTCGGACAATCCGGGGACGCCACCGAGTTGCTCGCCCACTTCGGACTGGACGCTGCAGGCATCGTTGACCGCGCTCACCAGCTGCTTGATCGCTAGCGTCGCCACAAGCGCTCCGACGCGCGCGAGAACTCGAGCTCATACGTTTGAACGCTGCGAGGTTGTTCTGTGCCGCTTATGTGTGTCAACATCGCCCCTGTTAAAATATGTGCGCTTGTAGATTGTAAGCACGACGCGAAGGAGTTCCAGTGGGGGACCACTTTCGAAAACATAAGGAAGAGAAGCGCGCGAAGAAAGATCGCGCGTTCGGCGGGGCATCGAAGCACCCGTCGGGTTCTCTGACGCCGGTTGATCCGGCGATATTGAACGTTCCGGAGGTACCGCTTGATGCCGATGAGCGGCGTCAGGTCACCGATTTGAATGACGCGCTCAAGAATCCGGGCTTCACCTCGGTGTTTGCGCCGGTCGGCGAGTCACGCAAGAAGATGGCTCGCGATGCCGGCCTGCAGCCCGTCATCCTGATGGAGAACGTCACCAAGGTGTATCCGGCTCAGCCGAACAAGCCCGCGCTTGAAAATGTCGATCTTGAGATCTTTCCGGGTGAGTTCGTCTTTCTGGTCGGGCATTCCGGCTCGGGCAAGACGACCCTGCTGCGCACCATGCTGCGCGAGGTCAAACCGACCAATGGCCGCGTGCTCATCGCCGGGCAGGATCTCATGCGCATCAGGAACCGAAAGATTCCGCTGTTTCGACGCCAGATAGGTGCGGTGTTTCAAGACTTCAAACTGCTACCGGGCAAGACGGCCTATGAGAATGTGGCTTTCGCCTTGGAGTGCATCGGCAAACCGCGCGGCGTCGTTCGCGCGCAGGTGCCCGAGGTGCTCAGGCTCGTTGGCCTCGGAGATCAGATGAACTCCATGCCCGATCAGCTTTCCGGCGGAGAGCAGCAGCGCCTGTCGGTCGCTCGCGCGATGGTCAATCGCCCGCCGCTGCTCATATGCGATGAGCCGACGGGCAATCTCGACCCGGCGATCTCGCTGGGAATCATGAAGCTTCTCGAGCGGATCAACCGCACGGGCACCACTGTTCTTGTCGCCACGCATGATCGCGAGATGGTCGACTCCATGCATCGGCGCGTCATCGCACTAGAAAGCGGACACGTCATCCGCGACCAGGAGAGAGGTGGTTACGGCAACTATGGCACTGTCTAACCTAGGCTATTCGCTGCGTGAGGCGATGCATCATTTCGTGCGCAACTGGACGACAGCGCTCGGTGCGATCATCACGATCTTCCTCTCGCTGTTTATCATCGGCCTGTTCGTCGTGGGTTCCGGTATCGTGAACTCCGCGATCGGCAACGTCGAGCAACAGGTCACGATCAACGCATTCATCTCCGATGATGCTTCAGATGATGCGATCAAATCCTTTCAGAACAAGCTTGAGAGCTGGGAGAACGTCAGTGACGTCAGCTTCAAGACAAAGGAGGATGCCCGCAAGGACTACACCGGCATGTCCAACAGCGCTGAGGCGACCATGAGCGCGCTGGACGGCGAGAACCCGCTGCCGCGCTCCTTTGTGATCAAGATGGATGATCCGTCTCAGGTCGAGGGAACCGCCAGCAAGATCAAGTCCGATCCCGATTTCAAGAAGATCGTTGACAAGGACGATGTCGCCTCGAGTGTGCTGTACGGGCAAAAGGAGGTCGACCGGCTTTTCACGGTCACCGGTTACATGCGCTTGGCTGCGATCGTTCTCGTCGCACTGCTGACGTTTATCGCGCTCGTGTTCATCAACAACACGATTCGACTTTCCATCACAGCGCGTCGCCGCGAGATCGCGATCATGCGTCTCGTTGGCGCCTCGAACGGTTTCATACGTGGACCGTTCATAACCGAGGGCATCATTCAGGCTGTTATCGGCGCTCTGCTGGCGATAGGCGTGCTCGAGATGATCCGGAACATGTTCATCCCGCGGATTCAGGGAGCCATATCTTGGATGCAGCTCATGCTGCCACTCCATCTGTATCTGCTGACGTATGCGGCGCTTATCTTCTTTGGCCTTTTGATCGGCTTCTTCGGATCCGTCATCGCCATGAGACGCTATCTCAAGGTGTAGCTGCGTCGCCGATCTGGCGTTCAAGGGGTATATACAGCGCATCAGCGCGCATGAGGGCCACGTAACGTGGCCCTCTTCGTCTCCGGGAGACGATGAGCTCGGAGGGTATATCGATTTCAGGATCATCTTCGGTCCGCGTGCGCTACACTGATGCATTGATCGGTTAGAGGAGGACATATGGAAGCGCCTATCAAACGAGATGAAGTCGAGCACGCTGAGGCCTTCTTGGCTCAAGGTGAACTCGACCGCGCCGAGCAGCTGCTATGCCCCATGCGCATCGCCATCGAGGATTTTGCCGAAACCGATCTGCACCCTGATGACCATATACAGTATTTCAGCTTCGAGAGCGCGTTCGAACGACTCGCATATCGGCGCGTCGAGCAGGATCCGCGACAGCTCGTCCAGATGGACGCCCCGATCGATCGCGTCTACGCTGATCTCGCGTTCATTTTCATTCGTCGCGAGGACTGGCAGCGAGCCCGCGATGCACTCATGCAGGCGATCAGATGGGATCCCATGAAAGCGAGCTATCGGCTGGATCTTGCCGAGATCCACCGGATCTCCGGTGAGCGGCGCCAATGGGCGCAGCTCAGCTACTCGGTTTTGGAGCGCGCCTCAGATCCGGGTTCCCTGGCTCGCGCCTACTCGAATCTGGGTCGCCTCTTTTTCGAGGATGGCAAGATCGAGGCCGCTGTCGCGTGCGCTCGGCTGGCAAGCGGCTTCTCGGCTGAGGAGCAGCGAACCATCCGTTTGATGGCCGCTATCGAACAGAGACACCCAGAAGCTGGCGATATGGCCGACGAGATCGTGATGGCCGCCCTCGAGGCGGAGGGGGTCCCAACCGGAGCGAACGCTGAGATCGCGATATGTTTGCTCATGTGCGCAGCAGATTCAGCGGATGCCGGGGACGCGAACGAAGCGACGCGGCTCACCATTCGTGCCCGCGATCTCGTCGGGGAATCTGCCGCCAAGGCTCTCATCGGCCTCATTCGCGATTCCGATGCCGAGCTCGCACGACAGAGCCGCGCAACCGCGTCGGATTCCAGTGATCACATCAGCTCAGATCGTGATGGGAACGCCTCTCGGGACGGGTCCGCCCAGAAGGCGGAAGGAGCTGCCGGAGCCGGAGGTGAGGGCCATGTCGGTTCCAGGGGATAAGAAGCTTATCGCGAGAAACCGCGCTGCACGCTATGAATATGCCATCGAGGAGACCTTTGAGTGCGGGCTGGTGCTCAGCGGCACCGAGGTGCGCAGCCTGCGTGAGAGGGCCGCACAGCTATCCGACACCTTCGCGCTCGTTCGCGGCGGCGAGTGCTGGCTTGTCGGGTTGCACATCCATCCTTACTCGAATGGATCGATCTTCAATCGCGACCCCGATCGCCGCCGGAAGCTGCTGTTGCATCGTCGTCAGATCGACTATCTCGACAAGAAACTGCGCGCGCGCGGCTACGCGCTCGTTCCGCTTGAGCTGTATTTCGATAGAAACGGGCGAGTCAAGCTCACGGTCGGACTCGGACGAGGCAAAAAGCTCTATGACAAGCGCGACGATGTCGCCAAGCGCGATATGCAACGCGATATCGATCGCGCGCTCAAGGAGCGCGGAAGGGGCAGGTGATCACAGGGGGGGCTCGGATCGGTTCAGACGCAATCGAGCGCTGGCGCATGCCGGCAGAGGGAGGAAGACGAGATGGATCTCACGGCGATGTTCTCGATGACCTACGGGTTGTATGTTGTCTCGGCGGAAGCGGATGGGGTGCGCTCGGCATGCCTTGTCAACACCGCGACGCAGGTTACGGCGGAGCCGCCGCGCCTGATCGTGTCGGTGCACAAGGACAACTTCACTGCGAATGTGATCGCGCGGGCCGGAGCCTTCACGGTCACCGCTGTCGATATGACCGCGGACATGAAATATATCGGCAATTTCGGATTTCGCACCAGCGCCGATTATGACAAGTTCGCGAACTTCAACGTCGCCACTTCAGCTGTGGGAAGCCCGTACGTGACCGATCACGCCTGCGCGATGATGGCGTGTCACCTTCTCGAGACACTGGACGCCGGGACCCATCGCATCTTCATGGGCGAGATCGTGGAGTGCGCTCGACTCTCGGACGCGCCCCCGCTGACCTATGCCTACTATCACGGTACGCTCAAGGGCAAGACACCTCCCAAAGCGGCTTCCTATAAGGCTTGACCAGCTGGCTTTCGCGTACCCGCTGCCTCTGCTCGATGACAGCGCATAGACGTTTCCGGTCATCATGATGCCGCCTTGTTCTTTCACCTTGTTTTATTTTCAAGACGTGCTCGAGTACGCATCTGGATATACTTTGAGTGCAATGTTGCACTCCGATGAGAGGACGGTTTCCATGAGCGAGAAAAAGACCTACAAGTTCGTATGTCAGGTTTGCGGCTACGAGGTCGAGGTCGATACTCCCGAGCTGCCTGAGGATTTCGTTTGCCCCGTCTGCGGCGTCGGGCCCGATCAGTTTGATCGCGTGGACGAGTAGACAGCGCAATCATCGGACCTCACCGCTGCGCCGGCATCCCCGTTTTCGGGATGCCGGCGCAGCGCTATCGGGGCTCTTGGTTGCCGCCGCCCTTGAGTTCGCCATTCGGAGCCGTCATGATGGAGTCGAGAATCCGCTCCAGTTCCGCTCTATGCCGCAGCCGGTGCCGCCTGACCAGATGACCACGGGCCATGACGAGCCGAGGATCTCTGAGCGCGTTGAGGTTCTCCAGCGGGTTTTGCTCGACGACGATGAGATCGGCGGATTTGCCCGCCGCGATCGTACCGGTTTGCGAGTCGATGCCAAGCAGACGAGCGTTCACCTGCGTAGCCGTATGCAGTGCGAATCTTGGTGTCACGTCAAGATAATCAGAAAAGTAGATGACCTCGCGCCACATGTCATAGTGTGAGACGAACGGGCAGCTCGCATCTGTTCCGAGGCCGACCGGGATGCCCGCGTCCAAGGCGGCTCGCGCGCAAGCGATGATACCGCGACAGACGATGTCGGCATTGACGCGCTGCGCTTCCGTGAGCTGCAATCGTTCCGGTGGAAGCAGGACAGAAGGCAGGGCGTGGGAGAGCGTGCAGGTCACAGATGGGGATCTGCCCGCGAGCTGGGCGCCTGATCCGCTTCTGAGCATGTCGATCAAGTCGGGTGTCATCTGAGCCCCATGTTCGATGGTATCCACGCCTGCTTCGAGCCCCGCGCGCATCCCTTCTGTGCTCTCGATATGGGCCATGACCGGGAGGTTGAGCCTGTGAGCCGTTGCACAGGCCGTCGAGATGACATCGGGTGCCATGCGCACCATGCCCGGCTCGCCGACCCTTGCCGCATCGAAAACACCGCCTGTCACAAAGAGTTTGATGACGTCGGTTCCACAAGCGAACAGCTCGCGTACGAGCGAAGCGGCTTGCTCTTGTGTTCGCGCCTCCCGTGCGAACAGGCCGGCGCCGTGTCCGCCCGGAGCTGTGATGCCGATTCCCGCCGCCATGATGCGCGGGCCCATGTGACGGCCGGATCGGATGTCGTCGCGCACGGCGATATCGGCCATCAGCGGGTCGCCGGCACCGCGCAGTGTCGTCGTGCCACTTGCGAGCTGCGTCTGAGCGTTCGAGCGCATGACGCGACGCAGAACTGCGCGACCGATCGGATTATCGATTCGTCGCATGAGCCGTCCCGCTCGCCTCGCGCTTACCGGCTTTCCCGAACCGCAGAGATGCACGTGCATGTTGATGAGCCCCGGCAGCAAGAACGCGCCCTCGAGGTCTATGACGCGACATCCGGGTGGCGCGCGCAGCGCTCCCGAAGGGCCGACTTCGCAGATGATGCCATCGGCCACGGCGACGTCGGTGCCGGGCCGCGCGTGCATGTGCTCGGTTCCGTCGAGTACGGTCGCATTGATGAAAAGGCTGGGGCGATCTTCTCCAGCCTTCCGTGTGCTCATGACTTCTTTTCTACCGTGGTGCGGCAGCGCGGGCAGGTCACGCGAATCCTGCCCTTGCCACGGGGCACTGACATCATGGCGCCGCATGTCTTGCACCGAAAGTACTTCGTGGTCTTGCGATTCACCCACATCTTGCCAGCGGTGCGCTTGGCTCGATCGAAATTGCCCCGCCGTCTGTCACCGGACGTTCTCGATGAGCCCGCCGATCCGGTGCCCCGATCGGCGGAGCGGGCCGTGTTGCCGCGAATGCCGGGAATTCTAGCAAGAAGCGCCCGAAAGGCCTCGTTCTCGGCGCGCCTGCCGGTGAGATCTCGAGACATCGAGCGCATGAGCGCGACAAGCACGAGCACCAGAGCCGCGAGCGAGGTGACACGCCAAGCGAAGATAGACGTCACCGCTGTCAGGAAGATACCCGCCACACCGAGTGCACAGGACAGATCATCCATTCCATAGCGGCCCTTCATGAAGTCCTGCATGATACACCCTCTCACGAAGCGATGCTCTCATGGTCCTTTCACAGCCGGCCGGTTCGGATGGGCTGTGCGGATCCGACCCAACCAGCTTAGCAGAGACGGTCCGCCTTCATGAGCGCGTCACCGGACGGACCGAGATCATCCGGTAGTCGCCGGCGCTCTCGATAGCCGCTTTCAGTTCGTCGGCGGCGATCGCGCGCTCGCAGTCGACCTCGACGATGTTCGAGACGCTGTCAGCCTCCGCATCGCTCACACCGGCAACTCTCATGAGCGCCGCCTCCACGGCGGCCTCGCAGTGGCCGCAGCTCATATTCTCCGTCTTGATCATGTAGCGCATTGGTTCTCGTCCCCTCCTATCCGGGTGCGCGACCGCGCGCCCCTCGATGCGATCCTCACGCGTGCACATCGCGCTCTGATCTGCTGTCAGATATGCTTCGCCCAGGGTCTGCCGCCGCCTGCTCGCTGCGGTGCCGCTCGGCAAGGTCGGCTCCTGAGGTATCGGGGTGCGCGGCGCGTCCCTCGACGCCCTCGACGATCCCGAGTCTGAGTCCGCGCAGACGAAGCGCGTTGGCCACGACGCTGAGGCTCGATAGGCTCATCGCCGCCGCAGCGAACATCGGTGAGAGCTGCCATCCGAGAATCGGGTAGAGCACGCCGGCTGCGAGCGGTATGCCGCAGACATTGTAGACGAGCGCCCAGAACAGATCCTGCCTGATGTTTCGGATGACGCCACGCGACAACTCGATCGCGCGGGCCACGTCCAGAGGATCGCTGCGCATGAGCACGACGTCGGCGCCCTCCTTCGCGATGTCGGCGCCCGCGCCGATGGCGATGCCGACATCGGCGCGGGCGAGCGCGGGCGAGTCGTTGATCCCGTCGCCGACCATCGCGACAGCGTGGCCTGTCTGCTGCAGCTCGCGGACGCGTCTCTCCTTGTCCGCCGGCATCACGTCTGCGACGATCTCGGAGATCCCCGCGCGCGACGCGACAGCGGTGGCGGTGGCCAGGCTGTCTCCGGTGAGCATGATCGTTCGGACACCGAGTGCGGATAGAGCCTGAACGGCGAGCGCGCTCGTCGGCCTCAGCACATCGGTGACCGCGATCGTGCCGGCGAGGCGGCCGCCCCTGGCGAAGAGCAGCGCCGTTTTGCCCTCATGAGCGAGGGCGTCGAGTCGCTTTTGCGCCACGGCGATACCGAGCCGGGCCATGAGCCTCTCATTGCCAGCCGCGATCTCGTTTGCGCCCTCGCGTGCGCGTATCCCGAGACCCGGCATCGCCTCGAGATTATCGACTGGCCTGGCGACGATTCCCATCTCCTCGGAGCGCGCCATGATGGCCGAGGCAAGCGGATGCTCGCTTCGACTCTCGAGAGAGCAAGCGAGCTTCATGAGAGCTCGCTGGCTCATAACAGGGTTTCCGTCCTCCCCGACTGCGGGGATGATATCGGATACCACCGGACGGCCGCAGGTGAGCGTGCCGGTCTTGTCGAATACGACGGTCTCGACGCAGCGAAGCGCCTCGAGCGCAGCTGCGTCTTTGACGAGGATCCCCATCTCTGCGCCTCTGCCCGTGCCGACCATGATCGCGACCGGTGTGGCCAGCCCGAGCGCGCACGGGCAGCTGATTGAGACCACGGAGACGGCGGCGGTGAGCGCGGCGCCGGCCCCGCCGCCGGCGAGCATCCAGCATGCGAACGTGATCGCTGCGATGATGAGAACCGCCGGGACGAACACGGCGGCGACCCGATCAGCCAGTCGCGCGATCGCGGGCTTGGTCGCGCTGGCGTTCTCAACAAGTCGTATGATACCGGCCAGGGTCGTATCCGCTCCGATGCGCGTCGCTCTCATCGTGAACGATCCCGTGCCGTTCACCGTCGCGGCGCTCACCGTGTCACCCGAGGTCTTCTCAACCGGGATTGCCTCGCCGCTCAACGCGCTCTCGTCAACGGATGAGGCGCCCTCGATCACGATGCCGTCCACCGGAATGGATTCACCCGGCCTGACCAGAAGCGTCTGGCCGAGTCGGATCCGCTCGACCGCGACGGTTGATTCGGTGCCGTCCTCCTCAACCACCGTCGCCGTTTTCGGTGCGAGATCGCAGAGCCGTTCGATCGCGTCGCCGCATCTGGACTTGCTTCTCGCCTCAAGGTACTTCCCGATGGTCACGAAGGTGAGAATGGCACCGGCGCTCTCGAGGTACAGGCCCCCCATCGCGAGCGTGTGAGCCATGTGCGCGTCACCGTCTCCGAGCGCGCTCGCCATGAGCAGCATCGTCACGATCGACCACCCGACGCTCGCTGCGGCCCCGATCGCGATGAGCGCGTCCATCGTGGGCGCACCGTGGATCAGCGACCTGAATCCGTTTTTGAAATAGGCTCCGTTCGCGTAGATGATCGGGACGCACAGCACGAGCTCGCACAGCGCAAGCGTCATCGCATGGCTGCTGCCGGCCAGAGACGACGGCATGGGCAGACCGATCATAGGGCCCATGCCTATGTAGATGAGAGGGACGAAGAAAACGACAGATACGATGAGCTGCGTCCTCATGGCGCGCGCCTGCGCCTCGAGCTTTCTGGTCGGTGATGCGCGCCGCGCGAGGCCGCGACCCGATGTTCCGACGAGATCCGCCGCGCCATCGCTCGCCGCGCCATCGCTTCCGCCCTCGTCTCTGGACATGGCGGAGTAGCCCGCGCGCTCCACGGCGTCGCAGATCTCGTCTCGCGTCAGGGCGGACTCGTCGAACTCCACGCTCATGGAGGCTGATAGCAGGTTGACCGTGACGTCTTTCACGCCCTTGAGCCGGCGCACGGCGCTCTCCACGTGCGTCTGGCAGGCAGCGCACGTCATTCCGCCCACATCGAACGATTCGCGCTTCATGGTTCTTCCTCTCAGCTTCGACTGACCCCAGAATATACCTATATGGCTCAAGGGATATAGAGGACAGCTGTGATTGCATTTTCCCCAGTGGATCGTACCCGTGGCTTTCATGAGGCCCTTCCCGACGTGCTCGCTTTCGGGAACCATGATGCGCGCGTATCGCCGCCAGGACCGAAAGGATGCTTGACGTCGAGGATGTCATTTTCACCGAGCTGCGAGCTCCGCGGTGCCCCGGTCGTCTACAGCGCGGCGATGAACTCCTCGCCCTGCCTGTCCAGACGTGCTCGATCTTCGGCGGGTATGTCATATCGGCCCGTCTGCCAGGTCTGCCCGGGCACCGTGAATCCCTCACCGTCAGCGCCGATGACGGTCGCACCGATCAGAGAGAGCAGATCGAAGAGACTTTTTCGCACGCTGGCGGTCCTGCGCTTGCCGCCCACGCCGGAGATGGCGACAGGCTTTTGGGTGAGCGGTCGCGGTGTGGAGTAGTCTCCGGCCACGACCGGGCGAGAGAGCCAGTCTACGACATTTTTGGTGGGCGCAGGAAAGCTCGAGTTGTATTCGGGGGTGAAAAACCACACACCCTGCGCCCGCGTAACTGCGTCTCGGATGCGGGTGACGGCCTCCGGAGCGGGGAACTCGATATCCTGGTTCATGAAGGGCACGTCGTCGATCTCAAGAATCGAGATATCGGCACGTTTCTTCTGAGACCAGGCGGCATAGCGCGCGAGCGTGCGGTTGAACGATCCTTGTCGGAGCGAGCCGACGATGGCGACGATTCTTTTGATGTCTCCCATGGCATATCCCTTTCGAGGAACGGTGATAAGAGCATGAGGCGCGCCCGGCAGATGCGACGGCCCGCGCGATGACCACGCTATGATACCCGCCGCCCGGTGCGCTAAACTGGATCATAGCCGCCGAGCGGCATCTCGAGCTCTGCACGCGGCGCCGCGATGAGCCGAGCTGGGAAACTCGGGGGCCGACGAGAGGATCACGCCATGCTTACGATTGGATGCCATCTTTCGATGGCGAAGGGCTACACCGCCATGGGCGAGACTGCGCTCGGGATCGGCGCGAACACGTTCGCATTCTTCACCCGCAACCCGCGCGGCTCTCGTGCGCGGCCTGTGGATCGCGTCGACGTCGCCGGTCTTGGAGAGGTGCTTCGCGCGAACGAGTTCGGCGCTCTCGTCGCTCATGCCCCTTACGTCTGCAATCCCGCTTCGAACAAGGCCTCCACGCGCGAGTTCGCGCTCACATGCCTTCGAGAGGATCTCGCGCGCCTGGAGATGCTCCCGGGCGGCTTCTACAACCTGCATCCCGGCTCCCACGTCGGGGCGGGCGCGGGGCGCGGCATCGAGCTGATCATCACCGCTCTCGCGGCGGCGATGGCTCCCGAGCAGCGCACGACCGTGCTGCTGGAGACCATGACCGGCAAGGGCACCGAGATCGGCGGCACCTTCGAGGAGCTCGCCGCCATCATCGAAGGGGTGCTCGAACGACGGCCCGAGCTCAGTGAGCGAATCGGTGTCTGCTTCGATACCTGCCACGTATCCGATGCGGGCTATGACATCATCGACGACCTGGACGGGGTACTCGAGCGCTTCGATACCGTGATCGGTTTGGCGCGTCTCCGCGCGGTCCATGTCAATGACTCCAAGAGTCCTCGGGGCTCGCGAAGAGATCGCCACGCGCGCATCGGCGAGGGCTATCTCGGCTGCGAGGAACTCGGTGGAGGTTTGGACGTCTTCGGACGCATCGTGAGGCATCCCGCTCTCTCGGGGCTGCCCCTCATCTTGGAGACTCCCAACGAGCTGGACGGCTACGCAGCCGAGATCAGACTGCTGCGCGGACTGGCTACCTGAGCGCGCTCAGGTAGATCGAGCGCGCATCGTCGAGTGTGAGCGACATGAACGTTCCGAAGCGCTCCCCGCGGTTCGCGAGAAGCCCGGGCAGGAGCAACTCGATGTCATCCTCAACAAGGCCAAGCTCCGCCAGTGTTCGCGGCATTCCGAGGCTGACGAAGAAGTTCTGCAGCTCATCGATGGAGCACTCGATGGCATCCTTTGCGGCCAGGGGGTTCTCCTCGACGGGCTCTATGTCGAAGATCTCCTTCCCGAAGGTGAGGAAGCGCTCCGGGTGCGCGGACCACACGTGGCGCATCCATGCCGGAAAGATGACGGCGAGTCCGGCACCATGCGTGATGGAGGTGTCGAGCGCTGAGAGCTCGTGCTCCAGCGCATGGGCGCTCCAGTCGCCGTCGCGCTTCCCCGCGACGCCCATTCCCAGCCCCGCGAGCCCGTTGTGGGCGAGCGTGGAGATCCACATGAGGTTCGCGCGCGCATCGTAGTCGAGCGGATCCGCCATAACGCGCGGTCCCATCTGAATCGCAGACCGAATGAGGCTGCAACCGATGCCATCGGTAACTGTCACGGCCGGCTCGCCGGAAAAGAAACGCTCCATGACATGGCAGATCATATCGCAGACCCCGGCTGCGGTCTGGTAGGGCGGCAGGGTGAACGTCAGCTCGGGATCCATGATCGCGCAGACCGGGCGGATCAGGTCGGTGTTGATGCCGGATTTGAGATGCTCCGCGTCATTGCTCACGACACTTGAGTTGGACGCCTCGGAACCCGATGCCGGAATAGTGAGCACGACGGCCACCGGCAGGGGCGCCGCGGGCTGAGCGCGCTTGGCGAAGAAGTCCCATGCGTCCCCCTCATAGGGCGTCGCCAGCGCGATCGCCTTGGCCGCGTCGATCGCCGAGCCGCCGCCGAGTGCCAAGATGATGTCGGATCGCATCTCGCGGGCGATCCGGACCCCCTGTCGCACCGAGCCGATCTCGGGGTTGGGGCGCACGCCCCCGAGCTCGGCGGCCTCGATGCCGGCGGCGGCGAGAGAGCTGCGGACGCGTTGGAGGGTTCCTGTGCGCGCGACGGATCCGCGTCCGTAGACGATGAGCGCTCGACGGCGTCCATCTGCCGCCAGCTCGCGCCCGACGCGATCGACAGCGCCGCGACCGAACACGAACCTGGTGGGGGAGTAAAACGTGAAGTCGTTCATGGACGCTCCTATCTCGATGGTGTGACGCCGCCTCAGCGGATCTCGTACGCGAACAGGCCGCTTCTGAGCTTCGGTTCGAACCACGTGGACTTCGGCGGCATGAGCAGGCCCGCGTCGGCGACGGCGAACAGCTGCTCGATGGCGGTCGCGTGAACGCTGAACGCGACGCCGTCTCGTCCGGTGAGGCGCTCGAGCGCCGCCGCGCAGCCCGCCTCGCCGCCAGCGAAGCGGATGCGCCCGTCACGACGAGGATCGTCGATGCCGAGAAGCGGCCCCAGGATGCGCTCCTGCAGCACCGAGACGTCCAGCGCGCCGACGGCGTCGGCCCGACCGATCTCAGAAGCGAGGCGCTCGGTGGCGGTGAGACGCCACCACCGGCCCCTCAGAGTCATACCCATGATGCCGGCCGCTCTCGGCTCGACCGGCTCCTCGGCGCTCTCGACCTCGAAGCCCGCTGCTCGCACGGATTCCAGCAGCTCGGTCGCGTCCATATCGCCCAGATCGGAGACTATGCGGTTGTACGGCAGGATCTTGAGCTGGCTGGCCGGCACGAGCACCGACAGGATGAAGTTGAACGGCTCGGTGCCGGTGAGCCCTCCCGAAGCAGCGGCCGCCTTCCGCAGCGCGCCGCCGACGCGCGCCGCCGCGGCGAGGCGGTGGTGTCCGTCGGCGATGTAGGCGCGCGGCACGCGCTCGAACATCGCGCGGACGGCTTCGATCGCCTCGGGCCGATCGATCCGCCATACGGCCTGTCTGGTGCCCTGCTCGTCCTCGAACCGATAGAGGGGACCGGCAGCGGTGGCGGCATCGATGATGGCATCGAGCACGGTCTCATCGTGATAGGCGAGAAGAGCGGGCCCGGTCTGCGCACCGAGGGCGCGGATGTGGCGGACCCGGTCGTCGCGCTTCGCGACCCTGGTCGCCTCATGCCGCCGGATCACGCCCCCTTCGTAGTCGGAGAGGGCGCACGCACCCACGATGCCCCTTTGCGTGTGCGCCCCCTGCTGCAGCTCGTATATGTAGAAGCATCGCCTCCGATCCCGGATGAGGACCCCCTCCTCGATGCGGCTCGCGAACAGCGTCGCCGCCCGGGCGTAGACCGCTGGAGCGAACATATCCTCGTCGAGGGGAAACTGCGTCTCCGGTCGGTCGATGTTCAGAAACGACAGCGGTCTGTCCGCGACGAAATCCCTGGCCGACGCGCGATCGAACACATCGTAGGGCAAGGCGGCGACCTGCGCCGCGCGATCCGGAACAGGTCGCACGCAGGCGAACGGAAAGACGTTCATATGCATTTCCCCCGCGGAGCGGTTTCTTGTAAGCGGGGCCGAGCGCATCGCCTCGGATGGCGACCCGCGCGCTTGGACGCGGCCCTGGAGCATGGCGGATCGCCTGAGAAATTATGCACTCGAGTCATTGTCGAAGTCATCCCTGCCGTCTCGCTGCTAAGATGGGTGCAAGATACCGGCGAGCCGCGGCCGCGCGGCGCGAATGCCCCGCGATCGGGGCCCGATATGCGGGCCGGTGTGGTGTATGGTAGCAGATCGAGCACCTCGTCCGAGCGCTCACACGGAAGACGAACAGCCGATACGTCCGGTCGAGAGGGTCTCAAAACGCTACAGGTGGAGGAAACGTGGCGACATATGTGACATCTGACGCGCACGGGCATCTGCGTGCTCTGGATCGTGCGCTCGAGCTGGCGCAGCCGTCGGCTGAAGACACGCTCTACGTGCTCGGCGACATGATCGACCGCGGACCGGATCCCGTTGGCGTGATCGATCTCGTCCGCGCGCTTCCGTGTGCCCGCGCCATTCTCGGCAATCACGAGCGCATGATGCTCGATGCCCTCGCGGGCACAGATGAGCTCGATGCGGACACGTGGGTCCTGAACGGAGGATGGACGACGGCGCCCGGGCTCGATCGGGTCGACCGCGATAAACTGGATGGGCTCATGGACTGGTTGTGCGAACTGCCGCTCTACGATGTCGTCGAGACAGCCGACAGGCTGTTCATCTTGGTGCATGCCGGCATCGACGCGCTGGCCGCCCGCGCCTATCTCGCTTCGGCCAACGTGGACTGCTCTCATGGCGAGGGTGCGGCCGCCGCATCGCGCGAGCAGCTGTGCGATATGATGAGCCGCCAGGACCCGATGGATCTGCTATGGATCCGAGGGGAGTTCTGGGGATCGCCGACCGGGTTCGTCGGCACCGACGGGACGGGGCCCGTTGTCGTGGCGGGGCACACGCCGTCGATCTCGCTTCGGGACTACGCCGATGTCATGGGCAACCCCGGCACGTCTTCCGAGGGTCATGGATGCGTCGTGCCGGTCGGAGACACGACGAGGACCGGAGGCGTAGCCGATCGCATCGATATCGATTGCTCCGCCGCAGCGGCAGAGGCGGGCGGTTGCGTGGGCGTGCTGCGCCTGGATGACGGCCAGACTTGGTATGCGCCGGTAAGAGACGGCGAGTAGGCGATACGTCGCCCGGGTTGCGCATCCGCCTCTCGCTCGAGTCCTCTTCCTAGAGAAAGGGATTTCTCTCGCGTTCGATAGATCGCCTGATACGGGTGTAGTGCGCGATGAGCAGCACGAGCAGAAGCGTCATCGAGCCGAGATAGCTCGCAACCGCTCCGGTGAGACCGATGAGGTTCACCAGCACGAGCGATAGGCCAATCGATGCCGCGAACGCGATCAGATAGAGCTTCATCACCGCGCGCTGCCGCCGTAAAACGGTGATGATGGCATAGAGGAAGTCTATGGCCGCCGTCACGCCGCCCGCGAGAACCATGAGCCAGGCGAGCACGCGGAACCTCTCGAAGTCGACTCCGTAGAAAAAGCTCATGAGCGGGATGCCGATCCAGCCCATCATGACCGCTGTGAGCACGCTCAGCGCGAGCACGACGCCCATGACGGCCAGTATGATGAGATCGAACCGCATGCGCTTGCGCGGGTTGGCCCAGATGCTCGCCAAGCGCAGAAGCTGCGGTTTGTAGACGAAGCCGATCTCGAGAAGGATCCCCTGTGCGGGGAAATACAACGCATTGAAGAACAGCTGGTTGTCGTAGGACATCGCGCCCTCCATGACGAATTTCGGCGCGCTCTCGGTGAGGTTGAACAAGAACAGGGCCGCGAACAGCGGGAAGCACTGGTGGAACAGGGAGATGACCTCATCTGCCCTGGGACTGCGCGACTTCTCGGTCTCGAGCAGCGCGAGCGGCAGCGTCACGAGCACGAGTGACGCTACGGCCACCACGGCCATCGCGATCGCCGCTGCAGCGAGGTTTCTGCCGATCAGCAGGATGAGCGCGAACGCGGCGCACACGGCTGCCGAGCGCAGCGTCTGCGAGATGCCCGCCAGATAGAGCTTGTCGGCCTGCTGAAGCCGGCCCTCGTATACGTCGGCGACGCCATCGACGAGCTTGTAGGCGCATACGCCCAGCGAGATCGTGGCCATGTAAGGGGTGTAGTCGCGAATCGCGCAATAGAGCATCGCGGCGAGGAAGGCCGCCGCCGCCGTCATCCAGCGGTTCACCTGATAGGAGGAGAAGGCGATCTCCTCGTCGACGTCGGAGACCTGAAACGTCCTCAGGCCGTAGTTGGCCGCGATCATGAGCAGCGTGCCCAAAACGAAGGCCATGGAGAACATGCCCGCACCCCGCGTGCCGACAAGCTGGGTCGCGACGATGGTCAACAAGGGGAAGACCATCCCCCATACCGCCGTGCCAGCGGTGTTCCACACGTAGTCGCGCTTGGTGCAGTGCGTCTCGTAGACGGCTTCGGAGTCACTGAGCGAGCCGCGGTACACGGAGTCGAGGAGCCGGTTCCACCACTGGTTGATCAGCCTCGCGAGACAGCTCTGGTCGCGAGTGCCGCGTCCGCGGCCGTGCGGGGTCCCGGCGGCTTCCCGCGCGCGTCGCCGCTCCGCTGGGCTCGCCGCGGGCGCGCCGCGCCGAGCCATGATCTTTGTGCGAAGTGTGTCGAGCGGGTTGTGCATCGCGTCTGCCTCATCGATTCATCTCGAGCTGAGAGGGCCCGACTCAGACGGCTGCCCCCATGACTCACGAAATTATACCGTGGCCGCCGCCCGCGCGCCCGCGCGGCCCCATAATCGCGCAAAGGGTATCCATGTCCGACGTCCCCTCCTTGCGGCTGCACGCCCTCATCGCCGCATGCGCGCGCGGCAACCGCCCCGCGCTCCCGGGCTTCGCTCGAGATCTCGTCCGTCTGGAAGAGCTCCGCCGCCGTTCGGCGATGGAAGCCCGGGCCGCGCCCCGAGCTGATGTATAAGCAAGGGTGCCCGCTCAGACGAGAGCTCGCGCTTCAGCTTCGAGCGGAGCGCGATCTCTCGGCTGAGAGAGGCGCATCCGTTTCCCTATTCGACTGGAGGCATCGTCGCGATGAGGCGATCGAATGTCATGAAGCTGCTCGCACGATTCGGCATCAACGAAGGAGAGGGGGTCATCTCAGTTCCGGACGCTCAACCGCGGACACCCCCGGCAGAGCCCAGGGCGACCGATGATCCCGGCCCGGCATCCAGTGATCCCAGGGTATCGGTCGACCTGCCCGCTGCCGCCCTGATCGAGCAGGCTCTCGCTCGTCGCGAGGGCGTGCTGGACGCAGCGGGAGCACTCCATCTCAGGACCGGTGCCTATACCGGGCGCGCTCCCAAGAGCCGCTTCATCGTCGAGGAGGCCGGTGTCAGCGAGCGCATCGCCTGGGGCGCGGTGAACCATCCGATCTCGCGAGCGTGCTTCGAGCGCGTCCGCGACGGTGTGGCGCGCCACCTGGCCGCGCGCGATCTATTCGTCACGCAGGGGCTCGCCGGAGCGGACCGCACCCACGCGCGAAGTTTTCTCGTCGCGTGCGAGCGGGCGAGCCAGGCGCTGTTCGTCAGACAGATCCTGGTGAGGCCGACGCCTTCGGAGCAGCGATCGGACGCCGAGCCGGACTTCGTCGTGCTCGTCGCCCCGGGCTTTCACTGCGATCCCGAGCGCGATGGCACGGGCTCTGCGGCGGCGGTCCTCATCGATTTCACGGATCGCATGATCGTGATCGCCGGCACCGGTTACTCCGGTGAGATCAAAAAGTCGATCTTCTCCGTCATGAACTACATTCTTCCCGTCGAAGACGACGTGCTCACCATGCATTGCTCGGCCACGACCGACCGTGACGGACGGGGCACCGCGATCTTTTTCGGGCTGTCCGGCACCGGCAAGACGACGCTTTCGGCGGACCCGGAGCGCCTGCTCATCGGCGACGACGAGCACGGATGGGGGTCTGCGGGCGTCTTCAATCTCGAGGGCGGCTGCTACGCGAAGTGCGACAATCTGGACGCCTCGCACGAGCCCGAGATATTCAACGCGGTGCGCTTCGGGTGCGTGAGCGAGAACGTTGTGCTGCGGAGCGATCGCGTCCCTGACTACACGGATCTCTCCATCACCAGAAACACGCGCGCCTGCTACCCGATCGAGCACATCTCGAGCGCCAACGCGCGCGGGATGGGGCCGGAGCCCACGGTCATCCTGTTTTTGACCTGCGATGCGTTCGGCGTGCTGCCGGCTATCGCGCGGCTCACGCCAGAGGCGGCGATGTATCATTTCGTGACCGGGTTCACAGCCAAGGTCAGCGGCACCGAACAGGGCGTCGACGAGCCGACGCCTACATTCTCCGCGCTGTTCGGAGAGCCGTTCATGCCGCTTGACCCCATGGTCTACGCGAACATGCTCGGCTGTCGTCTGCGTTCCCGTAATGCTCGGGTCTACCTTCTCAACACCGGCTGGATCGCCGGGCCCGCGGGGGAGGGCCGCCGCATAGAGCTCGCAAGCACCCGCGCGCTCGTCCGCGCCGCGCTCGAGGGAACCTTGGATGAGGGCGGTTACGCGCGCGACCCGATCTTCAACGTCGATGTTCCCGCGCGCTGCCCGGGTGTGCCCGATGAGCTTTTGGACCCGCGCGCTCTGTGGTCGGATGCCGCGCGCTACGACATCTCGGCGCGCAGGCTCGCGGCGATGTTCCGAGACAACTTCGATCGACGCTGCTCCCATCTGCCCGATGAGATCCGCGCGGCGGGTCCGCTCGGCTGATCGGCGCGCCTCCTCACGTGAATCGCCTCACTTGGGACCGCACATGGTCGATGCCTTGCCGCTCTCGGAGCGGCCGCCAGAAGTCCTGCTCAGGCGGGCCTGCTCGCCTTGCCCTGATCGGCGACGGCGTTCATCTTGGCTTCGATCGCAGCCGGATCTCCGAGGTAGCGTTTGTCTGTCACGTTCATCTGCGCGTCGAACTCGTAGACCAAGGGGATGCCCGTGGGGATGTTCACGCCAGCGATCTCATCGTCGCCGAGATGATCGAACTGCTTGACGAGAGCGCGCAGGGAGTTGCCGTGCGCTGCGATGAGCACCCGACGGCCGGATCTCATCTCTGGTAGGATGCGCTTCTGAAAGTAGGGCCAGGCGCGCGCGATCGTGTCGCTCAAGGCCTCGCTCAAGGGCAGCTCATCGGCGTTCACCTCGCGATACATCGCCATGCCATGAGGATCGCGTTCATCGCCCGCATCGAGCGCGGGCGGTCGCACATCGAAGCTGCGCCTCCAGATCTTCACTTGGTCCTCGCCGTACTTCTGGGCGGTCTCGGTCTTGTTCAGACCCTGAAGCGCGCCGTAGTGCCTCTCGTTGAGCTTCCAGCTCTTGGTGACGGGCAGCCACTCGCGATCAAGCTCCTCCAACACGATGTTCAAGGTGCGGATGGCGCGCTTCAGATACGATGTGTAGCAGATGTCGAAGTCGAGCCCCTCCCGCCGCAGCGCCCTGCCACCGTCCGCCGCCTCCTGACGGCCGGTGTCGGTCAGATCGACGTCGGTCCATCCCGTGAACAGATTGAGTCTGTTCCACGCGCTCTCGCCGTGGCGGATGAGCACGAGCCTCATGATGCTATCAGATTCTGCGGACATGAACTGCCTCCTTGGTGCGGATCTCGATCCGGCCGGCTGTGCCGACCGGTATCCTCCGCGATTGCCGACATCACCGCTTATGATACCGCCGAGCCCCGTGCTCGAAACAAGCTGTCATGAGCCGGCAACGCTGACATGTCAGCTTCACATGCCCGCGGGCCAGCGGCAGTGGCCCATGTCGACATGGTGGAGATCGGTGAAGAGGACCCCTTCGGATTCGAGCATGGCCCGCTGCGCCTGTTCGCCGCCAAACGCGAAGCCCCGACAGATCCTCCCGTCGGCGAAGACGATGCGATGGCAGGGTATGGCACCCGGTTGCGGGTTGCGATGGAGTGCGAAGCCCACATACCGTGCGCTGCGAGGCGCGCCGGCGAGTCGGGCGATCTGGCCGTACGTGGCGACGCTGCCAGCAGGCACCTGCTCCACGATCTCGTAGACTCGGCTGAAGAAGCCCTCCCGTTCCATGCGTGTCCCTCCCGTTTCTCGCCCATTCGAGCTGCGAGCCTATTCTACCAGTGCGATCGAGCGTCCAGGGATATGCGCTCGCGCGCATTCGATGTCTCATCAGGTGCTCGAGCGCGCGCGCAGCGGGGGCATCTGGCAACCTCCGATTATTTTCGTTGACACGGCGGGCATGCTTGCTAGAATAGACACTTGTCTTGGGGACGTAGCTCAGCTGGGAGAGCGCTGCCGTCGCATGGCAGAGGCCGAGGGTTCGATTCCCTTCGTCTCCACCCCTTGTTCCTTCGGGCTCCGAGCATTCGGGGCCTTTTTTCATGAACGTCAGTCGCGTGGCGACGCGGAGGGTTGTGCGAAGGCCTGCCGGCCGGCAAGAAAATGCCGCCCCCCGCTTCACGTTAATGAACCCACCTAACAAGGTGGGTGCCCTCATCGTCTGTTCCAGCGTCCTTAACAACGAAGGATACCTGTACTGAGAACGAGTGTGTGGGCTCCCTTACAACAATGCGACGGTTCACCCAGTTGCTCCGCGGGGGGCGGAACACCTTCATCTTAACGTGCCGCGAATCGAATACCAGTCTTGACTTATGCTGAACTAAGACAGAAGATGGAGCTGCGTTCTGCGCGCAACTCACCGATCTTCACAATCATCCGCTCAACGGGAATTCAATCCGATCCAGGGTCGCGGTGGCCGCTGCGGCGCTCGCGCGGCGCGCCATGCGCTAGGCCGACGTCCTCGGCGCGAATCCGCCCCGCCGCTGCGGGTGCGCGAGTGCCGCGGCCTCGCTCCGAGCGGGTATCTGCTGTCATGATGATTACCGGCAGGTGTCGATCGCTCGATCGGTTTCTCCTGTATCATAGATGAGACCGCATCCTCTCGCGCGCCGGGCCTCCAGGCCGGCCGCGCGATCGGTCGGCTGGCATGTACCTCGCGGCAGATTGCGGCTATGACGTTGTTCGCCCCTCACATATGCATCGCGCTCGTCGCGTTTGCGACCACGTTTGCGATCGTGCCGGCCGCCAAGCGTCTCGCATTTCGCATCGATGCGGTTGACTATCCTTCAAAACGCCGTGTCAACACCGTTCCCGTGGCGCGTCTGGGCGGCATCGCGGTCTTCTGCGGACTCACATTGGCCTGTGCCGTGCAGGTGATCGGTACGAAGCTGTGGGGATGGCCCTCGGCGCTCATCCCGCACCCGAGTCTCGCGGTCAACTACCCCGCGCTCGCGATCGCCTTTCTGGTGGTCTTCATCACCGGCGTCGTCGATGACATCTTTCAGCTCACACCCCATATGAAGCTCATCGGCCAGCTGCTGGGCGCTATCATCGCCGCATCGGGCGGCCTTACGATCGGCAGCATCGTGAATCCTCTCGCGCCCGGATCCTACATCCATCTGGGATGGCTCGCCTGGCCGATCACGGTTCTCTATCTCGTGGCCTACGCGAACATCATCAACCTGATCGACGGTCTGGATGGGCTGGCCACGGGTATCTCGGCAATATCGAGCGCCACGATGTTCAGCTTCGCTGTACTGTCCGGTCGCAATGACGCGGCGGCGCTGTCGATCGCGCTGTTCGGCGCCTGCGTGGCGTTTCTGCGCTACAACTTTCACCCCGCGAGTATCTTTTTGGGTGATTCCGGTGCGTTGCTGCTCGGTTTCGGGCTCGGCTCGATATCACTGTTGAGCGTCAGCCGGACCGCGGCGCTCACCTCTTTGCTCATGCCTCTGATCGTAGCCGGCGTGCCCATCATCGACACGCTGTCGGCGATCGTGCGCCGCATGCGGGCGCATGTGAGCATCGGTCAGGCCGACAAGGGGCATATCCACCATCGGCTCATCCAAGAGGGCTACGATCAGCGTCAGGCGGTGATGCTCATATACGCGTGGTGCATCCTGCTGTCGCTGGGGGCGATCGCGATCAATCAGGTCGACGTGAAGCTGCGCATCCTCATCTTCTTCGCGCTGCTCGCCTGCTCCGCGCTGTTCGCAGCTCGTCTGCACCTGTTCGAGCCGGTGCTGCGCCATCACTACAATCCCAAGACCCGCGAGGACGAGATCGTGAGCCCGGAGAACCCTGCCTTTCGCGAGGAGGCGCGCGCATGTCGTCGCGCGCACGCGCGCAGACTCAGGGGCCGGCGGGCTCGATGCGCACGCAACCGGCAGGAGGGCAAAGAACATGACGGGCGGTGATGCGCAAGTGGCTCCCCGATGCGAGCCGAATCGTGCCGGGACGGCACGGAGGCGCCTGCGAGCTGGTTGGACCATCGCCCGGCGTGCTAGGATTGATGACGTTGCAACACCTTCGAGCGCGAGGAGCGAGTCCCATCATGCCCAACGAACGAAGCTATGAAGCGAGCCTGCGCCGCAGCGAGGAGATCGAGGCGGATCTCGCAGTGCACCCGAGACGATACACGATGCTCACCGGAGACCGACCGACCGGTCGGCTCCATCTGGGTCACTATCTGGGTTCGCTCAAGCTCCGCGTCGAGCTGCAGGACATGGGTGTGCGAACGAGCGTGCTCATCGCCGACTACCAGGTCATCACGGACCGAGACACGACCGAGCACATCCAGGACAACGTGCGCAACATGGTGATCGACTACCTGGCGTGCGGCATCGATCCGGCCAAGACGATGATCTACACTCACTCCGCGGTGCCCGCCGCCAACCAGCTCATCTTGCCGTTTCTATCGCTTGTGAGCGAGGCGGAGCTGCTGCGCAACCCCACCGTCAAGGCCGAGATGGCTGCCAGCGGCCATGAGCTCACCGGGCTTCTGCTCACCTACCCGGTGCATCAGAGCTGCGACATCTTGTTCTGCAAGGGCAACATCGTGCCGGTCGGCCGCGATCAGCTCCCCCATATAGAGCTTACCCGCTCGATCGCTCGCCGGTTCAACAAGCGCTATCGCAAGATCTTTCCTGAGGTGGACGCGTTGCTCTCCTCGGTGCCCGTGCTTCCGGGCCTGGACGGGCGCAAGATGAGCAAGTCCTACGGCAACGCCATCGCGCTGTCCATGGACGCCGACGAGACGGCTCGAGCCATCAGGCGCGCGACTACCGACTCCGAGCGCGAGATCACCTTCGATCCCGAGAGGCGCCCGGGCGTCTCGGCCCTGCTCACCACAGCCGCCGCCGTCACGGGGCGTGACGAGTGCGACATCGCAGCCGAGATCGGCCGCGCAGGATCCGGTGCCTTGAAGGCGCTCACCACCGAGGCGGTCAACAGCTACCTCGCACCCATCCGGGAACGGCGGCACAGCATCGAGGGAGATCTCGGCTACATCCGAGATGTGATCGCAGAGGGCAACCGCCGCGCAAACGTCATCGCTCAGGACACACTCGAAGAGGTTCGCGACGCGATGGGCATGCTGTACTGAACGCTGCAGATCGCATCTGAGACACCGATGGCATCAGGGGGAACCGATGATCCGTATGATCGCAAGCGATATGGACGATACGTTTCTGGACGGTGCGCACCGCGTTCCGGCACCCAATATCGCAGCACTCGAGCGCCTGCATGAGCTCGGCGTGCTGTTCGTGCCGTGCTCGGGGCGGCCCTACCCATCGATCATGGGTAACTTGGAGGACGTCGACCAGCGTCTCCTCACCGGTACCTATGTCATATCACTCAACGGCGGCTTCATCAACCGCTATGGCCAAGACGAACCTCTGACGAGCGTGACTCTGGATCGCTCAGTCGCCGAGGAGCTCTACCGTCGCGGTATGGATGAGCATCGCATCATGCACGTCTACGTGCCGAGCGGAACGATCTACACCCAGGGGGTGCGCGACGCCGAGAGCTCTTATCTGGCGGGCATGCGCGGCGTCACCGCGCTCACGGGCACCGAGCGCGATCTGGGCTTTGTCGGGGATGAGGACGTGGTCAAGATCCTCTATGTGGACACCGACTTCGACGCCCTGCAGCGGCTCGGCGAGCGGCTGCGCCCCGATCTCGATGCCACGAGAGTCGCGATCACCTACTCAGCCAGGCGCTATCTGGAGTTCGTCCCCGCTGGTATGGACAAGGGCGTGGGCGTGCGCCGACTGGCTGGGATGCTCGGCATCGACATGGATGAGGTCATGTCCATCGGCGACTCCGCGAACGACATCTCGATGCTGGATGCCGCCGGCATCGGCGTGGGAGTGGCCAACGTGTGCGAGGACACGCGAGCGCACTGCGATGCCGTCACCGCCGCAACCGGTGAGCAGGGAGCCCTGGCGGAGATCCTGCAGCGCTTCATCGAGCCCGGATATGCACACGGACAGACGAAGCTCGGTCTGCCCACAACGTAGATACAGAATTTCAGCGAAACGTGGGAAGGGGGCAGATCGGTGCCGGCCCGAATGGACCGAAATCCAGATGCGTCATTTTTCGAGGGTACGCCTCGTTGTTGCGAGCTGTGCCCGCGTCGGTGCCGGGCGGCGCGCGCGGCGGGGGAGCGCGGCGTCTGCGGTGCCGCCGACGAGATCCGGGTCGCGCGTGCCGCGCTGCACATGTGGGAGGAACCACCGATCTCGGGCACAGCGGGATCGGGTGCGATCTTCTTCAGCGGCTGCTCGATGGCCTGCGTCTACTGTCAGAACCAGGAGATCTCAGTCGGCGGCTTCGGGGTTCCGATCTCATCTGCGCGGCTCGTCGAGATCATGCTCGAGCTCCAAGACGCCGGTGCCGCGAACATCAACCTGGTGACCGCGACGCACTACGCTTGGGCTCTGCCAGATGCCGTATCGACTGCTCGCCGACGCGGTCTCGACATTCCGATCGTCTACAACACGAGCGGCTACGAGCGGGTATCGGCGCTGCGTGCGCTCACCGGGACAGTCGATGTCTGGTTGACAGACTTCAAGTACGCCGACGGGGCTCTGGCCGGCCGGCTGTCCGGTGCCCCGGATTACCCCGAGATCGCGCGCCGTGCTCTCATCGAGATGGCGTCTCAGGTCGAGCGGGGAGCGGGCGAGCTCTTCGACAAGGCGGGAATGCTCAAGCGCGGCCTGATCGTGCGCCATCTCGTCTTGCCTGGTCATGTGGATGATTCGCTTCGCGTACTCGATCTCATCTGGAAGACCGCGGGCGACGTCGCGATCTCGGTCATGAACCAGTACACGCCCAACAACCGAATGCGCGCTCAGGGCGGAGCGCTTTGCGGCCCGCTCGCCGATGCGGACTATGAGCGGGTGCTCGACCACGCCGACGATCTGGGTTTTTCCACGATGTACTGGCAGCAGGGTGGCACGGTCGGCGAGAGCTTCATCCCGCCATTCGATGCCACAGGCGTCGCAGCCCGGGAGGAGGAGCCTGCGTCCCCGCAGGTCCGGAAGTCACCTGCAGAAGGAGAGCCGCTGTAGAGACCGGTTTGGTCTTTCGCACGAAGAGATCGCGGCTCGTGCGGCGACGCATGCGCCAGCGAGGGGTATACTGCTTGTCAACTATCACGTCGCGGACGGCCGCTCGCCGTCCGGAAATGGAAAGCGGGTCTGACACATGGGAGATGACAGCAACGTTCCACTCACTCCGGCCGAGCGCGCCGAGCTCGAGCGATTGCGCGCGGAGAAGGCGCGCAAGGATCGCGCCGAGCTCGAGCGGCTTCGCCGCGCAGCGGCGGCGATGCCGGCGGAGCGCTCGGGAACTCCATCCGCAAGAGAGGATGCCGATGCGCTCCCGCAGACGCGGCCCAGAACATTCGGCCAGCGCATGGTGCTCTCAGCCGGTCAGGATAAAGACGGGCTCCCTGCGATGCCGCCCGCCCAGAAGATCATCATCGGTCTGTGCCTGCTGTGCGTGGCCGTCGCGCTGGCTTGGATCATCATGACCAATGCCGGCGTCATCTGAGCGGGGCGCGGCCGAGCGCTCGCATCGACGGTGTCACTCGGTGCTTTCACAGTCGAGACAAAAGAGGGAGAGGGGGCGCTCATGGCTCTGACAGATGCGACACGGCCCACCGATATCGCGCTGCTCACCGATTTATATGAAATCACCATGGCTCAAGCGATGTGGGAAAGCGGCAAGCTCTCCGAGGACGGGTGCTTCACGGTGTTCTATCGCGATCATCCCTTCGGCAGCGCGTTCGCCGTCATGTGCGGAACCTCTGAGCTTCCCGCGCTCGTGGAGAATGTCGTGTTCACCGAAGAGGATATCGACTACCTGCGCTCGCTGACCGCCCCCGGCGGCGGCGCGCTGTTCAAGTCGGGCTTTCTCGACTATCTGAGGGACTTTCGCGCTCACGTCGACATCGATGCCGTGCCCGATGGCGAGCTTGTCTTTCCGCGCGAGCCGATGGCGCGCGTGATCGGACCCGCGCTCGAGTGCCAGCTGCTCGAGACCGCGCTTCTGAACACCATCGGCTTTCAGACCCTGGTCGCCACAAAGACAGCGCGCGTCGTCGAGGCGGCGAAGGGCAGACCCGTCGCCGAATTCGGTCTGCGGCGCGCTCAGGGCCCTGACGGCGGCATGGCCGTCGCGCGCGCGAGCTACATCGCCGGTTGCGCATCGACCTCGAATGTGCTCGCCGGGCGGCGCTACGGCATTCCGGTGTTCGGCACCCACGCGCACAGCTGGGTCATGAGCTTTCCGACCGAGCTCGAAGCGTTTCGGGCCTTCGCGCGCTCCATGCCCAAAAACTGCACGCTGCTCGTTGACACCTACGACGTTCGCGAGGGCGTCGAGAACGCCATAATAGTCGCCCATGAGATGGAGGAGCGCGGCGAGGCACTCGCGGCGATCCGCATCGATTCGGGCGATCTCGCCAAGCTCTCGGGCTATGTGCGCGCTCGCTTCGATGAGGAGGGGCTCGGCTACGTCAAGATATCGGTATCGAACGATCTGGACGAGTACACGATCCAGTCGCTGCTCGACCAGGGCGCGCCGATCGACTCGTTCGGCGTGGGCACCAAGCTCGCGACCTGCTACGATCAGCCGGCACTGGGCGGGGTCTACAAGCTCGCGGCCCGTCGCGATCCGGGAGACTCGGCTTGGACGCCTGTCCTCAAACTGTCCGAGCAGCCCTACAAGCGCACGATTCCCGGGGTCCAGCGTCTGCGTCGCTACATGGATGAGGCGGGGTGCCCGGTGTGCGACATGATCTATGACGAGGCGTATCTGGAGGGTGCCGACGATGCGCGCGGAACGACGCTCGTCGCTGTCGATGACGCGGCGCTCGTGACGAGTGTGCGCGGTCTTGCCAGCCGGGAGCTGCTCGAGCCCGTCGTGCGAGCCGGAAGGGGGGTCGGCCCGCGTGAGTCGCTCGAAGCCGCTCGCGAGCGCTGCAGCTCGGCCATCGCGTCGCTCGATCCTGCGCACAAGCGCTTCCTGTACCCGCAGACCTACGTGGTGGGCATGGAGAGCGGTCTGGCGCGCGTCCGCGATGAATTGGTCCGCGAGCGCATGGCGACCACGACCTCCGCGCTGCCCTGGAAGGCGCCCAAGCGCTAGACCCGCCGGTCTGCGTCTGACATCCTATCGCGGCGAGCCGGAGGAGGGGAGCGAGCGTGTCATCATATAGAACGATGGTGGTGAAAATCGGCTCATCGCTTCTGGTGAATCCAGACGGCGGGATCGCGAACGCCTTTATCCGCGATCTCGCCTTGCAGGCGTCGCACCTGCGGGGCTCGGGCTGGCGCCTCGTCGTGGTCAGCTCCGGGGCCATCGCCTGCGGAGTTCCGGTTCTGCATCTCGACGCGAGACCCTCAGATATGCCGACGCTCCAGGCGTGCGCATCAGTGGGACAGTGCGTCTTGTCGGCCATCTATGACAAGGCGTTCAGCGCGGCGGGGCTGCTGAGTTCGCTGGTGCTGCTGACCCGGCACGATACGGCGAGGCGAACCTCCTATCTGCATGCTCGCGACGCGCTTGTGCGCCTGGTCGAGCTCGGGGTGGTCCCGGTCGTGAACGAGAACGACACCGTGAGCGTCGAGGAGATCCGCTTCGGTGACAACGACACGCTCGCAGCCCTTGTAGCCTGCTTGGTCTCGGCCGATCTGTGCGTGACCCTGTCGGACATCGATGGGCTCTACACGACCAATCCCGCGATCGATCCGACGGCTCGCTTCATCCCGGTGGTTGAGCGCATCGACGGCGCGATCATCGCCGGGGCGGGCGACTCATCGAGCGCGGTGGGCACCGGCGGCATGATCACGAAGGTCCGCGCCAGCCGGATTCTCATGACAGCTGGCATCCCGAGCGTGATCTGCTCGGGTGCCGAGCCCCGGGCACTCGTGAGGCTCGCCCGCAGCGAACGGATCGGGACGCTGTTCGAACCGGCGGCCCCGCGCACCGAGATCGCACCGCGAAAGCTCTGGATCGCGCTGGGGGATGCCGCGCACGGTTCGGTGAGCGTCGATCCCGGCGCGGCATGCGCGATCAGAGAGCACGGTTCCTCGCTGTTGCCGGTCGGTATCGTCGCGGTGCGCGGTGAGTTCACGACCGGTGAGATCCTCGACATCTGCGATGACGAGGGACTCGTGATCGCGCGGGGACGCGCGGGCGCCCCATCGGACGAGCTCAAGCTGGCCGCCGGGCGCCATCAGGACGAGATCGCCTCCAATCGCCTGCTCGTCGCCTTGGCGAACAGGCCGGCGGTGCATCGCGACGAGATGATCGTGTTCACATAAGGACCGCTGCGAAAGGAGAGCGCTGCGATGGATGATGAGATCACGCGGAGGGTGCGCGTGCTGGCTGTCGGCGCCAAGAGGGCCTCGCGCGCGCTGGGGCTCGCCGCCGACGCGCGTCGCGTCGCTGCGGTGCGCCTCATGGCGGCGTGCCTGCGCGAGAGTCAGGCGCATATCCTTGCGGCCAATGCGCAAGATATGCAGGCGGCCCGTGCGGCGGGAACCCCAGAGGGGCTGCTCGATCGTCTCGCCTTGACGCCCGCGCGCGTCGAGGACATGGCGGCGGGGCTCGAGAGGCTGGCCGATCTGCCCGATCCCTGCGGACGAGTGCTCGAACGGCGCGGACTCGACAGCGGCATCGAGCTCGAGCGCGTGAGCGTGCCGCTCGGACTGGTCGCGATGGTCTTTGAAGCCAGGCCGAACGTGACCTCCGATGCTGCCGGCATCTGCATTCGCGCGGGCAACGCCTGCATACTGCGCGCCGGCGCGCTCGCGCGCCGGTCGAGCGCCGTGATCGCGCATGCGCTGGCGTCCGCGGTGGAGCGTAGCGGTTTCGACCGGGCAGCGGTCTCGATCATCGAGTCGTCCGATCGGGAGGCGACCGCCGCGCTCATGGGCCTTCGGGGGATTGTCGACGTGCTCATCCCACGCGGCGGCGCCGGTCTCATCGCGCGCTGCGTGCGCGACGCGCAGGTGCCGGTCATAGAGACGGGTACGGGCAACTGCCATATCTACGTGCACGAGTCGGCTGATCCCGAGCGCGCGCTCGCTATTCTGCTCGATGCCAAGACATGCCGCGTCGGCGTGTGCAACGCCGCCGAGTCGCTACTTGTGGATCGCTCGATCGCACGACGCTTCATACCGTTGGCGCTATCCGCGCTCGCTGCAGCCGGGGTGCTCGTCCACGGTGATGCCGAGACGCGAGAGGCCGCTGATGCGCTTATGGCGCAGGATGCCAGACTCGGGCTTCGCTTTGCGGACGCGACCGATGAGGACTGGAGCCGGGAATATCTGGCGCTCGAGATCAGCGTCAGGGTCGTATCTGGTTTGGATGAGGCGATCGAGCACGTCAACCGCTACGGGACCGGTCACTCCGAGGCGATTGTCGCACAGGACGGGCTCGCATGCGAGCGCTTCCTGCGCGAAGTCGATGCCGCTGCAGTCTATGCGAACGCCTCGACGCGCTTCACCGATGGAGCCATGTTCGGAATGGGGGCGGAGATCGGCATTTCGACTCAGAAGCTCCACGTTCGCGGGCCGTTCGGCGCCGAGGCGCTCACGACCTGGAAGTACGTGCTGCGTGGGTCCGGTCAGGTGCGCGGCTAGAGCAAGCAAGGCGGCGCAGATGGCTCGGTCGGCGACACGTGCGATCGATGAGCGCCTGCAGCGCGTGACCGACGGCATCGCCGAGGCTGCGGTGCGCTTCCGTCATCGTATCCGTGCGCATCCATGCTACGCATGGATGCTTAGCTCCCGCTCGTCTCCGGTGACGCAAACGTGTCGCGGTCGGGTGCGAACGATCTCATGGCGTCGATGGTCCGTGCGAACAGCTCATCGAGATCCCAGCCGAGCATCTCGGCACCCTCGCGGATCACATCACGAGAGACGCCGGCTGCGAAGCGCTTGTCCTTGAACTTCTTCCTGAGCGACTTCACCGGGAGATCCATGACGCTTCTGGAAGGGCGCATGAGCGCGACGGCTCCGATCAGCCCGGTCAGCTCCTCGGTCGCGAACAGAATCTTCTCCATGCGGAGCTCAGGTCTGGGAAGATCGTCGTTGTAGTCGCTCGCATGGCTTTGAACGGCGCGGATGAGCGCCGCCGTGCCCCCGGCGGTCTCGATGAGGGAGGCGGCGTGAACGGTATGCATGCTGGGATCATCGGCGTGCTCCTCCCAGTCGAGATCGTGGAGCAGGCCGACGATGCCCCAGAACTCCTCATTGCCCGGATCGAGCTCGCGAGCGAAGTAGCGCATCGTCTGCTCGACCGTCTCCGCGTGACCGATGTGGAACGAATCTTTGTTGTGCGCGCGCAGCAGCTCATGTGCCTCATCGCGTGTCATGCCGGCTCTCAGCTCGTCTGCCATGGTTACCCCCACTCCGCTCGCAGAATCTCCGACGCAGCGCCGGTGCGGGTCGCGTCGCGATAGTTGGATTATACGCCTATCGAACCAAGCCGACGCGATGTGCGCGTACGTTGGTCCGATCGGATTCACGTGCAGGGCTGTTTGATGGGGTTTGCACCAACATGCAAGTCTGCTCATCGTCTTCCTCTCCGATTGGAAAACGATGATTCTTGTTTAGGAATTTCGCACTGCATACGATGAGGCAAACAGAAGGGACGGGCATATGAGTCAACGGCAACGATATGAGCTCAAATTGCTTGCGAACCAGGGAGAGTTCGATGTGGCCCATGTTGCAGACAGTTTCGGTGTGACGCCACGCACCATTCGATATGATATCGACAAGCTCAACAACTTGCTGTACAACCTGAATGGTTCCGACGCGATCGAGGTCCGTAGCAAGACCGCCAGGCTCAAAAACGATGCTCCGCATCTGGACATATTGTCACTTGATTCCACCGCGGGCAGAGATATCATCGCAAGCCCGCTCACCGCGCGCGAACGAACTTTGGCGATCATCTCGGCGCTGTGCTGGTCCGATGACTATGTGAGCATCGGCGATATCGTCGAGGAGTATGGCATAAGCCGGGCGACCGCCATGCGCGATCTTGATCGCGTGCGCGCCTACTGCGACGCGCACGACGTCGATCTCGTGCGCTCACGCGGCCGCGGGTTGAGCATACATGCTGACGAGCCGTGCCGCCGTCGCCTGATCGCTCGTGTCATACGCGACTGCGCAAGCATCGCCGGTTCTCGCACCGGATTTGCCCTTGCCGACTACCTCCGATGGTTCTCACGAGATGAGTTGGAGTCGATCGAGACAATCGTGCGCGAAGCTGAGCAAAAGTTCGATATCGTACTCGATGATACATCCTATGAGGCGATGGTCGTTCATATCGCGCTTTCGGTTAAGCGCTGCAAGTGCGATATAGAAGCCTTCTACACAGCTTTCGGCCCCGTTCAAGATAACGATGTCTCTACTGAGTTCAAGATGGCCGATTTCATAGTATCCAGGATCGAAGATGTGCTCGGCACGAGCTTGCCCCAGGCGGAACGGTACTACATCGGGGTGCACATGGGCGCGCGCTCAGGCAAGGTCGCCTCAGCGCACAGCAAGTCGGACTTGAACCTCGAATTCAAGTGCATCTCGGCAATTACCGAGGTCGCCGCTGAGGTTGGTGTCGATCTCACCCATGATGCCCGGCTCTATCATCGGCTGTTGCAGCATATCTCAAGCAGCGCATATCGCAATCGAGTCGGTCTGCTCCTGGAAAATCCCCTCCGCGATGAGTTGTTGGGCAGCTATGCGGACCACGCGCGACTCGTTGCCGCCGCGCTTGAGCGGTCCGGCCTCTCGCAGGTGGTCCAGATGACGTCTGACGAAATCGCATACGTTCTGCTGCACTTCGAAGCGGCCATCGTCGCCGCCGAGGGAGGGGAGGTGCGTCACGCGAATGTTGTGGTCGTGTGCTCGACCGGGATCGGCACAGCCGAGCTGCTCGCCGCCGAACTCGCGCGATGCTTCGAGATAAACATCATTGCGAGCATTCCGTTTCATCAGGTCGGTGATCTTTGCGACGAAGCAGGAATCGATCTGGTCATATCAACGGTGCCGCTCCAGATTGATATGCCCTGCATTGAAGTGCGACCGCTGCTGAGAGGCGAGGACATCGCGTGCATCTCGAACGTTTTGAACCAGCTCGGTTTCAAGGGAAGCGCGAAGGCGATCTCGAAATCTTCGTCGGATCCGGTTTCGACGATATCGAGTGCACGGCCTTTGAGCTTTCCGGTTCATTCCTCAGATCAGGCCCATGAGCCAGACCTTGGCGGGCATGAACTCAGCGAGCTGCTGGGAGGAGGGCACGTGTTCCTTGATGCTCAGGTTTCGAGTTGGGAGGAGGCAGTAGACGCGGCTGGCGGACCGCTCGTCGCAACAGGTCATATTTCAAGCGCCTACGTTGAAGCGGTCATCGAGAGCGTCAAACGACTCGGACCCTATATCGTGATCTGGAAAGGCGTCGCTCTTCCCCATGCGAGAGATAGGACCGGGGTGAGACGCACCTCGATGTCGTGTGTGCGGCTCGCGCGACCAGTCGCCTTTGGCAGCACGGACAACGATCCGGTCCGCTATGTGTTCATGCTCGCCACCGTCGACGCGACCTCTCATACCAAGGCGCTCATGAGTCTTGCATGCCTGCTTCGCAGACCGTCTTTTACCGATCTGCTCGAATCCGCGAGATCTGCTGATCAGATCCTCTCTTACATAACGTCGTTCGAACAAGAGAACGTGATGCGACGAAGGGAGGTGAATATATGACAAGGACGACGAAGACGCTGTCCCAGTTGATACGTCGAGAGAACGTGAGAATATCCGAGGTTGTTCTTACATGGCAAGAGGCGATTCGGCTAGCTGTCGAGCCCTTGGTGAGTGGAGGGTTTGTCGAGGAGCGCTATGTTGACGGCATAATTGCGAACACATATGAATTCGGGCCGTATTACGTGCTCTGCCCCGATCTCGCCTTGCTCCATGCTCGGCCCGAGCAGGGAGTCATCGCTCAGCAGCTTGCGATTACGATTCTTCGCAAGCCGGTGCGATTCAAACCTGAGGGGCCGGATGTCCGCCTGCTCGTAGCGCTTGCTGCGAAGGATGCTGATTCCCATATCGAGGTCATGAGACGACTCGCCGTGCTTTTGAGCGATCCGATAAAGCTCGAGCAGATTGCGATGGCTTCGACTGAGGACGAGGCGTTCGGGCTGTTCATCGGTACGCCAAGCACTGCTGAACATCAATTGTGACCTGAAACCAACTTGAGAAGGGATAGAGAACATGCCGCTGCTTGAGTTCATTGTCAACATCTTGTCGACCCCGGCGATTCTAGTGGGTCTGCTCGCGCTGCTCGGCTTGGTGCTCCAAAGAAAGCCGATCGAGGATATCGCGATGGGCACGATCAAGACGATCATAGGTTTTCTCGTTCTGACTGCGGGTGCCTCTTTTCTGCAGTCCGGTTCGCTGCTCGCATTCGGTGAAGTGTTCAACTTTGCATTCAGCATGCAAGGTGTCGTTCCGAACAACGAGGCGGTGGTCTCGCTCGCGCTCAATTCGTTCGGAACGGATACGGCAATCGTGATGTGCCTTGGAATGATCTTGAATATCGTACTCGCTCGATTCTCACGCATGCACTATATCTTCTTGACTGGCCACCACACGCTGTACATGGCCTGTATGCTCGCCGTCGTGCTATCTGTCGGAGGTCTGTCGGGATGGCAACTCTACATCGCCGGCGGATGCATACTTGCACTCATCATGGTTCTTTCACCGGCGTATTGCCAGCCAACATTTCGAAAGGTCACTGGTACGGACAGCATCGCGCTCGGCCATTTTGGCGGCATCGGTTATGCGCTGGCTGGCATCGTCGGCAAACCATTCAAGGGCAGCCGGTCTACGGAAGAGATCAAATTTCCCAAACGACTTGTGTTTCTGCGCGACACGACGGTCGCGATCTCTATCACGATGATGATCTTTTTCCTCGTGGTCACCGGCGTCGCTGTCGCACGAGGTCTTCTGAGCGCGGATCCCAAGCAATTCAGCTATCTGAACGAGCTGCTGAACGTCGGAACCGAAACGAAGACGAATTGGATCGTCTGGGCGCTTACGAGTGGCATGTCGTTTGCTGGCGGCGTGTATATCATCCTATCCGGAGTTCGCCTGATCGTCGGTGAGATCGTTCCCGCGTTCAAGGGAATAGCCGAGAAGCTTGTTCCCGGTGCCGTACCCGCGATCGATTGCCCGGTCGCCTATCCCTTCGCGCCCAATGCCGTGCTCATTGGATTTCTGGTCTCGTTCGTCGCCGGTATCATCGGACTGCTCATCTTGGGGCTCATCGATGCGACGCTTATGCCTGTTGCACTAATCCTACCTGGAGTCGTTCCGCATTTCTTCTGCGGCTCCACGGCTGGGGTCTTTGGCAACGCTGAGGGGGGTATCAAAGGCTGCATCGCCGGGGCGTTCTTCCATGGGCTTCTTATCACATTTTTACCAGCGATCTGCATGCCGGTCTTCACGGCCCTCGGATTTGCGAGCGTGACCTTCTCCGATGCGGACTTTTCCTGGCTGGGTATCCTGTTCGGCAATCTCGCCCAAGTTCTTGTCGGAGCCCCTCTGCTCGTCATCTGCGTTTTGTGCTTCCTCGCTCCGATCGCCTACAACTATCTGGCACCGGGCCGCTCGCCCGGCGCGGAAAACAAATAGTTCGAGGTCCATTCCAGGCGTATGTCGGACGTCTTGGAGCTGCGAGGCATTTTCGCTGAGCTCCACCTGACTCCCCATCTAGTCATCCCTGTTGTCTCGCTTCGTCGGAAGCGAGGAGGAAAGGAAGGTCATCGTATGGAATCCATCACTCGGATCATGTGCGCGTGCGGCTCGGGGCTCGGGTCGAGTCTGCTGGTCGAGATGAACATCAAAGAGGTCCTTGGTAAGCTGGGCATCTGTGATGTTCAGGTTTTTCATTCCGTAACGGGCGATATTCGTCTCGGGGCTGCTGATCTCTTTGTTGTCGGGCGCGACCTCGCCTCATTCATTCCCGAAGAGATCCCCGAGGAGCAGCGCATCATCCTCACGAACATCGTTGACAGAGACGAACTTGAAAACAAGCTTGCTCAAGTGTTCGGATTGCAGCACAAGGCGACCGATGCCTGATACTCGTCAAAGGGGAGCGGATTGAACGAACGAGCAACATCTGACCGCTCATGATCCGTGCGATGTCAGCCTCTCGGTTGAGCTACACTTTCAACAGGTGTACGGGAACCGCAGCGGCAGGAAATCTCCGAACGGCTCTTGGACAGAAGATGCGCGAAAAAGGAGCTGGCTATGAAGTTCTTCATCGACACGGCCGATCTCGACGAAATCAAAGAGGCGAAGGGCTGGGGTGTGCTGGCAGGGGTGACCACCAATCCGAGTCTGTACATGAAGGTTGGCGGCAAGCTCGCCGACTTCGAGGATCATATGGTCAAGATCGCCCACCTCTGCGATGGCCTTCCCGTCTCGGCTGAGTCCACAGCCAAAAGTGCGGAGGATATGATCGTCGAGGGTCGCCATCTCTCTTCGCTCGCTCCCAACATCGTCGTGAAGCTGCCGATCTGCGCAGAATCGCTCGCGGCGACGAGAAGACTGTCCGAAGAGGGCGTCCGCATCAACATGACCCTCGTATTCTCCGCACCTCAGGCGCTGCTGGCGGCCAATGCCGGCGCGCGCTATATCTCGCCGTTCGTCGGCCGCTTCGACGACATCGGCGAAGATGGCATCGATGAGCTGTCGACGGTCATCCAGTGCATCGAGAACTACAGCTGGGACAAGAACGTCGACCATGAGGTCGAGATTATCACCGCCTCGGTGCGCACTCCCAATCATGTGACGCAAGCGGCGCTTCTTGGTGCCGATATCGCGACGGTCCCCTTCGGGGCGCTCAAGAAATGTCTCGCGCATCCACTGACCCAGCAGGGCTTGGAACGCTTCGAGGCGGATTGGGAGAAGGTCAAGGGCGCGTAGCGCACCCCAGGTGGCGCACGGTTCGTCTTGCAGGGTCCCGCCCGGCGCCTTCCCGCGCCGAGCGGGGCCCTGTCGCAGGGAGCGGTTCTCGCTGGCCTCCTTCGTGCGCCGATGCCCATCGGGTCTCCTGCGACACCGAGGTCATTTTTGCGCAAGCTATCCATTTCATGGAACTTCACCGTCAGAGAGAAGAAAAAGGTAGGCTTTCGTGAGGACAGGCCGCCGCGTCGCGACAAGATGGCGTTTCAGCCGGATCATCTCGATGCGAACATATCGGTCGCGCGAGCTGGCTGGCGGTCTTGAATGAGCAGATGTCGAGTGAACCTGGACTTGTCATCCGATGGCTAGGGAGGCAGCGTTGCGCAGACAGAATGGTAGGAACACCCAGGATCGCCGGCGCGGCGGCCACGATCGCCAGCCCTCGCGGGGATCTCACGCGCAGCCCGCGCGGAGACGGGCGCTCGATTCGCGCGCCGGTATCGTTCCGGCGTCGCGGACGACGAGAGGTGCGATGCCGGACAGCTCGTATCAGGCCTACAGTCGCTATAACCCGCACAACCCGTATCTGGCCGGGAACGGGTCGCGCGCGCGCCGTCCGGCGAATCCGGTCCGGCCCCACCGCGCTCGTCGTCGCATCATCATCGGTGTGGCCATGGTTTTTCTCATGGCGCTCGCCGGGGTCGCCTATGGAGCATATTATATTGTCAGTGCTGATGGCGGGCTCAAGCGCTCGGATGCGCTCCCGATCTACGATGGGCCGCAAAGCGAGGACATCGACATGCTCATCATGGGGCTCGATTCGCGCGTCGACGTCAACGGGCAGCCGCTGTCCGAGGAGACCTACCAGGCCCTGCACGCCGGCGGCGAGAACGATGGCGGCCTCAATTCGAATGTCTTGATCTATGTACATATCCCCAAGGACGGTTCAGGCATCACCGCGATTTCGATCCCACGTGACGACTACGTCGATCTGCCCGGCAAACCCTACGGGCAGAGCAAATCCAAGATAAAGGAGGCCTACGGACTGGCGTTCGCTGAGAAGCAGAACCAGAACGCGAAGGAGGGCAAGTCCGACGACGATGCCTACCAGGCCGCCCGCGATGCCGGACGCAAGGCCGAGATCGCTGCGGTCGACGCGTTTCTCGGTGTGCGCATCAACCACTTCATCGAGGTGACGATGGGTGCGTTCTACGAGGTCGCCAAGGTTATGGAGCCCATCACCGTCACGGTCAACAACGACACCGAGGATGTGACCTATGCGGGCATCAAGCTGACCGCGGGCACCCATGAGCTATCTGCCAAAGATGCCATCGCCTTCGTGCGGCAGCGTCGCGACAACGTCCACGACATCAACTTCACCGATCTGGATCGCACGCGCCGCCAGCAGGTCTTCATCATCGCCGTGCTGAACAAGTTGAAATCGATGGGCTTGGGCGATGTCGGCAAGGTCGATCCTTTGGTCAAGATCGCCCAGACGAGCATGGTGTTCGACAAGAATCTCTCTCTATTGAGTCTTTACTCCATGGTGAAGAAGATCGGTGGAGCGGACATGCGGTTCTACACGTTGCCGGTTGAGAGCTTCGGCAAACAGGACGGCAAGGACGTGAACATCGTCGACGTGAAAAAGATCCAGGAGACGGTGAAGGATATCTTGGCCGGCGATGATACCTCGACACCCTATGGTGCCGCGAAAAACGCCACCGAGCAGCCTTCGCCCACCGAGCTGTCGCTTCTCAACAGCAGCGGTGGAACGCCGAGCGTGAAATAGGCTCTCGGCTCTCGGCTCTGCACGTGCGTCCGTGTTTGCGCTGGGGTCATGTGCTCGACGGCAGCGGGCGGCCGCACCATGCATGGAGCGGCCGCCCGTCGCACGGGCGCATGTCCGTCGCCCATGACGTTGCCTGCTTGCGGCAGCGAATCCTCATCGCTCGAGGCCGCTTCGCGACCGCGGCGGCGCATCTCACCTGAGGTTTTCCCCTAGTGCTTATGAGGGAAATATCACAATATATTGTGTTTTTGAATTTTAGTTTTACTCTATATAGTTACCTCGCTAGGGTATTATAAAGTCCGGCGGGGCGCGCCCGATAACCGTGCCCCATATGAGACCGTACAACACATGAATGGGGACCGCATGAAGATCATCAAGCGAAGCGGGGTAGAGGTCGCGTTCGATGTCGATAAGATATCGAGCGCCATCCGAGGTGCCAACAAGGAAGTGAAGGAGGCCGACCGCCTCACCGAGCGCCAGGTGATCTATGCGTCGCAAAACGTCGCGGAAGCCTGCGAGCGCGCCGGGCACACCGTTTCAGTCGAGGAGATCCAAGATCTCGTCGAGGATGAGATCATGGCGCTCGATCGCTTCGAGGTCGCGCGCAGGTACATCATCTACCGCTACCTGCAGGGCCTGAAGCGCCAGAAGAACACGACCGATGACAAGATCCTGTCGCTCATCGAGCACAACAACGAAGAGGTCAAGCAGGAGAACTCGAATAAGAATCCCACGGTCAACTCTGTGCAGCGCGACTACATGGCCGGTGAGGTCTCCAAGGATCTCACCGCGCGCGTCCTGCTGCCGCGCGACATCGTGAAAGCGCACAATGAGGGTATCATCCATTTCCATGATTCGGACTACTTCGCGCAGCATATGCACAACTGCGATCTCGTCAACCTCGATGATATGCTGCAGAACGGCACCGTCATCTCCGGCACGCTCATCGAGAAGCCGCACGGTTTCTCGACGGCGTGCAACATCGCCACGCAGATCATCGCGCAGGTCGCTTCGAACCAGTACGGCGGGCAGTCCATCTCGCTGACGCATCTGGCCCCCTTCGTGGAAGTTTCACGACGCAAGATCCGCCGCGAGGTCGAGCGCGAGCTCGCCGAGCTCGGTGCGCATGCAGACGAGGACGATATCTCGAAGGTGGTCGAGGATCGGCTGCGCGACGAGATCCGTCGCGGCGTTCAGACCATCCAGTACCAGGTCGTCACCCTCATGACCACCAACGGACAAGCGCCGTTCGTGACCGTGTTCATGTACCTCAACGAGGCGCGCTCCGCAGACGAGAAGCGCGATCTGGCCATGATCATCGAGGAGACGCTCCGGCAGCGCTACGAGGGTGTGAAAAACGAGGCCGGCGTATGGATCACACCGGCGTTTCCCAAGCTCATCTATGTGCTTGAAGAGGATAACGTCGAGGAGGGCGCGCCCTTCTTCTATCTCACGCAGATGGCTGCCAAGTGCACCGCCAAGCGCATGGTGCCCGACTACATCTCCGAGAAGAAGATGCGCGAGCTCAAGCTGTCGGCCGGCGAGCAGCCTGGCGAGGGAGACTGCTACACCTGCATGGGCTGTCGCAGCTTCCTCACGCCGGATCGCTCCGGCGACGGCTACGGCAACGTGGCGCGCGCGCGCAACCATGTGCCCGGCGCTCCGAAGTACTACGGGCGCTTCAACCAGGGTGTCGTGACCATCAACCTGCCTGACGTCGCCCTGTCCTCGGGCAAAGATGAGGACGAGTTCTGGCGGATCTTCGACGAGCGGCTCGAGCTGTGCCACCGGGCGCTGCGTCTGCGCCATGAGCGGCTGCTCGGCACGCCCTCGGATGCCGCGCCGATCCTGTGGCAGTACGGCGCGCTGGCGCGCCTGTCCAAGGGCGAGACCATCGATCGACTGCTCTTCGGCGGCTACTCCACGATCAGCTTGGGCTACGCCGGCCTCTACGAGTGCGTGAAGTACATGACGGGCCACAGTCATACCGAGAAGGCCGGCACGCCGTTCGCCATGCGCGTCATGCAGCACATGAACGACAAGTGCTCCGCGTGGAAGCTCGCTGAGGACATCGACTACTCGCTGTACGGAACGCCGCTCGAGTCGACGACGTACACGTTCGCGAAAGCCCTCCAGCGCCGCTTCGGCATCATCCCCGGCGTGACGGACAAGGGCTACATCACGAACAGCTATCACGTGCACGTGAGCGAGGAGATCGATGCGTTCGACAAGCTGAAGTTCGAAAGCGAGTTCCAGGCGCTCTCGCCGGGTGGTGCGATCTCCTACATCGAGGTGCCCGATATGCAGGACAACCTCAAGGCGGTCGTGAGCGTGATGCGCTATATCTACGACAACATCATGTACGCCGAGCTGAACACGAAAAGCGATTACTGCCAGGAGTGCGGCTTCGACGGCGAGATCAAAATCGTCGAGGACGACGGCAAGCTCGTGTGGGAGTGCCCGCGCTGCGGCAACCGCGATCAGGAGAAGCTGAACGTCGCCCGGCGCACCTGCGGCTATATCGGCACGCAGTTCTGGAACCAGGGACGCACCGAGGAGATTCGCGACCGGGTCCTGCATCTGTGATCCGGCCGGATCGCAGAGACATCCACCCGAGGACATGAGAGCGTGAGCCGTCTATGAACTTCGCCGCCATCAAGTACTGCGACATCGCCAACGGAGAGGGGGTCAGGACCTCACTGTTCGTCTCCGGCTGCCGCCGGGGCTGTCCGGAGTGCTTCAACCCCGAGACATGGAGCTTCACGGCGGGCGAGCCGTTTACCGGCGAGACGGCCGAGCAGATTCTCGAGAGCCTGGATCAGCCCTTCGTCGCGGGGCTGACGGTGCTCGGCGGCGAGCCGATGGAGCCGGAGAACCAGAGCGGTCTCGTCGGGTTTCTCGAGTCGGTTCGCGCGCGCTTCCCGATCGGTGGCCCCGAGACGATCTGGTGCTACACGGGCGACACCCTCGAGGAGCTGCAAGAAGGCGGTCCGCACCGCACCGATGTCACCGATCGCGTGCTGGCGTGCCTGGATGTTCTGGTGGATGGTCCATACGAACGCGAGCTGCACGATATCACGCTGCGTTTCCGCGGCTCGTCCAACCAGCGGATCATCGACATGATCCGCACGCGCGATCAGGGTCGCGTCGTGCTGTGGGAAGATGATCGGCTGTACGCCAGTCACACGATGTAGCCGCGCGGCGGCCGCGAGAGGAGACCATGATCGACCAGAAGAAGATCGAGCAGGCGGTGGAGCTGCTGCTCGAAGGCATCGGAGAGGACCCCGGTCGTGCGGGCCTCATAGAGACGCCGGCACGCGTGGCGCGCATGTACGCCGAGCTGTGCGCAGGAAAGCTCGACGACGCGTCGAAGCATCTCGCGCGGACGTTTTCGGTTTCCGGCAACGATTTGGTGATCGAGCGAGACATCATGTTCCACTCCCTGTGCGAGCACCATCTGCTGCCCTTTTTCGGCCACGTGCACATCGGCTACGTGCCGTGTGGCCGCGTGGTGGGGCTCTCCAAGCTCGCTCGGCTCGTCGAGGTGTTCGCGCGCCGTCTGCAGCTGCAGGAGCGCATGACCGCCCAGATCGCCGATGCGCTCATGGAGCAGCTGGCACCGCAGGGTGTCATTGTCATGATCGAGGCGGAGCACCTGTGCATGGCGATGCGCGGTGTCGCAAAACCGGGTACATGGACCACGACGCTCGCCGTGCGCGGCATCATCGAGCAAGACCCCGAGATAGAGCAGCGCTTCTTCCGAATGCTCGGACGACCCTGATCCTGCTGGCTCGAGGCTTGCACGTGTCGGCGTCTGCCGGCGATCTGAGGAAGCGATGTGAGGAGATCGTTCACATGACAAAAAGGAATCTGCCAGAGAGCACGTCGGCGGGGGAGGCACGCGGCCTCGCGCGTCGAAGGAGACCCGGGCTGTCGGAGAGCCGGGCGGCCATCGTGCCCACGGCGGCTGAGCAGCTCGCCGGCGCGGACAGGATTCGCATCGATGGTCTCGAGGTATTTGCGAAGCACGGGGTGAACCCCGCGGAAAACGAGCTCGGACAGAAGTTCATCGTCTCGGCGACACTCTATGTGAGCCTTCGTCGCGCGGGCTGCACAGATGATCTTGCCGATACCGTCGACTACGGTGCGGTCTGCCACACGATCGATATGTTTTTGCGCGCAAGGACCTGCAAGCTCATCGAGGCCGCCGCAGAGGGTCTGGCCACTGAGCTGCTGCGGGCGTATCCGGCTCTGCTGGGCGTACGGCTTGCCATAGACAAGCCCTGGGCGCCGATCGGTCTGCCGCTGGCTGGCGTTTCAGTCGAGATCGAGCGCACCCGCTGAGCGCGCTCGCGCGATCTCCATCGGCGAGCGCTTGAGCCAGCTGCGCACGATTCGATTTCGCGGGAAGTGGCGGTCGAGCAGCTTGTGAAAGCGCGCTTTGTGGCTCGGCTCGATGAGATGGATGAGCTCGTGGGTCACGACGCAATCAAGGCACGCGGGCGGAAACGCCGCGAGAGCCGAGCTTATGCGGATGGCACCGGTTGCCGGGGTGCACGAGCCCCAGCGCGAGGTCATATCTCGGACGCGCCAGGTGCGCGCCCGCACGCCCACAACGGTCTCGATGCGCGCTGCGACCAAGGGCAGCGCACGGACCAGTTCGTCGTGATAGAGCGCGTCGAGCCGCGTGCGGCGCGGCCCGACGGACGCGGCTCGGAGAACCTCTTTCGCCTTGACCGGCTCCCCCCACAGCGCTATCAGCTCACCGGCGCCGTCGGCATGCGCGCATCGGCGAGCCGCGCTGATGCGCTCGAGTCTGTCGACGTGCTTGAGAATCCATATAACGCGCCGATCGATGAAGCGCTGGGCCGCATCGCGACTTGCTGCAACCGGGATGCTCATGACCGCCGTCGCATCGGAGCGGATTCTGAGATTCAGATTCTTCACGCGTTTTCTCGTCACATGCACCGGGACGCGCCGGGTATCAGAGGCGGCGTAGAGGGTGTATGTATGATCGTCTATACTTATCTCGGACGACATCGTGTTTTGTGCTCCACTCGTGTTGCCTCACAACAGGGCGACGCGCGGCTTTTGCCTGTGCGCCTCCATCAACTATAGTGATGCGGACACGTCTGCGCATCCGAGCGGACCAAAGCGACAGAATCGAGGACTGATGTCAAACGAGGGCAAGAAGGTTCGTGCTCATTACTGCGGCACGCTTGACGATGGGACAAAGTTCGACAGCTCATATGATCGCGGCGAACCGATCGCGTTCACCTGCGGCGCGCATCAGATGATAGCCGGTTTCGATCAAGCGGTGGCAGGCATGGCCCAAGGGGAGAAGAAATCAGTGCACATTCCGGCCGCGGAGGCATACGGCGAGAGGCGCGAAGATCTCATCATGCGCTTTCCTGCAGACCAGGTGCCGAATCGCGAGGACTTGAGCGTCGGAGACCAGCTCTATCTCTCCAGTCCGGAAGGAAGACCGGTCCCCGCCACCGTCACAGCCATAGATGATGCGTTCGTCACGCTCGACGCCAACCATCAGCTTGCGGGATGCGACCTCAACTTTGACATCGAACTCGTTGAGATCGAGGAGAAATAGCGCCCGCCGTCGTCATTGGATTTCGCCGACAAGGATGAAGGATCTCGAGGTTGAAGGAGTCGCATATGATCAAACTCATCGCATCGGATATGGACGGAACGCTGCTCGACCGTGACGGTCACGTGCCCCCTGAGACGTTCGATCTCATCGTAGCCCTTCGCGAGAAGGGGGTGCATTTCGTCGCGTCATCGGGCCGCCGCTATGATCGTCTCTGTGAGTTCTTCGCGCCGGTCAAGGATCAGATGGATTACGTCGCCGCCAACGGCGCGCAGGTTTTTGCCGAGGGCGACCTCGTCGACCGAGAGGTCTACTCGCATCTGGGCATCAAGCGCCTCGCCAAAACGGTATCGATGTTCGCGAATATGCATCTTGCGCTTTTCGATAGCACGAAGTCGTTTTTGCTGGATGATGAGCACAAGTTCGTTCGCGAGGTCGACAAAGATCTGCCGAATGCCGAGCGCATCTGGGAGCTTCCCGGAGCGCATATCAACATCATCAAGGCATCGATCTTCTGCGATGACGGCAACGTGATGGATAACGCCTACGTGCTCTCGCGCGAACTCGGTGATGAGTTCGTCTTCGCGCCATCGGGCAGTTCGTGGATCGACTCGATGCAACGCGGGATCACGAAGGCTTCCGGTATCCGTCAGCTGATGGAGTTCTATGGCATCGAGCGCGAGGAGGTCATGGCCTTCGGTGACTCGATGAACGACTACGAGATCATTCGCTTCGTCGGGACCGGTCTCGCCATGGCGAACGGTCGTCCGGCGCTGCGCGCGGTCGCCGATCGCGTCATCGGTTTCAATTACGAGCAGTCGGTTCAAGCCGAGATGCGCAACGTGCTTGAATCGATCTAGGTTCACTCGCGAGCGGTACATAGCGCGTGATGGCTTGACGATGAGGCGCTCTCCATAATGGGCTGCAGACTTCTCATCGATGTGCATTTCGAATCTAGAGAAGGAGAGGAGATGCAGATGGACAGCAAGTTCATGAGCCGAATTCAAAGTCGCTACGAAGGTATGAACAAAACGGAGACGACGATCGCCGATTACCTTTCCCGCCACGGAGAAGAGGCTTGCTATCTGTCGATCTCCGATGTGGCCGATAAAATCGGTGTGTCGAAATCCGCTGTTTCCCGGTTTGTTCGCAAGCTCGGATATAAGGGCTATCGCGAGATGAGGATCGATCTAGCCGCTCCGCCCGATACTACCTCTGCGTTTTTCTTTTCCGATATTGAAGCAAATTCTACGATGGGAATCGCGCAATCGATCATCGGCAACGGCATCTCCTCGCTTTCGCTGACCTATGCTGCTCTGAATGAAAAAGGCCTCGATGCCGCTGTTGAAATTCTAAAGAATGCCGATATATGCGGCCTGTATGGTCTAGGCGGCTCGTTTCCGATCGCAGCGAGCGCCTATCATCGCTTCATGCGGACGTCACTCACCTTTATCTTCCAGCAAGACTATCATCTGCAACTGCAGACTGCGGCAAGATTGACTAAAGATGATTGCGCCCTGATCATTTCTCATACCGGGCGAAACAAGGATATGCTAAGAGTCGCTAAAATAATTCATGAGCGGGATGCGCCCATCGTCACGATCACCGGCAACGTCTTTTCCCCGTTGGCGAAGATGAGTCAAGTTGTTATCCCCTCGATTTCAAGAGAAACCAAGTTGAGACCAGAGGCGCTGGCATCTTCGGTTTCCCAGATTCTTTTGGTTGACACGCTCTTTGCGCTCTATGCGATAAAAGTCGACAATGAGCCCGAATACTTTTCGAATATTCGCAAAGTTGTAGAGGAAACACGCGCTAAATAGCGTAACTGCTCCCGTACAAGCAGGAAGCTGCAAACGCGACGAGCCGCTCAGCCGCTCGCCGCGTTTTTCATGCCGCTTGTCTATAACTAAAACTTATTCTCAATATTGATATTTAAAAATAAGAAATAGTTTTAGAATGATCAAACGGATCAGATGGAATGCAGATGGGTGCATCCGTCGACAACATGCGGGAAAGGAAGCAAGCCATGGAGGTAACGGTCGTTCAGGCCCTGATAATCGCGATATGGATCGCAGCGGTCATGTCACGCGCTTTGCTTGGTGGCGCTACGACGACGTTGCGATTCACACCGATGATGACGGGTCTTGTAGTCGGTGTCGTCTTCGGAAGAATTGCTGAAGCAATGATTGTCACTGCATCTATCCAGTTGATCTATATGGGAGTTTTTTCTCCTGGAGGTCAAATGCCGTCGGAACCGGCTATTGCGGCAGGCGTTGCGGTGCCAGTTGCGCTGTTGAGTAATATGTCCGCAGAGGCTGCGATTGCAATCGCTGTGCCCGTCGGACTGCTCGGCTCCTATCTCTATCAGCTTCGTTTCTTCATCAACACACTTGTGCTGAGTCGACTTTCGGACAAATATGCAGCTGAATCAAATAGCAAGATGTTGAGTTTCACCATCATCGGTTTGCCGATCATTATCGCATTTATCATCTACGTGCCGTTCATGTTCGTTGCACTCTACTTCGGCGCACCGGTCATCGCAGATATCGTCGGATCTGCTTCGGGTACCGTCATCTTTCATGTTCTGACAACGATCGGTGGTGGCTTAGCCGCTATCGGAATCGCTGTAACCGTATATGTGATCGGAAAGAAAAACTATATCGCGTTTTTCCTGCTTGCATATTTTTGCGCCGTGATCCTGAAAAGTCTCAATGTGACCATGATCACTTACGCTATCGTCGGCGGCATCATAGCATTCATATACGTACTGGTAAAAACGGAGACCCTCTCCATGGTCAAAGCGACTTCTAGCGCTTCCTCCATCGCCGATGACGACGATGATGACTATTAGATTCACTCGAATATAGAAGGGTCGAACATCATGGCTGAATCGATAGAAAATACTTCGGATGCTGTCACGGAAATAAATTGTGCGACCAATCAGCCCGAGGAGATAACAAAACGGGATGTAGCAATAGCATGGCTGCGTTTCTATTTCGCAGATGAGATCCCCCACTGCTTCGATCGATACATCGCTCCTGCCCTTACTTGGGCGCTCATGCCGATATTGCGCAAACTGTACAAGAGCAAGACTGACTTGGCCGCAGCCTACCAGCGTCATCTCCTTTTCTTCAATACGCAGATTTCATGGGGTGGCGGGACGCTGACCGGTATCTCCGCTTCCTTGGAGGTTGCTCGCGCCAAGGAAATGGCTGCTGGAGTTGACATTACAATTGATGATGATCTGATTTACAATTCCAAGGCCGGTCTCATGGGCGCGCTCTCAGGGATTGGCGATTCAATCGATTCGGGAACGATACAGTACATTTTCATTGCAATCGCTCTGCCATGGGCGCAGGCTGGAAATCCCATCGGTGCTCTATTCCCATTTATCGGGTTTTCGTTGTACCAGCTTGTGATTGGATGGTACTTTGCGAATCTCGGATTCAAGCTTGGTAAAAGTGCGGCAACCGAGATTGTCGGCACGCAGATGCAGGTTATCATCGAAGCTCTGTCTATCCTCGGTTTGTTCATGATGGGTATTCTCGCGGCAAATTACGTCACGGTCGCATCGTCGTTATCCTTCACGCTTTCAGGCAAGGAATTTGTCATCCAAGATATCTTGAATACGATCATGCCCGGCCTTTTACCTCTTCTCACTGTTGGCGGCGTCTACTTGTATTTTGTCAAGAAGGGCATGAACGTCACAAAGGCACTTCTCGGTCTGACGCTTGTTCTCGGTGTGCTGGCCGCTGTGGGTATTTTATAGCGACTGCAAGAAAGTACTGCGTCGTCGCTGCGTCTCGATGCTGACCTTTCGTTCGTGCTGGACGCAGCGACCTGCAGGTTTAGTTATATTTAAAGGAGGAGAGCATGGGAGAGATCGTTCTCGCGCGCGTTGACGCGCGATTGATTCACGGACAAGTAATGACCAATCTTTCAAAATCTGCTGGAGCAACTGCTATTTTTGTCGTCGACGATGCGTCGGCTCACGACGATTTCATGAAAAACGTAATCTTGGGTGCGGGTTCTCGCACAGGGTTGAAATGCCGGGTGCTCAAAGAAGAGGGTGCGATACGATACTGGTGCGACCGTCGCTATGATGACTACAAGGTCATCTTGCTGACGAAGTCTATCGAAAAGATGGCTTATCTCATCGAAGGCGGCGTACCCATTAAATCTGTCAACTTGGGAGGTGTTCCGCGCCGTCCAGAAACAACGGAGATTATCAAGGCAGTCGCAATAGACAACGAAGAGTATCAGCTTCTGAGGCATCTTGAGCGATCTTTCGGTATAGAGATTTATTTTCAATCAACCCCTTCGCTTCCAAAACTATCGCTTGCGGAAGCAGGCCGGATCATGGAGAAGACACTATGATTGGCGTGCTGCTGATCAGCCATGGAAAGATGGCGGAAGGCATGCTTGATACCGTCCAGATGGTATTGGGCGAAGAAGATGGTATCGATTATGTCTCACTTGAACCTGGTGAGGATTACAACGAATTCAGCATGCGCATCGACGAAAAGATACGTTCCCTCGATGAGGGTGATGGAGTCATCGTGCTCGCGGATCTATTTGGGGCCTCTCCGTTCAATATGACGCAAAGAGTCGCTCGAGACCTTGAGAGGCAGGGAATCAGGAGCCGTCTCGTTGCAGGCATGAATTTGGGAATGATCGTTGAGATCATGGTTCTGAGGCGGGGGAGTCTGCTGGATGAGTTGACCGATGTCGCCATTTCATGCGGCCGACAGGGTATCGGATGTCCAGTCGAGGTAACCGACGAGGAAGATGAGGATGATTACTGATGAAGAAAGTCCTTATAACTCCCCGTTCATTCGCCAAGAACAACCGTGATCAGATCTTTGAGCTTTTGAGTGAACATGGCATCGCCCCCGTTTTGAATCCATACGGTCGCATCCTTACAGAAGATGACATGATCCGACAGATTCACGACGCCGATGGATTGATAGTGGGAGTCGATCCAGTGACGCGAGACGTTCTTGAGGCTGCTCCGAAACTTCGGGCGATCGCAAAATACGGTGTGGGAGTCGATAACATAGATATGGAGTGCGCTCTGTCGCGCGGCGTGAGCGTCTCGCGCACTATTGGGGCCAACGCCGATGCCGTCGCAGATTTCACGATGACGCTTCTGCTCGCAGTGGCCCGTCGTTTGACGGAAATCGACTCGGGATGCCACCACGGCGATTGGGCGAAGAAGGAAGCTCTCGATGTTTACGGGAAGCGAATCGGAGTTCTGGGACTCGGCGCGATCGGGAAAGGTGTGGCAAAGCGCGCGCAGGGCTTCGATATGAGTGTCTTTGCGTATGATATCGTCAAAGATGAGCAATTCATCAAAAGAAACAATATCATATTCACCGATGTGGAGACGATCGTACGGGAATGCGACTTCATCACCTTGCATCTACCGCTCACTGAGACAACTCGTCATCTGCTCAACAAAAATAGCTTGAAAGCTGCGAAGCCAAACTTGGTCGTTGTCAATACGGCACGCGGGGCCTTGCTTGATGAGGCTTCGATGTTTGATCTGCTTGCGACAAGACGGATCTATGGTTTGGGTGTCGATGTGTTCGAGCACGAACCGCCCTGCGATTCGAGGCTCTTGACGCTTCCAAATGTTATTGCCGGTTCTCATACCGCTGCATCTTCACAGGGCGCTACCGCTGCGATGAGCGAGATGGCATCACGCAACATCATCAGAGCGCTGTCATTATCCAACTGATTCGAGCAAAGGATAGATCATGAGTAGATTCGAGATCTTCGACAGACTCAAAACGGAAAAGATTGTAGCTGTGATTCGAGGTGAACATGAGAAGCTGGTCGATAGAACGGTCGATGCCGTGCACCGCGGGGGCATTCATCTGATGGAGATCACATTTACCGTGCCCAGAGCCGAGCATGTCATATGTGATCTCGTTCAGAGATATGCACAAGACGAAAAAACAGTGATTGGCGCCGGGACGTGTCTCGATGTCGTGTCCGCGCGGCTTGCAATCTCGGCGGGAGCCAAGTTCGTGGTCTGCCCACATTTGGACATCGAGATTTTAAAGTTGTGCAACAGCTACGATATACCGTGTATTCCCGGAGCAGCTACTGTGCGAGATATGCATGAGGCTCTGGAATACGGTGCTTATGTAATCAAGCTCTTTCCCGGTGACATATTCGGTCCAGATGCCATCAGGGCGTTTCACGGGCCCCTTCCGCAGGCTGAGTTTATGCCTACGGGAGGTGTCAACGCATCCAATATCACAACATGGCTCGGGGCGGGCGCGATAGCGGTCGGCACCGGTGGAAGCCTCACCAAGGGTGCATCGACGGGAAATTATGAAGCGGTGACCGAAGAAGCCTCTAAACTGGTCAAATGCGTTTGCGAATTTAAAAATGCTATCTAAGAAAACGGTTTTCATATTCGATCTGGATGGGTTGTTGCTGGACACCGAGTGCATCTACAAGCGCGGATGGGAGATCGCGTTGCAACGGCTCGGGTTATTTCTGCCCGATTCGGTTCTGAATAGCTGGGCGGGAAAGAGTATAGATCACACGCGTGCCGCCTTCGACGATTTCTTTCAAGATACTTCTATCTACGATCGGGCTTATGCGATCAGAGAGGAATACATACTGGAAACGCTTCGGAAGGGCCGGCTGATGCCCAAGCCATACGCCCCCGAGGCGTTGCAGAAGATTTCCGAAGTGGGGTGCAGATCCGGCGTCGTCACATCTTCCCAGCGCAAGCGAGCCATGATTATGCTCACAGCTTTGGGGCTGATGCATTATTTCGACCACATGGTGAGCGCTGAAGATGTTTCTCGACGAAAACCTGATCCGGAACCATATCACAGAATCGTATCGCTATTTGAATCGGATTACCGGTCCTGTATCGCCTTTGAAGACTCTCTGACCGGATACCGTTCGGCAGCTGCCGCAGGTGTCGACGTGATTCTTGTGCCGGATTCAAGCATCTCACAGCAGCTGGAGAGACGTCCATCGGTCCGCGCCGCCCGTGACCTGTCTGTGGTGATGACTATGCTCGGCGAGCCGAAGAATTACAAGAGGGGGGAACGTCAGTGAATGCGGCAGATCGCGAACGTGTGCAGGATTTCATTTTACGATACGGTTACATATTCGGTACACGCTTTTCTTTTGCCCAAAAAAGAAGGTTCCTGATGATGGCGCGAAGAGAGTTCGAGCTTTGCGATATGCCAGTCGATATCCACAAGGTGCAAATGGGTGGGACGTGGGTTGCGAAAAAAGTCTATCGCAATCTGTACGCAGGGGATTTAGACCGGTGCACATGGCTTGTTACGACATACTATGATACGCCGATCAAGTCGTTCTCGCGCCGACGCGCCGAGGCGTTCACATCCGGTTTCAGATTTCGTGATCTCGTAGCGAGTTCGGTGGTTTCTATGCTGCTGGTCCTTGGCGCTGCTGAGATTCTCTGGTCAACTCTCATTCCTCCGCTTCGGCAATCGGGTGTCTTCAGCATCTGGGGTCTTGTCTTTGTCATAGTGCTATTCCTCACCTGTGCAGCGGTGATTCGACTGAGGGAGGGTATCGCACGACGGGGCAACGTCATTCGTAATTCTTCGAGTCTCATGGTGATTTTTCAACTCGCAAATGTGTTGAGACGGACTAACAGCTTGTCTCATGTGGCGTTCGCTCTGATCGATGAAGGATGCCGTTGTGAATTGGGAGTAAAGATGCTTTCTGATCGACTGGGTGACAGGCACCCAAGACGTGTCTACCTTGATGCCGTCGGGGCCGTCGGGAGTGTAATCTGCTTTTCGAGACTGTCAACTCCCTATCGCTGGCCGGCAATCGTTCGGTCATCATCTAGTGAAGAGGAGCTCAGCAAGGGTGAGTATCTGATCACCGCTGGATCTGAAGACGACTCAAATCGTATCCATATTCATATCGATGAAAAAGGAGAAATTGATACGGATCGAATTCTATCAAGAGTATCGCTTTTAGAATCATTGCTAGCTATGGAGAGATAGAGAGCGAGGGGTTCTTCTACGTGTGGGATAGCATTTCGGAAACGCCATCGCTAGAAATGACCGAGCTCTGATGCTCGCTCTCGTCGGATCGGCGGCCGGCTATCAGCGCTTGGATCGCGCGAGCGACGCCGTCCTCCTCGTTCGAGAGGCAGATCTCATCAGCCGCCGCGCTCACCTCCTGCTCGGCGTTGCCCATCGCGAAACCGATGCCCGCCGCGCGCACCATCGAGATGTCATTGATGTTGTCACCGAAGGCGACGGAGTCCGCCACCGGGATTCCCAGATGGCCGCACAGCCAGAGAAGCGCAGCGCCCTTGGTGGCGCCGGCGTCTGAGACCTCGATGTTGGTCGGGTAGGAGCGCACGCAGGAGACGCTCGGGTCACTGAGGATGTTCGGCAGCAGGTAATCGCGGTCGTTCGCGTCGTGCCAGTACATCGCGATTCGTTCGATCTGATCGAGTGAATCGATGAAGGCGGGCACCTCTCCGTCGAAGGGCGTGCGCGACTCGCGCATGGATTGCAGGGTGTAGGGATCGCTGATGAAGACATCGAGGCGCTCGTAGTTTCTGCGCTCGGTGTAGCACGCTCCATCGGCGAAGATATCGAACGTCACGTCCCGGTCCGCTCTGAGTTCGAGCAGCGCGAGCGCGCGATCGCGCCCGAGGCATATTCGGCGCAGAAGCCGCCTTTCGACCGTATCATAGATGCTCGCGCCGTTCGCCGATATGATATGGCTCGCCGCGGGGTGCTCGATGAGCCGGGTGTCTATCCGCGTTGCCGCGCGTCCCGTGCAGGGCACGAATCTGTGGCCGGCGCGCGCGAGAGCATCGAGGGCAGAGAACGTGCGCTCGGTGATGGTTTTTTCCGCAGTGAGAAGCGTTCCATCCAGATCAGAGAAAACGATCATAGCCAGGCTTCCTTCGTTTCGCGTCGGGCAAACAGCGCGCATCATGCGCTGTGCCCCTCCTACAGACGGTGCATGAGCGTAAAGACATCCTCGCGCTGGACGCTGATCTCGACGCCGATCTCGCCGGAGAGCGCGGACAACTTGCTCTGAAGCTCCGTGAAGCCCAACGGGGATGCGCCTATATCCGCGATCATCGTCATCGTGAAGATCTCGCCGATGATGCTCTGGGTGATGTCTCGGATGTCGACATCGGCTTCGCCCAGCACGCCGGACACGCCCGCGACGATGCCCGGGCGGTTCTTGCCGAGGACCGCGATAACGATGCGCTGGGCCGTGCTCTGTGACATGGTTCCTCTTTCGATCGAGTGGAGCGCGCGTCGATGCTGATCGGTTCTGCCGCGTGCGGAACCTCTATTGTAGCCGCTCGATCAGACCTCAGATGTCACAACTCATCAGAAGCGCCTCGCGCATCGACTCGCAAGGGCTGATCGCCCTCATGCCGGGGCCGGGGTCTCAGGGCCACTTCTCCTCCTCTTCGTCGGCATCTCCCTTCCGCTTTGTTCGCAGGGTCGCGGTATCGACTCGAAGGGGCGAGGTTTTACGGTATTCAGCGGATCGCGCAACGCTGAGTGCGAGACGCGTTGCGCTGACGTTGCAATTCGAGGTGCTCATCAAGGCGTGGTGGTCGTTGTGTGGGGCGATGTCGCGGCTTGCGTCATGTGCTAGAATATCACAGCTGTATAATCTTGGTCGGAAACCAAGATGCCTTATGCTCTGGTCGGAAACCAGAGCACGATCACAAGGAGCCCTTGTATGAAACCAGGAATTCATCCCGAGTATGTCGAGTGCACGGTGCGATGCTCTTGCGGCAACACATTCAAGACGCGCGCCACCGTCCCCGAGATGCACGTCGAGCTGTGCAACGCGTGCCATCCGTTCTATACCGGTCAGCAGAAGTTCGTTGACACCGGCGGACGCGTCCAGCGCTTCTCGGACAAGTTCGGCGGCGCCGCCCAGGCCGCGATCGAGCGCGAGGCCGCGAAGAAGGCTGAGCGCGAGGCCAAGGCCGCTGAGCTAGAGGCCGCGCGCAGGGCCGAGCGCGAGAAGAAGGCCGCTGAGAAGGCGAAGCGCGCCGAGAGGTTCGCTGCCGAGGCCGCCAAGAAGGCTGAGACCGAGGCGGCACAGGCTGCCGCGAAGGCCGCAAAGGCCGCCGAGGAGGACGCGCCGAGCGCGGACGCCGAGCAGCCCGCCGCGCAAGAGGCTGCATCCGCGTCCTCCGAGGCGCCTGCCGCGCAGGAGAGCGCCGCGACCGAGTAGCGCTCCGTTCTCGAGATATGCGCCCGAAGCGCCCCGCAGCGAAGATGCGGGGCGCTTTTTTCATGCGCCCGCTAGACGATGCCTCCGGTGCCCAAGATCTCGATGTCGCGTACATCGTCGAAATCGATGACGGTCTTCACCAGCTGCAGACGGCGTCGATCGCGATCGATGCCGCCTGCGCAACCGGTGCGCGTCAGATAGGCGTCGCCTGCGTAATAGGTGACGCGCATCATGTCGCCCGGCCGCAGATCCGCGATGGTCTGCGAGAGCGCGACCGCCTCGTCCTCGGTGAGCTCGTGTCTGGGCTCGATGATCCGCTCCGTGTCGCGGATGAGATCGTAGTAGCCCTGAAGCGCTGCGAAGGGTGCGAACTGTGCGGCTCGCGGAGCCCGCGGTCTGCCGCTTGCGCACCTCCTCGGCGCGGCGAGAGGGCTGCGCGGCTTCCATCCGGCATCGCTCGGCGCGGCTCCGCCGTCCCCCGGTTGCTCTCGCCGCGTCGCGGATGACTCGACGAATTCGAAGTCGAGCGCGCCCCATCCGGTCTCCGGCGACACCCCGTCAGGCATGGTGGCCCCCGATCTGCTCGTTGCGCTCGCGTCCGGTCGCCTTCTTTGCGAAGTTCGCGCCCGTCAGCAGGGAGTTCTTGCCGAATCGATGCTTGACGGCGATGACGGCGCGCAGCAGATCGCGTTCGCGCTCCTCGGCCCCTGTATCGCAGAACAGGTCGCTTGCGGCGAGCTCCTCGGGCAGCAGGTTGCCGAAGCCGATGCTGATGCGTCTGATGTCTCGCGCGGGATCGACCGCCTCCTCGAACAGCTCATCGAAATAGCCGAGGAGCTTGCGGCGCGAATTCGTGCGCACGGGGATCTTGCGCGATTTCCCACCGTGTTCGGCGGCCGGGCGGCCGCCGATGCGCTTCGGTCCGTGCTCGCCGATGAAGCGGGCTCCGCTCAGCCGAGCGCGACGCGCATAGCCCACGTGAAGCGATAGGTGATCGGCGACCTCTCCTCGCTCGACAAGATCGAGCACCGAGAGCTCGACCATCTCATGGAGCACGTTGCGGGCCTCGTCGCAGGTGTAGTTCTCAGGTAGGACCTGTCCGTTCACCATCGAGGTGGCCGCCGGCCGGTAGCGCCGTATGTCGGCGATGGTGCATCTCTCTCGGCCGAAAGCGTGGTCGATGAGGTACTCGGCCGTGACGCCGAACTCGCGGTAGAGCACGCCCGGATCGAGCGCTGCTACGCCCATGAGGTCGCGCACGCCGTATCGGGCGAGCCTCCGCGCGGTGCCGCCGCCGATCCCCCAGATATCGGTGATGGGGCGATGAGGCCAGATTATGCGGCGAAACGCCTCCTCGTCCAGGCAGCCGATGTTGTCCGCTACGTGCTTGGCCGTGATATCGAGTGCGACCTTTGCCAGAAAGAGGTTGGGGCCGATGCCCACAGTGGCGCAGATGCCGGTGCGGCCTCTCACGGCGGCCATGAGCCTGCGAGCCAGCTCGCGCGCCGATGTGCGATACAGCCTGAGGTAGGGGGCCACGTCGATGAAGCACTCATCCACCGAGTACACGTGGACGTCCTGCGGGCTGACGTACTCCAGGTATATACCGTATATCTGCGCGGACACCTCCATGTAGTGGCGCATGTTCGGACGGGCTGTGCGGTACTCGACATCTGCGGGTATCTCGAACAGACGGCAGCGGTTGCGCACGCCGAGCGCTTTCATCGCCGGGGTGATGGCCAGACAGATGGTGGAGCGTCCGCGCGAGGGATCCGCGACGACGAGGTTGGTCTTGAAGGGGTCGAACCCGCGGTCGACGCATTCGACGGAGGCGTAGAACGATTTGAGATCGATGCACAGATACAGATGCTCGGGTTCTCGGTCGCTCGCCGTCGCGTCCTCGCGTCCGTCGGGCTCATGTGCTGTCATCCGACCACCTCGATCACTCGCCATATAACAGAACATATGTTCGATCATAGGAGACGCCGAGCTTTTTGTCAAACATGCGAAAGGCATCGAGAAAGCAGGGCGTCAGGCGATGATGGCCGCCCGGATGCGTCGGACCGCTACAATAAGCGGACATCGCGGCACGGGTGCTCGACACCCGCGTCGAAGGAAAAAAAGGAGCATCATGACAGACAGACGCACCTCCGAACCGGGTGGGCGCTCGGTGAGAGATCGAGGCGTCTCACCGCGCTCAGGTGGCCCCATGCGGTCGAACGCGTGGCTTGTCGTGGCCGTGGCGAGTCTGGCGGTTTTTGCGCTGCTGCTCCTCGATGTGCTTCAAGGAGATGTCATTCGCATCGATTCGGGAGCCTACCGGTTGTTCGTTCAGGCGATCCGCTCGGATGCGCTCACGGTCGTCATGAGGAGCTTCTCGGCGCTCTCGGAGCCAGTCGTGCTCGCGGTCATGCTGCTCGTGCTCGCCGCATTCGCGCCCGGCAGACGGCCGGGGTGGTGCTGTGCGGTGAACCTGGCGCTTGTAGGCGTGCTGAACCATGTGATCAAGGTGCTCGTCTGCCGGGCGCGTCCAGAGGGGTTTCGGCTCGCCGTCGAGTCGGGTTTCAGCTTCCCATCGGCTCACTCGATGGTGGCCATGGCGTTTTTCGGTCTCATCATCTGGCTGATCTGGCACTACCAGCGCGACCGCATCTTGCGCTGGCTCCTCTGCGCCGGATTCTGCCTTGTCATCGTGATGATCGGCGTCAGTCGCATCTATCTCGGAGTCCATTTCGCCACGGATGTCCTGGGTGGTTTCTTCCTTTCTCTTGCTTGGCTGGCTCTATACACGCGCTTCGCGGTGCCTGTCTTCCTTGGGGATGCGCCCATGCCGGCGGCCAGATAGAAACGCAAGGCAGATTATTTTTTTGTCCAGCTGATCCGAGATCCGACGACAACGCGATTGTTCCGATCAGCGCCGAGGAAGCAGTGTGAATCTGCGATACTATATATCGTATAAGGTCATCTGCGCGGCTCACGCATGGTCGCATCGTGTCCGAAGCCGCGTCCTCATGCCTAGGAGGCTGTCATGTCACATGTTCCCGCTCCGGTCGATGCCACCCGAACCTCCGCTTGGAAGGCGCTCCGCAGACACCACGACGAGCTGGTCGAGCAGGGGATCGATCTTCGCGCGTGGTTCGCAGCCGACCCCGATCGCGCCTCATCGCTCAGCTATGAGGCGGGAGGGCTGCACTTCGACCTCTCGAAGAACATCGTCACCGCCGAGACGCTTGATCTGCTGGTCGATCTCGCCCGTCAGGTCGGCGTCGAGGAGCGCAGGGACGCGATGTATCGCGGCGAGCACATCAACACCACAGAGGATCGCGCCGTGCTTCACACCGCTTTGCGCCGTCCTAAAGAGCAGACCGGCGAGCTCATCGTAGACGGTCAGGACGTGGTCGCAGACGTGCACGAGGTGCTTGATCGCATGTACGCCTTCGCCGAGCGCGTGCGCTCCGGTGAATGGAAAGGGGTCAGCGGCTGCCGCATCGAGCACTTGGTGAGCATCGGCATCGGCGGGTCCGATCTCGGTCCCGTCATGGCGTATGAGGCCATGAGGCCCTTCGCCGATGCGGGCATAGACTGTCGCTATATCTCAAACATCGATCCCAATGATATGGCGGCAAAGGTGGCGGGGCTCGATCCGCAGACCACGCTCGTGATCATCGTCTCGAAGACATTCACCACGCTGGAGACCCTCACGAACGCACGTGAGGTCAAGGAATGGATGCTCACCGAGCTTCAGAGGAGCGGCGCCATCGACGGCACGGCCGCGAGCCGAGCCGATGCCATCCGCGCGCACTTCGTGGCCGTCTCCACGGCACTCGATCACGTCGAGGAGTTCGGCATCGATCCGAAGAACGCCTTCGGCTTCTGGAGATGGGTGGGAGGCCGCTACTCGGTTGACTCCGCGGTGGGGCTGTCGCTCATCATCGTGTTCGGCCCGGATCGCTTCAAGAGCTTTCTCGCGGGCTTTCACGAGATGGACGAGTACTTTCAGCAGACGCCGCTCGAGCGCAACGTCATCGCTCTCATGGGATTGCTCAACGTATGGTATGTCAACTTCTTTCACACGCAGAGCCATGCCGTGCTGCCGTACTGCCAGTACTTGCACCGCTTTCCGGCCTATCTGCAACAGCTCACCATGGAGTCGAACGGCAAATCTGTTCGCTGGGATGGCGAGGTCGTCACATCGGCGACCGGCGAGGTCTTCTGGGGCGAGCCGGGCACGAATGGCCAGCATGCCTTCTACCAGTTGCTCCATCAGGGAACGGTCATCGTCCCGGCTGATTTCATCGCCTTCGCGAATACGGCGAACCCGGCGGTGGACGCTGGTCAAGATGTGCACGAGCTGCTCCTCGGCAACTTTTTGGCGCAGACCAAGGCGCTTGCATTCGGCAAGACCGCCGAAGAGGTGCGCGCCGAGGGCACTCCGGAGCAGATCGTGCCCGCGAGGATCTTCACGGGCAATCGACCGACCACCTCGATCATGGCAGATGAGCTCACGCCATTCGCACTTGGTGAACTCATCGCGCTCTATGAGCACATCACGTTCGTGCAGGGCACGATATGGGGTATCGACTCGTTCGATCAGTGGGGCGTTGAACTGGGCAAGCAGCTCGCGAAGGAGATCACGCCGGCTTTCCACGACGACGACGCCCTCAGACGTCAAGATGCCTCGACCCAGGCGCTCATCCGTTTCTACCGTGATCATCGCAGATGATTGCATTTGTTATGAGAGGTTATGCGCCCCCATCCGATGGAAGGAAGACCGCGTGCTGAACGCAAGTCTTGTATCGTTTCCCTTCAAGGCCGTCATCTTCGATATGGACGGCGTCATCGTTGACACGGAGGCGTTCTATCTGACAGAGCAACGCGCCTTCTTGAACGATATCGGAGCCGAGGTGTCTGATGAGGAGCTCAACGCCCTCGTAGGTACGTCTCACCAGGAGTTTCAGCGCACGCTTGTCAGATGGTGGGAACTCGCCGGCGCGGGCAGACTCAGCATCGAGTCGGCGCAGGCGAGATATCATGAATGGGCCCGGGGCCGCGTCTGCGACTATCGAGGGCTTCTGAATCCCGGCGTGCACAAGACGCTCGCCGCGCTCAAGCGGCGCGGTATCAGGGTGGCGCTCGCGTCCTCATCACCCCTTGACAACATTCAAGAGGTGCTTGCCGCATGTGATCTGACGGGTGCGTTCGAAGTGACGGTGAGCGGCGAGCAGTTCAAAGAGAGCAAGCCCGACCCGGAGATATATCGGCACACCGTGGCCGCACTCGCGCTCCCGGTCGATCAGTGCTGCTGCATCGAGGATTCCGCAGTCGGCATCACCGCGGGCAAGCGCGCGGGGCTGACCGTGTTTGCCAAGCGCGAGGAGCGCTTCGGCTTCTCTCAGGCTGAGGCGGACGCGATCATCGATCAGGTGTCTGATATCTTGAGCATCGGCTGATGAGCGTAGGCACAGCAATGCTATGTGCGATGGCAGTACGAAAATCGCTCGTCGTAACTTGGCGGTGATTGCCATGCCCGCATGTGTCTTGGTGAAACAGTCCATAACGCCACAAAATAGGTTACCGCAGCTCAAGAAAGCATCTCTTAAGGTATCATATTGTCTATGAGGGAGAACGAATCTAAGCGCTAGGAACGAAGTCGATGGCAACAAAGATCAGCAGTGACGCCTCCATCTCTCTGTATCAGCAGGTAATGGTGGAACTAAAAAAAGAAATAGAGATCGGGACCTATGAGCCTGGTTCTCAGATACCGACTGAAGCAGAGCTTACTAGGATCTATTCTGTAGGTCGCGTTACGGTTCGCCGTGCTGTGGACGAATTGGTTTGTCAAGGATATTTGACAAAGCAGCAGGGGCGAGGTACGTTCGTAAATGCTGGGAAAATGACTCGGAAAGTACATCAAAAAGATGACATACAGAGCTTCAGCTGTGTATGTCGGGCAAACGGCATGAAGGCGGGCGGCAGGCTGATATCTCGAAAAGTGATCTCAGCAGACAATGAACTCGCGAACCTATTGAGCACCGCCAAGGGTGATGAACTCGTTCTCGTCGAACGTGTGCGGACTGCAGATGGCATTCCGGTGATGCTTGAAAACGATTACTTTATACGGAGTGAGTTTTCGTTTCTGGAGCGCGAAAAGCTGAATGGCGCATCGATTTTTGAACTCGTGTCTGATAGAACGGGAAGGACACCGCAAGGTTCAGATCCCTGTACGTTGGAAGTTGTTCGAGCAAATGCAGAGGTGGCGAAGCATCTTTCAATTCCAGCAGGCGAACCGATGTTTTTCATGAACGTTCGCTTTCTTGATGCGAAGGGCCTCCCATTGTTCGTGGGACATCAGTATATCGTCGGTTCCAGATATATTTTTGATATCTGATTGCCTGCACCTTATTCAGGCAATAGAGATCCTGTTGCAAAATTTGCATCTAGCTTTATTTACCGTTCGTCGGCCTGCTCCTGCCGCTCGCATAATCAGTCACATGTCTGAATGCGAAATGCTTGACGGGGAAAAAATCAGCTGTTAAATAATAGGATGTTCTAGAACATTTGCATTATAGCTTTAGGAGGGCGATTGGTGTCGTCCTGCATTTCCATGCGTTCGGAGGTTAGTATGTCCGGATCCAAGAAGAACAAGATGAAAAAACGACTTCGTTTTAGACTGCCTCATGTCTATACCATCGCCTTTCTGCTCATCGTTTTTTTCGCAGCGCTCACTTGGGTTGTTCCTTCGGGTCAGTTTGATAGAAAGATGATCAGCACCGCTGCAGGGGAGCGAGAGGTGGCTGTCGCAGGCACCTACCATGAGGTTGACAAACTAGAAACAGATGCGAGTTCCGGCGAGACGGTGGATTACCGACAAGGTGTGCCAGCAATTCTGCAGGCTCCGACGAAGGGAATTCAGGCGGCTGCCGATGTTGTTGCGTTCGTGTTGCTCATCGGTGGTTCATTTGCCGTGATAGCAAAAACAAACGCACTCAATGCAGGGATGAGCCGCGTTGTGAAAAAGCTCAAGAACAGAGACGTGCTCATCGTTCCGATTATGATGACACTGTTTTCCATCTGCGGAACCACCTTTGGCATGTCTGAGGAAGCCCTACCGTTCTATGCGGTTTTCATCCCCGTCATGATGGGTCTCGGCTACGATTCGATGACGGCATTCATCATTTGCTTTCTTGCTCCGAACATCGGTTACGCAGCTTCGACAATCGATCCGTTCAACGTTTTGATTTCACAGGGCATCATCGGGATAGAGGGCAATCCCCAGCTTTGGTTGCGCTTCATCGCATGGCTGGTGATGACCGGTGCCGGAATCGCCTGGGCAATGCGCTATGCACATCGTGTGAAAGCAGCACCTGCTACATCGATCACCTACGAAGATGACAAGGACAAGCGCGTTGAGTTCGCTGTCAGCGATTCCTCCATCGAGCAGGAGTTCACACTTCGCCAAAAGCTCGTTGTGATCGAATTCGTCATGGGCATGGGTGTCATCGTTTGGGGTCTGGTGACACAGGGCTGGTACATGGATCAGATTTCGATGGTGTTTACCGGTATGGGGCTTTTTGCCGGCGTTCTCGGCGGACTTGACCAAGAGACGATCGCGGATGAGTTCGTCAAAGGCATTTCGGATTTCGCCTACGCCGCCTGCATTATTGGGATCGCACGCGGTATTTTGGTTGTAGCCGAAAGCGGTCTGATCATAGACACCATTCTCAACAGCCTTGCCGGGGTGCTCTCCGGTGCCCCTGCTGCGGTGTACACGACTTTTATGTACATAGTACTCGGCCTGCTTTCATTTTTGGTCCCCTCCAGCTCGGGGCTGGCAGCGCTGACGATGCCCGTCATGGGACCCTTGACAGAACTCGTGGGTCTGAATCCGGAGTCCGCTGTCACCGCGCTGCAGTTCGCCAATCAGACGATCAACACTATCAGTCCGGTCGCCGGCATGACGGTAGCGGGGTTGGCCGTCTGCAGGATCTCCTTCGCTCAGTGGTGGAAAACCATATGGAAATTTTTCCTGTTCATGGTGGCGACCGGGATCGTTCTGACGGCCGTCTCTGGCGTATTGCCGAATTAGGAGGAGTTTTATGAGAAAACGGAAGCTCGTCTTATTGTCACGATGCGTTTTCACCGGAACTCAGGAGCAACCGTTCAACGGGTTCGTTTCACTATGCGGCAACCTGATCGAAGCAGTCGGACCGGCAGCCGAGGCACCGTCGTTCATTGCAGCGGCCGATGAAACCCGCGATCTCGGGAACTGCACGCTCATGCCCGGCCTGATTGACGTCCACACATTCTTTTCCGGTTGGTTGCTACGCAGGCTTGGCGCAGATTGCGCACCAGCGACCGATGCTGAACAAATCATTCAATCGTTGAAATGCTGGGCGGCAGATCATGAGCGATCCATGGCAGCCATCGGTCATGATCTTCCAAATGATCTGTTGCAAGGGGACGGGAGAACAACACTAGAGACAGCTCTTGAAGAGGGTTTCGGCGATAAGCCGGCAGTTGTCTTCGCATCAAACGGCACGACATGCGCTATGAATGCTGCGGCTGTCTCACGCTACGGCTTCTCGCCGGAATGCTGTTACTCAGAAAAGCTATGGCGTCTGATCGCTGAGTGCCTCGCGCTGCCGGAGGCTGGATCAGTGTATTCGAAATACATGCGAATGCTGAATGCTCGAGGAGTCACCTCGATCAAGGAGATGTCGTTTGATGACTATTACGGCTTTGCAACCGAAATGAAAAAAAAGGAGGACGATGACGATCTCTCAATACGCGTATCGATGATGAGCCAGCCGGTGGGGCGCGGGTTGGATCTTGCATATGCACGAGACGCTCAGCAGAGATTCAGTGGGTCGTTTGTCCGATTTTCAGGTTTCAATCGTATGATCGACCGCGGCGTAGCTGCTGGTCTCGCAGAGATGATACAGCCTTATGAAAAGAGCGCGGTCGCGGGGGCGGCTGGCCGAACCGTTATCGAAAATCCGGATTGGCCGCTTATCGAACAGGAGGTTCGAGCTGGCGACGCTGAGGGATTTCGCTTTTCACTTCACTGCCAAGGGGACGGCGCCGTGCGTCATACGGTCGGTCTGCTTGATTCGCTGACGAAAAACAGCGCAGGTCGTCTCAGGTGCCGTCATGCGATCACAGATCTGGAGAACACGGATCCTCGCGACCTTGTCCGGTTCGGGAGAATGGGTGGAATCTGCGAAGTGTATCCGCAGATATTCATGCTCGATCCTCGAGAGGAATGCGTTGCAATGATGCGTCGGCAGATCGGTGAGCAACGCCTGCGGCGCAGCTGGAATCGACGTGCGATGTTTGATAGCGGATGCGTCGTATGTTGTGGAACCGATCTGCCGTTGCTGCTCCCTGATATCGGGGATTCGATTTACTGTGCGTGCGGAGGACGCTTTGCGGACGGACGTTCCTTCAATTCTCAGAACACCTGCTCGATTTCGGAATTGCTCGGAGCATGGACGGCCGGCGGCGCATATGATCTCGAGCGCGAGCATGATATCGGAACGCTCGAGTCCGGAAAGCTCGCCGATATCTGCGTGCTTGATCGGAATCTGTTCGCATTGGATTCTACTGCTGCCAGAGAAGCCCGGATCGTCCTTACGATCTCGGATGGTCGAATCGTATATGAGTCATAGAGAAACGAGGTGCTTGAGATGAGATCAACTTCGAAACCGCACCTGCGGCGCGAGCAGATTGCGGGAATGAACATCCACTACATCATGTGGTCGCTGGATTACTTTTTGAATGCTCAGCAACGCTTGGGCTTCAGATCTTTGGAGCTGTGGTGCGCAGAGCCGCATGTGACACTCGATCATACGGGGTATTTCGAAGCTTCAGATATCGCACGGAAAGCGGAGCAGCGAGGACTTCGCATCAGGACGCTGTGTCCGGAAAATGTTGTCTATCCATGGCAGTATTGTGCGCGAAAGCCACTTCATGAGCAGCGCAGCCTCGCATATTTCAAGCATGGCATCGAGCTCGCCGAGGTCCTCGGTTGCGAGCGGATGTCGATCAATTCTGGCTGGGGGGATTTTGATGAGGACCGACAGGATGCTTGGAAGCGCAGCAGAGAACACCTGTCTATCTTAGCCGCATATGCCGGAGAGCACGGTTTGACCCTTGCTATGGAGAGCTTGAGACCTGAGGAGAGCAATCTCGTCACGACGCTTGCTGATGCGAGGCGCATGATCGATGAGGTGAACAGCCCATTTCTTGAACCGATGGTTGACACGACGGCGATGGGGGTGGCGGGTGAGACTCTTGAGATGTGGTTCTCTGAATTCGGCAACGATGTGATCCATGAGATGCATTTCATTGATGGAGATCCCTACGGTCATCTCGTATGGGGCGACGGAACGCATGATCTGGCGTCTTTCATCCGCATTTTGGGCGAGCACAGCTTCGAGGGCATGCTCGGACAAGAGATTACCGACGCCCGCTATCTCGAAGATCCGGTTGCGGCAGATGAGCGCAACATGAAGGCGTTAGAAACCTTCTTCAGCGAATAGACAGATATCAGAGAACGTGAGGGAGTGATTCAGTATGAATGCACACGAGATCATCGCGGACGTGCTTCGGAGAAAGACCAAGGTGGACAACATCTGGTGGGTTGCTTGTGGTGGGTCTCTTATTGATCTTATGCCGGCGAACTCGCTGCTTCAACGGGAGGGGACGACACTGTCTTCTCATGCCTGCACTGCGCGCGAATTCACCATTATGATTCCGAAAAAACTCGGTGCCCACTCGCTCGTTATCGCTTGCAGTCACAGCGGCAACACTCCTGAGGTTGTCGGCGCGTGCCGCCTTGCACGAGAAACCGGTGCCTATGTGATCGCGCTGACCGATGCCAAAGGTTCAAAGATCGACACCGGTGAGTGGCCTGTCTGGGTCTATCCATGGGGCGAGGGCGTTCCAGCAGCGGAGGTTCCCGCTGGTATATCTCTATGGCTCGCCGCCGAGCTTCTCGATCAGCAGGAGAGATACGCAGATTTTGGAAACATGACGTCGGGTATCGCCGCGATGGACGAAATCATCCGCAGCGCGCGCGTGCGGGTGCGCAATGGTCTCGCAGATCGCTTTGCATCAATGTGCCGCGATCATGAATTCCTCTATATCGTGGGATCGGGTCCGAACTTTAGCCAGACATATGGCTTCGCTATCTGCTCGCTCATGGAGATGCAGTGGCAGAACTGTTGCTACATCCACTCAGGTGAGTACTTCCACGGACCGCTCGAGGTCACCGAGCCAGGCGTGTTTTACTTTCTTCAGATGGGTTCTTCCGAATTTAGAACGATGGATGAGCGCGCACGTGGCTTTCTCAAGACCCACACGGATTCTCTGATCGTTCTCGACGCGCTTGAATACGGTATGAAAGCGATTCCCGAGAGTGTTCGAGCATATCTCGATCCCGTTTTGTTCTATGCCATGAACTGCGAGATGCGCTCAGCACGCGGAAGGTTGTTCAAGCACGATCCGGACGTGCGGCGTTATATGGGCGTCGAGAGCTATTAGAAGGGATGGCCAGATGGGCTTCAATGTGCAGGCTCTCGGATTCGGTGACAATGTGGTAGACCGCTACGAGCACTTGAAAACGATGTATCCGGGAGGCAACGCAGCGAACTTCGCTGTATATGCGAAGCGATGCGGGGCCGCACGCGCCGCATATATGGGTATTTTCGGTAATGATATCGCCGGCGAGCATGTTATCTCCAGTCTTTGCGCAGAGGGCATCGAGTGCGTGGCATGCAAACAGATGATCGGAGAAAATGGAGCGGCGAGTGTGACAGTTGTTGATGGTGATCGGATCTTTCTCGGATCGAATGAGGGGGGCATACGCGGGGACGCTCGTTTCGTGCTCGACCGTTTCGATTTGGAATACATCAGGCAGTTCGATGTCGTGCACACGGGAAGCTATTGTTTCACCGAACGCGAACTACCGAAGATCAGAAAGGTCGGCGTTCCGGTGAGCTTCGACTTTTCGGATGATTCAGCATCCGATTATATCCGCGATGTCGCCCCTCTAGTGGACTTCGCGTTCCTTTCGCTACCCGAGGATATGCAAGACGATGAGGTGCGAACGCGTTTGGAAGCGCTTCAAGCACTCGGACCACGGTTTGCATCGGCGACGCGCGGTGCTGCCGGCTGCATCGCCTTTGACGGGCGGACCTTCTACACGCAACGGGCAAAATCTGTTTCCGAACTGAAAGATTCCATGGGTGCCGGCGATTCTTTTCTGACGGCGTTCCTAATGAGTTTTCTTGACGCGGAAAAGCGCGGCATTACTCAAAAAGAGGCGATTACTGATGCGCTTGATTCTTCGGCTGCGTTCGCAGCGACAATTTGCGGCATGGAAGGTTCGTGGGGCCATGGGAAGAGCTATGAATAGCTAATTCTCGTGGTCTCGGGCACGGTTCTGGGGCACATCACTGAAAACTGGAGGTAGATATGTCTGTGCATGCATGTGCAGCTGGATTTTGCTGTGCGGATGTTTATGAAAAGCTGGGAATCATCTATCCGACTGGCAATGGAATCGATTGGGGCATCCACCTTCAGCGGATGGGAGTGCCGACCTCAATTGTCTCCGTAGTCGGCGAAGATGTGTACGGCAGACGTATGCGAGAGCAGCTTGATAGGGAGGGCCTTGATACCTCTCATCTGAGAAGTGATGAGGGACAGACCTCGGTGATGCTCATGGATCTCAAAAACGGCATCGATCGGGTCCATCTCGAGGCGATCGATGGCGTCATGGCGACATTTGCCCTTACTGATGAGGATGAGGCGTTCGTACTGACACACGATGTCATTCACACCGATCTGTTTGGGAATTGTCTTTCGCATCTCGCTGAATGGAGCGAGTACCAAAAGACAGTCATCATGGATTTCTCCACGTTCAGCCAAGATCCCGAGTATGAATGCGAGCGCTATATCCCCTTTGTGGATTATGCATTTATGTCGTTTGAGAAGGATACCCCTGATCTGCGCGAATGGCTGCATCATGTTCAATCGCTCGGTCCAAAGGTAGCCACGGCGACGCTGGGCGAGCTGGGTAGCGTCGCTTACGACGGCGACAGGTTTTTCACATGCGGCATAGTTGATGCCCCTGCTGTTGTGAACACGGTGGGAGCTGGTGATTCCTATATCGCGGGATTTACGAATGGTGTCATCGAAGGACTTGATATCAGATCTTGCATGCAAGCAGGCGCATCGCTGTCAGCGCGGGTCGTCAGTGCGTTCGAACCGTATTAAGGAGAGCTCGAATGGTTATCGACATGCATGTTCATCCGCTGCTTTATCAAGAGATCTACCAGTCTGGATCTGGCCCGACAGGTTTTGAAACATGGGAGAGCGAATTCGGTATGGGCCACATGGGCCCCATGGGATTCGATGAGCTTGAAGCGGAAATGAATGCAGGTGATATTTCAAGAAGCGTATTGCTTCCGATCGATCTTACTGCAACGACCGGTTCGGCGCTTGCAACAAACGAGCAGATCGCTCACCTGGTTGAGGCCCATCCGGACAGATTGTGGGGTTTTGCAAGCGTCGATCCCCATCGCGCCGATGCAGCGAACGTGCTGGAACAATCGTTTCTCGAGCTGGGAGCTAAAGGACTCTGCCTGCATCCCGCCAAGCAATGTTTTGATCCGAGTGACCCTGAACTCGAATCACTCTACAAGCTCTGTGAGGAGCACAATAGACCGGTTCTGTTTGAAGCAGGGTTATCTTGGGAGCCCGCCGCTCCTCTGAACAACAGCAATCCGCTCACGTTTGAGCGAGCGATCATGATGCATCCCGATGTTCGATTCTGCCTTGCACACTTTGCCTGGCCTTGGGTTCGCGAGATGGTTGCCCTGATGTTGAAATATCCGAATTGTTATACGGACACCTCCATAACCTATCTTGATGCACCCAAGGAGATGATGCTTCGTCTGTTCACTGTGGATATGGGGCCCCTCTGGTATGAGCGAAGCCTGCTTCATCAGGTGATGTTCGGAAGCAACACGCCGAGGTTCCGTGCTTTCAAGTTAAAGGGCGCATTGGATGCCGTGCCGATGAGCAAGGAGGCGCGCGAAAACCTCTACTGGCGTACAGCGCTGCGGTTTCTGGAAGGGGAGGGGGCCTGAAATGGTGGAGTTCAAGACGTTGAGCTATCTGAGCACCAAGCCGACGCAGTTCATCGATATCACGGGTGACATCCACGATGCGGTAGAGGCCAGCGGGATCGATAAGGGTCTCGTCGCCATCATCTTGGCCCATACTACCTGCGGTATCGTGGTGAACGAGGGCCTGTCATGCGTCGAGCTGGATCTGTCGGCAGCGTTGGACCGGATCGCGCCCGCGGAGGAGATCTATGCGCACGCTCATTTCCTGCCCAGCTATGGGGCGACGGGTAACAACTCGTGCGGTCATATCAAAAGTATGATCACCGGGAACAGCTGCTTGTTTCCGGTGATGGATGGACGCGTGATCTGTGGAAGCGCGCAAAACATATACCTGGCGGAGTTCGATGGACCGCAAAAAAGAAACGTCTTCGTCGAGATTATAGGTGAATGATACGACCAGTCGTCGCCATACATCGTGAAAACTCGGCGAAAGATGAGAATGGAGTTTGCAATGTCATTCTTGGCAAAGTTGTTCGGCACTGAGAAGCCGGTCATCGGCTTGCTTCATCTGAGGCCGCTTCCGGGAGATCCGCGCTACTATCCAGACGGCAGTGTCTCTCGCGTATGCGAGGCGGCAAAGCGAGATCTCGCTGCGCTGCAAGACGGCGGAGTCGATGGCATCCTCGTTACAAACGAATTCAGTCTGCCCTATGAGCGGCGCGTCTCCCCGGTGACGATCGCAGCCATGGCTCACGTGATCGGCACCTTGCAGTCGGAGCTGTCTACACCGTGGGGAGCTGAGGCGATCTATGACGGGGACGCGACGATAGAGCTGTGCGCTGCGGTGAATGCGAAGTTCAGCAGATGTCTGTTCGCAGGAGCTTGGGTCGGAGATCTTGGAGTCATTGATCGAGATGTTGCAGCTACGATGCGACTGAAAAGCGCCTTGCGATTGGACGGGCTCAGGCTATTTCATTTTGTGACCAGCGAGGGCGAGGTTTATCTCAACGACCGCACAACTTCTGAGATCACCGAGTCCCTGATGTTCAATTGCTCGCCCGACGCTCTGGTGGTCGGAGGTTCTGCTGCGGGAAAGGGGCCGAGTGGCTTGCTAGTCGATGGGGTCAGGAAAGCTGCCTGCGGTGTTCCCGTGCTCTGCGGGACCGGTTGTCGTGAATCAACCATCGCCGAGGTCTTCTGCGACTTCGATGGCGCTTTCGTGGGAACGTGCTTAAAAAGAGACGGCCGCTTTGACGCGCCGATTGATCCCGTTCGAGTTGGGTCATTCATGGCTGCGGCACGTTCGGCCCGGCGGGAGAAAATGAGGAAGAATTGATGCGTTACTATATGGGAATCGACGTCGGCACGGGAGAATCAAAAGGGGTGATCATCGACGAGAGCTGCACGATTGTCGCTCAGAAGACGCTCGCGCATGAAACGCAGAACCCGCGGCCCGGTTGGTATCAACATGACGCGGATGCGATCTGGTGGGGTGATTTCTGCCAGTTGTCACGCGAGCTGATCGCTGCCGCCAAAATCCCGGCCGAGCGCATAAGATGCGTGGGACTTTCAGCTCTGGGTTCTGACTGCGTTGCCGTTGATGCGGATGGAGCAGCTCTCGCGCCTGCGATATTATATGGGATCGATGCACGAAGCGCACCGCAGATCAAAGAGCTTATCGCGGAGTACGGTGAGGACCGCGCGCGCGAGCTCATCGGCCACGATCCGTGTTCCTCGGATGTTTCGCCGAAGGTGCTCTGGTACAAAGAGAACATGCCTGACATACATGATCGTGCTGCAAAGTTTCTCACCGCTTCTTCCTTCTTGTGCGCGAAGCTCACCGGTAGATTCACGATCGACCGCTATCTCGCAGAGGACTTTCTGCCGATGTACGATCCCGTCAGCTGGCGCGTGGATTCAGAGCACATCTCGCGGTTTTGTCGTTCGGATCAGATGGCCGAAGTCTGCTCGGCGACCGATATAGCCGGATCGGTCACCGAGATCGCCGCGAAGGCAACTGGACTTACAAAGGGGACGCCGGTTCTAGTGGGAACCGGCGACTCGGGTGCCGAGGCCATATCCACCGGTGTGTGCCGTCCCGGAGATCTCATGGTTCAACTGGGAAGTACGTGCTATATCATCTGCGTCACCGATCATCTGATCAACGATTCGAGGCTCTGGCCGGGATCATTCATCATTCCAGATCAGTTTGCCGTCTGCGCGGGCACGAACACGGCCGGATCTCTCACCGGGTGGCTGGGAGACGAACTCTATCGGGACGCCGTGGCAAGTGAGCGAACAGGCGGTCCGAATGTCTTTGAAGCTATGGCTTCAGAAGCGAAACGCATACCTCCCGGGTCCGAGGGTCTGATCTGTCTACCGTATTTTGCCGGCGAGCGCACGCCGATCAATGATCCGGATGCGCGCGGTGTCTTCTTCGGTCTCACGCTGAGACATACGCGCGCCCACATGGTCAGAGCCGCGCTCGAGGGTATCGCATTTTCGATTGCCGCGCATATCTCGATTCTGGAACACGATCACGGCCTGCGGATCAATCGTATCGTTGCCGCCGGCGGCGGAACGAAGAATCCCGTGTGGCTGCAGGCGATCTCGGATGCGTGCTGCAAGGAAGTTTCGACGGCATCGGTCAGCATCGGCGCCAGCTATGGAGACGCATTGATGGCGGCACTTGCCGATGGTGCATGCTCCAGTTGGAATGATCTCGCAGCTCGGGTCGGGAAGGGGATGACATTTGAACCCGATCGTGCAGCGAGCGCGCTCTTCACCGAACGAAAAGATCTCTTCGACAATCTATATCGGCGAAACAGTGATCTCATGCATGCCTTGGGATCAAATCGCACTTCGTGATGATACCGAGTATCGATGTCCGCTCACATGCCGAGAACCTCAGAGCTCGTCGACTCGATACGTGCCTCCAGGTCTGCTGCCGGGATCCCTCGAAGCGTTGATATCGATGCCAGGCTCCTGGCAAGCGATTCGTCGATCAGCTCGGCTGCATAGGTCTCTCCGAGCACGGGAGGCGCATCGGTTTCGAGCAGCAAGCTGCCCACGGGAATGGTGCGCGCGTACTCCCGCCCGCGCTTCGTCGCGAGCATGCGCTCGTTGATGGAAAAATAGCACCCTGCGCTGCGTGCGCGCACCAGCTCATCGGAGCTGCCGGTGAACCAGTGAAAAATGCAGGCGTGTCGCGAGGTCAGCTCGAATCTCTCGAGCACATCGAGAACGGCCCCGGCCGAGCGGACCGCATGAATCGATAGCACCCGGCGACCGATGTCGCGATCGCGCACTGCGGCGGCCATGCGCGTCAGGACATCGAGCTGCATCTCCTGGGTGCCGGCGCACTTCCTGCCGGCATCCACTCCGATCTCCCCGATGAAGCGTGCATCGCGTACGGCTTCCATGAACCGTGCGATCTCGGTCTCGCCGCAGCGACCGTCAGCGAGCCACCAAGGGTGCAGACCGAGCCCTGTGCGAACGCGCGCGCATCCATCGAGCTGACGGTGGGCCGCCGCGGCGTCCGCGGGTGTCACTGAGACCGCGAGCATGTTGATATCGCGCTCCTGCGCTCCCTCGGCGACCTCGCGGCTGTTCGCCATGAGACTCAGATGGCAATGCATGTCATAGCGCCCCGTCATCGGCGTGCGCTTCCCTGCGCTCGTCCGCTGCCGGAGCGGCGAGCGAGCGCGAGATGACTCCCATTGGCCGCTCGAACTCCGACACCGGAGATCTGTCGGATCACCTCGCCGGCGATCATCTGGCCCATGATGGGCGGCATGAAGCTCGCGGTGCCGAGATCGGATCGGTCCCGCCTGGTTGCACCCGCCCTCGCCCGGGTGGGCACCGGCACCTCGCATGAGTACAGGACGCGCAGATGATGGATGCCGCGGCGGCGGCATTCCTTTCGCATCACGCGCGACAGCGGGCAGTTGAGCGTCTCGTGAATATCGGCGATGCGCAGGCACTCCGGATGCAGCTTGTTGCCTCCGCCCATGCTGCTGATCAGATTGAGACCGCTGCGCTGGGCGAAGTCGGCGATGGCGAGCTTTGTGGAGACGGTGTCGAAGGCATCGACCGCGAAGTCGATCCGTCCTGCGGATGCATCGACCGCGTGCTCGATGAGCGCCTCGAGGTTGTCGGCGAGTACGAATGTGTCGAAGGCGACCACGTCTATGGAAGGATTGATGTCTCTTATCATGTCGGCCATGACATCGATCTTGCGTCTGCCGATCGTGCTGTGAAATGCTATGGCCTGCCTGTTGATGTTGCTCGCGGATACCACATCGCGATCCACGATCACAAGTCTGCCGACGCCGCCGCGCGCGAGCGCCTCGATGCAGTTGGACCCCACCCCTCCGCAGCCGAAGACCATGACGGTGGCGTCATGCAGCCGCGCAAGCCCCTCGACGCCCATGATGATCTCGAGTTTCGATGTGGCGCTCTCTTGGATCGCCGTCTGCGGCTGAATGGTATTCGTTTCCCGCTTGCTCATGTCGTCGCGCTCAGCTTTCTCCCAGGTGCACCCGAGGGCCATTATAGAGGGTCCGCAGCTGCGAGCGGGGATTCGCCACATCTTGTCCGAAACTCCGCTCACGGTGCGCAAACACCGCTGCGCAAACATGGTTTCGCCATGGAAATGCACGTGCGATCTCGTGCGGGCGCGCCCGGGTTTGAGACGATAGCCCGGCGCTGCGCCTGCTTCCACCATTCGGGTTCGCGCGCGCAATCAGATGTGAGGAGAGCCATGGCGGAGTTCATCTATCAGATGTATCAGGCGCGCAAGGCGCACGGCGACAAGGTCATCTTGGACGATGTGACGCTGTCATTTTATCCGGGAGCCAAGATCGGCGTTGTCGGTCCCAACGGAATGGGCAAGTCCACGCTGCTCAAGATCATGGCGGGGATCGAGGACGTATCGAACGGCGATGCCCGACTGAGTCCTGGCTATACCGTCGGGATCCTGGAGCAGGAACCGGCGCTCGATGAGGAGAAGACCGTCATCGAGAACGTGCGGATGGCTTTTTCAGACATGCTCGCCAACATCGAGCGCTTCAACCGCATCGGCGAGGAGATGTCTGAGCCCGACGCGGACTTCGACGCCCTCATGGCCGAGATGGGTTCCCTGCAAGATGAGATCGATGCCGCCGACGCATGGGATATCGACAGCAGGCTCGGCGTCGCCATGGACGCTCTGCAGCTTCCCGATTCCGATGCTCGCGTGCACCAGCTCTCGGGCGGTGAGCGTCGCCGTGTGGCACTATGTCGGCTGCTGCTCGAAGCACCCGACCTGCTGCTGCTTGACGAGCCCACGAACCATCTCGACGCCGAGTCGGTGCTCTGGCTCGAACACTTCTTGCAGGGCTACGCCGGCGCGGTGCTCGCCGTCACCCATGATCGATATTTTCTGGACAATGTCGCCGAGTGGATCTGCGAGGTCGATCGAGGCCATCTGTTCCCCTACAAGGGCAATTATTCGACCTACCTGGAGACGAAGGCGGCGCGCATCGCCGCGCAGGGCAAGCGCGACGCCCGTCTCGCCAAGCGCATGGAGGCGGAGCTGGAGTGGGTAAGATCGAGCCCCAGAGCTCGTCAGGCGAAGAGCCGAGCGCGCTTGGAGCGCTACGAGCAGATGGAGGCCGCGGCCAGGGAGTCCCAGAAGCTCGACTACGCGGATATCCGGATCCCCGTGGGGCCGCGCCTCGGCTCGAAGGTGCTCGTCGCCGAGCATCTCGTCTGCGCCGTCGGCGATCGCGTTCTTATCGATGATCTGAGCTTCTCGCTGCCGCGCAACGGCATCGTGGGTGTGATCGGCCCCAACGGCGTCGGCAAGACCACGCTGTTCAAGACGATCATGGGTCTGGTGCCCATGAGCGCGGGCACCCTCGACATCGGGGAGACGGTCAAGATCTCCTATGTGGATCAGATGCGCGAGGGGATCGATCCGAATCTCAGCCTGTGGGAGGTCGTCTCCAACGGAGATGACTTCATGATGGTCGGCGAGACGGAGGTACCGAGTCGCGCCTATGTCGCGAGCTTCGGCTTCAAAGGGCCCGACCAGCAGAAATCTGCCGGAGTGCTGTCCGGAGGGGAGCGCAACCGCTTGAATCTCGCGCTCACCCTGAAGCAGGGCGGCAACCTGCTCCTGCTTGACGAGCCCACCAACGACCTCGATGTCGAGACGCTCTCCTCGCTCGAGGCGGCGCTGCTGGAGTTTCCCGGCTGCTCGGTCGTCATCAGTCATGATCGCATGTTTCTGGATCGTGTGGCGACGCATATCCTCGCTTGGGAGGGCACCGATGAGCGTCCCGGGTCGTGGCACTGGTTCGAGGGCAACTTCCAAGCGTATCAGGAGAATCGCATCGAGCGCTTGGGTGAGGACGCCGCACGTCCCCATCGGATCCATCGCAAGCTCACGAGGGACTAAAGAGCTTCGTTTCGATGCGGTCGATCCGAGTCGGCCACATCGAGATCTCAGGTTCGATTCTGCCACCGGGGAGGCGAGAATCTCAGCTTCGCGGCGGCAGACTCGAGCGATGCCGAGCACCCTCGGTCCGTGTGCTCATTGCTGCGCGCCGGCTCCGGGGGAGTCGGCGGCCCCGCTTTTGCCCGAGGCCCCGCTTTTGCCCGAGGCCCCGCTTTTGCCCGAGGCGTCGTTCTCGTCCGCGTTGCCGCTCTCGGTGTGGGGCCCTGTCCCATCGGGCGCGTCATTCGACGAGGCGTCTGAGGAGCCACCGCCCTTTTTGCCGGTGTCGGCTTTGCCGGTGTCGGGCGATTTCGGTGCCTTCGGCGATGCCTGGTTGTCGGTATCCGGTGCGACGGCGTCGTCGCGATCGGTTTTCGGGGGCGTCGCGGCCGCATCCTTTCCCCCCGTCAACTGCTTGGGTTCTTGTCGATCGGAGCGCTTGAAGATAGGCTCGGTCCTGTAACCGAGGCCGCTGCCGCGCGTCGCGAAGATGATGGCCGCTGCGCATAGCGCCACGGCGGCGATGGCGATGACGATCGAGAAGAGCGCGACTCGTCGTTGCGTCCTCGCGCGCTGCGCGGCCGCTTGGGATCGCAGCGTTGGGGGCGCGATGCGTCTCCCGCGCTCGGCTGCGTCTCCCGCGCTCTCATCGGTCCCCATCAGCGGCGCGCGCGGACCGTCCGGCCGAGACATCCCCGGCTCGCGATGCGCGTCCGCGCCGAAACCGATTGCGGCTCCGGCCGGCTCGCCGTTCTCGGCCGGGTTCTCGTCCTTCAGTCCCAGTGCCTTGGCTCCGCCCTTCAGCCTCTCGGCGCTCGCCGTGAGGAATCGCCGATAGAGCTGGGAGCAGATGATGGTCACAGCCGAGCTGATCGCGGCGCCGATGACCGAGCCGGCGATACCGATCTGCGACGCGAGCACCACCGAGGTCGCCGCTGCAGCTGCTCCGGCGATGATCTGCGAGATCGAGATGCCATCGAACAGGCCCTCCTTCGGCTTCATCTGCCGGCCATCCGCACCGCTCGATCCGCTGTCCTCGCCTCGCCGGTCACCGGTCACATCGTAGTCTTGATCGCGCTTCATGACCGGATCCCCGTACGCTGCTGCTCGCCGGGCTGCTCGTCTGCGGCCGGCGTGGCGAGAGGCGGCATCGCCTCCCACGTCCGGTCACGGTATATCCTGCGCGCATCGCGCATGCCCTTGAGCAGTGCTGTAAGGCCGCTTTTGAACGTGCGGTCGACGGCGACGAGACGGATGATCTCCTTGGCGAAGGTGGCTGCCGTGCCCACGCCGAACAGGAGGCGATTGTAGTCGCCGTGCTCTCGAAAGTAACGCGCCATGTAGCCCCGGTTGCGCATGATGTGGTAGCGGTTCATATCCGAGGTGCCGTTGAGCTGCCTCACGTTGGCGATGTTCCAGTGCGCGATGTCGCGCGTTCGCTGCAGGATCAAATCGGCGCACACGATGGGGTCGGTGACCTTCGAGGCCAAATAGCCGTAGATCGCATCATCGAAGTAGATGAAGAAGCGCGGGTCGGGCAGACCGATTCTGTCGACGATGCACCGGGCGAACAGCCCCCCTTCGAAGCACAGGGTGTTCATAGGGCGGTAGCCCTCCGGACCGAAGGCCGCCGGTGCGATCGGGTTGGGGATGCCCAGACTGTTGATGAAGCGGTACTGCCAGTAGAACGGACTGCCGTCATAGTCCAGCCGTGAGCCCTGTATGACAAGGTGCTCCCGGGTCCAGGGGGCGAGCAGCTCTATGGCATCGGGCATGACTGAAACATCGTCGTCCATGACCCAGAACCATCTCGCTCCGAGCTCCCAGGCCAGCCCGATGCCGGCTGAGAAGCCGCCCGCGCCACCGAGATTGTCCCTTTGCGGCGCGTAGACGACCCGGTCGGTGCCACCCGCCTCATCGGGGTGCTCGACATCTGTGCCCCAGCGGGCGCAGGCGCGCGCGGCGAGGTCCGCTACCATTGCTCGCGTCTGCTCGGAGTGCTCATTGTCCACCACGATGATGCGCCAAGGGGCTCGGTTGAGAGCACAGATGCTGTCGATGAGCTTCGCGAGCAGCTCCTGTCGCTTGTACGTGACGACGATGAGGGCCAAGCCCTCGATGGAGTCGGTGCGACTCGGCATGTCCGATACCGTCTGCGAATCTGCGTCCGGCTGCGTGCCGTCGATGGAGGTCGTGGTCTCACTCACAGGATCTCGCTGCCTTTCTCCTCTGCGCGGCGCACGTTTCACGAAAAGTTCCGTCCCATTATAGGGTGCATCGTGCTTTCTGCATAAAGAAGCGGCGCAAAGTCTGCATCGAGCACACAAGCGGGCGCGGGTGCGTATATAAAGAAGACTTGGCTACAATAATGTCAAAGGATCGATGCGCGCCGCGCGCGCCGTTGATGAGGAGCATGAGATGGACCAGCGGGTTGGCGGAAGCACGCGCAACGGTGTGCGCGACCGCGCACATGACGGTTTCTTCCGCGTCGCCGCAGCGACGCCGGCGATCCGCGTCGCCGATGTCGAGGCCAATGCCGCAGCGGCGCTGGCGCACATCCGCGCGGCGGCACGGCAGGGCGCGGGTGCGCTGGCCCTGCCCGAGCTGTGCCTCACGGGATACACCTGTCAGGATCTCTTTTTGGACCGGACGCTCATCGACGCCGCCGAGCGCTCGCTGCGAGACATCCTCGCGCAGACGCGAGATCTTCCCCTCCTGTTCACGATCGGTCTGCCCGTGGCGCACGGATCGGCGCTCTACAACTGCTGCGCCGTCTGCTGCGCAGGCCGCCTGCTCGGTCTTAGCGCCAAGAGGAACCTGCCCAACCACGGTGAGTTCTACGAGGCGCGCTGGTTTTCCCCCGCTCCCGCTGACGCCGTGCTCTCGGTTCGCCTCGCCGGGCAATCGGCCCCGCTTGGCTGGGGACTCGTCTTTTGCTGTTCAGATGACGGTATGGATGAGGTCGCGATCGGTGTGGAGATATGCGAGGATCTGTGGGTGGCCGATCCGCCCTCTGTCGAGATGGCCCTCGCGCGGGGTGCCGCGGTCGTGTTGAACGCCTCGGCCAGCGATGAGATCATCGGCAAGGCGGATTATCGCTCGAGCCTCGTGAGCGCTCAGAGCGCCCGGCTCTTTTGCGCCTACGTCTACGCGGACGCGGGGGAGGGCGAGTCCACGACCGATCTCGTGTTCGCCGGAGAGAATCTGATCGCGGAGAACGGTCGCACGATCGCCGAGACCGATCTGTTCACGACGGACATGGCGAGCGCCGATATCGATCTCGACCGCCTTTGCGCGGAACGCCGCCGCTCGAGCACGTGGACGGCGCGTGTCGCCGAAGGATCGGATGCGCGGAGCGTGCCGTTCTCATTCACCGGTTCCGCGCGCGCGCTCGCGAGCGACTCCCGGGCTCCTGCTGAAGCGCTGATGCGATCCGGTCTCACCACGTCGCGAATCTTTCCCCGCCTTCCGTTCGTACCAGCCGATACCGACGATCTGGCAGCGCGTTGCGAGCTGATCCTCGGCCTTCAGGCGGCCGGCCTCAAGACCCGACTTTCCCACACGCACGCCGAGCGGATCGTGATCGGCGTTTCCGGAGGGCTCGATTCCACTCTGGCGCTTCTCGTGTGCGCGCGCGCCTTCGATGATCTCGGACTCGCTCGCGCGGGCATCGTCGCCGTTTCCATGCCGGGCTTCGGTACGACGGGTCGCACGAAGGGTAACGCCGAGCGACTCGCGCGCTCGCTGGACGCGACGTTTCGCGAGATCCCGATCGACGCGGCCGTACGGCAGCATTTCCGCGACATCGGCCACGACGCGCGCCTCACCGATGTGACCTACGAGAACAGTCAGGCTCGGGAGCGCACCCAGATCCTCATGGATCTGGCGAACCAGCTCGGCGCCCTCGTCATCGGCACAGGGGATCTCTCCGAGCTCGCGCTCGGATGGGCGACCTACAACGGCGACCATATGAGCATGTACGGTGTGAACGCGAGCGTGCCCAAGACGCTCGTCCGCCACCTCGTCGGATATGTCGCCGAGGCCTCAGCGGGAGAGATCGCCGACACGCTGAGCGACATTCTGGACACGCCCGTATCGCCCGAGCTGCTGCCGCCGGAGCCCGACGGAGCGATCGCGCAGCGAACCGAGGAACTCGTCGGACCCTATGAGCTGCATGACTATTTCCTCTATTATCTCCTGCGATTCGGTCTGTCGCCGGGCCGCATCTTCAGAACGGCGTGTCGCTCCTTCGATGGAACCTACGACCCTTCGACCATTCTATCTTGGCTCAGGGTCTTCTACAGGCGCTTCTTCTCCCAGCAGTTCAAGCGCAGCGCGCTGCCCGATGGTCCCAAGGTGGGTTCGGTGAGCCTGTCGCCGCGGGGGGACTGGCGCATGCCCAGCGATGCGAGCGCGCGGATGTGGCTCGACGAGATCGACCGTCTCACCGAGACCCTCGCGAACGAAGTATCGATAGAATCTGCAGATTCGCAGATTTAAATCGCGCGGAATGGATATATGCTACTGGAGGACAAACGTACGGCTGCCCGAGCGGCCGATAAGAGGTTGGGAGAGCATCATGGTAAATGATAGAAAAGTGGGCATCGTGGGAACGGGTTTCGTAGGTTCCTCCTCGGCGTTCGCGCTCATGCAGAGTGATCTGTTCTCAGAGATGGTCCTTGTGGACGTGGATCGCGACCGCGCGGAGGGGGAGGCCCTCGATATCCTGCACGGTTCTCCGTTTGGGACGCCGATGAAGATCTACGCGGGCGACTATGCTGATCTGGCGGATGCGGCGATGGTCGTCGTGACGGCCGGTGCGGCGCAGAAGCCCGGCGAGACGAGACTCGATCTGGTGAACAAGAACGTGGCGATCTTCCGCTCGATCATCCCAGCGATCCGACACTGCGGGTTCGATGGCATCCTGCTCATCGTCTCAAACCCGGTGGACGTGCTCACCTATGCCGCGATCAAGATGTCCGGTCTGCCGGAGGGTCATGTGTTCGGAAGCGGTACCGTGCTCGATTCGGCCCGCCTGAAGACGATGCTCAGCGAGAGACTCGGCGTGGACGCGCGCAACGTCCATGCATACATCATCGGTGAACATGGCGACTCCGAACTAGCGGTATGGTCGAGCGCGAACGTCTCGGGTGTGTCTCTCACGGATTTTTGCGACATGCTCGGCCATCGCGATCACGTGAGGGCGGAGCGCGAGATCGCCGAGCAGGTGAAGAACGCCGCCTATGAGATCATCGAGAAGAAGAAGGCCACCTACTACGGCGTGGCCATGGCGGTCAAGCGTATCTGCACCGCTGTCATGCGCGACGAACGTCACATTCTGCCCATCTCGAGTCTGATGGTGGGGGAGTACGATCTCAACGACATCGCGATCTCGATGCCGGCGATCGTGGGCCGCGACGGGATCGTGTGTCGTGTGCCGATATCGCTGGATGAAGACGAGCTCTCAGAGCTCAGGCGATCTGCGGCGTCGCTCAGAAAGATCATGGATCAGATCGATTTCAAGGCGTGAGCGCTTCGGTGCGCGATCGCGGATGTATGCGCGCGGCTCCCTTCGTCTCGATGCGCGCCTCTGATCTTCCTCAGATCTTCGTGGCACCTTAGCGGCGAGCTAATGAATTGTCTCTCCTGTTTGCGTAGGATACGTCCTGATGCGAGAATGCCGCGATCAGAGGGAGCATGACATGGGAGTCCGACTGTGCAGTCCGTCGCCGCGTGACGGCCGATCTGAGCGGACTCACCCGTGCTAGGGCTGCGCAGCAAAGACCCTTCGTCGCGAAGCGGCAAAATCGGTGATTCGCGAATCGGCCTCACGCGGCCCCGATGCGAGGAGCGCAGTCTCAATCGGCAAACCGGCTCGCGAGTTGCGGCACGTGTGCGCAGACGCTGGATTTGCGATAGGGTCGAGCGGGATGGTTCACAGCGCGCAGCGGTTGCGCGGAGGCGACTGATGGAGGAGCGCATGGGTTGGCGAGCGCGCGATGCAACGAAGCGATCAGAGACAGCGACCATCGGGGACTCCGATCGACCGCTCACCGAGGAGCTCCTTCATGAGCTGCTCTCCTCACCGGATCCCGAGACCTATCTGAATGCGCATGAGCTGCTCGATACCACGGTGTCGAGATACCTGGGTGAACTGCTGGCGAGCAAGGGCATGAAGCGCATCGACGTCGTGCGCTCCTCCGGCATCAACGAGACATTCGGCTATCAGATCTTCAAGGGCCAGCGCAACGCCTCGCGCAACAAGCTGCTCCAGATCGCGATCGCCATGGGCTGCGATCTCATGGAGGTCAACCGGCTGCTCAAGATCGCCGGTGTAAACGAGCTGTACTGCAGAAACCGACGCGACGCCATCATCATCTTCTGCATCGATCGCGGTGACAGCCTCCAGAAGATCAACGAGGAGCTCTTTGTTCGGGATGAGGAGACGATCTATAACCCCTGAGCCGAGGCAGCTGCTATGATATTCCCATGATGGAAGATGATCTGACAGATTACCTGGCGTCACTCGGCCGCGACGAGGCCTTCCGCGTCGAGCGCGTGCTCAAGACGACTGCCTGCGAGTGCACCGAGGTCGTCTACTTCAGGGGGCTCAACGGAGCCGAGATGGGGCCGTTTCTGCGGAAACGGATCGATCGCGCAGCACAGCTCGGCTGCGTCTACGAGCGCATCTTCGAGACGCAGCGCGCCGGGCGGCGTTTTTTGCACCTGCCTCGATTGAGCGACGTCTACAGGACGGAGCGCGAGCTCATCATCGTGAGCGAGTACGTCCCCGGACGTTCCCTGTCGGAGGTGATCGATGAGGAGGGACCCTCCGAGCGGCTCGCCCGCCGCATGTTCCCGGTGCTGTGCGATGCGGTCGCAGAGCTGCACGAGTGCTTCGATCCCCCTGTCATTCATCGAGACCTCACGCCGGCCAACATCATCATGGCCGACTCTGATGGCGCCACAGAGGTCACCCTTATAGACTTCGGCATCTCTCGCGTCTTTCGCGCGACCGCTCGCTGCGATACCACGCATTACGGCACGCGGCCCTATGCTTCGCCCGAGCAGTTCGGCTTCGGTCAGACCGATGTGAGAAGCGATGTCTATTCCCTGGGTGCCATCCTGCGCCTTTGCTTCACCGGTCATCCGGAGCAGACGGACGCCGCAGGTTTTGAGAGCATCGCCGACGCGCCCGCCTCGATCTCGGCGGTCATCGAGCGGGCCTGCTCGCTCGACCCGCGGGGACGCTACGCGACGGCGCGTGAGCTGCGCCGCGCCTTCGAGCGCGCACTGGAACCGCCTCATTCGACGAGAACAGCAGCCGACGCCGCGCGCCCACCCATGCATCTTGCAGCCGAAGGCCTCGTGCGCGCCCCTGTACTCGCAGGAACGTTCGCGCTTGAGACCGACGATCAAGCCGGGGGCGAATCTCCCGCGACGTCCGCGGCCTCCCATCGCGATCTGTCCTCCATCTTGGGATCGATTTGGAACACCGCGATCGTGACGTCTCTGGTTCTGTTCGTCATCGGTGCGATCGAGTTGTTGATCAATCCGTCCTCGAGTGCGAACGATGGCCCGCTTTGGTATCGAGCGACCATGGAGTTCGTGTTCATCCTGCCCAACCTGTGCGGTATCGGCTATCTCTTGCTCGACAGAAGACGTCTGCGTTCGCGCTTTCGCTTCCTCGCGCATCGAAGCCGTCTGCTCGACCTGCGCGCCCTGGGCATCCTGTTCGCCTCGACGCTGATCATGATCATAGTCGCGCGTGCACTCGTCGATATGTGATCTCGCCGAAGCGATGAGCGTCAGACAAAAAGCCCCGGCGCTCTGGGCCGGGGCTTTGTTCGCGTATGCGATCGAATCTCGATCGAGATGCTAGATCCGACTCATCTGAGAGCCGACCTTGTTGTACCAGTCCTGCCACGTAGGGGGGCAGTACTTGCGCGCCGCACTCGGCGTGAGAGCCCCTCCGTAGACGCTCTTCAAAAAGGATACGTGAGCCGGAATCGCCTCTTCCCAGCTGCCGAAGCTCCTGCTGCCCCAGCCCCAAGCGTTATGGGACCTGAAGCAATGCGCGCCCTTGCTGCTTTCGATGCAGGCGATGGCCGGTGAGAATCGCGGATCGCAACCGGAGTTCCATGCGGACTCGGCAAATAGCTGACCGTATCCGGCTAAAGGCGAGCCGGCGAGAAAGTTGTTGATGCGACCCGACCACTCGGCCACGAACTGATCTCTGCTGAGATTCCAGTTGACGGTCCCGTCACCGGCTGAGGGGTCGATGGACTGCCCGCTTTGGTTCGCGCTCGACTGGGTGTTGCCCGCATCGGCGCCTTCTCCGGTGGCCGGTTGCATTGCGGCTGCTTGGTCTGCTGCAAGCTGAGCCAACTCGGAGGCGCGCTCCTGATCGGCGGCGGCCTGAGCGCTCTGACGCAGCTGCTGGGCTTTCGTCAGAGCATCAGCCGCATCTTGCTTCACCTGTTCAAGTTGCGGCTTGGCCTGCTCGAGTTCGGTCTTCTCCTGCTCGAGTTGAGCTTGCATGCTGTTCAGCTTCTCGATCTCCTTGAGGTTTTGAGACTGAATCTCGTTCATGTACACGCAGGTCGTGATGAAGTCACTGAGACTCTGAGAGTTGAGCACGAAGCTCGCAAGTGGATTCGTGCTCTTCTTGAACTTGTACTGCTCGCGAATGGCATCGCGTGCCTTTTCCTGCTGAGCTGGGAGCTTCGCCTCGATATCGGCTATGCTCGCGGTGTTGCTCTCTATCTTCTTCTGAAGCTCATCGAGCTTGGCGGTGGCATCGTTGTACGCCGCGGCGCTCGCCTCCACCTGTTGCTGGGAGCTGTCAAGATCCGCCTGCGTCTTGTTTGAGACGGCGTACGCCGCGCGGGGAAACACCGCTGGCGTCACCGTGAGCGCCGCAGCAAGCGCCGCGCAGGTGACGATGCGACCGGGCCGCTGAGCCAATCTCGCGATAAGCGAACGATCTAAATGATGCATATGAGCCCTCGACATTCTTCTCGTACGAAACGCGAGATGATTATAGTACGCATAATCCGGCTCTCTCGACCCCTCCCATCCTTAAGGCTCAAGTTGAAGGTTTAGGATAGCTGGATACCTGCAGATTTAACCATTCGTTAAGAATCCATGGAGTTTAAAGTTCATGTTTAAGGTTAGGGATATGCACACTGTCGATACGCGGCTCCAGGATTCGAACCGAAAGGTGAGCTGGTTGCAATATGTCCTGATACCCCGAAATGGCCGGCGCGCGCGCGAGGTCTCCTTGTTCGAAGAGAATGTGTGACACATGATGCCGGAACCTCGGCTGCGCGGCACCCGGTGCCCGCGCACGGTATACTCAGCTGACGTGCAGCGCCGGCGCGCCCGGCGAATGATTCGACAGAAGGCGAGACGGCGAACATGGACTTTGCGGAGCGGGAATTCATCCCGGTGCTTCTGGGCGGAGACATCAACGTGTACTCCATGGCGCGGGCGTTCTTCGAGCGATATGCGGTGCGGAGCCGCGCGTTCGGGAAGTTTCGATCGGGTCCGGCGAACAGAAGCGGGATCATCGAGTACACGCCGAATCCCGCCATCGACACCGATGAGACGTTTCTGCGCCTCGTCAACGGGTTCGCGCGCGCGCATTCAAACAAAAAAATCCTTCTCATGGGTTGCGGCGACAATTATGTCTCCCTCATCGTGCGCCATCGCGATGCCGGAGACCTCGAGCGCAATATCGTGGCACCCTACAGCGATCTCGACCTCATCGAGAGCTGTCAGAAGAAGGAGGTGTTCTATCATCTGTGCGAGCAGCACGGAGTGGCTTTTCCCCGTACGTTCACGTTCAGGCAATCCATGCTGAACACATCCGACGGGCTCATCAGCGCTCTGGACGCCCTGAAGTTCCCGTTTCCGGTGATTCTCAAACCCTCTGACGGCATCATGTATTGGGAGCACCCCTTCGCCACGCAGAAGAAAGCCTACTCGATCTCAACGCGCGAAGAGCTCGAGCGCACCATCAGAGACATCTACCGATCCGGTTACACCGATGAGCTGATCATCCAGGACAAGGTTCCCGGCGGCGACGAGCGCATGCGCGTGCTCACGAGCTATTCGGGCGCCGACGGTCGCGTGCGCATGATGTGCCTCGGTCACGTTCTGCTCGAGGAGCACTCGCCTCATGCGGTCGGCAATCATGCGGCGATCATCACCGAGTCGAATGAGAGCCTCGCCGCCGGGGTGAGAAAGCTGCTCGAGGATCTGCGCTACGTGGGATTCGCGAACTTCGATGTGAAGTACGACGAACGGGATGCGACATTCAGGTTTCTGGATTTCAATACGCGGCAGGGCCGCAGCAACTATTATGTTACCGCTTCCGGCTTGAACCTCGCTTCCTATGTGGTCGACGAGTACGTTTACGAAGCAGCGTTCTCCGGTGAGCCGGCCGGTCCCTCCACGGAGTGCCTGTGGCACGTTGTGCCCAAAGGTGTGATCTCGACCTACGTCGGCGATGATCGGCTCAAGGAGCGCGCGCGCGAGCTCGCTCGTTCCGGCAGATCAGTGAACCCGGTGTTCATGAGAGGGGATTTCGATCTGAACCGCTGGCTTCATGCCATGCACACCTATATGGGGCAATATAAGATGTTCAGGAGGTATTACGGCTGAGAGCGGACCCTGCGGGTCCGCAGCGGAAGGATTGGGAGCGCGAACATGAGAAAGCTCGGCGTGATCGGCGGCATGGGGCCCGAGGCGACGGCCTACTTCTACGAGCAGGTCATCCGGCACACCGTTGCCACGCGCGATCAGGATCACGTCGATATGGTCATCTTGTCCTGCGCATCGATGCCGGATCGCACTCGTTCGATCAGATCGGGGGATTCATCTGAGCTGCTCGCGCTCATGCGCTCCTGCACGGGTGCGCTCGAGAGCCTCGGCTGCGCCAACATCGCGATTCCATGCAACACCTCGCATTACTATTACGATCAGATCCGCGCCTCGACGAACGTGCCGATCATACATATGGTGCGCGAAGCGGTGCGCTACGCTGTTTTCGGCGTGCTGCCCGACACGGCGTCCATCGATCCGGCATGCGCTCCGCGAGCACCGCGCATGCCGCCGCGACGCATCGGCATCATGGCCACCGATGGCACGATCATGTCCGGCGTATATCACCGCGCGTGCAGAGCATTCGGCGTCGAGCCAATCGAGCCCGACGAGAGCCGGCAGCGCGATGTCATGTCCCTGATCTATGACGATGTGAAGGCGGGCCGCGATCCGGATATGGACAAGTTCGATCGCGTCGTGCGCGCATTTCGCGCCGACGGGTGCGATCGCGTGATTCTGGCGTGCACCGAGTTGTCGGTGATCAGTCGTTCGCGCGCGATGCCCGCCTATGTGCTCGATGCGATGGATGCGCTCGTGCGCGAGGCGATCGTCCGCTCGGGCGCGCGCTACCGGGTGTGATCTCCGCTATCCGGCTGACGTGATACCATGGTCGCCACAGTTTCAAGCTCGGTGCCGGCTTCGATCGCATCCGCGGCATCCGCTCTCAGATAGGAGGGACGCGATATGGTCCGAGCCACAGGGGGCTCGAAACCGATGGGATCCCGCGCGGCGAGGAAGCCCTCGACGGTCCGGACTGAGAGCCTGGGACCGATCTTGACCATCGTCGTCGCGTGCTTCGACGAGGAGAATGCCCTGCCTCTGACGATTCCCGCACTGCTCGTGGAGCTCGACCGCATGGTCGATGCCGGTCTCTGCTCGCCGGACAGCCGGTTGCTGCTCGTTGATGACGGCAGCTCAGATGATACATGGCAGATCATCACCAGCGCCGCGGCGATCGATTCGCGTGTGCTGGGTATCTCCCTGTCGCGCAACACAGGGTTTCAATGCGCGTTGCTCGCCGGCCTCATGGAGGCCAGAAGCTGCAGCGATGTGGTGGTGAGCATAGACGCGGACGGACAGGACGACGAGCGCGCCATAGAAGCGATGGTTCGTTCGTATCGCGCGGGTTCGGATATCGTCTACGGCGTCAGATCGAGTCGCGAAGCCGACACCTGCCCGAAGCGCGTGGCGGCTCAGGCTTTCTATCGATTCATGCAGGTCATGGGAGTCAAGACCGTCTACAATCATGCTGATTTCCGCCTCATGTCCAAACGCGTCCTCGATGAGCTGTCATGCTACTCCGAGGTCAATCTCTATCTGCGCGGTCTCATCCCGCTGATCGGGTTTCCCTCGACTGAGGTCCGCTACGAACGTCGTGCCAGATGCGCCGGAACGAGCCATTACACGTGGCCGGCCATGGTCGCGCTCGCTCTGGATGGCATCACGAGTCTCACCGTCAAGCCCATACACATGATCGCCGCCGCGGGAGCGCTCATCGCGGCACTGAGCGGCATCGGCATCATCTGGGCGATCGCCGTGATGCTCGCGGGCATGTCTGTTCCCGGTTGGACGAGCATCGTGTGCATCATCTGTCTCATAGGGGGGCTGCAACTCTTTGCGCTGGGGCTGATCGGGGAGTACGTGGGACGAATCTATCTGGAGGTGAAGGGTCGTCCGCGCTACACGATCGTCGAGCGGACGGGCGCGATCAGCCGCGCGCCCGCGCATCGGGGCCCGATGGCTCGTCGCCCTCGAGCAGAATCTTGCGCGTCGCGAAGTTCCAGACCATGACGACGGCGGTCGCCGCGATCTTGACGATGCGGTAGTCTATGAGCGCGAGAGCTGTGCCCGCCCACATCATCGCATCGTTGATCCCGAGGCCGAGTGCCGAGAGCACGACGAAGATGACGAACTCGCGCCGCCGGCTCATGCCCGGGCGATGTCGGAACACGTATCGCATGCTCGCGAGGTAATTGAAGATGACCGACACGGTAAACGAGATCGTTGCCGATAGCACGGGAGGGATGCCGTAGACCTCGGTCAGAAAGACCAAGATCGCGTAGTCGATGCCGAAGGCGATCACGCCGACGACGCCGAACTTCATGATCTGTGCAGGCAGGTTGCGCATGGGGGATCGCCTTTCCGGAATCGAGCGCATCAAAGTGTAGCGAAATCATCCCTCGATGGCTAGCATCGAGCCTGAAGCAGTCCGCATCGGTAGGCATCCAGCAGCTGACGAAGGTCTGAGATCTGGTCTCGTATCACCTTGCCGGTGTCCGTGTCGCTCACCATGATGCGGCGCTCGGCGTCGCCGAAGCGATCGGTCTCGCTCCGGATATCGGCGTTCTGCTCGAGTGCGGCCTCGACGCTCTTGAAGGCTTCGTGCGCCTTGAGGCGCATACCGCGGGAGCTGGAGATGAGCGTGTAGCCCGCGATACCGGTCGTCGGATGATAGGCGCGACAGAACCCTCCGTCGATGACGAGCAACCGCCCGCCGGCACGTATCGGCTTCTCTCCGTCCATGGTCTTCACCGGCGTGTGACCGTTGATGATATGTCCGCTGTCCGGGTTCACACCGAATTCGCGCATGACGGCGTCGCAGGCATCCTGGGAGCGCGTGAGCGTGAAGTACGGGTCCATCGGTTCATCCCACGTCGAGGGGTCTTCGAGATAGGCGCGCTCGAAGGTCTTCACGAGTCGGCCGGATACCGGGGATGCGAAGCCGATCCAGAGATACCACATCCAGTCGAGCGCCTCTCGGTCGCGCTCGGACCAGGCGCGACGGGCGATGGCGTCACAGAAGTCGAGATAATCTCGCCCCGATCTCCACACGCCGTCGCACTCCATGCATGTGAACGTCCCATCTTCTCTCATGGGTACGCAGCCGTGGAACAGCAGGTTGTTGTTATTGACGAGATAGATCGATCCGTGAGTGTAAAGAAAGTTCATGTGCTCGCGGAGCCGGTCCGCCGCCGTGAACTCCGCAACGAGCCTCTCGACGATGCGCTGCTCGGGGAAGCTGAGCTCAAAGGGATGCTCGGGATCGAGGGTCGGGAAGTCGCGTGTGCTCAAGGTATGCTCGACCCCGTCGATGCGCACGGTGCCGCCGACCGGATCGATCTTGTCGAGAAGCAGACGATCTTCCATGTCGAACTCTGGGTGACGCAGGATGATCTGGCCCTCGAGCTTGAACAGCAGCACGTTCACCGCCTTCATGAGCGGGGTCAGACGGCCGGCGTCGCGGTAGGTGCGATCAGCGAAGTAGACGAGCTCGCGCAGGGAGATTCCGTAGTCGTTCTCGAGGATCTTGTAGTTGTTGTAGCGCAGGTTGTTGCGCAGCACCGAGATGATGCATGCGGGCTCGCCGGCAGCCGCTCCCATCCATAGGATATCGTGGTTGCCCCATTGTATGTCGAGCGAGTGGTACCGCATGAGGCGCCCGATGATGTCCGCCGCGCCTCCACCGCGATCGAAGATATCGCCGACCAGATGGAGGTGGTCTACGGCCAGTCGCTTGATCAGCGCGGCGAGCGAATGAATGAAATCGGGCGCAGAGGCGGTCTCGAGTATGGAGTCCAAGATGCGCTCGTGGTACCGGACGCGATAGTTGTTCTCGTCTGGATGCGTGTGAAGCAGCTCATCGATGATGTAGGCGAAATCATGCGGGATGGCCTTTCGAACCTTGGAGCGCGTATAGCGGCTCGAAAGCGCGCGGGTGATGGTGATGAGGCGGTTGAGCGTGGTCCTGTACCATGTGGGCGAGTCGAGCCGGGCCTCGTGCACGCGCGAGAGCTTCTCGCGCGGGTAGTAGATCAGCGTGCACAGATCGCCCTTCTCCGCATCGGAGAGCTCATCTTCGAAGATCTCGTCGACGTGCTCGCGGATCACACCGGAGCAGTTGTTCAGGATGTGCATGAACGCGGCGTACTCCCCATGCAGATCGCTCATGAAGTGCTCGGTTCCCTTCGGCAGGTTCAGGATCGCCTGGAGGTTGATGATCTCCGTGAAGACCGCCTGCTGGTTGGGGAACTGCTGTGACAGCAGTTTCAGGTACTTGCGCGTCTGATCGGAGCGCTCTGCTGTGACCATCGGCCTCTCCTTTGCGGGATCCGCTGCCAAGCGGGTGCGGCGTGCATTCACAACGCGGATCATTATGCGCGAAATCTGTAGAGGGCGCATGGAGAGCCGCCTACTCGCAGGTGGCGCGTCAGGGGCCTCCCGGCACCTCAGCTCGCCGTGCCGGACCGTTTCGTCGATTGGTATCGCTCGTAGGCGACCAGCTTCTCGATCGGCAGAGACGTCTCGTGCAGAGCAGAGGCGCAGCTTCCGTCAGCGGGATATCCCATCGGCATGACCGAGATGATGCGCTGGGTGCCCGGGATATTGAACCGTCGACGAAGCTCGCTGGGATCGATCATGCCCACCCAGCAGCTGTGGACACCAAGCTGCTGCGCTTCGAGCATCATGTGCGTGGCGACGATCGTGGTATCGACGATGCCGAACTCCACGACGTCGGGGTTGTAGGCTTGGCACGTGATGTCGTAGCCGAGCACGAGTACGAGCGGCGCGCCGAAGCGGCAGGGCGTGCATCGGTCCATCTCCTTGAGACCCTTCGGGGATTGGATGACCAAGATGCGCTGGGGCTGGCTGTTTCGTGCCGTGGGCGCGAGCCTGCCGGCCTCCAGGATCGCTTCGAGCTTTTCGGTCTCTACGGGCTTCGGCGCGAAGCGACGTTCCGAGTAGCGCTCACGCGCGAGATCGAGAAATGACATGGGAAGGCTCCTTATCTGTTGTGCGAAACGCCGATGGGATCGGCGGATCCGGTAAGCTCTGCACTCGATGATAGTGCTATATTCTAAAGCCGGTACCATATTTTGAAAATTCGAGGAGAGATGGCGGACGAATGGGAGACTGGGGCGTCTCGGAATCTGTATTTTTGTGCATCACGGCGATTGCGGTCGCCGGTGTCCTGTATGCGATCGTCGTGAACCTGAAGGAGCTCGGATCGCGCGGGCGCATCGATCGCCGCGATGATGACAGCGATGATCATTTCTGCTGAGCAGAACCCTTTTTAATTTTAGCCAGATAGAATCCCTCATATGTCTCGGTCGGGCAGACGGTGAGCGTGCCGGCAAGCCCGACCGAAAGTTCGGGGATCCCCATGGCGCTCTTTGGCTGCCCGGTTGAGATGAAATCATCCAGCGGCACCAGCTTGCAGTCGCGGTGCCGCTGGATAGCGCGGCGAATCTGGTCCTCGTTCTCCGCGGGCAGCACCGAACAGGTCGAGTAGATCAGCGTACCGCCGGTCTTGAGTACGGTGAGCGCCCGGTCCAGCAGGGCGGCCTGCGCACGTGAGACCTTGGCGAGCAGCATCGGCGTGATCCGGGCGAGTCCGCGTGAGTCACCCGCTGCCACCGTACCCGATCCGGTGCAGGGAGCGTCCAGAAGGATCTGATCGAAGGAGAAGAGCGGATCGAGTCTCCTGGCATCGCATCGCATGAGCGTGACACCAGAAACCTTGAGCTTGGCGAGGTTGTGCTCGAGTCGCGCCGCCCTCGGCGCGTGCAGCTCGCAGGCGCAGATCCGCGCGGTTCCCTTCGTCAGCGCCGCGATCTGCGAGGTCTTGCCGCCGGGTGCGGCGCACATGTCGAGCACGTCGGCACCGGGCATCGGCGCGAGTGCGAGCGGCGGCAGCATCGATGACAGGCTTTGCAGATACACGCCTCCGTTTTCATAGATCGGCAGCCCTTGCACCTCATGTTTGTCGCTCTCCGGAAGAACGAAAGCATCACGGTACCAAGGCACCGCCTCCCACCTGATACCGTGCTCGGAGAGCTCCGCGCCAACCTCATCGCCCGTGGCGATCAGCGTATTGGCCCGCAGCGTCACCGGTCGGCGATCCGCAGCGGAGAGACCCGCCAGGATACGAGACAGCTCGCCGCCGCGGTAGGCGTCGCTCAGCTGGCGCGCGAGAAACGTGTTCGCAAGCGCTGGCGACTCGCCGCGCTCTTCCGACTCGTCCATCGGGTGGCCCTTCCGCGCGCTGTTCACAGCAGGACACCCGAGACGAGAAGGGCGAGCGCGCAAACGAGGACGGCTGCGTCTCGTGACTTCATGGGATAGCGACAAAAGGAGGAGGATCGCGTCCTCAGGTAGAATCCGCGTTGCTCGGCGGCGAGCGCGATCGAGTCGGTTTTGCCAACCGAGATCACGAGCAACGGGATGCAGACGGGCAGCATCAATCGGAGCTTTTTCAACGGCATCGCCGTGTCGAATCGAGCGCCGCGTGCGGTCTGCGCCTCCATGATGGCGTTCATCTCACGCGTCAGCAACGGGATGAAGCGCAACGCCGTCGTGAACGCGAAGGCGTATCTGTAGGGCACATGCAGATTCTCCACGCACGAGTTCGCCAGATCGGTCAGTCTGGTGACGCTCAGCATGACGATGAGCGGCAAGGCGACCCCGATGAGACGCAGGGACGCCTTCGAGCCGCTGATCAGCCCGTCATCTGTAATGAAACCGATGACCGGAGAGCCCGTGCGCACAAACGCAAGCTGCAAGACGAGCATGACGATCGCGACCGGAGCGATGAGTTTCAGCAGATCTTTCAGGCGGCGGCCGGCGCGCACCCGCAGTCCCAGAGCGATCGTGAGAGCTATCAGCGACACCAGCATCGGATAGGTGCTCGCGAGAAGCGTCGCGAGGATGATCGCGACGGCGAAGGCGAGCTTTGCGACCGGGTTCAGCCGGTGCGGCAACGTGGTGCCGGGAATATAATCGATGACATCAAGCACGGGAAATCAGCTCCTCTACGGTATCGATGATATCGCATGGCTCGCGCGCGCCCGCGAAGTCCGGCATACCGGCCTGTGCAAGGGAATCGGCGAGATCGACGATCTGAGGCGGGATGACGCGCGAGCGAGCGAGGGCGGTGCGATCCGCGAGGACATCCGCAGCAGCATCGTCGCGCGCGATCGATCCGTCCGCCATGACGATCACACGGTCAGCGATATCGGAGACGACCTCCATGTCGTGGCAGACCATGAGGACGGCCGAGCCGCGTCGCGCCATCCGGCGCACCGATTCCATCACGATCATGCGCGCGCGCCGGTCGAGCCCGCTCGTCGGCTCATCCAGAACGATCAGCTTCGATGCCATGACGATAACCGAGGCCAGCGCTACCATCTGGCGACTCCCTCTCGGCAAGGAGAAGGGGTTCGCCGTCTCGACCAGATCGAGGTCGCCGATGACCTCGCGGGCGCGTCTGTGAGCCTCCCTTTTGGATATGCCGCGCAGCTCCAGACCGAAGCAGACCTCTGCGAGCACGGTGTTTCTGCATATCTGATGATCGGGATTCTGGAAGAGGGTCGCCGCATAACCCGCGATCTGGGAGACGGCCATGTCCCTCGTGTCGTGGCCCGCGAGAACGATTCTGCCCGATTTCGGTCTGATCAGGCCGGACACCAGCTTGGTGAGCGTCGTCTTGCCCGCGCCGTTTCGACCCACGATCGCCGCGATCTCGCCCGGGTGCACTTCGAGGTCGAGATCGCGCACCAGAGCACCGGTTGACGGATATGAATAGCTGACGCCCTCGAGGACGAGCACGGGAGCCGAGGCGGATTTCGCCGGCGCGTCCCGCCGGGCCTTCTTTTCCTCGCTTTCCCGCTCGCTGCGAGTCCTGCGCCGCCGGTGCTCGCTCGAGAGCCTCATCGGCTCGCGTTCGGCACCAGCCGCGATGCGCTCGATCATAGAGCGCGCCTCCGCGACACTCAGGCACACGTCCTCAGGGTGACACAGACCTCGCTTCGCAAGGCCGCTGAAGACCCGGGTGACTCGAGGACTTTCCACCCCGATGCGCCGCAGCTCGGCCTCGCGGGCGAAGACCTCTCGGGTGGTTCCGGCGAGTGCGATGCGCCCGGCGTCCATGACGAGGATGCTTCGGCAGAACTCCGAGAGCGTCGCGACCGCCTGCTCGATGACCGCTACGGTGACGCCCGCCTCTCGGTTGATCTCGGCGAGCGCGCCGAAGACCTCGCGCGCGCTCGCCGGATCCAGCGCCGCGCAGGGCTCGTCGAGCACGAGCACGCGTGGACGCAGAGCCAAAATCGAGGCGATGGCGACCTTTTGCAGCTGCCCGCCCGACAGCGTCGCGATCTCGCGCCCTCGCAGATCGACGATGCCGACGAGCTCGAGCGCCCACTGGATGCGCGTCTCGATCTCATCACGCGCGACGGCGAAGTTCTCAAGGCCGAACAGCATCTCGTCCTCGACGCTGGTCGCGACCATCTGAGCATCGACATCTTCAGAGACGCTGCCCACCGTCCTGGAGATGTCGGTAAGGCTGATCTCGCAGCTGTCCGACCCATCGATGAGGGCGGCACCGTAGAAATCACCGTCGAAGTGGTGGGGTATCGCGCCGGACATGACCCGGGCGAGCGTGGACTTGCCCGAACCCGAGGGCCCGACGATCCCGACGAAGTCACCGGGATCGATCGCGAGGTCAACGGCGTCGAGTGCTCGGGTGTCTTGCCCGGCGTAGGAGTATGAGACGCGATTGAGGGATATGACCGGTTGCATGTTCGCCATCTCGAATCACTGGTCGCCGAGCTTCAAAGTGAATCTGATCGGCAGGTAGAGCGCGGCTGCGAGCACCGAGTTGAACACAGCTGTGGCGACGACGACCGGAAGCATCACAAGGACGATATTCTGTGCGAATCCCATGATCGCCATCTTGATGAGCATGAAGATGACCCCGGATGCGGCGGTCGCGATGAACGTGCCCCCAGCGGGAATGATCCATTTGACAGGCGATGACATTCCCGCTCTCACGATGAGCGCCATGACGACTGCACCGACGCTCTCCGCAGCGAAGTCGACAAGAGGGGAGGCGGTCGTGATCTGGATGATCGCAGCGGATATGAGACCGATCACGAGCGCATGGCCGATACCCGGGCGCACGACCAGTATGGTCAGGCAATACGCTGCGATCACGAACTCGGGGTTGATCGCACCGCCGCTCAGGGCGCCGATAGCTTTGCCGATTGTGAAATCCAAGATGAAGCCGGCGGCGATGAGAGCTGCCAGCAAGACGAGCGACCTTAAATCGAGGCCGCCTCGATCGATGCGTGTGACGCTGCGGGGCCCGCAGGCGGGATCGGGCACGTGGGTGCTCTGAGACATGGAAGACATCCTTTCTTGAGGAGCGCGATGAGGTGAAGGCGGAATCGCCGAGCTCGCGGATTCGATCAGGTTCGGACCAATCGGTAAAAAGAGGCCTCGACGCAAAAAGGCCCCCGGTCCAACCGGAGGCCATCAGAATGCCGATGTGGCAGTTGCGTGAGGGGCTCAGTCTCGACCGAGGGGGCATGCATCTCGCCAGGCCCAAGCTGCGATCGTGTCACTCAAGGTATCCATAATGCCCTGCTCCTCTCTGTCGCGTGATGCGACTCGCTGTCGACGAGGACCACTGTAGCACAGCCGGAACGCAGCGAGGCGCTCTCCTTGAAAGATCGCGAATCTGTTTCAGCTGCTCGACACTCGCTGCGGCGCAGGTGCTTCGCCGCGTTCTATCCTTGCAACTTCGAGAACTCGTCGACGATGATGTCTATGCATCTGGGCAGCACGCGCGCGCTGAACACCCCCGAGTTCGTGGGGATGAGCTCGCCGTCGTATTGCATGCCGAGCGAGGGGGTGCACGTGACGCGAACCTCCGTCGTCTGAAACATCGTGAACTGGGGTCGACCGAGTCCCTTGCCGGCCGGGTCGAACGCGGCAGCCAAAAGGGTCGGTAAAAGCTGTACGGTCGTAGCGGGTTCAACGACGGCGACATCGATCAGGCCATCATCCATGCGGCAGTCTGGAAACAGATTGATCTCATTTTGAATCAAGGCGGTGTTGCCCACCATGCATGCGATGCCGTCGAGTGTGTCCACCTTGCCGTCATGCTCGATCGTGAACCGCGCGACCTGCGGCTCCGGGGTCGATAGGGCTGACAGAACGTAGGCGATCTCGCCGATGTCGCTCTTTGAGGGAGCGGCCTTCTTCATGATCGTCGCATCATAGCCCGATCCGGCGATGATGATGAAGCCGTGTCGCAAGCAGGTGCCCCGCTCATCGCGCCATGACAGCTCGCCCATGTCGACTTGGACGGTGCGGCCCGCCCGACACGCTCGCGCGAGCGCTGCGGCGTCAGGAGCATTGCCGATGTTGTTGAAGAACAGATTCGCCGTGCCGGAGGGGAAGACGAGCACGGGTACGCCGGAGTCGCGCAGACAGTCAAGCACATTCGAGACCGTTCCGTCACCGCCGGAGACCACCACGCGATCGAATGAGCGCACATCGGTCACGGCGGCAGCCGGCTCCAGATGCGCCCCTATGAAACGCAAGACGAACTCGTCGCCGCCCCGGGCGAGCTGGTGGCAGAACGTGAAGACCTCGTCGGTCCTGGGACCGGAGGCGAGGTTGTGGAGGATGAGGCAGCGCATATCCGGGCTCCCTGTTCCGTCGAAGCAAGGTATAGTAGCTCATGACGATATCCTACTCCAGACGAACCAGAAGGGAACGACCGCATAAGGTGAGTATGTACATCTCCACACATGAGCAGCTGGCGGCTCTATGCGATGCCGCACGTTCGTTTTCCATCGTCGCGATCGATACCGAGTTTCTTCGCGAGCGCACCTACCATCCTCGCCTGTGCCTCGTGCAGGTCGCCACGCCGGAGGTCTCAGCGCTCGTTGATCCCTTGGAGATCGAAGACCTGTCTCCCTTGGCGGCTCTGATGGCCGACGAGGGAACGCGCAAGATCTTCCATGCCTGCTCTCAGGATATGGAGGTCCTGCTCAACGCGCTGGACGTGCTGCCGAATCCGATCTTCGACACGCAGGTCGCCGCCGCGTTTCTCGGCGAGCGGGTCCAGATGTCCTACGATGGCCTCGTGAAGGCGTTCTGCGGTGTCTCGCTGCCCAAGACGGCATCGCTCACCGACTGGTCGCACCGTCCTCTCACCGCAGAGCAGATGGACTACGCCGAAGACGACGTCCGCTATCTCATCTGCGCCTATGAGGTGATGGCCGAGCGCCTCGAGCAGCGCGGACGCATGTCATGGGCTCTGGATGAGATGCGCCCCCTGGCGGATGAATCCCATTACCGGCATGATCGGCGCCTGGCGTACAAGCGAGTCAAACGCATCGGCTCGTGCACGCGGCGCCAGCTCGGCGTCGCACGCGAGCTGGCCGCTTGGCGCGAGGGCCGCGCGGAGAGCCACGACATACCGCGCAAATGGATCATGTCAGACGAGGTCCTGCTCGCGTTGGCGAAGCGAGCCCCGCACAGTGTCGCGGAACTGCGACAGGTCCGGGGAACCGAGCAGCTCGGTGAGGCCGAGGCGGCATCCGCCCTGATCGCCATCGGCCGCGGCGCGCGCTGTCCTCAGGCGAATCTTCCCTCGATCCGACATGGGCACAAGATCTCCGGCGGGGAGCTGGACAGCGTGACGGATCTGATGTACGCCCTGATCAGGCTCGTCTCCGAGCGCAGCGGCGTCGCGGCGGCGATGATCTGCTCGCGCGACGATCTGGTAGACTACATCACCCATCCCACGAGGAGCCGGTTGCGCGAGGGCTGGAGATTCGAGTTGGTGGGATCGCTCCTCGATGATCTTCTCGCGGGCAATATGGGTCTTACCGTGAAGGATCGAGGGGTGGAGATCTTGTAGCCAGCGCGCATGCGTCGAGACGGGTAAAATGCTACCGAATGCAACCGAGTGCTGAGGAGCCACCTGATGCCCATGTATTTCGCATACGGATTCGGTCTCGATCCGGTTTATCTGGTCTTGGTCGTCGTCTCCCTGGCCATGGGACTTCTCACGCAGTCCTATATCAACAAGACCTACCGAACGTGGTCGAAAGTCCGCTCGGATGGTGCCACCGGTGCCGATGTCGCTCGTCGCATGCTCGACTCGAGCGGCTGCACGCAGGTTGGTATCAAAAGCGTCGCCGGCCGACTCACCGACCATTACGACCCCAGGGACAACAACCTCTACCTGAGTGATGAGAATCTTCGCGGCGGCTCGGTCGCCAGCATCGCGGTGGCCTGCCATGAGGCGGGCCATGCGATTCAGCGCGAGAGGGGATACGCGTTGATGCGCGTTCGCACGGCGCTCGTGCCTGTTGTCAACTTCACGCAGGGGGCGTGGATGTTCGTGTTCATCTTCGGGGTGATGCTCAGCGCCGTGAACCTGCAGATGCTCGCTATCGTCCTGTTCGCGTTCTCCGTCGTCTTCCAAGTCGTGACGCTTCCTGTCGAGATCGATGCGAGCCGCCGCGCGGTCGCCTACATCGAGGGCTCCGGTATGAGCGAGCTCAACGTCTCCGGCGCGCGCAGCGTGCTCACCGCGGCGGCTCTCACCTATGTCGCAGCCGCGCTCAGCTCGATCATGCAATTGATCTATCTGCTCAGCCGCTCCTCTCGCAGGAATTGAGTCGCGCGCCGGCGCTTCACAGGAGGCGCTCGTCGTCGTTCGCGTCGCGCCGGCATCTCGGCTCGCGGCCACGGCACCCGTAGTCACGCAGGCGTCGCAAGGGAGGTCTGGCAATGAGCGGTTGGGATCTGACAGGTGGGGTACGTGATGCGGGCGAGGGGGCGCTCACGGTGTCGCAGGCGGTTCAGCGAGCATCCGATGCGCTGGAGACCATTCCCTCGCTCACCGTTATCGGCGAGGTCACAGGGTTTCGCGGACCGAATGCGCGAAGCGGACACTGTTACTTTCAGATCAAGGACGAGGCTGCCGCCGTCGACTGCATAATATGGCGCGGCGCCTACGCGAAGAGGCCGGTCGATCTCCGTGATGGCATGCAGGCGCAGTTCACCGGCGCGTTCAATCTGTACAAACCTCAGGGACGCATGAGCTTCGTGGCTCGCTCGTTCGCACTCGCCGGAGAGGGGCTTTTGCGTCAGCAGGTCGCTGCGCTCGCAGAGAAGCTCCGGCGCGAGGGACTCATGGAGGAGGCGCGAAAGCGGCCCATTGCGGCGTTCTGCTCACGAGTGGCGGTGGTGACCTCGCTTTCCGGGGCGGTGATCGATGACGTAAAACGCACGCTGCGTCGACGCAACCCGCTTGTGGAGCTCATCTGCGTCGGCGCCAAGGTGCAAGGGGAGGGCGCCGCCGACGAGCTCATCGAGGGCCTTCGACGCGCCGCGTCAACGAGACCGGCACCCGATTGCATTCTGCTGGTGAGAGGCGGCGGTTCGTTCGAGGACCTCATGACATTCAATGACGAGCGGCTCGCGCGCGCCGTAGCTGGAAGTCCCGTGCCGGTGGTGACCGGTATCGGACATGAACCGGATACCTCGATCTGCGACATGGTGAGCGATCGGCGCGCCTCGACGCCCACGGCGGCGGCCGAATCCGTCGCACCGGACATGAGCGACCTCATCGAGGTCCTGAGCAGCCGTGAGCATCGCATCGCGCTCGCGATGGCGGCGCGCGTGCGCACGGCGGCCAAGGAGTGCGCGATGCTCGAGCAGCGGGACCGTCGCGCGATCAGCGGCTACTTGGATCGGGCTCAGATGACGCTTTCAGCTTGGGCCGCGCGTCCATGCCTGCTCGACCCCACGCAAATCGTCGATCGACGTCGCTCAGAGCTCGCCCAGACATCCGATCGGCTTGCGCAGGCGCTCGTGAGGGCTCAGGCGCGCTATGATGATGATCTCGCACGGCTTGTTCCGCGGTTCAAGGAGAGCGCATCGAGGCTCTCGGATCGCAGACATGAGCTGGTGCTGAGCGCCTCGCGGTTGAGCCATGTCGGACGCGATGCGCTCGCAGACGCCCGAAGCGGACTGGCATCGGATGCAGCCTCGCTCGATGCTCTGTCCCCCTTGGCCGTGTTGGCCCGCGGCTATTCGATCGCCTACGGAGACGCGGGCGTCGCTGGTAGCATCGAGCTGTTCTCAGCAGGAGATGAGATGCGCCTTCGCATGGTCGACGGCGAGCTCGCAGCGACGGTCACATCCGTATCGCCGGGAGAGGCATGTTCGGATGGGAGCTCGCCTGCGGCACCCCGTTCGGGGCGCGGGTGAGCATCGGCGCAAATCCGCGCGGGATGACGATATTGTTCTTTCTAGTGTATGGGGAGTGATGAGCATGGCTGATCAGAAGCGCATCGAAGATCTGAGCTACAAGGAGGCCTCTCAGGAACTTGAGCGCATCATCCGAAGCCTCGAGTCGGGTGACATGGAACTGGAGGACTCGCTCGAGAGCTACTCACGCGGTGTCGAGCTCTTGAAAAGTCTGCGGGGCCGTCTTGCAGATGCCGAGCAGAAGGTCTCGGTTCTGCTCGCCGATGTTGACGGAGCGGACGAGCTCGTCTGCGCCGATCCGGGGAAGGACGATGACAGCCCCAACTTCTGAGATTACAGGGATCTTATTGAGAGGAAACCACCATGCAGGACTGCATCTTCTGCCGGATCGCCGCGCACGAGATCACCGCGCGGGTCGTGTACGAGGACGATGAGGTCATCGCTTTTGACGATAACTCACCTCAGGCGCCGGTGCACACGCTTGTCGTGCCCAAGCATCATTACGACAGCATCATCGATGACGTACCGGGCGAGACGCTCGCTGCAATGGCCCGCGCCGTGCGCGTGGTCGCCGAGCGCAAGGGGCTCAAGGATGGCTTTCGGGTGATCACCAACACCGGCGAGGCTGCCGGACAGACGGTCGGGCATCTTCATTTCCACGTGCTCGGTGGAAAGGACCTTGCTGCGAAGCTCATCTAGAGGCCGCTCGCCGCGATTCGCGGTATCATAGACAGGTTATCGGGATCGTGCGGCAAGGCCGCCTTACGCAAAGGGAGATCAATGAACGTACTAGTAGTCAACGCTGGCAGTTCCAGCCTGAAGTATCAGCTTCTCGACACGGAGTCCCGCGAGGTGTTCGCGAAGGGCAATTGCGAGTGCATCGGCCAGGACAAGGGCATCTTCGGTCATGCCGAGCTGGGGGGCGACAAGGTCAAGGAGGATGCGGTCTTTCCCGATCACAAGACGGCGATCTCCCTGGTCCTGAAGACCCTGAACGAGCTCGACATCTCGATCGACGGCATCGGACACCGCATCGTGCAGGGCGGTTGGTACTTCGATGACTCGGTCATCGTCGACGACGATGCGATGGCCAAGATCCTCGAGGTCGCCCCGCTTGCGCCGTTGCACAACTACTGCGAGGCCGAGGCGATCGATTATTGTCGCAGCGCCTTTCCGGAGCTGCCCAACGTTGCGGTGTTCGACACATCGTTTCACATGACGATCCCCGAATGCGCCCACACCTACGCGCTGCCCAAAGACATACGCGAGAAGTTCCATATCCGGAAGTACGGCGCGCATGGCACGTCGCACCGCTACGAGTGGATGCGGGCGCATGAGATCCTGGGAGACAAGGTCCATCGCCTGCTCTCCTGTCATCTGGGCAACGGCTGCTCGCTCGCTGCGATCGTTGACGGCTACTGCATGGACACCACGATGGGCCTGACCCCGCTCGATGGCCTCATGATGGGGACGCGCTGCGGCTCGATCGATCCGGCTACCGTGTGCTATCTGCAGCGCGAGGGCGGCTACACCTACGATGAGGTCGACGACATCATGAACAAGCGCTCCGGCTTCCTTGCGATGTCCGAGCTCACCAATGACGTGCGCGTCATCCGCGACCGGGCGACCGAGGGCGATCCGAAGTGCCTCATGGCCTTCGACATGTTCGGCTACCGTCTCGTGACCATGGCCGGGGCCATGATCGCGGGCATGGGCGGCCTCGACACGATCTCCTTCGCCGCCGGCATCGGCGAGAACGATCCGACGACGCGCAAGGCCTTCTGCGATATGTTCGAGTGGTTCGGCGTGCACATCGATCTGGCGCGCAATGAGATCAGAAGCGACGAGCCCCGCATCATCTCGACCGATGACTCGCCGATCCGCGTCATGGTGATCCCCACCGACGAGGAGTACATGATCGCGCTCGACGTGAAACGGCTCGTGGAGGCGCGTTAGCGCGTCCGCGCGTCGCCGCGAACCGCCGCGCCCGAGTGGCGTTTCGTTTCGTGATCCGCGAGGTGCGCGATCGCCCCCGCCGATGCCGAGCCGTGCATCGGCGGGGGCGATCTTGTTCGGACGCGCAGCTCGCATGCGAGCCCGCGGGCTCTTACGCCTCGGCCATCTGCGCCTGCACCGCGGTGATGGCGACGACGCCGACGATGTCATCGACGGAGCACCCCCGTGACAGATCGTTGACCGGCTTGGCGATGCCCTGCAGCAGCGGGCCGTACGCCTCGGCTCCGGCGAGACGCTGGACGAGCTTGTAGCCGATGTTGCCCGCGTCCAGGTTCGGGAAGATCAGGACGTTCGCTGCGCCGGCGACCGCAGAACCAGGTGCCTTGAGTTCGGCGACTGAGCGCACCAGCGCGGTGTCCAGCTGCATCTCGCCGTCGCACAGCAGATCCGGGCTCTTTCTGCTGACGAGCTCGGAGGCCTCGCGCACCAGATCGACATGCTCGCCTTTCGCAGAGCCCTTCGACGAGTAACTCAACATGGCGACCTTCGGCTCGGTGCCCATGAACGCCTTCCAGGATGTGGCGCTCGAGATCGCGATGTCGGAAAGCTGCTCGGCATCCGGGTACTCGTTGAGGCCGATGTCGGCGAAGATGAACGTTCCGTTCTGGCCGAGATCGCACTCGGGAACGACCATCATCATGAAACTCGACACGATTCTGGTGCCCGGGGCGGTCTTGAGTATCTGCAACGCGGGCCGAAGCGTGTCAGCGGTCGAGTGGCACGCGCCCGAGACGAGACCGTCGGCGTCTCCCATCTTGACCATCATGGTGGCGAAATACGTCGCGTCGCGTATGGTTTCTCGAGCCTGCTCGATCGTCATCCCCTTTTTCGCGCGCAGCTCGCAGAGAGCCCGAGCGTAGGCCTCTCTGCGGTCCGCGTTCTCCGGATCGATCACAGAGACGCCTGCGACGTCGATCTCGGCGGGATCGCCCAAGATGATGATCTTGGCGAGATGCTCCTTCACGATCGTTCGCGCCGCCTCCACGGTGCGCGGATCCTCGCCCTCGGGCATCACGATCGTTTTGAGGTCCGTTTGCGCCGCCTGTTTCATTCGAGTCAGAAATGAGTTCATAGCTCTCCTCCCTTCGGGCCCCCAAGCCGGTTCGGCGCACGTCTCGAAGCATCGACACCCTAAGGGGGTCTGCAATCAGGCTGCGCGCGTTCAGCTTGTTGAGCTTTCCTTGTGTGGCACGGCTCATTATAGGCTTGTGAGCGCTATAATCGCTCTATTAAATCGACACGTGTGCGCTGCTTGCCTTGCACTCGAGCGTCAAAGGAGCCTTGATGCAGACAGTTTCCGGACTTCCCGAAGCCTTCAGCCCTGAATCCTATGACATGATCGTCGTCGGAGCCGGCTACGCCGGTGCCGTGTGCGCCCGGCGTCTCGCGGAAACCGCGGGTTTTCGGGTGGCGGTGCTCGAACGGCGCGATCACATCGCGGGCAACGCCTTCGACTTCGTGAACGATGAGGGGATTCTCGTCCACCGCTATGGTCCCCATATCTACCATACGTATAACGAGGATGTCCACGGCTTCCTGTCTCGCTTCACGAAGTGGACCGACTATCAGCATCGGGTGCTCGCGGATATCGACGGCACCCTCATGCCGGTGCCGTTCAACCATCAAAGTCTTCTGCTCGCGTTCGGTGAGACGCGCGGTGAAGAGCTGTATCGCAAGCTCATCTCCACCTTCGGTGCGGATAAGAAGGTTCCGATCATGGAACTGCGCAAGAAAAACGACCCCGATCTCATCGAAGTTGCTGATTACGTCTACAAGAACGTCTTCTTGTTCTACACCATGAAGCAATGGGGCCAGACCCCAGACGAGATCGACCCCTCGATCACCGGGCGCGTTCCCATCTACATCGGTGATGACGATCGGTATTTTCCGCAGGCCCCCTTCCAGGGAATGCCCCGTCACGGTTACACGGCGCTCTTCGAGAACCTGCTCGATCACGACCGCATCGATGTGTTTCTGAACGTCGACGCTCGCGAGATCTTTGAGATCACCGAGACGACCGTCAAGGTGCTCGGACGCGTCTACGGTGGCGAGATCGTCTACACCGGTCCACTTGACGAGCTGTTCGGTCTCGATCTGGGTGCGCTGCCCTACCGTACGCTCGACATGCGTTTCGAGACGCTCGACATCGATCGGTTCCAGCCGGTGGCGACGGTGAACTACACCACGAGCGAGGACTTCACACGCATCACCGAGTTCAAGAACATGACCGGACAGATCGTTCCGGATAAAACGACCATCATGCGAGAGTACCCCGGCCCCTATGCCGCCGGGACCGGCCAGACCCCCTACTATGCGATTATCGATTCCAAGAATCGAGAGCTCTATGAGCAGTACGCTGAGCGCGTGCAGAACCTGACGAACTTCCATCCGGTTGGACGTCTGGCGGAGTACCGATACTATGATATGGATGCCGTCACACGCTCGGCCCTCGACCTATCAGATGAGATCATCGCCTATCATGCGTAAGGTCGTCTCGTTCGGCATCCCATGCTACAACTCAGCCAATGATATGGATCATTGCATACGCTCGATTCTCGAAGGGGCCGGACATGCGACAGACATCGAGATCATCATCGTAGATGATGGCTCGACCGATGAGACGGCATCCAAGGCGGATGCGTGGGCCGCTCGCGCCCCAGGGCTCATCCGCGCCCTGCATCAGCCGAACGGCGGGCACGGCATCGCTGTGCTGGCGGGTTTGCGCGAGGCGACCGGGATATACTACAAGGTCGTTGATTCCGATGACTGGCTCGACGCCCGGGCTCTCGCCTCCATGCTCTCGGTTCTACGCGGCTTTCTTGATCGAGCCGAGCGCGTCGATCTGTTCATCTCGAACTACGTCTACGAGAAGGTTCATGAGGACAAGCATGTCGCGATCAACTATCGCTCGGCGTTGCCCGTCGGTCGAGTTTTCGGTTGGGACGCTATCGGACGCTTCCGTCCCGATCAGAATCTTCTCATGCACAGTCTGTGCTACCGCGTCGACGTTCTGCGCAAGGCGGCGCTGCCGCTGCCCGCGCACACGTTTTACGTGGACAATATCTATGCCTATGTGCCGTTGCCGCATTGCGACACGATCTATTATGCCGATATCGACCTGTATCGGTATTTCATCGGACGCGAGGGGCAGAGTGTGAACGAGAGCGTCATGATTCGACGCCTCGATCAGCAGCTTCGCGTCACCCGTATCATGATGGAGGCGTATCGGCTCTACGAGGACGTAGCCGCCCCGCGCCTGCGTTCCTATATGATGGGCTACTTCACGATGATGATGGCCATCTGCTCGGTGTTCACAAAGCTCTCCGATGACGCGACTGCCCGCGTCGCGCTCGCTTGTCTGTGGAGCGATCTCAAGAGACGCGATGCGCGGATGTATCGTCGCGCGCGCTACGGGGTGCTCGGTGTGAGCACGAATCTTCCGACGTCGCTCGGCGAGCGGATCACGATCGGTCTGTACCGCGCCGCGAGAAGAATCTTCAATTTCAACTGAGCGCGCACGTCGACCTCGCCGCAGATCTCCTCAGGCATCGCAAAGACGCTTGAGGTGTCTCGCGACCGCGGCTATGGGAAGTCCCATGACGTTGTAGAAGTCCCCGGAGATACTCTTCACGAGCATGCGACCGCCGATTCCCTGGATGCCGTAGGCCCCCGCCTTGTCGAAGGGTTCTCCCGACGCGATGTACTCATCGATCTCCGTTTGGTCGAGCGGATAGTACACCACATCTGTAACGACGGTAAACTCCTGTGAGACGAGCGCGGGCTCCGATCCTGTCGCGTTCGCGCCGAGGGCGATGCAGACGCCGGTGGCTACCTGATGCATGCGATCCGAGAGACGCGCGAGCATGCGGCGCGCATCAGCTTCGTCTTTGGGTTTCCCCAGCGCGACGCCGTCGGCTATGACGACGGTGTCCGCCGCGAGCACGATCTCACGCCCGCTGGCGGCGCTGGTGGCGACGCTCATCGCCTTCGTGCGCGCCAACCGCTCGACGAGCGAGAGCGGCTCCTCACGGGGAAGCGGTGTCTCATCGATATCAGCGGGTATCACGTGAAACGTGTAGCCGGCGTCGCGCATGAGCTCAACGCGTCGCGGGGAGCGCGATGCAAGAATCAAACTGGAACACCCCATTTCGCCCACTCGTCTGAGAGGTCTTGAAACATTTGAAGCCAAGCGGGGCAGCACTCGGCTGTTCGTATTCTCGCGCTCGACATCGCTCGTCGCGCACGACGCGCGATGTCGAGCGCTCCGCCTCCCAGCTCGGCTCTGGATCATGAGCATCGCGAGAGATGCGCGACGGCCTCGCAATGAAATGTCTGCGGGAAGAGATCGACTGCCGTTACGGCAACCGGTCGGAACACGCCGTCTCGTTCGAAGCGCGCGAGGTCTCGGGCGAGGGTCGCGGGGTCGCAAGAGACGTATGCCACATCGCGCGCGCTCGTCTGGCCGATCAGGGTGATCGCCTCGGCGGCGAGTCCCGCGCGGGGCGGATCCACGAGGAGCACGTCTGCGTCCTGATCGGGGAACTCGCGTACCGCGTCGCCTCCGATGACCTCCACGTTATCGGCTCGGGCGCGCTCGAGGTTGCGTCTGAGATCACGGACGGCGGGTCCAAACGACTCCACAGCGGCGACGCCGGCGCACCGAGATGCGAGCGGCAAGGTGAACGTGCCCGCTCCGCTGTACAGATCGATCGCGATCTCGTCGGATGAAGGCGACAGAGCTGTGAGCGCCAGATCGATAAGGATCTCCGCTCCGATAGTGTTGACTTGGAAAAACGATGGAGCGGACACGCTCAGCTCCTGCGGCCCGAGCCGCTCGGTCCAGGAGCCTCTGCCGTGCAGCGTCTCCTGCGCGCTTACGCGTCTGGCCCGTCTCTCCCCTTTGCACATCACGCGCACCACACCGGTCGCCTCGACGGCGTCGGAGAGAACCCGCACCGTCTGAGCGCGCGGGAAGCCCCCCGTCGGTGTCCACAGCGCGATCTCCAGAGCCCGCGTGCGACGCGACGCGCGGATACCGACGCGTTCGAGTGACAGATCGCGCGAGTTGCCCAGATACGAGAGAGCACCTGCGATTGAGCGCGGGGCGCTGGCGAAGGACTTCTCAAAAAGGGGGCACGTTTTCACCGAGACGATCTGCGTCGGATCGCATCCATGGAGGCCCAGACGCATCCGACCGCCTTCGATGATCGGCGTCATCTCGATCTTGTTGCGATAGCCCCAAGCCTGCGGAGTGCTGCGAATCGGTTTTACCAGCTCCCGCACGCGCTCCGAGGAGAACCTTCCGATGCGCTCGAGCGCTGAGACAAGATTCTCCTGCTTGGCGGCAAGCTGCTCTTGTCGGGCGAGCGCCCCCCAGGGGCAGCCGCCGCAGATGCCAACGAGCGGACATGGCGGCTCGACGCGCGATGGAGAAGGCTCGAGCACCTCGGTCGCGGTCGCGCGGACATGCGAGGAGTTCTCCGAGGTGATCACTGCTTCGACGACGTCGCCGACGACTCCGCCTGTCACGAAGGCGACCCGGCCGTCTTCAACATGCGCGAGGCCGCAGGCACCGTAGGTCATGCGCTCGATCGCAAGCCTCATCGATTGACGTCCGGACGACGGAAGTGCGAGCCGACCGGCTCGGTCGGCTCCTCTTCAAGCGCTGCGCCGACTGCCAGCGGCACCGTTGAATCAGCTGATATCACCGGCCTGACGCGCGGTCGCGCCCCTGCTTCCATCTGTCTGCGGCGCTGGGCCGCATCGGCCTCCACGGCGTTCGCATAGGCTCGTTGCAGCAGGTACTCCTGAGAGTTGAACGGAGTCTCATCGGCGTGGTGCGCCACCTTCTCCCACTCGCCCGCGCTTGTGAGCTGGCGGGCCTTCACGTTATCCGCGAGCTGCACGCGGATGAACTCCTGCACCAGGCCCCGGCAGATCGGATCGAGCACGGGAAAGGCGATCTCGACGCGATGCTCGGTGTTGCGGGTCATCATATCGGCCGAGGAGAGATAGACGATATCGGTGTCCACGCCGAACGAGTAGATGCGCGCATGCTCCAGAAAGCGTCCCACGATAGAGCGCACGTGCACGTTGTCGGTCTTGCCCGGGATGCCGGGCAGCAGGCAGGAGATGCCTCGAATGATCATCTGCACCTCGACGCCGGCTTGCGACGCTTCGGCGATCTTGTCGATGACCTCGCGGTCTGTAAGGGAGTTGAGCTTGAAGAACACGCGCGCCGGCATGCCCGACCGCGCTCGATCGATCTCGCGGTTCAATCCGTTCATGATGAGCGGTTTCAAGCCTGCGGGCGCGACACCGAGATAGCGATAGTCGCCTGTGAGGTTGCCGAGCGAGAGATTTCGGAAGAAGTCGTTCGCGTCTGCCGCGATGCCCTCGTGCGCCGTCATGAGCATGAAGTCGGAGTAGAGCTTCGCTGTCAGCTCATTGAAGTTGCCGGTTCCGAGCAGCGTGATCCGAGTGACCGCGACATCGTCTTTGTAGGTGATCTGGCAGATCTTCGAATGGCACTTGAAGCCCTCCGAACCGTATATCACGGTGCAGCCCGCCTCGTCGAGGCGTCCGGCCCACTCGATGTTGTTCTGCTCGTCGAAGCGAGCGCGCAGCTCCATGAGCACGGTGACGTCCTTGCCGTTTTCCGCCGCATCGATCAGCTGCTCGCACAACCTTGACTGCTTGGCCACGCGATACAGCGTCACCCTGATGGAGATGCAGCGATCGTCGTAGGCGGCCTCGTGAATGAGATCGAGCAGCGTCCCCATGGATTCGTAGGGATAGGTCAGGAGCTTATCCGCCTCGAGGACTTGATCGCGAATGGGTCGGTCTGCCTCGAACATAGCGCTCGCCTGCGGCCTGAACGGCGCAAACAGTAGCGTCGGGCGCCGGGCCTCCGGCAGACGCGTCTCGAGGATCTCGACGTAGCTGAGATCGAGCGGCGTGGTCGTGGAGATGATCGAGCGATTGGCGAGCTTCAGCGATTTTCGGATGATCTTGTACATATCGCCATCGAGCGTGCCATTGATGTGCAGACAGACCGGACGCAGACGCAGGCGCTTCTTCAGGATGCGCTTCATGTGCTGACGATAGTCCTCTTCCTCCTCGACCCCTTCGCCGTCCGGATCGATATCAGCGTTGCGCGTGACTCGAATGACCGCTTGGTCGCGTGGAACGTAGGCGCCGAAGCACATCGTGAGGCATGCGCGGATCACGTCCTCGAGAAGGATGTAGCGGTACTCGTCCTTCTTGCTGGGCAATGAGATGACTCGGTTCATGGAGGTCGGGATCTCGATGAGACCCACGAGCGCATGCTCGTCCTCCTTATCCAGCGAGCAGACGAGATAGAGCACGCCGTTTCGAAGATTGGGGAAGGGATGCCTGGGGTCGATGATGAGCGGCGAGATGATAGGGGACACGTATGACTGGAAGTACCGTTCGACGAACGTCCGGTCGTCGCTGCCGAGCGAGTCCGGCAGCGCTCGATGGACCCCGCCGATATCGAGGTTCTTCTCCGTTTTATGGAATGCATCCTCATAGCGAATGCTGAGCGGAAGGAGCGCCTCCAGGACCCGGTCGATCTGCTCGGTCGGAGTGAGATTGGTCTTGTTCTCGACCGGCTGATGCTTGAGCCTTGCCAGCTCGGAGAGTCCCCCTATGCGGATCATGAAGAACTCGTCAAGATTCGACTCGAAGATGGAGACGAACTTGAAACGCTCTAAAACCGGAACCGTCTCGTCGAATGCCTCGTCAAGCACTCGGTTGTTGAAGCGCAGCCAGCTCAGTTCGCGATTCTGAGTGTATGAGAAGTCGTGACGCTGCTCAGGTGCCACCTCGGTAACCGACTCTTGGCCGATATTCTCCGCAGACTTGCCTTTCTGCTTTCTCTTGCCTTTCGAAGCCATTGATCCTCGCCCTCATCGCGATCAGTCGTTGCTCTGTGTTCCGCGCTCGGCGGTGAACCTCAAAGTATACTCTACGAGATGTGCGGGCAATGGTTCCGCTGGTGTGTCGGCAACATATTTTACGGGTTTCCCACGTATACCCGGCACCGATGCGCGGCGCGCGCCGATATTGAAATGTCAGAGACCGTTCGGGTACTATGATACGGTTTGCTCTTGTCAGAGACATGATCGCGCGGCGCAGACGCACTTCACCGCGAGTCCCTGAGCGCGCGAGCTGACATGGACCGGCCGCTGCCGGAGAGGTGAGCAACAACATGGATAAAGGCGTACACGTACATACCGAGATCGGGCCGCTCAGACGGGTGTGCCTGCATAGGCCCGGTGACGAGTTGTTGAACCTTCCGCCCGGCGAGCTCGATCGGCTGCTGTTCGATGATATTCCCTTTTTGGAAGTCGCTCAGCGCGAGCATGACACATTCGCTCGAGAGCTGCGCCGCCAAGGCGTCGAGGTGGTGTATCTGGAGGATCTGGTCGCCGCCGCCTTCGATGCCGCTCCTGAGGCGCGCGGGGCGTTTCTGGATCGATACATCTCGGAGGCCGGAATCAAAGGGGAGCACACGCCCGGTGCCGTTCGAAGTCGGCTGGAGGTGATAGAGGATAACGTGGAGTTCGTAAAGAAGACGATGGCCGGACTCACGAGAGCCGAGATCGATATCCCGCTCAGAAGCTCGTCGACGCTCGACGCTCTGCTCAGCGGCTCGCGCGAGTCGCATCTGATCGTCGATCCCATGCCCAACCTCTATTTCACACGCGATCCGTTCGCGTCGGTCGGCTCGGGTGTGAGCCTGAATCGGATGTATTCTCGCACTCGCAACCGTGAGACGCTCTATGGCGAGATCATTTTCCGATACCATCCCGATTTTCGAGATGTTCCGCGCTACTTTGATCGGGACGCGTCCTTTCACATCGAGGGCGGCGACGTGCTCAACATCAACGAGAAAACCGTTGCGATCGGCATATCTCAGCGTACGCAGGCGGCGGCCGTCGACGTGATCGCTCAGAGCATCCTGTGGGATCCAGCCGCCGGCATCGAGCGCATATTGGCTTTCAACATCCCGGTTTCCCGCGCTTTCATGCACCTGGACACCGTGTTCACGCAAATTGACGTCGACAAGTTCACTATTCATCCAGCGATCATGGGAACGCTTCAGGTGTTCGAGTTGAGCGCGGGCGACCGCCCTCGCGAAGTCAGGATCCGCGAGATCAACGACACGCTCGAGCACATCTTGGAGAATGCGACGGGCGTCGATCAGATCAAGCTCATTCCGTGCGGTGGAAACGATCCGATCGCGGCTGATCGAGAGCAGTGGAATGACGGGTCGAACACGCTTGCGATCGCACCGGGGCGGATCTGCGTGTACGATCGCAACACCGTCACGAACGACCTTCTCGATCGGGAGGGGCTCGATCTCATCACCATTCCCTCCGCGGAGCTCTCTCGCGGCCGCGGAGGCCCCAGATGCATGAGCATGCCGCTATGGCGCGAGGACATGTAAATTCTTCGCTGGCGGCGCGTCTGCTCCAAGCTGATGCAAGGCGGGCTATCATGTTGATGTCCCCCGAATCAGACGAGGGGCTCATGCGAGCCCCTACGATGGAAAGGAATGCTACATGGCGGTCAACCTCTCCGGTCGCAGCTTTCTCAAGCTTCTCGATTTCAGCTCAGCTGAGATACGATACCTGCTCGATCTGTCGCGCGATCTCAAGCGCCTCAAGCGCTGCGGTACGCCTCATCGCTATCTCGAGGGCAAAAACATCGTTCTGATCTTTGAGAAGACGTCGACGCGCACGCGTTGCGCATTCGAGGTCGGCGCGAGCGATCTTGGCATGGGGGCAACCTACCTTGACACGTCAGGTTCGCAGATGGGCAAGAAGGAATCCATACAAGATACCGGGCGCGTGCTGGGACGCATGTATGACGGGATCGAGTTCAGGGGGTTCTCTCAAGATGACGTCGAGCAGCTCGCCGCCTGCTCCGGTGTGCCCGTCTGGAACGGCCTGACTGATCAGTGGCATCCCACGCAGATGCTTGCAGACATGCTGACCATCTCTGAGAACTTCAACGGCGAGATCAGAGGCAGAAAGCTCGTCTTCATGGGTGACGCCAAGAACAACGTGGGTCGCTCGCTCATGGTCGCATGTGCGAAGCTCGGGCTGGACTTCGTCGCGTGCGGTCCTGTTGAATGCATGCCCTCGGCAGATGTGGTCGATGCGTGCAAACCGATCGCCGAGGCGAACGGGTGCACCGTTGCGCTGACACAAGATGTCAACCGCGCTTGCAGCGGAGCGCATGTCATCTACACGGATGTGTGGGTGTCCATGGGGGAGCCTGATGATGTGTGGGCCGAAAGGATCAAGCTGCTGAGCCCGTATCGCGTCACGAGCAAGGTCATGGGGATGGCTGATGCCTCGGCTATTTTCTTGCATTGCCTGCCATCATTTCACGATACGCGAACCGAAATCGGGGCGGCTGTCGCGAAGAGATACCATATCGACGAGATGGAAGTCGCCGATGAAGTGTTCGAATCAAGTCAATCGAAGGTCTTCGATCAAGCTGAGAACCGCATGCACACCATAAAGGCGGTCATGCTCGCGACGCTGAGATGAGTCTCTTTGCACGGAGCAGATCGAAGAAGCGCTCGCATCGAGTTCTCACAGCGCTTCTCACGGACTCCGAGCAGATGTCCTCACATGCGGATGCGATGCCTCAGCATCGATCGGGGTTCAACCTCTGGCATCGAGGCGAGTGACGTCTCGTAGGGACGGCACGGCTCTTCTCAACCGGTTCGCGCACGTTCCCCGATTGCGATCCAGTAGGGTTTCTGCTGATATTTCGCCTGTTCCGTGTATACCCGAGGTTTCCGATATACTTCGTAGGTCGTCAGTTGATCCAGCTATGAAAGGAACTCGCGGACATGCGCCAGGGATTCGACAACGAGAGATATATCGAGCTGCAGGCCGAGAGGATTCGTCGGCGCATCAAGGAACTCGGCGGCAAGCTCTATCTTGAGTTCGGAGGCAAACTCTTCGACGACTATCATGCCGCGCGCGTGCTTCCCGGCTTCGAGCCCGATTCGAAGCTTCGAATGCTTGAGAGCATGACCGATGAGGTTGAGATCCTGATCGCGATCAATGCGAACGATATCGAGAACGGCAAAGTTCGAAGCGATCTCGGTATCACCTATGACGAGGACGCGCTGCGTCTCATGGACGCATTTCGCCAGCGCCGATTCCATGTCGGCGGTGTCGTGATCACGCGCTTCGCGAATCAGCCGGCCGCTGAGGCGTTCCGCAACAGGCTGATCGGCCTCGGGGTTTCAGTGAGCCTGCATTATCCGATCGCGGGGTATCCCTATGATATCGACGCGATCGCTTCGGATCGGGGATTCGGTGCAAACGATTTCATCGAGACCACACGGCCACTTGTCGTGGTCACCGCGCCGGGGCCCGGCTCGGGCAAGATGGCGACATGTTTGTCCCAGCTCTATCATGAGCTTCGACGCAACACGCGCTGCGGCTATGCGAAGTTCGAGACCTTTCCCGTCTGGAACCTGCCGCTCACTCACCCTGTTAACATCGCCTACGAGGCCGCGACCGCCGATCTGGATGACGCGAACATCATCGATCCTTTTCATCTGGACGCCTATGGCGACACAACGGTGAACTACAATCGCGATGTCGAGATCTTTCCGGTTCTGCGCGCTCTTCTGGCGCGCATTCTCGGAGAGAGCCCCTATCGATCCCCGACCGATATGGGCGTAAACATGGTCGGCTTCGCGATCGCAGATGACACGGAGGTGCGCTCAGCTGCGCGCATGGAGATCGTGAGACGCTATTTCCGTGCCGCTGAGGCCGTGAAGCGCACCGGTCTCGGTGCGGATGAGATAAGCAAACTCAAGATGCTCATGGAACGCGCCGGAGTGGACGTAGACCTGTTCGGAGGACGACGGGCAGCATTGGAGCGCGAACGCGAAACGGGGGCTCCGGCGGGTGCCATGGTGCTGCCCTGCGGCAGCGTCGTGACGGGGAAGACCTCCGAGCGCCTGGGTGCCGCGAGCTCTCTTCTCATGAACGCCCTGAAAAGGGTGAGCGGGGTGGACGACGACAGGAATGTGATCGATGACGCGGCGATCAATCCCATATGCGAGCTCAAGGTGGATCATCTTGCAAGCGCGAACCATCGCCTGCATTCGGATGAGACGCTCATAGCGCTGTCGATCACGTCGGCAACCAGTCAAGAGGCCGCTCGCGTCATCAAGGGGCTGGAGCTCCTGCGCGGGTGCGATGCGTTCTTCTCGGTCATCATCTCGCGTACCGATGAGGAGCTGTATCGCAGACTCGGCATCAACGTGTGCTGCGAGCCTCGATACGAGCTCCACACCCTGTATCATCGCTAGTCGTCGCCGCTGCGGGCTCGGGATCCTCGACGTTCGATGTGTACGAGACACAGGGGTTTCGTGCGAGGACACCTTGCGCCGCGGCACCGTGTCATCGAGGAGTATCATCGGTACGGGTATGCAACCACCTCTTATAGAAAGCGCAGGAAGCGAATGACGAAGCATGTCTTTGTGACCGGCGGGGTCGTCTCATCGCTCGGCAAGGGGATCACGGCGGCGTCTCTGGGCCGTCTGCTCAAATCTCGCGGATACCGGGTGACCATGCAAAAAGCGGATCCATATCTGAACGTTGACCCCGGAACCATGAGCCCGTTCCAGCATGGGGAGGTGTTCGTGACCGAGGACGGTTACGAGTCCGATCTCGATCTCGGCCACTACGAGCGGTTCATCGATGAGAATCTCACCCGCGATTCGAATTTCACCACCGGCGCGATCTACAAGAGCCTGATCGCTCGCGAGCGAAGAGGTGATTTTCTCGGAGGCACGGTGCAGGTCATCCCCCATGTCACGAATGCCATCAAAGATCGCTTTCGCAGGATCGGCGAGCAGACGAACTCCGATGTCGTCATCACCGAGCTCGGCGGAACCATCGGTGATATCGAGAGCCAACCCTTCGTCGAGGCGATCCGACAGTACCGAAAGGACGCCGGCCCGAAGAACGTCTGCTATATACATGTCTCCTTGCTGCCCTATATCGCCGCCGCCCATGAGGTGAAGACGAAGCCGACTCAGCATTCCGTGAAAGAGCTGCGCAGTCTCGGCATTCAACCGGATATCATCGTGTTGCGTTCGGATCATCATATCGATGACGTGATCCGTGGAAAGATCGCATCCTTTTGCGACGTGGAACCCGACTGCGTCTTCACGAATGAAGACTGCGCCTCGATCTACGAGGTGCCGCGTTTCCTCGCGGATCAGGATTTCGACGTGCGAGTCTGCGAGCGTCTGGGCCTCGAGCCGCGCAGGCGCGACATGAGCGCATGGGACTCGTATCTGTCCAAGCAGACCCATGCCAATCGCCACGCGGATGAGGTGAGGATCGCCGTCGTCGGAAAGTACACCCAGCTTCCCGATGCGTATCTGTCAGTCATCGAGGCGCTGCATCACGCCAGTATCTTCTTCGATCGCCACGTGGACGTCCGCCTCGTGGATGGCGAAAATCTATCCGAGGACAGCGTCGAGGAGGTTCTCGGTGACGTCTCCGGTGTCGTGGTGCCCGGAGGTTTCGGCGTCCGCGGTCTCGAGGGCAAGATCTCCGCGGCACGCTTCGCACGCGAGCGCGGGATCGCCTATCTAGGTCTGTGTCTGGGCATGCAGGTCGCGGTCTGCGAATTCGCGCGCAACGTCGCGGGGCTCATCGGTGCCAACTCGACTGAGTTCGAGCCCGATTGCACCCATCCCGTGATCGATCTCATGAGTTCACAGGAGGAGGTCACCGAGAAGGGCGGCACCATGAGGCTCGGTGCCTATCCGTGCAAGCTCGCGAGGGATACTCTTGCGCGCGAGGCGTACGGTGAGGAGCTTGTTTACGAACGTCATCGGCATCGCTACGAGTTCAACAACGCCTATCGAGACGATCTGGAGCGCGCCGGTCTCATCATCTCCGGCGTATCACCCGATGATCGGCTGGTTGAGATGATCGAGCTTTCCGGGGATGCGCATCCTTGGTTCGTCGCCACGCAGGCGCATCCCGAGTTCAAGAGTCGCCCCACCAAGCCCCAACCGCTGTTTCGCGAGTTCGCTCGGGCGGCGATCGCCGCTCATGAGGGGATCTCTCGCTGTGACGTTTCGCCCAGAAACGCTCCGGAACCCTAGGCATGGAGCACGGTGCTGCTCACGGCCGACCAGCCGACACGCAGATCGCGCGCGCAGCTGACAGCTATCTGAGTTACCTGTCCGTCGAGCGCGGACTGTCCGAGAACACGATCGCCGGCTATCGCCGCGATCTATCGAGCTATATCGCGTTTCTCTTGGACGAGGGCATCGACCGGCTTGATGGGATCGACCGCGCCGACGTCGAGGCATTCGTCTGCGCCAAGCGCGACGGCGGGTATAGCTCGGCTTCGATCGAGCGCGCTCTTTCGGCTGTCAAGGGGTTTCATCGCTTCGCGATCCGCGAGGGTCTCACCGAGACGCATCCGACCGCGTCTCTGCGTCTTCCCAGAAGAGAGGACCGCCTTCCCGCCGTCATCTCCATAGAACAGGCGCGCGCCCTGCTCGATCAGCCCTTCGCGCCGACGGCGGCCGGTGCCCGCGACCGGGCCACATTGGAGGTCCTCTACGGCTGCGGCCTGCGTGTGAGCGAGCTGATCGGGCTCGACGTTCGCGATCTTCATCTCGACGAGGAATTTCTCCATGCACTCGGCAAGGGATCCAAGGAGCGCCTCGTGCCTATCACCGGGACGGCCGCGGCGGCCATGGAGGCATATATGAGCGGACCGCGCTCCGAGCTCGCGGCGCATGCGCGGCGCGCCTCTCCATCGCCGGCGGTGCTGCTGAACAAGAACGGCGGCCGTCTCTCTCGTCAGGCGGTGCATGCCTGCTGCGAGCGATGGGGAAGAATCGCGGGCATCGATGGCCTCCATCCCCACACGCTTCGCCACTCGTTCGCGACGCACATGCTCGCCGGCGGGGCGGACCTGCGAGTCCTGCAGGAGATCCTGGGCCATGCGAGCATAACCACGACACAGCTCTACACGCATCTCGATCGCGCGCAGATCACAGAGATCTATCTCGGCGCCCATCCCCGCGCCCGTCTGTGAGACGCATCCGGCCGTTATCGGTGCAAATCGGATCTTCACATTCGGATGTGCAAGATGTGCACCCGAAAAAACGGCTCAATGTGAAGTTGAAGGTTAGGCTTTTGCGCTGAGCACAACAAATGCCTCCCAGCAGTTGTCAAAACACAATATATGGCTATCACTTCGCGTATCGCCGCTATCGCTCCATTGAAGCAGTGGGGGAGATGAATAGAGAAAGGGGGGAAAGTGGGAATAAATGTTGCGTAATGTTGAGGCGGCCCATAGTATTAGGACATCGATAACAGGGGCGGGCCTCGTATCGAGAACGTCGAGCAAGGTGAGAGGAGGACGCGAAAACGATGCTGACCGGAACATACGATCGCAATCTTGATGCGAAAGGTCGGCTGTCGCTCCCCGCGCCTCTGCGCAAGGAACTCGACGAGCACGTGTACGTTCTGCCCGCCCCCGATGTCGAAGCCCTGTATGTGTTTTCGAGCGATGAGTACAAGAACTGGGTCATGGGGTTGTTCGAGGTCCGAGGGGGCTTCAATCCGCGCGGTCGCGAGGATCAGGAGCTCATGAGGAAGATCAACTCTCGAGCGACGCGAACGGATATCGACGCCGCGTCTCGCATCGGCCTGTCCGAAGCGCTGCGACAGAAGGCGAATCTGAGCCGCGAGGTAGCGGTCATCGGCAACTTCGACCACCTTGAGATCTGGGACCGCGAGGTCTGGGAGCGCACCCAGATGCAGTCCGAGGACGATCTGTCCGATCTCTTCTTCTCATAGCGACGGAGCACCGCAGATGGCGAACGGAACATTGACACCTGAATATCAGCATGAACCCGTAATGGTCGCAGAGGTGCTCGAGGCGTTGCGACCGGAGGAATCATCGGTGATCGTCGACTGCACGCTCGGGGGCGCCGGTCATGCCGTGCGGCTTGCCCGCGAGATGGGTCCGGAAGGTCAGCTCATCGGGATCGATCAAGATGACATGGCGCTGAACTCAGCTGCCGCAAGGCTCGATCGCGAGGTGCCCGGCGTCGCCCACCGGCTCATGAAAGGCAACTTCCGAGATCTGGATGAGCTTCTGTGCGCAGCGGAGGTCCCCGGTGTCGACGGCTTTCTTTTCGATCTGGGGGTCTCGAGTCCGCAGCTCGACATTCCGAACCGCGGATTCTCATATCATGAGGACGCTCCGCTTGACATGCGCATGGATCCGCAGAGCGGCGGCCCGAGTGCAGCCGATGTCGTCAACGGTTACAGCGAGGCGGAGCTCATCCGGATACTGCACGCGTTCGGGGAGGAGCGCTTCGCTGGCGCGATCGCCCGCGAGATCGTGAGACGTCGGAAGACGAAGCCGATATCCACTACGACCGAGCTGGTCGAAGTGATCAAGGCGGCAATTCCGGCCGCAGCGCGCCGTCAGGGGCCGCATCCTGCCCGACGCAGCTTTCAGGCCATTCGCATCGAGGTGAACCATGAGCTCGATGCGCTCTTGATCGGACTTCAGGCGGCGCTTCGCTGGCTGAATCCGGCCGGTCGCATCTGCGTCATCTCGTATCACTCGTTGGAGGATCGCATCGTGAAGCGCTTGTTCCAAAGCGCGAGTCGAGGTTGCACCTGTCCGCCGGATATTCCGGTGTGCGTATGCGGGAACGTGCCGATACTCAAGGTCATAACCAAAAAGCCTCTGGTCGCCACGACCGAGGAGGTCGAGCGAAATCCGCGGTCGCGATCTGCGAAGATTCGCGTGGCGATGAAGCTCTAGTCAGCGTTACGGAAACGTCAACCGTCGGCAGCAGTGTTCGACGTATTCGAGATGGGAGGCATGCATACCATGGGTTACTACACATCGAACGCAGCCTACGCTTATGATATGCAGGCTCAGCCGCAATTCGAGCAGGATCCTCGGCCGCAGCGCGGATCGGCACCTGAGGGACGCCCCCGCTTCGACGTCTACACCGGCGAGGGACTCGAGGCCAACCAAGCGGTCAGCCCCGTGTTCACTCATGTCGTAAAAGTGTTCTGCGTGCTGATGGTGCTGTTTTGCGCCCTCGGTGGGGTTCGCGTCGCTCTTGCGAGTCTGACCGCCTCCTCGCTCGATGCCAACGCCAGGTTGTCGAGCAAGCTCGAGGACGCACGGCAGCAGAGTTCGACTCTGGAGGTCATGAAGGCGGTCTATGGTTCCGATACGCGCATTCGCGATCTTGCGACCGCGACGTTCGGTATGGTTCCATGCAACGAGGGGGTCGATCTCGATCTGAGCGGCTCCTCCGGGCATTCTCCGGAGTAGCCCGATCATGTCTGGGCACCGTGACAGCACAGGTCGGCCTCGCGCCCCCCATGGCGCAGGTTCACCGCCCTCGGGTGGTTCGCGCGGACCTCGGCCTGCGACCGATCTGTTTCACAGCGATATGGCGCATGAAAGCATATCCCGTTGGACGTTTCTCATGGGTGGTCTGGGTTTGGGACTCGCAGCGGGCATCGCCAAGCTGACGGATTATCAGATCATCAATGTCCAGAAAGATCGGAAGCGGGCGGACGAGCGGCGCGTATCGAACCAGGTTCTCCATGCGAAACGCGGAACCATGTACGATCGAAACGGAAACGTTCTGGCATCCAGTGTGGAGTGCCAGAATATCTACGTGAATCCCAGGCTCATCGAAGATCGCGACAAGGCGGCGGAGACGCTGTCCTCGGTACTGGGGCTTGACAAGGCGAGCTGTCAGGAGAAGGTCAGCCGCGACTCATCATTCGCCTACGTCAAGCGCCAGGTCGATCAAGAGGAAGCCGACAGGCTGCTCGCGGAGAACATCAAAGGCATCGAATCGGAACCGGCGATCAAGCGCGTCTACCCGTACGGCGCCCTCGCTTCGCAGGTGCTGGGTGTTGTAAGCACCGACAACGAAGGGGTCTCCGGCCTCGAGAAGCAATATGACGACATCTTGGCGGGAGAGGATGGCTCGCTGGTTCGCGAGCGAGGCAGAGACGGCTCCTATATCGCCGGGGGAGCCTACAAGAAAATTCCCGCGAGCAACGGTACCGATATCGTCACAACGCTGGATGCGAACATCCAGCGCGCCGCCGAGGAGGCGATCGCCGCATCCGTGGAGCAGACGAAGGCTCACTACGGGTCGGTGGTCGTGACCGATCCGAGATGCGGAGAGATACTCGCGGCGTGCTCATATCCAACGTACAATCAGCTCGATCTCGCGAACACCCAAGCGGCCGATATGAACCTGCGCGTGGTTACAGACGCCTACGAGCCCGGCTCTGTCTTCAAGGCGCTCGTCTGCGCAGCCGCACTCGATCTCGGCGTGGTCACCCCGGAGACGACCTTTGAGGTACCAGCCAAAATCAAAGTCGGCGATGATTGGGTGAGCGACGCGGACAAGCGCACCTTCGGCATGACCATGACAGTCCGCGAGATCATGCGACGTTCCTCCAATACCGGCATGGTGATGGTCGGTGCAAAGATCGGTGCCGATCACTTTTCCGAGTATCTGAAACGATATGGCATAGGAACCCTGTCAGGTGTCGATTTTCCGGGCGAGGCGACCGGCATCGTTCGGTCGCGCGACAGCTATGACGGATCGAGTTTGGGCTCCATGTCTTTCGGACAGGGTATCTCGGTCTCACCGATCGAGATAACCCGCGCGGTGGGGGCCATCGCCAACAAGGGGATCATGGTCACGCCGCACCTCCTGAAGTCGATGCATGGCAAAGCGGTGGACAAAAGCGACGAGGACGTGCGCGTCATCAGCGAAAAAGCCGCCTCGAAGGATATCTCCATGATGATCACGGTCGTTGACGAGGGAACCGGCAAAGGCGGAAGAATCGACAACTACGAGATCGCCGGCAAGACCGGAACCGCCCAGCGGGCATCGCAATCAGGGGGCTATCAGAAGAACAGCTACATGGCTTCATTCATGGGCTTCGCTCCGGCGCGCGACCCGAGAGCGCTGGTCTATATCACCCTCGACGGCACGCCGAACGGCTCCGATGCCGCAGCGGTGCCGTTTCGCAGCGTGATGTCCTCCGCGCTGTCGGTGCTTGGCGTCGCGCCGACGCGCTGAGCCGCAAGGAGAACTCACAGGGCCTGCACGAACCGGATGCGGTCTGTAGGGTACAATTGCCAGCTGGATGTCAGGCTATGAAGGAGCATGGAGTGATTGAGATCACGGCAGCGGATATGACGGCGATCACGGGGTCGCGCCTTTGCGCGGGCCCGTCCGACCGCGTCTGCCGCGGTTGCGTGATAGATTCGCGCGATGTCGGCAGCGATGCGGTGTTCGTGGCGTTTCCCGGTGAGCACGTCGACGGCAACGATTTTGCGATCGCCGCCGTACAAGCGGGCGCCGGAGCGGTCGTTCTCACGCGTGAGCCGTCGCGCGAGCTGTGCTCGGCGGCCGATCAGCGCGGCTGCGCCGTTGCGTACACGAACGATGCCGAAAGGTTTCTTCTCGCGCTTGCACATGACTACCGTTCTCGACTCGGGTGCCCTGTCGTGGGCATTACCGGCTCGATCGGCAAGACGACGACGAAGGACATGGTCGCGGCTCTGCTTTCAACGCGCTATCGCGTGCACGCCACGATCGGCAACCGCAACAATCTGATCGGAATGCCGCTCACGGTGCTCTCAGCTCCTGAGGACACCCAGGCCCTCATCCTGGAGATGGGCATGAGCGCCAGCGGTGAGATCGAGCGGCTCTCTCGCTGCGCCGCCCCGACGCACGCCATCATCACCAGGATCGGAACATCTCATATAGGCATGCTTGGCAGTCGAGACGCGATCGCGCGCGCGAAGGCCGAGATCGTATCCGGGATGATCCCCTGGTCGGCACCCGAATGCGAGCGCTCACCGCTTCTCGTTCTCAGCAGCGAGGATGATTTCACGTCCTTCATAAGCGATCGCTTCGCCGAGCCGGCGGGGGTTCGCATCGCGCTGGCGGGAACGCGCGCAGACGCTGATGTCACGGTCCGGCGGTGTCGCCTCGATGATCAGGGGTGCGCGTCATTCGAGCTATCGTTTCGCGACGGGTGCCAGCTCAAGGCGAACCTTGCCGCCCCCGGCGCCCACGCGGTTCAAGACGCCGCGCTCGCCGCCGCGCTCGCCTATGATCTGGGCGTCTCGCCGCGTGATATGATCGCAGCGTTCGGTGCGCTTGCGATCACGTCTCACCGGCAGCAGATACGTCTAGCGTCGGGCGGCGCCAAGATCATCGACGATTCCTATAATGCGAGTCCGGAGTCCATGGCGGCGGGCTTGGACCTGCTCCTCGCGCTCTCCGGGGCCCGCAGACGCATCGCCGTTCTCGGGGAGATGGGCGAGCTGGGTGAGCGGTCGGAGCGAATGCACGCTCTCGTGGGGGCCTATGCGGCCGCCAAGCAGCTCGACCTGCTCGTGTGCGTCGGCCATGAGGCGGCTCGCACCATGGCCGACGCGGCGCGTCTCATGGGCATGCCCGCGCATCGCATCGAGATCGCATCGAGTGCCCATGCCGTGCTCGACCGCTTCGGTTCTGGGCTCGGCCGGGGGGATCTCGTGCTTGTGAAGGGATCGCGTTTTGTTGGACTCGATCGGTTCGTGGAGGGGGTTTGTTGATGTTGGGCAACCCCGCCTACCCGACCTACCAGGCGTTTATCGCGCTCGGGGTTGCCGCATGCGTGGCCATGGTCCTCATGCCGCTTTGGATCTGGCTGCTCAGGTTCGAGGGCATCGGCCAGCAGGTGCGCGCCGACGGTCCCAGTCGCCACCTCGTCAAGCAGGGCACTCCGACGATGGGCGGCGTGGTCATCCTCGCTGCGATCTTCATCTCGTGTCTGCTCGTCGGCCACGTGTCCATACGGCTCGCGCTCGTGCTCGCCGCCACCTTGGCGACCGGTCTGCTCGGCCTCATCGATGATGCCATCTCGGTCACACGCGGCCGCTCGCTCGGACTCACGCCGCATGCCAAGATGATCAGCTTGACCCTGATCTGCGTGCTGTTCTGTCTGGCGATCGTCAACTGGGGAGGCGTGACGCCGACGGTTCGCTTTCTCGGGGGATTCGAGATCGATCTCGGTGTATTGTCGAGTGAACTTTCGATAGGGGATCGGCTGATCTCGGTTCCTTGGTTGTATCTCGTGTTCACATGGGTGCTCATCGCGGGTTTTTCCAATGCGGTCAACCTGACCGACGGTCTGGACGGCCTGGCGGGAGGAACCTCGATGATCGCTATGCTCGTCATGGCCGCCCTCGCGTTTCTGAACGGCGACCCCGGACTGTCGGTCTTCTCGGCTGCGTGCGCCGGTGCCTGCTTGGGCTTTCTCTGGTACAACTGCTATCCTGCGAGCATCTTCATGGGCGATACCGGTTCGCTTTCGCTTGGAGCCGCGTTCGCCTGCGTCGCGATCGCGACGAGCACCGAGATCGCCTCGCTGCTCATCGGTGCGCTTTTCGTCATCGAGGCCCTGTCTGTCATAATCCAGGTCATCAGCTTCAAGGCGACCGGTCGCCGCGTCTTCCTCATGGCGCCCATTCACCATCATTTTGAGAAGCTGGGATGGGCAGAGACGAAGGTCGTGATTCGGTTCTGGTTGATCTCCGCAGCGTGCGGGGCACTCGGGTTCGCGCTTCTCTTTCAGCTGGGTCTGTGATCATACATGACGCTGCCTGATTCGTTCGATCTGCTTGTTCTCGGTCTCGGAACGACCGGTGTCGATGTGGCGCGCTGGGGAGCGACCCATCTGGGAGGCCGGGTCAGCTCCGTGACGGTTTTTGCGGGCGCGTCCTGCGAGCCGAGCGACGCCCATCGCGATCTCGAGGACTCGGGTGTGAGGATCGAGTACGGGACCGATTCTGTTCGAGGCGGCTATGACGTCTGCGTCGCCAGTCCGGGCATCTCCGAGTTCTCCGCGTTCTTCGGATCCGCCCGCGCGCACGCAGCCGAGATCATGGGCGAGCCCGAGTTCGCCTGGCGGCTGAGTCCGGAGCGCTGGATCGCCGTGACCGGTACGAACGGCAAGACCACGACGGTCTCTCTGACCGGTCAGCTGCTGAGCGCCGCGCGCATTCCCTGCGAGGTGGTCGGCAACATCGGGGAGACGGCGATATCGCAGGTGGACCGTCGTCAGGACGGTGATTGGTTCGTCGCGGAGCTTTCGAGTTATCAGCTGGCGACGACATCTGAGTTCCATCCTCGCGCGGCGGTGCTGCTGAACATCACTCCCGACCACCTGCGATGGCATCGCGGCTTTGAGAATTACGCACGGGCCAAGCTCAAGATTCTGCAAAATCTTGACGAGAACGATCTCGCGATCATCGATGTCGACGATCCGGGTCTCAGGCGTCTCGGCTCGCAGGTGATCGCTTCGCATCGCCGCATTCTGAGACTCGCGCATGATGATCCGGCATCTGTCGACGCCGCCTTCGTGCGCGCCGGAAGGCTTGTCGTGCGTCTGGACGGCATCGAACATGATCTGGCGCGTGTCTCAGAGCTTGCGGTGGCCGGAGCGCACAATGTGTCGAATGCGCTTGCCGCTTCGGCTTCGGCGCTCCTCGCGGGTGCATCCGATGCCGCGGTCTCAGAGGGCCTGCGCGCCTTTTCGTCACTGGAGCATCGCATGGAGCCCGCGGGGGATATCGATGGCGTGCGTTTCTACAACGATTCGAAGGCGACGAACACGGATGCGGTCGAGAAGGCGCTCACGGCGTTTCCCGGCGACCGTGTCATCCTGCTGCTCGGAGGATATGACAAGGGGACGCCCCTCCACGGGTTCGCTACTCGCGTCGTGCAGCAGATCGGCGCGGTCGTGTGCTTCGGTCAGGCGCGTCGACGTTTCATGGATGCGATGACAGGCGCCGCGAGCGGTCTGGATGTCGATGTCGCCGAGGCGGACGACCTTCTTGATGCCGTGGACGTCGCTCGCTCCCTCGCCTGCCGCGGCGATGTGATCCTGCTCTCGCCGGCATGCTCCTCATTCGACGAGTTCCAAGACTTCGAAGAGCGCGGAAGGCGCTTCAAAGCCTATCTAGACGAGCTGCGCGCGCGCGGATCAGGCGGGCAGGGACAGTGAGGGGCGACGTGACAGAGACGGCCAGGCGTCCGAAGAAGTCCGATCCAGCCTCCGGGGGCTCTCCGAGCGCGGGACCGGCGAGCTCGGAGCATTCGAGACTCGCCGAGCGCCTCATAGGGGGCGTCCCCGCGCGCATCATGCGGCCGCGTCTGATCTTTCTCGTCTGCTTGGCCGCCCTTTTGGGTTTCGGTCTGCTCATGGTCTACTCCGCATCATCGGTCGAGGCGCTCAAGGAGGTCGGCAGCTCCACGTACTATCTCGAGCGCCAGGCGCTGTTCATTGCCGTGGGCGCGGCGGCTATGCTCGCGATCTCGCGCGTGCCGTTGGAGATCATGAGGCGAGACGTCATATGGGGGGTATGGGCAGGTCTGCTCCTTTTGCTTTTGGCCGTGCTGGTGCTCGGCCATGATGCAGGCGGGGCCCGTCGCTGGGTCTCAATCGGATTCGTTCAGTTCCAACCCTCGGAGTTCGCCAAGGCGATCGTCATCGTCACGGCGGCGAAGCTGTTTCACGAGTACTACGAAGCCCGCGCCCTTCAGACCGAGAACTTTCTCATCCTGCTCGCGGTTTGCGTGTGCATCCCGCTGCTCCTCATAATCGTCGAACCGGATTTCGGAACGTGCGCGATAATCGGCACGACGATATTCGCGATGTGCTATCTCGCCGGCTTCTCCTATAGGCTGCTCGCACCTCTGACGGCGCTGGCCGTGATCGCGTGCGCGGTGATCGTTTTGTCCTCGAGCTATCGCTCGGCTCGGCTGCTCGCCGACCCCTGGGCGGATGCGCTCGGTGATGGCTATCAAGCCACGCTCGCTATCATGGCCTTCGCCTCGGGCGGGCCGCTCGGTCGCGGTATCGGGAACTCGACGATGAAGTACAGTTACCTGCCCGAGGCGCACAACGACTACATCCTCGCCATCATCGGAGAGGAGCTGGGCTACGTCGGAACGATCATCTTTCTCGCCGTCGTGGCCCTTCTGATCTATGCCGCGCTCACCATAGCGAAGCGCTCGCCGACGATTCAGGGTCGCATGATCGCGACGGGCTGCGGCGCCCTCATCGCGATTCAGTTTCTGGTCAACGCGCTGGGGATCCTGGGTGCCATTCCCATGACCGGCAAGACCATGCCGTTTATCTCATACGGTGGATCCTCTGTGGTGGCATCGCTTGTTTTATGCGGGCTCATCTTGCGCGTCTCCATCGAGAGCGCCACCAAGACGGTCTACGACGAGCGGCGGGAGGATTTTGCGGTGCTGGATGAAAGCACCGCAGGGCAGGTTCACGTTCGTTCCTCTCGACGATCGGGTGCGCCGTTCACGGTCGTGGACGGCTCCGGCTCCAGGACCGCATCGGACCCCCCGGGGCGCCTTCGGGCCGCATCGTGGCGCGGACACTCATCAGCCCCATTGCCGCAGCGAGCCGATGAGCGCGCTTCCGGTCGCGCGCGGGGGCGGGATCGCGTCGAGCCGGCCGAGCGGTTGAGGAGGCGCGCTGAGACGTCGTCTCACGGGTATGATGGAGGAAGGGGTGCGACCCGCTCGCGCCCGGACACGCAGAGACGCCCAGCAAGGAGGAGCCGTCATGATCGATAGGCCCGCCATCGCCATCGCCGCCGGCGGGACTGCGGGACATGTGAACCCGGCCCTCGCCCTGGCCGAGGAGCTGAGGCGACGCGGGGCGACGGTCAGATTCTTCGGTGAGCGACGCAGACTCGAAGGCAGGCTCGTCCCTCAAGCCGGCTTTGATCTCTTTCCGATTCACATGAGCGGTTTCGACCGTCAGCGCCCCTGGACGCTTGCGAGCGCCCTTGCTCGTCTCCGTCGCGAGCGCCGCCGGATCTGCAAGGCCTTCAGGGATGATCCGATGATGCGACCCGATGTCGCTATGGGGTTCGGTGCCTACGTGGAGCTTCCCCTTCTCCGAGCCGCTCTCGACCTCGGGATACCGGTCGCGCTCCATGAGCAGAACTCGATTCCGGGTCTCGCGAACAAGCGATTGGCGTCTCGGGCCGGACTGATCGCCGTGTCGCTGCCGAGCGCGCAGAGCGCGCTCGAGCGCGCCGGGGCGAATTCGTCTGCTATCAGGCTGACGGGCAATCCGGTCAGAGCATCGGTTCTCAGCGGCGATCGCTCACGGGGTCGCGCCGCCGCAGGCGCACAGGCGGATGATACGGTGCTGCTCGTCTTCGGGGGCTCGCTGGGCGCTCACCATCTCAACGAGGCGATCGCTCGTCTCAAGGGGACCCTCTTGGGAATCGAAGGAGTGCGCATCGTCCACGCCACCGGCGCTGCGGACTACGAGGCGACCAGCGCGTTGCTCGATCTCAGCGAGGATGAGCGGCAGCGCTACCGCGTCACATCCTATATCGACGACATGGGCGACATGCTCGCCGCCGCCGATGTCGTGCTCTCTCGGGCCGGGGCCTCTTCCATCGCCGAGATCGCCGCCGCCGCGGTTCCCTCGATACTGGTGCCCTATCCTCTTGCCACACGGGATCACCAGACGACGAACGCTCGATACCTCGTCGATGCCGGCGCGGCGATCATGTGCGCCGACGATGAGATCGACAGCGAGGGGTTCGCGAGCCGCTTGATCGGACTTCTCGGCGATTCGGACCTGAGAAGGCGGATGCATCTGCGCGGTCTCGGTCTCGGCCAGGCCGACGCCGCCGGAAGGCTGGCTGACGCGGTTCTCGCACTGGTCGTGTAGATCCGCGTCGAGGGGCCGCGTCAGCGAACTTGCGCTACAGTAGATAGGCGATGCGAGAGCACATGAGACACTAGGGGAAAGATGGCATGGCAGATTATTCGAGCACACAGAGCGGAACCGCCTTCAGGAGCGCTCATTTCATAGGTGCAGGCGGTGCGGGCATGAGCGGTATCGCGCTTGTGCTGCATGAGCGCGGCTGCATCGTCACAGGGTCGGATCTCAAGACATCGCGCTATATCAGACAGCTCCTCCGCGCGGGCGTCTCGGTGCATGTCGGCCACGACGCGAGCCTCATCGACGAGGCCGAACCCGATGTCGTCGTCGTGTCCACCGCGATTCCGGAGACCAATCCCGAACTGGTTCGCGCTCGCGAGCTCGGTATCCCGGTTTGGCCTCGAGCAAAGATGCTCGCCGCTCTCGGACACGGCTGCACCACGATCGCGGTGGCGGGCACGCACGGCAAGACAACGACCGCCTCGATGTGCGCGACGATGCTCGATCGTATGGGCTTGGATCCGAGCTTCCTGATCGGCGGAATCGTCGAGGGCTACAAAACGAATGGTCGCAACGGCAGCGGCACCTACTTCGTGGCAGAGGCCGATGAGTCTGACAGCTCGTTTCTCTATCTCGAGCCGCGCGTCGTCGTCGTGACCAACGTCGAGGCCGACCATCTCGACCACTACGGCTCGCTCGCGGAGATCGAGAACACGTTCGCTCAGTTCATGTCCCTCGTCGGCGAGCAGGGTGTCATCGTCGCGTGCGGTGATGACAAACAGCTCTACGAGCTCGCCCGCTCGACGTCCAAGCGCATCGTCACCTACGGCTTCGACGCTCGCAACGACATCGTTTGCGAGGTCTGCGACGACCGTTGCGCCCAAGCGAGCGGCTGTCGCATTCGTTTTCCCGACGGGAGGCTCCACGAGGTCGACATCGCTCACAATCCCGGTCGTCACAACATGCTGAATGCGAGCGCCGCGATGGGCGTCGCCTTCGCGCTCGGCTTGGATACCGCCGCCGCAGCTCGAGCGCTGTCGACGTTCGAAGGCGTGCGCCGTCGCTTCACTCGCGTCGGCGACGTTTGCGGCGTCACCGTGGTGGATGATTACGGTCATCATCCGACCGAGATCAAAGCGACGCTCGCGGCCGCGCGCGGCTTGGATTATCGTCATATCGATGTCGTGTTCCAGCCTCATCGCTACTCCCGGCTCAAAGCGTTTTTGGACGATTTCGCCGATGCGTTCGCCGACGCGGACAAAGTGGTGCTCATCGACGTGTTCTCCGCCGGCGAGATGCCGATTCCCGGTGTCACGAGCAAGGCGCTCGCCGATACGGTGCGCGCGCGCCACCCGGACAAGCAGGTGAGCTATGTTTCGGATCGCATGGCGCTCATGGAGCGGTTGGAGACCATCACCGAGCCGGGTGATCTTCTCATCACCATGGGGGCCGGCGATATCTCAGCTGTGGCTCCGGAGTACATCGAGTATCTCGACAAGAAGAAGGTCGAGTAGGCGCCATGGGGCTGTTCAATGCATTTATGGCGCTGTCCGGAGCGGTCGACACGGATGCGATCGAAAACGAGCGGCTCGCCCGGCATACGAGCTATCGCATCGGGGGCCCCGCGGGGCTGTTTCTCACCTGCCATAGCTACCATGCGCTGCGTCGCGCCACAGAGGTGCTGGAGCGCGAGGGGGTCTCTTGGGTCGTGATCGGCAAGGGGTCGGATCTGCTTGTGAGCGATCAGGGTTTCGATGGAGCGGTTATCACGCTCGGTCGCGAGTTCCAGCGCACTGTGATCGGCGATGACGGAGTTACGGTTTCGGTGGGATCGGGCGTGATCCTGGCTCGGCTTGTCAACGACGCGCTCTCAGCGGAGCTGAGCGGTCTCGAGTTCGCCGTGGGGATTCCCGGCAGCCTGGGTGGAGCGGTGTCCATGAACGCCGGCACGCGCACGGAATGGATCGGCGCGCTCATCGAGAACGTCGTCACCTATAGGCCGGGTTTCGGCATCCGTCGCTACCGCCACGATGATGTGAAGTGGGGGTACCGCTCTTGCGGTCTGCCGCGCGATGAGATCGTGCTGGAGGCGACGCTCCGCTTGGCTCCAGGTGAGAAGAACACCATTCGCGCGAACATGGAGCGTTATCTGTCGCTCCGTCGTCGCTCTCAGCCGCTCGGCAACGCCACGTGCGGATCGGTATTCAAGAACCCTCCTGAAAAAAGTGTGGGAAAGATGATAGAGGACTGTGGATTGAAGGGTTTTTCCATCGGCGGAGCCCAGGTTTCCACCATCCACGCTAACTTTATCGTCAACACGGGCACCGCTCGGGCATCTGAGGTAGCGGCCCTCATCAAGCATATTCACGACAGGGTAAGGGAAACGTATGGCATCGAGCTCCAACCGGAAGTCAAGTTCCTCGGCTTCTAACGCCTCGAAGCCCACGTTTCGTCGAGCGGGCGCCAAAAGGGCGGGGAGCGCGCGAGCTCAGCGCGCATCGCGATCCCAAAAAGCGAGATCCAGGACCTCGGACCAATCGGTTGCGCTGAGATCGCAGCCGAGCCGCACCGCCTCAGGGGATTTCCATCAGATCAGATCGTATCCCGCCTCCTCGAGGAAGTCGGGTGTCGGGGGCTCGCCCGCGACGAGACGCACCGGGCGCTCGCAGGGTCGTCCCGCCTCAACCGGTACCGCGAGTTCGAAATACAAGCCGGTATGGGTGGCCAATCGTCGCGAGACCGATCGGTCCGCGACGACAAAAACCGCTCCGAGCGAACGGACTGGCGCCACCCGATCGACGCGCGAAGCGCCGGCTGACGCCTCCGCCCGGGTGGCGCGCAAGGAACCGGCGCGCGCAGAGGGCGCACCGCAGCGCGCCTCGCTTCATCGGCCGCGGTGGCTCCTTTTCATCGCGATCTCGGTGGTCGTGCTCATCGTGCTTTCCGTCGGTGCCGTCATCATCGTCAACTCCGGTCTGTTCGCCGCGACCGATATCCAGGTCCGTGGCAGCGAGCATGTCTCGCAGCAGGATGCCGCGCAACTCACGAAGGTTCCCGATGGCGCGACGCTTCTGAACGTCGATGCCGAGAACATCGGTGCCGACATGCTGAAGAATCCATGGGTGGACAGAGTCGACATCGAGCGCAGATTCCCGCACACGCTCATCGTGACCCCTCACGAGCGCACCGTCGTCGCCATAGCCTGCATCGGAACAGAGGACATCGCCTGGGCGATCGGATCCGACGAGAGCTGGATCGCGCCCGTATCGCTATCGGTGGATGACGATGGCGCGGACGAGGCGAAAGAGCCCTCGACTCTGACCGGCATCGAGGCCGCCTGCGCCATCGCCCATGCCAGCGACGCCGTCGTCCTGACGCAGGTTCCCGCGAACGTGATGCCCGCTTCGGGAAGGAAGGTGGATACAGACGTGGTTCTGGCGGGCCTCAAGTACGCGCAGGGTTTCTCGCGTGACTTCATCTCGCAGATCAAAAGCATCGATGTCACAAAGGTCGAGGGTATCGAGGCGAACCTGACCTCGGGCGTTCAGGTGCTGCTGGGCGAGCCCGAGGACATCGCGACGAAAGAGAAGGTGATAAAGCGCTTTCTCGCACAGGAAAAGGGGGTTTCGCTCATCAACGTTCGCACACCGGGCAAGTACACCTTCAGAGGTGCTTCAACAACGTGATTCGGCAGGTACCGTTCAATGGTCAAGCGTTTGACCTGCGATTTGCCCGTGAAATTCATAAATCCCGGTGGCGTATTTGCTTTTTACCCGTTTTTGTGTAAAGATAACCCGGTTTACCTCGACATTTAATATCAAGTTGAGGGTTAACCTTCGCCAGTTCTGCATGAAACGATGTTCGGAGGACCGACATGCACGAGAATGAGATCAACAATTACCTTGCGGTCATCAAGGTTGTCGGCGTCGGCGGCGGTGGCACCAACGCGGTCAACCGCATGATTGAAGAGGGCATTCGCGGTGTCGAGTTCGTGGCGATCAACACCGACGCCCAGGCGCTGGCGATCTCGGATGCGGATATCAAGGTCCATATCGGCACCGATTTGACGCGCGGGCTCGGTGCCGGCGCGAACCCCGAGATCGGTCGCAAGGCGGCCGACGAGAGCCGCGATGACATCTCCGAGGCGCTGGCCGGCGCAGACATGGTCTTCATCACCGCCGGCGAGGGCGGCGGAACCGGTACCGGTGCGGCACCCATCGTCGCCGACATCGCCATGAACGACAACGGCGCTCTGACGGTCGCGGTCGTCACGAAACCCTTCACCTTCGAGGGCAGCAAGCGCATGAAGGCGGCCGAGGAGGGCACGCGCACCCTAGCGCAAAGCGTCGATACGCTGATCGTCATCCCGAACGATCGCCTGCTCGATATCGCTGAGAAGAAGACCACCATGCTCGAGGCGTTCGCCAACGCCGACGGCGTCCTGTCTCAGGGCACGCAGGGCATCACCGACCTCATCACCGTTCCGGGGGTCATCAACCTCGACTTCGCCGATGTGAAGACCATCATGAAGCAAGCTGGCACCGCGATGATGGGCATCGGCATCGCCTCCGGGGACAACCGGGCGGTTGATGCCGCTCAGCAGGCGATCTCGAGCCGTCTGCTCGAGAGCTCCATCGATGGCGCGACGCGCGTTCTGCTCTCCATCGCCGGGAGCAAGGATCTCGGTATCCAAGAGATCAACGACGCGGCCGATCTCGTCGCCAACGCGGTCGACCATGAGGCGAATATCATCTTCGGCACCGTCGTGGACGAGTCGCTGGGCGATCAGGTGCGCATCACCGTCATCGCGACGGGCTTCTCAGATTCCAACGTGAGCCGCCAAGACGAGCTGTTCGGTCAGGCTTCGAGCAAGGGCGATCAGATGAGCGGTCGCAGCGCGGCATCAGATGGGGCGAGTTCGCGCAACATCGGCGGCACCGACGTCCCGAACTTCGGAAACGACCAGTTCGAGCTTCCTGACTTCCTCAAGCGCGGCAACCTCTAGTACAGGACGCATCATGGCACGCTGTGCTCTCGGACAGCCCGTATCGCTCGGGTGTCGCCCTGTCGATCGGAGGTCTCGCGCATGGCACTGGCGCTGAGGCGCCGCTCACGCGACGGCGTGACGCTCATCGGAAATGTTCATGATCGCATGCGCTTCGGATTCACCGAGCGCACCGGTGGTGTTTCCGCGCCTCCATTTGCGTCGCTGAATCTCAGTGCGTGCGTGGGCGACGATGAGCAGGCTGTCGCGGAGAACCGATCTCGCGTTCTCGCGGCGCTCGGCGCGCAGAATCTCTCGGAGAGGCTCCTCGTACCCAATCAGGTGCATGGGGATCATATCGTGTCCATCAGCTCCTCTGCTGCCGACGATCTCGCCGCCGCGCGAGCTGAGATCTCCCGTGGAGCAGACGCTATCGTCTGCGCTGCGCCGGATGTGCCGGTCATGCTGTGCTTCGCCGATTGCGTCCCCGTTGTTCTCGTCTGCCGCGGGGCCTTCGCCGTTGTGCACTCCGGATGGAAGGGGACGTACGCTCGAATCGCCGGAAAGGCGGTCGGTGCCCTTCTGCGCGCGGCATCGGCTGACGCATCCGAGGTGAGCGCCTATATCGGCCCGCATATCCTCGGCGATGAGTACGAGGTGTCCCAAGAACTTCACATCCGTTTTCAGAGAGAGTTTGCTAATATGGGTACGTCCGCAAAGCGGACGCTCGACCTCGGTCGGGCCATCAGCCAGACGCTCGAGGAAGCGGGGGTTACTCCGTGCGCCATCCACGATCCGCACCTGTCGACAGTTCGTTTGAATTCCCGTTTCTATTCCTATCGCCGAGAACACGGATGCTGCGGCAGACACGCTGCCGTGGCCGTGCTGCTCTCATGAAGCGACTTCTCGCGATCTGCGCCACCGCGATCTGCGCCGTCGCGCTGACGGGCTGCTCTGCGGCTCAGGTATCCGAACATGTGACCGTATCGGGCTCGACCACCTGCTTGCCCATCGCGGAGATCGCCGCTGAGAACTTCAAGCAGCGGACCTCGACCGATGTTCTCGTCTCCGGCCTCGGCTCTTCGGCGGGTATCGAGGCCGTGAGCAATGGAACGGCTGACATCGCCACTTCCTCGCGCGATCTGAACGACGACGAGCGGTCTTTGGGCCTGACGCCGATTCCCATCGCGCATGATGGCATCGCCATCATCGTGAACACGAGCAATCCGGTCAATCGAGTCACGACCGAGCAGCTTCGTCGCATCTACGCCGGACAGATCACGAACTGGTCCGAGCTCGGTGGCGACGATGAGCCGATTCAGCTTGTCAATCGCGATGAGGCTTCGGGGACCCGCGAGGCGTTCAACACGCTTGTCATGAAAAAGGTCCCCTTCGACCGGCGAGCAGCCGTGCTGCCGGGCACCGGTCAGGTGCGCGATGTCGTGTCGCGCTCAAAGGGGGCGATCGGTTACATCTCGATGGGTTTCGTGAAGTCGAGTTTTGCTGACACGGAGGTGAAGACCCTCGACGTTGACGGCATCAAGGCCACTGAGGAGACGGTGACCTCCGGTGTCTATCCGATCTCGCGCGACCTGTACTTCTTCGTCAAGGGCACGCCGTCGGAGGCGGCGAGGCGCTATATCGATTACATGTTGAGCGATCAGATGGATGCGATGATCCGCGAGGCGGGGTTCATCCCGATGAGCGCATCGAAGGACACAGGGAACGAGGTGAGCTAGACGATGGATGAACCGGATGCTGTGACAGATCCGACTGAGGACGGTCCCAACGGGCTGGACCGGGACCGTCGGCGACTGGCATTGGTCAGCCACGGCACCTATATGAAGGAGAGGGGATTGCAGTGCCTGTTCTTCGCCTGCGCTCTCGTTGCGGTCATCACCGTGGTTCTGATCTTCGCCTTCACGATGATCGAGGCGGCCCCCGTGTTCTCCGATATCGGCATCGGTGAGTTCTTCGGTCTCAGGTGGGCTCCGACCGAGGGTTCCTTTGGTATAGCAGCGCTCGCCGCCGGATCGGGCGTGGTCACGTTGGGCGCTCTCGTGCTGGGCGTCCCGCTCGGTATCGGCACCGCGGTCTATCTCACTGAGATTGCCACCGAGAGAGTGCGGGGCATCGTGAGCCCGGCAGTCGATCTTCTCGCTGGCATTCCCTCGATCATCTACGGTTTCTTCGGGATGGTTATCATCAGGCCGTTCGTCGCCGCGGTATCGGGGGGTTTGGGTTTCGGGGCGCTCACGGCATGGTTCGTTCTCGCGATCATGATCGTGCCCACCATCACGACGCTCACGATGGACGCGCTGAGATCTATCCCGATGGGCATTCGCGAGGCTTCGTTCGCCATGGGTGCGACGAAGTGGCAGACGATCTACAAGGTTGTGTTGCCCGCCGCCCGTTTCGGCATCGTCGACGCCATCGTGCTCGGCATGGGCCGCGCGATCGGAGAGACGATGGCCGTTCTCATGGTCGTGGGAAACGCCCCGGTCATTCCGGGCTCTGTGACGAGTCCGATATCGACGCTCACGAGCCAGATCGCTCTCGATATGAGCTATGCTTCGGGACTGCATCGTACGGCTCTGTTCGCTATGGGCGTGGTTCTGTTCGTCATTTCCGCGTCGCTTGTCGGTTTCGTGCGGCTGCTTTCCAAAATGGGCAGGAGGTGATCGCGCATGGCTTCTGAGATGCGCGAGCCGATCAGCTCTCGCGAGAGGATCAAGCGGGCGCTGGCTCGCGGGGCCGTCCACCGCGTTTCCAAGGAGACCTCGAATGCGGTCATGCTCGGCGTCTTCCGCGCAGCCGCTTATATCACGGTTTTCGTACTCGTTGCGATTCTTGGGTACGTATTGGTGAACGGCATTCCGAATATCTCGTTGGAATTCATATTCGGTTGGCCCGAAGGAGTCAACGCCGAGGGAGGCATCTGGCCCGCTATCGTCTCGACCGTCTACGTCACGGCGCTGGCGATGCTCATCTGCACGCCTGTCGCCGTGCTCGCGGCAGTCTATCTCGCCGAGTATGCCAAGCAGGGGCATCTGGTTGAGATCATACGCTACGCAGCTGACACGCTGGCGTCGGTCCCCTCCATCGTCATGGGACTTTTCGGCTATGCCCTGTTCGTCGAGACGATGGGGTTCGGCCTTTCCATGCTCTCGGCCGCTCTCGCCCTCGCCCTGCTCATGCTTCCCATCGTCATGCGCACGACCGAGGAGGCCATCCGTGCCGTTCCGCGCTACATCCGATGGGGGGCCTACGGGCTGGGGGCAACCAAGTGGCAGGTGGTTAGCAAGATCGTGCTGCCGGGCGCGTTCGGGCGCATCGCGACTGGTATCGTTTTGGCCATCGGGCGGGCCATCGGCGAGACGGCCGTGGTTCTCTATACCATGGGTCAAGCGATCAACCTGCCTGTCACTCCACTTGATTCCGGCCGACCGATGACCGTGCATCTCTACCTTCTCGCCAATGACGGCATCAACATGAATGCAGCCTACGGTACGGCACTTCTGCTGGTCATCATTATTCTGACGTTCAACCTGTTCGCGCGATATCTCTCGCGCAAGGGCAAATGAGACAGTGAGGGGCAATTTCGTGTCTACCTATCAATCCGCACCCGATGCAAGCATGGCCGCAATCGCCATACGGGACTTCGAGTTCTGGTACAGCGAGTTCCATGCGCTCACCGAGGTGAATATGAACATCGCAAAGGACAGCATCACAGCGTTCATCGGGCCATCGGGTTGCGGGAAGTCGACGTTTCTGAGGTGCGTGAACCGCATGAACGATCTCATCGAGGGCACGCACGTCGAGGGCCGCATGGAGCTCGATGGATCGGACATCTACGCCGAGGGCGTTGACCCGGTCGATCTCAGACGCCGTGTCGGCATGATCTTCCAGCAACCGAACCCCTTTCCGAAATCCATCTACGAGAATGTCGCCTTTGGACCTCGTCTGCAGGGTGTGACCAAGAAGAGCGATCTCGATGACATCGTCGAGGAGTCGCTCAAGCGCGCGAACCTCTGGAAGGAGGTGTCCAGCCAACTGGGCAAGGACGGCCTCGCCCTGTCGGGGGGTCAGCAGCAGCGGCTGTGCATCGCTCGCGTCCTGGCTGTTCAGCCGGACGTCCTGCTCATGGACGAGCCCTGCTCCGCGATAGATCCGACGTCGGTGCAAAAAGTCGAGGATCTCATGGCGGAGCTGGCACCTCAGATGACGATCGTCATCGTGACGCATAACATGCAGCAGGCTGCGCGCATCTCGGATTACACAGCGTTCTTTTTGCAAGAGGTCGCCGGAGAGCCCGCTACGCTCATCGAGTACGGTCAGACCGATTCGATCTTCACGAGTCCGATGGACCAGCGAACAGAAGACTACATCACAGGTCGCTTCGGCTGATTCCAAGCGATGCCGCGACCTGCTCGGCACGAACGCGAGAAAGTTTAGGAGAGATCATGCGCAAGTTATTCTCAAGCCAGCTCATCGAGGCTCGACACGAGATGCTGTCTATTTTCGAGTCGCTGGATCTGACGCTGCACGATGCGATCAAGGCATTCGTGACCGATGACAAGAAGCTCGCCGGCAAGGCGAAAAAACGCACGCTCCAAGCGGATGCGCGCTGCGCCAACTTGGAGGCGGTCTGCTACAATCTCATCGCCACGCAGTCTCCGGTCGCATCTGATTTTCGGCTTCTTCAGACGATCATCTACATGAATTTCAACCTCGAGCGGATCTCCGACCACGTGCGCTCTATCGCGCGAGGCGCCAAGCGGAAGGCCAAGGCCGAGGTCGCTTTGCCCGCCGAACTCGTCGAGCTCGTGGAGAAGGAAGCCAAGCTCGTCTATCGTGTCATGGGTACCACGGCGACCGCTCTCGTCGACAATGATCTCGTTCTCATGCGCTCCCTCACCGATCAGGACGAGCCGGTTCGTGCCGTGTACGAGGAGTTCTTTCGCGTGTACAATCATCTGCTCACCGCAGAGGAGCCTGATGAGGGCGCTTTTGATGATCTGCGCCGCACGATCATGACATCGCGCTATCTGGAGCGAATCTCGTTCATCTCCGTCGAACTCGCAAGTCGACTGACCTTTCTTCTGACGGGGCAGCGATGGAGCACGGCTGATGTCGTCGAGGCAGATGTGGAAGAGCTCGAGAGCATGCGCATCCCGTCGGGCGAGGGCGTGATTCTCGAACCGACTGCGGATGCGCGCTACGTGGCCGGCATACCGGCCGAGGAGATGGGGGAGAGCCTCAGAGAACTGATCGAGAACGCATCGGATGAGGACTCTGACGAGAGCGACGAGGACTGAGATCGCCGTCGTGGAACCGATTCGGACCAGAGCATCCGCATCGACGTGGAGTTGAGATTCGAGTGAGGGAGGCCGTCTGATGGACGAATACGAGGATGCCTTGCGTGAAAGGCGATACGCGATCCTCAGTCGGATGGATCGGGCGCTGCAGCGCAGCGGCCGGCCTCGCAAAGCGGCGCAGCTCATGGCGGTATCCAAGACCGTTGATCCTGTGAAGGTGGAGGCCGCGATCCGCGTGGGCTACCGCGTATTCGGGGAGAATCGCCCACAGGAGCTGGTTCGCAAGATGAATGCCTTGGCGCCACGGCAGGAGCTTCCACAGGTTCGCTTCGACATGATCGGCAATTTGCAGAAGAACAAGATCAACGCCGTCCTGGGACGTGCGGCGTATATCCAGTCGATCAGCTCGGAGTCGATCGCGCGCGCGGTTTCGGTGCGTGTCGAGCGTGAGATCGCAGCGCGGCACATGATCGAGCCGCAACCGGTGCTGCTTGAAGTGAATGTGTCCGGAGAAACCTCAAAGGCAGGATTTGCTCCCGAGGAGCTGCGTGCATCCATGGATAGACTCCGCTCACTTTGTGGAATTCGCATCGCGGGCATGATGACGATGGCACCGCGCGCTCAGCCCACGCTGGCCCGAGCGACGTTTCGAGGACTGCGGGAGCTTCGCGATGAGCTGGTAAAAGCCTATGACGGACTGGATCTCTCCGTGCTTTCATGTGGCATGAGCGAGGACTTCGAGATAGCTCTCGAAGAGGGCGCGACGCTGATTCGGCTGGGACGTGTGGTGTTCGATCCGTCCTTTGAGCTAGAATGATACGGTCTGCATGGGGTGGCTCTGCAGCATATGAACATGAAACGCACTTCTGGCAGAGAGGTTGAGAGACGTGGGTTTTCTAGACGAGATAAAGAGGAAGCTTCCTTTCGGTCAGCGAACCGATGGCTATGAGCAGGCAAACGGCTATGATGACGATTATTACGATGGTCAATCAGAGCCCTATGACGATAGCGGGTACAAGGAGGATTCAGCTGATTTCGCATCCGATGCCGCTGCTGACTTCGTTCCCTCTTATTCGGAAGATGGATCGCGTGGCGTGCTCGGTCAAACCCGTCGAGGGGAGGCGGAGTCGGTTGCGGTCTACACTCGGTCAGGTCAGCTGATCGGCGACGCTGAGAGGCACGCGACGACATTCAACCCTCCTTCTCGGTCGCAGGAGTCATTCAGGCCGGGGGCCTATGACACACCGTCGAGCTATGCGGAGTCGTCCCATGGCCGCTCAGCTCGCGGGTCCTCCGCTTCGCCCGCAACGACATCGCAGCATGCAAGCTCCATCATGAATTCTGTTCCCCAGCTGCCGGCGTATGTCCTCAAGCCGGAGAGCTACGATGATGTGGAGACCGTTGTGCGTCGCGTGCGCACCAAGCAGCCGGTCGCGCTTGTTTTCGCCGGTGTGCGTACCGAGGTTGCCAAACGGGTGCTCGATTTCAGTTATGGTTTCGCCTGCGGCTTTGGAGCGTCGGTCAAAGAGGTCGGAGATCGCGTCTTCGTGGTGCTCCCGGCTGGCTGCGAGGTCAAGAACTCCGATATCACCAAACTCCGCACCGACGGTTATCTGAAATAGCAGGAAGGCGGGATCATCATTACTTTCCTTAGGCTCGTTGACGAAGCGATTTCGTTATACACGTTTCTCATTTTGGTGAACTCGGCTCTCAGTTGGGTTCCTTTGGGACGCTTGGGCATGATGAGCGGTATCGCAGCGGCCATCAACGCGATTTGCGAACCCTTTGTCGGCTTGTTTCGGAGAATCATCCCAACGTTCGGAGGAATAGATTTCTCTCCATTTGTTGCGATTCTTGCATTAATGGCTCTTCGTAGGATTCTAACGGCTATACTACTACCCACCGTGTATTGATTGATTTGAACAACGATCATGGTCATGTAAAGGAGTTTCAGATGGCTATCACACCTGCCGACATTCAGGCGCAAACCTTTCCAGAGGCAAAGCGCGGTTACGATCCGGCTGCGGTCGATGTCTTTCTTGAGCAACTCGCAAACGAGGTCGATGCGATGCTCTCGAAAATCGTGGACCTGAAAGGCAGGCTTACCACCACCGAGCAGCAGCTGAGCGAGGCGAGATCGCAGGTCACCCAGAGTTCTCAGTCACCGGTTTCGGTACCGGTCGAGCAAAGCGCCACCGAGCGACAGATCTCCGCTGCCCTCATCGCCGCGCAGCGCTCCGCGGACATGATCGTGGGCGAGGCGCAGGAGAACGCTGAGCGCATTCGAGCCGAGGCGGATACGAAGGCCCGCGAGGTCATTCGCCAGGCGCTGACGGAAAAGCAGAACGAGCTCGAGGAGATCGACCGCCTCAAGACATCGCGTGAGGAGTTCAGAGGTGAGTACATCAAGCTCGTTCAGCATTTTATGGATGAGGCTCAGAACACCTTTCCGGCGGATCTGCTGACGGTTTCTCCCGTCGGCTCTGGATCGTCGCATGTATCGCAGATGCCCGCGGCTCTTGAGTCTTCCACCTCGGCCGCGCCAACCGCTGCGGATCCCTTCGCCCCGCTTGACAACTTCGGTGCCGACGACTTGGATTAAGCGGGCACCAGATTCGAGCCCGATGAAACGAGGGCTTTTACAGGTAAGATCAAGCGGCTCCGTTTCGACGGGGCCGTTTTTTTCAGCTTGAAAGCATGTCTCTCGCTCGTTTTCCACTGGGAGATTCGAGGTTTGCGACGTCACGTGTTGCCGTGTCGTTGAAACAGAAGTAGTCGGGTCGGTGACGAGATTGCGTGTACTCGAATAGCTCCCCTTTGCCGCTGTACGTCCATCCGCTGACCACGGCGAGAAAATCGAAGCCCTCGATGGACAGCAGTTCCTGATCACGTCGCGTACACCGCTCCACGGTGATCATTCGCCTGCTTGTTGCGATGGACATGTGAAGTACGTGCTCGATGTACTCATAGACCGAGTTCTCGGCAATACTTGGCGTTAATCCCGAAACCGCAGACGCCAGAAAATAGTTGTTATCAAAGATGAGGCGCATGCCGTTCAACCGTCTTACCCGCTCGATATGGATGAGCTGCGAGCCCATAGTGAAACCGGTCAGATCTGCAAGAGATTGGTCGACCTCGAGCTGCTCGAATGTTACAACTTCCGTGGTTGCCAGAAGATGGTTGCGCGCTGCCGTCTCCTTGAACGTCTCGATACCGCCCACGATGAATGCCGCCTTGGCCGGCTGACGGTGGATGACCAGCACGCCTTTACCTTGGATCGGCTGGACGCAGCCTTTGGCCGCCAGCATCGCCAGTGCTCGACGCAACGTGTTGTGAGAACAGCCGTAGACGTCGATCAGCTTGTTCTCCGAAGGCAGGAGTGTCTGATAAGGGTAGGTGCCATCCTCTATATTATGCAGAATATCGCGATATATCGCGTCATATCTCATCTTCATGATACGACCCTCTCGATCTTGATCATTTTCGTGCAAGTTGTCTCATAAGCTGCCGGCATCGTGAGATCTCAGGAAAATCACGAGATTCGCTACACAATCCTATGGGCCGCTCACGGGCATAAAACTGCCGTAGAACCGATTGCAAACATATTTCTAAACTTATTCAAATAAGTTGTAGCATGATGAAGGCAACTTATTTGAATAAGTAGTGCTTGTATATCAGCATGAGACATCGAAGGAGCCTGATATGGGAAGATTCAAACAAGATGTCATCGATCTGCTCGAACTTGTCGGAGGAGCGGAGAACATCAGCGCAATATCGCATTGCGTCACGCGTATGCGGTTTGTTCTCCGCGATCCCGGTTTGGCGGATGTTGAAAAAATCGAGATGCTCCGATCGGTGAAGGGAACGTTTACGCAGGCGGGACAATTTCAGGTTATCATCGGAAACGAGGTTGATGATTTCTACAATGAGTTCATCTCCGCCTCGGGACTAGAAGGGGTCTCGAAGGAGGAGACGAAAAAGGCAGCGGTCAAGAACCAAAATGTGCTCCAGCACGTCATGACCTCGATCGCCGAGATATTCGCTCCGCTCATTCCCGCAATTATCGTCGGCGGGCTGATTCTCGGGTTTCGCAACTGCATCGATAGCCTGCTCCTGTTCGAGAACGGTACCAAGACTCTCGTGCAAATAAGTCAGTTCTGGGCGGGCGCAGACAGCTTTTTGTGGCTTATCGGCGAAGCGGTGTTTCAGACCGGCATCCCGGTTGGGATCTGCTGGTCGGTGAGCAAGAAGATGGGTACGACCCAGATGCTTGGCATCGTGCTCGGCTTGACGCTCACCTCCGGGCAGCTCCTGAATGCATATAGCGTTGCGGGCACCCCGGCCGACCAGATTCCGATGTGGAACTTCGGAATTGCTCAGGTCAGGATGATCGGATATCAGGCTCAGGTCATTCCCGCAATACTGGCTGCGCTCACCCTCGGGTATCTTGAACGGTTTTTTCGTAAGATATTCCCCGCTGCCATCTCCATGATCGCCGTGCCCATCTGCAGTCTGATTTTTGCGGTCATGGCTGCGCATTTTGTGCTCGGACCGATCGGTTGGACGCTGGGAAGCGCTATCTCTTCTGTCGTGTACGCCGGCATCACCGGTCCGGCTCGAGTCGTCTTCGGCGCGATCTTTGGTTTCTTCTATGCTCCCCTGGTCATCACAGGGTTGCATCACATGTCGAATGCAATCGATCTGCAGCTCATCGCCGACTACGGTGGGACCATGCTCTGGCCGATGATCGCGCTGTCGAACATCGCACAGGGATCAGCGGTTCTCGGCATGGCCGCTCTGCAGCGCAGGAACGCTCGGGCACAGGAGACGAACATCCCCTCGATCATCTCCTGTTATCTTGGTGTCACCGAGCCTGCGATGTTTGGTGTGAACCTCAAATACGTGTTTCCCTTCATATGCGCGATGGTGGGCTCTGGGGTTGCCGGAGTTGTCTGCACCGCGACCAATACCACCGCCAATGCAATAGGCGTCGGCGGGCTTCCGGGCATTCTGTCCATCAAACCGCTGTCCATGGGTTCATTTGCGATATGCATGCTCATCTCGGTGATCGTCCCATTTGTGCTCACGCTTGTGTTGGGTTCTCATCGCGGGATCGGAACAGATACAGAGAAAACAGCTTCGGGACCGGATCTCTCAGACGCGGTCGCGCAGATGAGATGACCGTCCGATTGAATGGTTCAGCATAGGCATCTCGGATCATCTTGAAATATACCGCTAGGCTGAAGGGAACATGATGGCGGAGGGGGTAAAGGATTGCGTTTGCTGCTCGAACGATGCGTGTCGATTCGGCGACAGCACCGTTTACCAGATTTACGTGAAATCGTTCAAAGACTCGAATGGTGACGGGATAGGCGATCTGGCTGGGATTATCGAGAAGCTCGATTACCTCGCCGAACTCGGTATCGATTACCTTTGGCTAACGCCCTTCTTCGCGTCTCCTCTTCACGACAACGGTTACGATGTGTCTGATTACAAAGCGGTGAACCCGCTGTTCGGCAGCATGGATGATTTCGACCGGCTTGTGGAGGGAGCATCCGCTCGCGGTATGAAGATCATGCTCGACATGGTTTTCAACCATACATCTTCAGAGCATACCTGGTTTCAGCGCGCACTGGCAGGGGATGCGCGTTATCAGGATTACTATATCTTTCGTGAAGGGGTCCGAGATGAGCCTCCCACCAACTGGAAGTCAAAGTTCGGCGGATCCGCTTGGGAATACGTATCGGCACTGGGCAGGTGGTATCTGCATCTCTTCGATGTGACCCAGCCTGATCTCAACTGGGACAATCCTGCGGTTCGGGCTCAGCTGGCAGATGTTGTCAGATACTGGAGGCGCAAAGGGGTATCGGGCTTCCGCTTTGATGTCGTGAATCTCATATCAAAGCCTAGAGTCTTCATAGATGACCTGAAGGGAGACGGCCGTTCTCTTTATACCGATGGACCAAGGATCCATGAGTATTTGAAGGAGCTCGTAGCCACTGCCGGCATCGGCTCGATGATAACAGTCGGAGAGATGTCTTCGACGTCTCTTGCAGACTGCATGCGCTATACAGATCCCACTCGGCATGAGCTGTCGATGATCTTCAGTTTCCATCATCTCAAGGTAGACTACAAAGATGGTGACAAGTGGTCCCTCATGAGACCGGATATCTTGAGATTTCGCGAGCTGATTCGAACGTGGCAGCTAGGACTGCAATCTTGCGGGGGCTGGAATGCTCTGTTTCTGGGGAACCACGATCAACCAAGACCGGTATCGCGATTCGGAGACGACAAGACGTACTGGGATGTTTCGGCAAAGATGCTGGCGATCTTCATGCATCTCATGAGGGGCACCCCCTATGTGTATCAGGGTGAGGAGATCGGCATGGGGAATCCGGGCTTCTCCTCGATCGAGCAGTACCGCGACGTCGAGAGCCTGAACTACTATCGAATTCTTCGACATCGAGGTAAAAGCGAGCAGGAGGCGCTCGCCGTGCTCGCTCAGCGCTCGAGAGATAACTCGAGGACGCCGATGCAGTGGCAGGCCCGAACTCAGGCGGGTTTCACGGATGGCACCCCTTGGATCGAGACGTCTCGAGACGCTGCGAGAGCGAATGTAGCCAATGAGATCGTTGATCCGAACTCCATCTGGTCACTGTATCGTCATCTCATCGAGCTTCGCAAGCAGATGCCGCTGATCGCGCGAGGATCAATCGCCTTTCTGGAGGTTATCTCTCCGAAGGTCATAGCCTATGTGCGCGAGCTGGATTCAAAGCGGTTGGTGGTGCTCAGCTCGTTTTCCAATGCCGTTGAGGCGGCGGTGCCGGCAGGGGAGATCGCCGGCATGAGGTTGCTCGCGAGCAGCTACCCCACTGATCCTGAAACAGATGACGGCATTGTCGTGCTTCGCCCCTGGGAGGGCGCGGCACTCATCCGATGAGCAACGAGATGCGAAGTGGGCCGATAAGCCGGTTTTAATAAAATAGCAGGTAGATAGCTTGCATAAGCGAAAAATGTCCTAAAATGTCCTAAGTGCTGACTACCTCGTCCGTCCAAGATTCTGCATACGGATGCATTTTATATGCGGCTGCAATCGTCTTTGCTAGCATCTCTGCCTCTGGTCTGTCGTAGTATCTTTCCGTTATTGTCTTGCCTACATGTCCCATCATCCGTTCAATTTTTGACGGCTCGATTTCTAGCGTCCATTTAGTAAATGTCTGCCAGGAGTTGCGAAGATTGCGAACAGGATGACGAACAACACCAGAATCGCGAATCTTGCGGTTGAAGCGATCTCGAAGCTTTTCTCGCCCGATTACGTCTCCGCATCCGTCATCGAGCAACCATTTGTCGCCCGTTTCCTGGCACAACTGATAGCGACGGTATCCGAGGATTCCTGGTATGACGGCTGCATGAACGCTTTGCGCGGTCTTAAGTCTCTTGCTGACCTTACCAAGCTTATTAACTTGACGGATAATTGGCACAATAGCAACGGATACGCCATCGTATTCAGCGAGCTCTATTTCTGAGTTCATGACACCCAGAGATTCGCCGACGCGCGGCCGCCGAACGCTGCTAAGATGAACCAGCGCTCCATGTAGCTGCCCCTAAGACTTTTCCAAATGCTGCAAAGTTCGTCAAGCGTCCAGATGCCCTTGTCTCGCTGAGCAGATGTACCGGGCATGCGATATCTTCTGTATGCTACTTCTGTGCTGCAAACCTCATGGGTGCCGCATTCGTCGAAAATTAACCTAAATGGAATACGGGCCATTTCCGCCTGAGATCTGGTCATGGAGTCGTACCAATCTTGAACGGCGGCAGGTTTAACATCAGTTACATAGACATCAGCCCATCTAGGTTCAATGTGCTTTTTCCATGCGATATGATAATGCTCAATAGTGCCCAGTGAAATTTCATTCGCATCGAGCCTACGTTTTAATACCGGCACCACCCATTGCTCGTAAGCTGCGGCCACAGTTGGAGCTGGGACATCGTTCGAGCAATCAATCTGCATTTTCGCCAGAAATCCGGATGCTTCCAAACGTGATCCTCGAATAGTTTTCGAGTGTCTTCTATAGCCCGTACCGTCGCCTGTGTTGCCCATCCAGCGGACGCGGTACCTGTTCTGTTCCAAATGTTCCACAGCTCCAAATGCACTGCGTTGTCTGCGCCGTGGCATAATAGCATCGTCCTTTCCTTTCGGGTATCGGACACGCCCCGCTCCCATCGCAGCCAAGCAAACAGGGAGCGGGGCATCTTGGCTTCTGTTCGACCTACTTCTGCCTCCAGCGCTTACCGCACTCGCGGCACTGAAAATCGCCCTTCCCCCGTTTGCCGAGGCCGGCACCGCCTGCGACGGCCCCAAGAGGTCCCAGCACCAGTCCGCCGAGGGCGGCCTTCGTGATCGACATCTTTTTTCTGCCGCCGCTAAGCATGATGAAATCGGTGCTGCCGCATGCCGGGCACTTGATCTGCTTTGCCATGATTTCCTCCCATTGTCCCAGATAGATATATCAATAGACGTTGAACTCGATAACCTGCGGAGCATCACTCGTGCCGGTGACCTTCGCCTCGATCGTCTTGCCTTTCGTCTCCGCTCCGTAGCCGTTTGTGATATCGCAGGTGGACTTCAGACCCCAGGTGTTCTCGTCGAGCGGCTCAGCGGAGAGTTCGTTAAGCATGTAATGTACCTTGAAGCCATAGGGGTACTGTTTCTCGCCATAGGTCTTGACTGCTATCCATGCATCGGTTTTGTCAAGCTTCTTCTCGAGGGCATCACGCGTCGCCTTGGCCTGCTTCTCGCGCTCGATTCCCGCCTTGTCCTGTATGGTGATCTTCGCGTCATGGCCTCCAGCAGAGTCCTTCTCGACCTTTGTCACGACCATGTTCTTCGCATTCTCCTTCAGCGTGAAGCTGTAGGGGTCGTCGCTTTCGAACAGAGCGCCGTTGCTCTTCGTGCCGTTGTTGTACGTCACCTTCAGACCCGCATCATTTATTGATGCGATCGCCTCATCGAGCGGCTTGTCGACCAGACCGTCGAGCAAGTCCTCCTTCGCGTTTTTCTTCTTATCGCTTTTCTTCTTGCTAGTTTTCTGCTCCTGGGACTCTTTCTTCGGCGTCTCGGGTTGCTTGCTTTTTGACATAGCGTTACCGATCCCGGAAATAATGAGAATAACTAGGATGATTGCCAGAATTTCTTTCTTCCCAAGCTTCTTCTTCGGTGCCGTTTTCCTCGAGTAGTGCTGAGGCATTTTTAATCCTTCCCTTTCAACCCTCTCGACTGAACTCATGTATCAGATTATCGATTCACGCCCTCCAATCTGCGGGTGCCGTATAGCTTACGACCTTGCCGATGACACGTATCTCCGGGGCATCGGGATCGTCTTGACGGATCACGTAGTCTCGGTAATCCGGATCGTAACTTTCCGGATGTAGCCTGATTGCGTCATCGTCGAAAAAGATGCGTTTAAGTGTCGCATCCTCACCGTTGACAAAGACGACCCCTACATCTCCATTTTGCACGGGTAGTGCAGGATCAATCAATACGAGCGAACCATCAGGAAAAAGCTTATTCATCGAATTTCCAGAAGTAATAAGCCAGAAGCTGCTCTTGTGCGCTCGATACAAGCTCTCCTCAGTGTCGTGGACTATATCTGATTGAAGCAGAGCTTCCCGAGGTGTTCCGGCAGCTATGTTGCCGAAAACAGGAATAGGAAAAGAAGGGGCCGGCTGAGCCGCGACGGTATTTTCAAGACCAAGCAAATAGGAGATCGTTACGCCTAACGCGGAGCTGAGCTTGATCAGGACACTTGATTTGACGTCATTGTCACCACTTTCATAGCGGGCTATCTGCTGCTGCGTGGTGCCGATTCGTTTTGCCAGCTCAGCCTGGCTCCATCCCTTTGCGTGTCTAGCCTCGCTGATTTTATAAGCTGCCACGGTACCTCCAAGAAACTCGGGTTAGTCGTATTCTACACACAAAAATGTTGTTGACAAACACGGAAATGTTGTTATAGGATACCAGACAACACGGTAATAATGTAAATGGGGTAGATGGATGCGCAAGAACATGAAAGCGGAACGTGCCCGAAGAGGGCTCTCAGCAAAAGAGGTAGCTGGGAAGATCGGAGTGCATGAGAATGCTTTGCTGCGGTGGGAATCAGGTGAAACCGATCCGCTTGGATCAAATCTGATAAATCTTTCATCTTTTTATAAATGCTCCCCGGAGTATCTGCTGGCACAGACAGAGGAGCGAATGGGAAAGGTCATCTGCACGCCTAATGACATCTGCGATTTCCCAACGAGCAGCTAAATCTCTTCGAACCTTGACAACCGCACGACCGCACGCGACGCAGACCGGGGGAGCCGGCAGCGTCCGCCGAGCGGCAGGGCTCGGGCGCTCCCGCAGAGTAAGCGCCCGAAACAGTAACCATTCAAAGGAAGAAAGGGGGACCGACATGGATGAAAGAGGACACTTGACGACCTCGGAAGTGGTGATCATATCAAGTTCCGTCTCTTTCACGATCAGTTTGATCCTATCTGTGCTTCTGAGATGACACGACTAAAAGGGGGTCGAATTCAACCCCTTGGTTATAGGACTCGAATTAGATTCATCCGCCGGCTCGGCATCAAAGTGGTGCTCGCGTCGAGATGGCTCTTTTCATCGTCGCTAGCTGGCTCACCCGATGAAAGCTCTGATCAGGGAAATCACCGCGATCAGAAGCGATCCGACAGCGATCAGCACCGAAGTGACTGTGAGCCTGAAGTTGCGCGCCGCCGCCTCGTCGGCGGATTCGGCGAATCTGGAGAAGGCGTCGAACTGGTTTTTCAGGATGTCATGTATGCGCATGAACGCCGGGTCATCTTCCAGCGTGCGAGGCTTCAATTCCTCGACGGCTCTCTCCAGCTGATCCGTCGCGGGATTCAATCCCTCGACCTGTCTTTCGCTCTGATTGATGTCGAGGGCAACTCTTTCCGAGGAGCGATCGCATGCGCTTCTGAGCGACTCGGTCAGATCAGTCATGTCGATGCTGGGGAGCTTCAAGTCCCTGAAGGGATGCGCGAGGGCGCTAATCCCCTTCAAAGATTCCGAAAGGGATTTGAGGCCCACAAACGATTGCGAGGTCGATCTTATGTCTTTGAAGATCCGGGGTGCTTCTGCGGTCCTCTTCGGATCCTCGTCGCCGGGGGATTCTTCTCCATCGGTTTCGTCATCCAGCATTGCCCTCACCTTAATGTCCTTAATAAGACCTAACTCAATACAAAATAGATAAATTCAGATACTTCAGAGTGTATAACCGCAGGTCAAAGACATATGCAAACTCACAGATAACAACAATGCGAAGTGGGCCGATAAGCCGGGTTCTGTCGCGGACGATCATTTATCTTGGCGTGCGCGTTGCCACGCAGCTCTGTGCACGCTACCCGAGCGCGGTGCGGGTCACACCATAGCGCCCCTATTTGCGCTTGCTCCGGATGGGGTTTGCCAAGCCATCGCGTCGCCGCGATGCTGGTGGTCTCTTGCACCACCGTTTCAGCTTTTCCCTTGGCGCGGCCAAAGGGCCGGTCGGTGGGAGTCTTCTTTTCTGCGGCACTTTCCGTCGGGTCGCCCCGCCTGGCCGTTAGCCAGCATCCTACCCTGTGGAGCCCGGACTTTCCTCACGCGGTGAGATCTCGCTCAGCCGCGCGCGATCGTCTGGCCCGCTTCGCGTATGCCATTGTAGCAGCTGCGGACCGCAACGAGAAGCGGAGATGCTATCCTTGTGACAGACAGGCGGAAATGCTTCATCGAATGTAGGTTCACGCGCTCGGGCGGGAGGGGCGATGGAGGGCTATCTGACCCTGAGGCCGGGACTGGAGGCGGCAGCCACCTTGGTCGAGCGCAAAAGCCGCTTCATCGCACAGCTCGCACACGTAGAGGATGAGTTGGAGGCGTCTCGATACATCGCGCGGATGCGAACGCGCTACCCCGATGCGAGACACCAAGTCAGCGCGTGGGTCCTCGCCGATGGTCGCGAGCGGGCCGGTGACGACGGCGAGCCGTCCGGTACGGCTGGGATTCCCGTGCTCAGGGTTCTTCGCGATGCGGGATTGCGTGATGCGTGCTGCGTGACGTCGCGTTATTTCGGCGGAACTCTGCTGGGTCGCGGAGGTCTCGTGCGCGCCTATGGCACCTGTGCGAAGAGAGCCGTCGAGGCGGCACGTGCTGCCGGCTCGATTGCGGAGATGGTCTCGGTCGTGCGCATCGTCATCAAGCTTTCTCACGCGCATCGCGGACGCGTGATCCGCCTTGTCAAGATCATGGACGGTCGCATATCTCAGATTGAGTATTCCGATGAGGTTCAACTCGATGCGAGATTCAGGCAGACGGATGCGGATCGCTTCCTTCGCGCGATCGCGGAGTTCGGCTCGGGCTGCTGTCGTGTCCGCGTGGATGATCCTCGCATCGCCGAATTCTAGCGAAGTGAATCGCGCATCGCGGACGCGTGCTCAGATGGCCAGATCAGAGCGATGCTTCTGTGAGATGAGATCTGTCAGGATGTCGATGGCATTCTCGATGCATTCCGGGCACGAACGAAGCGGGGCGGATGACGATCCCACGCCCTTGATCGTTCCGCAGATCGTGGAGCCAGTCAATTGCTGAAATCGACTCGCGGCATCGCGTGCGAGCCGATAGGTGGCAGCCTTCGTGGTGGGATCGAGAGGACCCCGGCTGACAAGCTGTCCCAGAACCATCACGGCACCGGAGAGCGCCCCGCAGGTCTCGCTCATTCCACCCATGCCGAGCCCAAGTCCCTCCGCCAAGCGGAAGGCGGTGTCGGCGTCGAGCGCGATCTCGGGAGCGAATGAGCACACCACGCACTGCGCGCAGTTGAACCCTCGCTCATGATATGCTGCGGCTCGCGCCTTCAGAGTTTCTCGTTTCGCGTTGAGATCGGTCGAAGCCATGTTTCCCCCTTGAGTCCTCATCGTTCTCGCACCATCATACACAAGATCGCGGTGGGGTGCTCATCGCCGGCCGCTCAGACTCTGAGAGGGGCTTGCCGTCCGCCGCGGAGTCATATGCGACCTCGCCGAATGAGAGTAAGATTGTCTTCGCTGTCGGGTTACCGGCAGGCATGAGACATCCTGGGGAGGGGCCATGAGAACAACCGAGCTGAGCTACCCGAGCGCAGATGGCGCGTCGAGCGTCCATGCGCTGATCTGGGAGCCCGACGAAGATGCAGCGCTGTCGCGGCGCGGCGTCATTCAGATCGTTCACGGGATGTCCGAGCATATCGGTCGCTATATCGAGTTCGCCGAGTTCCTGACCGCTGAGGGCTTCTCCGTATGCGCGCATGATCAGGTCGGTCACGGTGAGACCGCATCCCGCGAGGCGGACCTGGGGCATATCCCGCTTCGTCGAGGAAAGGATATCCTCATCGCGGACGTGCACAGCCTGCGCACCCGGGCTGCGGAGGTCCTCGGCGCAGATGCGCCCTACATCATATTCGGCCACTCCATGGGGAGCTTCGTGACTCGTGTCTACGCAGCCGAGCACGGCACGGGAGTTGCGGCGGCCATCATATGCGGCACAGGCCAGCAGTCGCCCATTCTGACAGTCGCGGGGACCGCTATCACGCATGTCATCGCAGCGATCGAGGGCGAGCGCCATCGCAGCCGTCTCGTGGATGCGCTGGGGGTGGGGTCCTATGCGAAGGCCATCAAAGGCGCAACGACAGAGCTTGACTGGCTCTCGCGTGACCCCAACGTCGTCTCAGCCTACATCGCCGATCCCGCGTGCGGTCAGATGTTCACGGTCGGGGGCTATGCGACCGTTGCCGCGCTGGTGGCGTCTTCGCAGAGGGTCGCTCTCACGGAACGGATCCCGCGGGATCTGCCTATGCTGTTCATAGCCGGGGCGGAAGATCCGGTGGGTGCATGCGGTCGCGGTGTGCATCGCGCTGTCGAGCAGTATCGCCGAGCCGGTATCAAGCGGGTCGACGAGATCATCTATCCGCATGCGCGTCATGAGATCCTCAATGAGACCATCGGGACCGACGTCCGTCGCGACATCGTCTCTTGGTTGAGCGAGCGCGGGATATAAGGCTCCCTGAGCATCTGCTCACATGCCTTCGAGCTCTGAGGTGCAGTGCGGGCAGCGGATGGCATCTTGGGCGATCTGCTCTTTGCAATAGGGGCAGATGCGCGGCACGGGAGCGCTGTCCTCATCGTCGGGCGCTGCGAGCCCGACTTTCCGAGCGGCAGCCTCCCTCATGTCATCGAAGGAATTCATCGCCTTCACGATGGCGAACACAGCAACCGCCGTGATCAGAAACGTTATAACCGCCGAGATGAACGCTCCGAAATTGATGACGTTGCCCCGAAGCGAGATGGCGAGGCCGGGCACATCGATATCGCCACCGGTCACAAATGAGATGAACGGCCGGATGATATGTTCGACGAGTGCGTTCACCAGCGAGGTGAACGCCCCGCCGACGATGACGCCGACCGCGAGATCGATCACGTTGCCCCGGCTGATGAACTCTTGAAACTCCTGTACGATTCCTTTTTTCGCGTCCTTTTTTGCCATATCTGCTCCTTCGTGTCTCTTTCACATCATTCCCCGCCAGGCCCCCCGACACCGGGAATGGTACAACGCGCGATGCGATCTCGACAGCGTATCCATGAGAAGCCGATGATCGGTTATGATGCGCGCAGTGCTTCGGGCGAGACCGGGGCGCACGGAAGCGCGGTCGCCGCGTGCGGGAGTATAATGCACTCGGGGATCGCCGGCGGCTCGGGTGCAAGCTATGACTCGACGGGAACGGATGGATGATGCACAGGCGCGAGAATCTCGGTCGTACGCTCATCATCGCGAATCCCCGTGCCCATGCGGGAGCGGCCGATGTCGTCGCTGCTGACCTGCAGCGCTTTCTCGAACTGCATCATCAAGACATCGTCTCATTCGAGCTTGTGCGCACCGAGCGTCCCGGACATGCCGCAGAGCTCGCCTGCGATGCGCAAGGCTATGACACGGTGCTCGCTCTCGGCGGTGACGGCGTGGTACACGAGATCGTCAACGGCCTCATGAAGCAGCCGATGCATTCGCGTCCGAACCTTGGTCTGGTCCCAGTTGGTTCGGGCAACGACTACGCTCGGACGCTCGGGATGGATCCCGGGGCTTCGGAAGACTTCGCGAAGCTCTTTTGCTGCGAGCGCGTGAGCATGGATGTCGGTCGCATCAGGTTCTGGGACGATCTCTCCGAACAATCCGGTGCCTCGGGTGGTAAGGGGTTCTCATCCGAGCCGCACTGCGAGGAGTTTTTTGTCGAGACATTCTCGGTCGGGCTCGATGCCGCGATCGCACTCGGTTGCGCGATGCTGCATGAGAGAACCGGACTCAAGGGGCATGCCCTGTACACGGTGAGCGGGCTCGATGTGTTCATCCGGCGCTATCGCAGGTATCCGCTGAGCGTCTCATACGATCGCGAAAAGCCTCGCGAGATATCCGCATTGATGCTGGCGGTTCAGATCGGGCCGACGTACGGATCAGGATATCGCGTCTGCCCAGATGCCGATCCCGCAGACGGGCTGTTCGATATCTGCTGCGCCCAAGGCGGCATACCGCGCGCTCAGGCGATCTCGCTGTTTCTGAGATCGAAGAACGGACGTCATATCGCCTCGAAGCGGATCGATCTTCGTCGCGCGCGCCGGGTCGAGCTCGTCTTGGACAGTCGCGACTATCCCATTCAGGCTGATGGCGAACGCATCGTGGCTCGCCATCTGATCCTGGAGTCGCTGCCACATGCTCTCAGAGTCCTCAGGCCACTGCGCACCTGAGGCATCAGGGCCGCGCTCGCGGCTGGCACCGCGCTCGACGGCGCGCAGACAGATCATGAGGTGCGCCGTCATCTCACGCGGAGAGCGCCCCTCGGACAAATGTCAGAATGGCTCGCTCCACGTCCTCGATGTTTTCCAGCCGATCATCTCCGAGATAGATTCTGAGCCGTTCTCGATAGTACTCGGAGGAGAGGGAGAACTGATACATCATGAAGATGTTGTCGATGCACAGGGCGAACACCCTCTCATCGGCATCTGGGCGCACGATGCCCGCGCGCTTGCCCGCGCGAATCAGCTTTCCGGCGACATCGGGGGTGATCATCTCGATCTTGTCCGACAGCCTCACCGACATCGAGGAAAGGGCCTGGGTTGTCATATCCAGATACAGCTGGTTGAGCTTCGGGTATTCGAGCGCGAATCGCCGGCATGCCACAAGCATCTTGGCCGTGTAGTCGAAGATGTCGGCGCTCGAGTCGGCGATGTCGTACAGCACGCCGGTCATGAGGCGATACGCGCTGTTGACGATCGTGAAGTACAGATCCTCCTTGGAGGCGAAATAGCTGTACATCGCACCGATGCTGATGTGCGCATCGCGAGCGATGTCGTTGATGCTCGTCGCGCTGTACCCGTGTTCGGCGAAGAGGTTGATCGCCACGTCGAGAACCGTCTTGCGCCGTTTCTCGGTCGTTCGATCGAACGCATCCTTGTGAAACCTCTCTGCGCCGCATTCGATGCGATCGCCCATCGTGTATTCGCCCGCTCCCTTTGTCGTTGCCTCGTATCCGATCATACGCTGATCTTCTCGAAGATACGCTGGAGTTCGGCGGCGCCTAGGATTCGAGGTACCGGATAGAGCGGATTGGCCTCCCGGAGCGCATGCCGCGTGAGCTCACCGATGTCACAGGCGTCTATCTCGGCGATCCCGGTCGGAATGCCCATGTTCGCATTGAGATTGCGGATGGCCGCGATGAATGCCTTCGAGCAGGCACTCAAAGAGAGCCCGGCGTCTGCGACACCGGTTGCCAGCGCCAGCTCGGCGAGACGTTTTTGCGCGGCGTCACCATAGGCTTCGAGCACGACGGGCAGGGTCACGGCGCAGGCGAGTCCGTGCGGCGTGCCGTAGCGGCCGCCGAGCGCGTGAGCGACGGCATGAGCATAGCCGACATAGGCCCGGGTGAACGCGACGCCGGCGAAGTAAGAAGCCCGCTGCATGGCGGCGCGCGCCCGCAGATCTCCGCCGTCTCGGTAGGACGTCTCGAGGTTCTCGAAGATCAAGACCGCCGCTCTTGTGGCCATCGCTCGGGTCCGGCGCGTGTTGCTGCGACCGATGTATGCCTCGACAGCGTGCGTCAGCGCGTCCATGCCGGTCGTCGATGTGATCGAGGCAGGCAGACCGACGAGGAGCGCCGGATCGAGCAGCGCCAGGCGCGGGATGAGCGAAGGGTCGTTGATGACGAACTTGTCATGCCCATCGGGATCTGACAAGACGGCGGCGAGCGTCGTCTCGCTGCCCGTACCGGCGGTCGTGGGAACGGCGATAAGCATCGGCAGGCGGTGATGGACCCTCAGCAGGCCGCGAAGCTGTCGCAGGGTACGCCGAGGCCGAGCGACGCGGCAGGCGATTCCTTTGGCGCAGTCGATGGGGGAGCCGCCTCCGACGGCTATAAGGGCCTGACAGCCGGCTGCGCGGTAGCGCTCAAGCGCGGTCTCGACGTTGTCGATCGTAGGATTCGCGACGGTCTCGTCGAAGATATCATAGGCTATACCATGTTCCCCGAGCGCCTCTGTCAGCGAGTCGATAAGGCCGAGCTCGCGAATCGTGTGATCGGTGACGATCAGCGCCGATGCGATACCGGCATCGGATAGCCGATCCGGCAGAGCCGCGAGACTTCCCGCCCCCTCGATCAGCTCGGGAACCCGCCAAGGCAGCGCATAGGAGACAAGGCGCAGCAGCAGTTGGTAGCCGCGGTATAAAATGATATGCATCTCAGACCCCTTGCGTGCGTTTGACATACATCACGATCTCCCGTTGAGATTTGATTCGCGCATGCCCCGGACGATCGGCAACTCGGCGATCGTCGCGACGACAATGAGAAGCATGGGCACCAGCGCGCTCCCCGAGAGTTCTCTCATCTGCTCGAATAAATAGACGAACAGCACGCCGGAGATCTGACCCATCAGAAGGATAATGCCCAGCGAGGTGCCCTCTTGAACAGGGTAGGCGACTTCGGAGCCGTGCTGGAACAGAATGGGTGCGACGCCCATGATCATGAAACCGGCCATGGCGGCGATTCCGGCGAGCGCAGCGAAGCTGTGCAGGAGCGCGAAGCCGAAATACGCCGGGATGAGCACGATGATGGAGCAGACGAAAAACGGAATGCGCGCTCTCATCCGATCCGAGAGCACCGGCAGCGCCACGGCGCCGATCACCCCTGCGACGACGAACAGCGCGCCGATCACACCTGCCTCGGACGAAGTTATGCCATTCGGGAGCAAGATGGTCTCGAGTACGGTCAGCACCGTGTTGAAGATCCCCATGGAGATGAAGCAGACGATGAGCACGCGCAGATATGCGCGATTCGCGAACAGCTTTCTGATGGAGGGAACGCTGAAATCCTCCTTGACGGCGACGGGGCCAGGCGGAGGCGTAGGCGGCCGCTCCTTTGTGCATGCGACGCTCACCACCGCCGACGCGACCGCGATGCCGGCGAAGACCCACATCGTGTAAGCGATGCCGCGCTGCTCGACCAGGATCGGGGAGATGAGCATCGGCACCGCGAAACCGACGTATTGCGCCATCGTCAGAATGCCCGCGGCCGTTGAGCGCTCGTTGGCTGGAAACCAGTTGGCTGGTACCTTGGTTGAGATATTCAGCAGAAACGGCTGGCCGATCGCGATGGCGAACTGAGCTGCGAGCACGATCGCGAAGTCATTGGCAAAAGCGGCGCGCACGACGCCGAAAACCGATGTCAGCAGCGCACCGACGATGAGCGAGGGTCGATAGCCGATGCGGTCGATGGCCCAGCTGGCAGGTACGGTGAATACGATGAACATGAGCATGTAGCTGACGGACAGAATGTTCACGCTCATGGCGTCCACGCCGTAGAACTCCTGCGCGCTGCTGCTGACGGGTGCCAGAGACAGCCACATGATCTCGGTCGATACGATCATGGGGAAGATCGAAAACAGGATCACCCATCTGTATTTTGACACCCTTGTCGGCGCGATTCCGGCTTCCATGTGTCGCTCCGTTCTCCTCACTGAGACAGTCGGGTCCTGCGCTGCCGCCGTCTGCGTCTCCGCTGAAGATCAGACTCCGCGATCGATTCCATGCAGAATCTGGCCTCTAGGGGAAGACGCTGCGTATGCGCTTCGCCTTGGCGATCCTGTCGATCGCCGTCATGTAGGCGCCCATGCGCAACGTCGTCCCGTGGTCGCATCTGCTCTCCCATACCTCGTTGAAGGCCCTGATCATGATCTTCTCGAGGTTGCGATTGATCTCGTCTTTGTCCCACGTGAGCGCTTGGATGTTTTGCACCCACTCGAAATACGACACGACGACGCCGCCGGCGTTGGCCAGGATGTCGGGCACGACGAGCACGTCGTTGGCTTCGAGAATCTTATCGGCCTCCACGGTCGTGGGCCCGTTGGCTGCCTCGACGACGATATTAGCTCGCACGTCGTTGGCGTTGTCGGCGGTGATCTGATTCTCGAGCGCCGCCGGGATCAGAAGATCGGTGTCGATCGCCAGCAGCTCCGCGTTCGTGATATGCACGACCTCGGCTGCATCGTAATCCTGAAGCAGCGCGCCGGGGTGTTCGGCCAGAAATGCGAAGATCCCCTCGACGTCCAGACCATTGCCGCAGTGGACGCCACCGCTCACATCGCTGAGCGCGACGATGGAGAACCCCTTTGAGCTCATCAGCCTGGCGGTGACGCCGCCGACGTTTCCGAGTCCCTGTATGGCGACGCGCGTTCCCTGTACCGGTAGACCCAGACGGTGCAGGATCTCTTCGGCGATCATGGTGACACCTTGTCCGGTCGCGTCATGGCGACCGAGCGAGCCGCCTATCTCAATGGGCTTGCCCGTCACGACTCCGGGTACGGTATAGCCTTTGAACATGCTATAGGTGTCCATGATCCACCCCATGACCTCAGCGTTCGTGCCGACGTCGGGTGCTGGTATGTCGCGCTCGGGTCCGATCAGCGGCAGTATCATCGCTGTGAACCGGCGGGTCAGCGCCTCGAGTTCGCGTCTCGAAAGCTCGGAGGGATCCACCTTGATGGCGCCCTTGCCGCCGCCATAGGGGATGTTGACGACCGCGCACTTGAGGCTCATCCACGCCGCCAGGGCGCGCACCTCGTCCAGATTCACATCTTGGTGGTAGCGAATTCCGCCCTTGCATGGACCGCGAGAGCTGGAGTGCTGAACGCGGTAGCCCTCGAATACGCGAACGGTCCCGTCGTCCATGCCGACCGGGATCGAAACCTTGAGCTCGCGCTCGGGGTATTTGAGGCAGACGTAGTCGTTCTCGGGTATCCCGAGCATCTTGGCCGCCCGCTCCAAGACCTCAAGCATGTTGTCGTAGGGGTTGTACGTCTTTTTCATATGCCGCTCCTTCGTATTGTTCCGTCTTGAGCCGTTGCCGTCGTGTCAACTTTCTCCTATGAGCCCCCGTTCAGGATACGAAACGCCTGGCGATTCGTTTTGTACAGTTCGCGAAAGACTCGGAAGCTCCGATCATAGACGTGTTTGACCGCCGGATCGCTTCTGTAGACGCCGACGGCGTCGATCAGCCCGCAGGCGTCCTCGACGGAAGAAAAGATCTTGAGTCCGACGCCGGCGAGCACCGCTGCACCGAAGGCTCCGACGTTTTGCGGATCCTTAACGGTCTCGACATCGACGCCCAAAACATTCGCCAGCATCTGACAGGTGATGGGTGCCAACGCCCCGCCTCCGACGAAGCGCACGACAGGGGAGGTGCGGACATGCCGTCGCTGGGCCTCGAGCTGCCAACGCAGGTGGTAGCAGATACCCTCCATGACCGCATGGATCAAATCGCGCTTACCGGTCTCCAAGCGGATGTTGAAGAACATTCCGCTTGCGCTCGGGTCTTCGAACGGGCAGCGATTGCCCTCGAGCCACGGCGTGAATATCACCCCGCCGCTCCCGGGGGGCACGTCGCGGGTCTCAGAGAGCATGAAATCATACAGATTCGTTGTGATCGCTTCCAGCGATTCGTTGACCGGAGTTTTTTTCAGATAGATGTTGATCTCATCGAGCGCGAGGTGGTCCTTGACCCATTCCAGGCACTTGCCAGCTGTCTCGAGTTCTGCGAAATAGTTATAGGTCGTCGGGCTCGCGCCCACCACCGATGCGATCATCGAGCTGAGGTCTACGCGTCGCTTCTCGACTACCGTTGAGACCCAGCCTGAGGTGCCTGAGTAGATATGGGTCGATCCCACGGCCGCCGCCCCCGCGCCGACGCCGATGAGAGAGGCGTCGCCGCCTCCTCCGAAGACCGGGGTTCCCTCGGCGAGTCCGAGTGCGCGGGCGGCTCGATCGATCAGAGGTCCCACGTTGTCGGTGCCGTCGATGATACGCGGGAGATGATGTATGTCGACGCCGAACATGGTGCACATCGTCGGGCTGAAGCCCGCCTTGTGGCTCCTTGTATCGAGCAGCAGCGTGCCGAAGGCGCTGTCACGGGTCATCACGAATCTTCCGGTGCACCTGAGAATCAGGTACTCCTTGATGTCGAGCCATTTGAAGACCTGGCCAAACACATGCGGCTCATGCGCTTTGACCCAAAGATATTTCCAGACAGGGTCCTTCACGCTTGCCGGCACCGCGCCGGTTATGGCAAGCGAGCGAGCGAGCTTGATCGCGTTCATGCCCGCGATCTTGGGGCCGCGACCGAGGCCGTGCTCGATCTCGCGGGTGGCGCGCTGATCCATGTAGCTCATCATGGGTCGCACGGGATTGCCCTGCCGATCCACCAGGACGAGCGCCTGCATCTGGGAGCACAGCGAGATGCCGTGGATTTCATCGGACGCGAGCCCGCTTTGCGCCATGACCGCCGAAGAGGTGGCGCACATGGCTTCCCACAGCTCATCGGGATCTTGCTCCGCTGCGCCGCCCTTCTCGATGTTCAGCGCGTAACCCGCCATCTTCGAGGCGACCAGCTCGATGCCTGAGGCGCTCACATCGTAGATACAGGTCTTGATTCCGGTCGTGCCCACGTCGCAGGCCATGATGAGATCGCTCACGTCCGCCCCTCCCGTCCTTTGATGCGCTCGGTGGCCTATCTCGCTGGGACCTTGATCTGCTTGGAGTATTTCTTGAGGTAGACGATGCGCATGAGTCTGCAATCCAGATGTTTGAGCGGCACCGCGCCACCCAGGAGCGCGCCCCACAGATAGGCCCGACAGTTCTTCTCCACGATCATGCGTATCGCATGGGCGTCATCGGCGTTCGCGGCGCAGCACAGCGCGCCGTTTCCGGCGAGCAGCACCGCAGATGAACTCGTGAGAGCCGATGCGGCTCGTCCAGCCGCATCGGATATCGTTCTCATCCGCGTGCCGACGATCTGCGCGAAGTCGTCGAGCAGGGGCCGCATCGTGATGCCCGCGCGCGATACGGCGATGACATCGGGATCCGCTGCGTGCACGATGCATCGGATGCGGGGATTTTTCGCATAGACGCTGCGGTGCAGTCTCTGCTCGCGGGTGAGCGCGGAGTCCGGAGCATCCGGAGCGATCTCGACGCGGCTGCCAGCTTCGGTCAGAACCATGCCCTCGGGTGCGCGCTCGCTGTTTGCATAGCTCGCATACCGCGCCTCAAGGTCTGCTCGGGCGACATGTGAGTTCGCCGACAGGATCTCGACGGCGCGCCGTCGCATCTCATCGTCCAGATCTCCCGCATCGCACTGCTTCGCATCTGCGCGTCCATCCAGATATCGGTCGCACGCGAAACGTCTGGCTGCGGTCTCGAGATCGCGCGCGGCCGAAAAGGCCGCCTGCTCGTCTCTGCCGAAGCAGACCGCGCCGTGATGGCTCATGATGATCGCGTGTCCGCGGGTGGATTCAAGCGCGCTGAGCACGTTTTTGCGCAGCGTCTTGGTACCGGGCAGACCGTATGCGGCGCAAGGGATCGTGCTGCTGAGTTCGGTGAGATCCAGTGCGGCATCGATAGAGGACAGTCCCGCTGCGCTCACGGCAGAGGCGTTTATCTGGTGCGTGTGGATGATGAAATTGACCCATGGTCTCGCGGCGTAGATCTCGGCGTGGACGCCCTTCTCGCTTGAGGGCTTCGTGTCCCCGTCCCAGCTGAGATCGTCGATGCGGACGGGGACCATGTCATCTGGTGAGAGCGAGTTGTAGTCTCTGCCGCTTGGCGTGATCACGAACCGGTCGGCATCGAGCCGGCAGCTCACGTTGCCCCAGGTCCTGGCGATGAGGCCCGCGTCGATGAGGCGAATCCCAGCCTTTACGAGCGCCTCTCGGGCGCATTGCTCCTCCATGGCTTCCACCTTTCTTCGGTACCAGCGCTCGATTATCGATTCACGCGGTCCCTGTTTCCACGCGCTCCACGGTATCGAAGACTCGCCCGAAGCGCTCGAGCGCGTCATCGATCATCTCCTCGGTGTAGGCTGCGCTCGTGTACAGTCTGCTGCCGGCCAGCGTCACGAGTCCCTCGGCCATATAGGCGCAGCCCATGTGCTCCATCTCCGCCTTGCGAAGCGACGTCTGCTTCAGGACCTCAGGGATCTTCCAGGGCTTGGACCAGTCGATCGAGAAGTGCATCGTCCCCACGGTCTCGAGATGGCATACCGACCCTTGGTTGAATGCGACGAACGGCAGGTTGTGTTCCTCGATGAGCCTCTTGAGACCGGCTGTGAGCCGATCTCCCATCTCTCCGGCGCGCCTCGCCGCATCGGTTCTCTCGATCTCGCACAAGGTGAAATAGCCCGCCACGCAGCTGATCGGGGTCGCCGCCAGCGTTCCGCCGATCAGAGCCTTGTGCACCTTCGGGCCACCGGCGATGCCGGCCGACAGATAGCTCATGTAGGCGCGCTTGCCGCCCAGCCCGCCGGCCCCGGGGTAGCCGCCGGCCACGACTTTGCCGAATACCGTGAGATCGGGATCGACATCGAAGTAGCCCTGCGCGCCGGCCATGCCGATCCGAAATCCTGTGACGACTTCATCGAAGATGAGCAGTGCGCCGTATTTGCGGCAGAGGAATTCGACGCCGCGGTTGAAGTTCTTGTCGACGGGCGTCGTGCCGCTCTCCGGTCCGATCGGCTCGATCATGACGGCGGCGGTGCCGCCGTGGTGCTGGTTGCGCTTGAGAACCCGTTCGAGGTCCGCGAGATCATCGGGATAGAATTCCTGCGTATCCTTGAAGATGTGACGCGGTACGCCGTGGGCCTGCGTCCACTTTGAACCTGGGATGCGGATGCCGAAGGCGAGCTGATCGCTCCAACCGTGATAGGCTCCGCCCATCTTCACGACGTTGCGCTTCTTGGTGGCGAGTCTGGCGACGCGGATGGCGGCCATGCACGCCTCGGTGCCGGATCCGAGCATGCGGAACATCTCGACCGATTTCATGGAGTCGCAGATCTTCTGAGCCAGCCGGTATTCGTATTCGTGGAACAGCCCCGTGCTCGGTCCGCATTCGTTGAGCAGATCGATGACCTTGCTGCGGACCTCGATCGGGTTTGAGCCGAGCACGGTGGGACCACCGGCCTGAAGGAAATCATAGTATTCGTTTCCGTCGATATCGTACAGCTTTGCTCCCTCTGCCTTGGTGAATACGAGCGGAAAGGGATGGTTGAACGCGAGGTTGTGCTGGACGCCACCGGGAATGACCTCCTTGGCGCAGGTGATCATCTCCTTGGACCTCGCGCACCGCTTCTCGAAATACTGCTGCTCATACGCTTCGAGAGCCGTTTTGTTCACCGAATAGATGGGTTTGGCGATCAGAGCGTCGAGCGCTTGGTCGATCTGCTTCGCATCCGGATATTCCGATATCGCGAACCTGGTGTCCATATATGCCTCCTTGAGAGCTTTTCTGACGGTCGGATCGAGAATCTTGCGATGAGTGTGAATCTATCGAGAACGGTATTCCTTGATCTGAGCTGGAACAAAGTTTAGAGCGAGCGCTCGCTCGATCTATAGGAGCAACGTATTCTCATTTGCGGCGAGGCGCAAGGCTCAAGCTGAGAAGTCCCGTGAACGGTCGGTCTGATCGGTCGATGTGCATTGTCGCGTTCTGATTTCGAGGCGCACGCGGTGCCGCCTCGTGAAAACAAAAGCAGGCCACCGCATCTGTTCGCGATGGTCTGCGATCTCTCTTGGAGCGGGCGACGGGAATCGAACCCGCTTCATCAGCTTGGAAGAGCCTCGATATCTAGCCTTCTTGCAGACCACCGCGGCGAAGAGATCGATCGGTGCGACCGCAGGCGTATTCATTCGCCGCTCGATCACATGTCGCCGTGGAATCTCGGAAAGCGAGACGCATCCTAAAGAAGATGTCCAAGTAAGTGTTACCAATACAGTCGGGCTCTGGCTATTGTGAGAGAAGATGAGAATCCCCTATCAAGAGATCACTCGGCCGGATGGTCCCGATGGAGTATAGGAAAAGCCCAAGTTAGGCAACCTGGACGATGTCCAGAAATTGTCCGCAGCCGCACTAGTTTTTTTTAAAAGAATTGTATAATGCTTTTAAGACGTACGCACGCGCACTTCGATTTACACGAAAGTGGCGGGAGGCTTGTTGTGTTTAATTACAAATCGTTTGCGTGTAAAGCGCTATTTGGTGCGGCTATAGGATGTACTTTGATGACTGGAGTGGCATATGCGAATCAGCCCTCTGGTCCACAAGCAAATGTTGAGCAGTCCTCTCTTCAACAGACATCACCTAAGCAATCGAAAGATGCTTCCGGTGGCACTTGGACATATGGGAACTATGGTGATATGCATATCCACTCCGATTTTTATCATCCAAGTAAAGACCATGGAAGCTCGTGCGAGTTGGATGGACAGAATGCGACAAGTCCTGAGTGTGATGGCGGACAGACATCCCAAGCCTCTAAATGGTGCCTTGTTGATCTACCTTGGACGCTAGATAAGTACTGGTATCATCTCTCCTAGTGCAAATTATTGATACCAGTGTTGATTTTCGGCCGGTTTGTGCGGTGCAAGCCGGTTTTTTGATGGGGGGCCGTGATGCTGAAATGGTTGGTTCGCCTGAGCGCTGCCATACTCGCTTGTGCAATATGCTTTCTCTCGATATCGTATGCAGAAGCGCGACAGAACGGCGCACCTTTTGATGCAACTATGTCTTTTACCATCGACTGTTCGGCTTCGGATCTATCTTCTGAGAGAGTTTTTACTGAGCTGAAGAACGTCGCAGATCGCTTTGGAACCCATATCGTCAGAATCAAAACCAACTCAGAGCAAAACCGCGATATAATCTGGCTGGCATCATCTTCTCCCTCGAATATGAGCCCGGCTGTAAATGGTCAGCAAATCCTGTGGCTTGATAGAACGCTTGCGGGTAGTCTTGTCACCTCGGATGAGGCGGGCACTTCGTCTCCGAACGGCGACTATCTAATTCCTGCAACAGCTGTAGGGGCGAAATCGGCGCTCGCCGATTGGGCAGGTGTCCACCGGGTCACATTTACGTGGAACGGAACTCGTGCACCCGACGATAATTTCTTTGCCGTTGTGCGATTCTGCACCTCAACCTCTGCGGGATTGTTGTACTTCTCCGCGGTGCTCTTTTTTGTCTGTGTTATCGTCTTTCGACTCGAGGAGAAAAGCAGAGACCATGCTCTTCTCGTACTGTACGGAAGATCGATTCGCTCAGTCAGAACCGAGCAGATCTTGGATATCGCAGTACCGGCACTGCCTGCTATGGTGATCAGCATGCTTGCTTTTCTTGCCTGTATCGCTTTAAGCGACCATGCCGTCCAATTCTTTGTGGTGTTGCCAGAAATCAAGATGGTCGTTCTCTTTACTTTGGCAATGCTTCTGATCATGGGAGCGGGCCTCCTTATTGCTGCGAGACCATCTGTTCATCATATGCTGGAAGGGCGCGCCGCTACGAACAAAAGGCTGCGTATCTGTCGTTCCGTCTTTTTTCTCATCTCCATATGCATTTCCGTTTTCACCATCCCTCTCTCGGTTGTGGCTTTCGATCAAGCGACACTTGCTCTTCATGAGGCAAATTTTTTCAGGTCTCATCCCGAGGCCTCAAAGGTGTCTTTGCACGTCACCGGATACGATGGAGGGGCTCAGCTGATTCCAGAAAAAACGCTGGAGCCCTTTCTGATCAGCGCGGAGAAGCACGGGATCCTGAGACTGTCATACGATGTCTCGCAGGGAATCGAGTTGCGTGAGCAGGACCTGGGTCACTTCGATGGTCTTGCCATCGTCGATCGCCGCTACGTGTCCGACGCTGGAGTGAACGTCTGTGAAAACAACGATTCTTCGACGCGAGCGAGCCTTCCAGAAGGACCTCATCTGGTTCCCGTCACGCTTGATAGCCTGCAACCGGATTCGCGCACGCGTATTCGCAGCATCGCCCATCTCTGGACACGGTCTGGGCAGGTGGATGATTCGATGACGGTTTGCAGATTTGTGGGCTCCGGTTTTCCCGTTCTCGGTCCGAATGTCGCCTCAGGTGGTAAGACGATCACCTATAGGAATCCTCTTGTCTTGCTGATCGACACCCCAACTGACAGTCTCAACGCGCGGTTTCTAGATTCGATGCTTTCAACGGGAAACATTTTCTTTTCTCAAAAGGATTTGATCCCGCAAATCGCTGATGAGAGCGACATGTCCCAATATATCTATTCTGTCGACAACCTCTCCGATGCGGCTTTGTATGCATATCAGAGGTTTACGATCATGCTGCGCACCTATGCTCTCGGCGCTGCGATGGCTTGTCTATCGCTTCTACTGCTTTGCATTCAGATGGCATGTATCTGGGCCATTGAGAACCGCCGCCGTATCTTTGCTCTCAGATCTGCCGGTAGAGGCTGGCTATCCATCTCTCTCGAAAAGTCAGCTCCGCTCCTGATTGCTCTTGCGGTCTGTGGCGCTATAGGTTTTCACTTCTGCATCTCTCGTGGCTATAACCTTTTCTATCTGTTGGCTGCTTGTCTTATCTTGGCTATGCTGGCATGTGTGGTGACGTTGGGCACGAGAAGCTTGGCCGCCATAAAAGTATTCAAATCAATAATCCACAGGGCGCACTAGGAGGTTCGGTATGGAACTGAGAATCGAAGGAGCGACTGTGCGGATAGGTGGTGAGGCGATATTCGAGAATGTTTCATGCACTCTGAAATCGGGTACGCTCAACGCCTTGATCGGACCATCGGGCTGCGGCAAGACCACACTGCTCAACTGCATCAGCCTTTTGCAACATCTTGATGCCGGCAGCGTCTTTATCAACGGGGAGGAGGCCAGCGGTTGGCCGGAACGATACAGGAGGAGATTCTGGAGCAGAGATGCCGCTTTCATCTATCAGGATAGCGGTGTGATCTATGATGAAAGCATATTTTACAATATCGCATTAAGAAGACGACCTCGCTTTTCCTGTTTTATCAACCGCTCTGCACTGAATACACGTGTCAGGAATGCGTTGGATGCAGTTCAGCTTGATCGTCCAGAGCGCGCATTGGCCTCAACGCTCTCGGGAGGCGAAAAGCAGCGGCTGGGAATTGCCCGGGCGATGTTCAAGGATGCCGCGGTACTGTTCGCCGACGAGCCGACGGCTTCTCTAGACAAAGCCAACCGCGACAACGTTGCATCTCTTCTAAGGGATTGCGTCAGCCGTGGGGCCCTGGTAGTCGTTGCAACGCATGATGCGCAGCTCGCGCGTCAGAGCGATCAATGCATCGAACTCTGATATTTGAGTAAGCGATTTCAATTATAGGCTGCAGAGGCTAGACAATCTGCTCTAATTTCCAATCAGACTGGTCAATTCTAGGCAGGTGACCCATGACCAAACTGATCTCAGTATTGAAAGCCGCCGTCATCGTTCTGATCGCGATCTTGCTGTCATTTCTCTTCAGCGAGCTATGCAGCGAACATTTCACCGAGGTCGCAGAAGACTATCCTCGTGTTTCAGCTTCTTTCACCCTAAGCGACGTAGAGCAAAGCAGGCAGGCGGCGTCGCTCGCCGTGCTCACAGATTACGCGACAGAGAACGGATCGTTGCTGGTGAGGACCGATCAGCTGTTCTCGGGCGGAGCGGTCGTCGGCACCAGGCTCGGCGTTGCGGGAAATGTGACGAAAAACAGCAAGGACGCTGATCTCGACTTCATGGGAACGAAGGTTCTCGATTCAGCCAAGCTTGAGCGGCTGATGGATTCCTCATCGCCTACCGCGACTCTCGGCTTGCTGCAGTCGCGCACGGACATGATCGAGGATCTGCCGTCCTTCATGCTCGGCAACAGGATCGTCGCGGAGAAGCTATCGCACCTGGTCGATGACACGGGGACCGCGAACGGCACCTACCGGGTCACCGGACTGGGATCAGCACAGGTCGCAGAGCTCGCCGGCGCGCTCGCGGAGGCGTCGGGGACCAGCTCGGAGCGGATCCTGCATCCGCTGAGCGGCCACGAGACCAGATCGGTGATCGTCAGCGTCATTCCGCCTGTCGCGCTGGGCGCTCTCGTGTTGCTCGTCGCGCTCTTTGTCGTTTCCGGCATACGAGACCTGCCGGAGCTCGGCGCGTGCGTGACGTGCGGGTGGTCTCGATCGGAATTCGCGTTTGAACGCACGTGGCGGTGGATGGTGATGTCGTTGATCGCCATCCCTATCTCTTGGGTCTTCGGAGCTTGGGCGACCGCCTCGACGCTGCTTTCGTGGGAGTTTCTCTCCTACATGGGCGGATCCGGTCTTCTCACCGTGCTTTGCGTGGCCTCTAGCGTCGGCGTCGCCTCGCTGATCTCGCTCAGAGTCCCTGCCGCCGACGCCATACGCAATCGCATCTCGCGTCGGCTCGTCGTCGCCGTGCTGCTTGTCGCCTATATCGGGTCTGCAGCATTTGCGGATCTGTGCGGATTCATCCTTGATGCGCCCCTTCAGGAGATGCGGGCCGATGCCGAGATCGCGCGCCTCTGGGGAGACGTTTCCGGTCTGAGGGTGCTCGAGCGCATGAGCGCGGAGGCGGATGCCGCGAGCATATCGGGTCAGTCCGATCGACTCTCGAGGAAGTTCTACAGCTGGTACTCGTCGATAGCCGATGCCGAAGGCGTCTACCTGGCTCATACGCAGTATATGGCGCAGAGCAACTTGGACGTTCTGCGCGGCGCCGATGCCACGATCGATCTTCCCACCAAGCCTTTTAGGACCTACACGGCCTCGCCAAACTATCTCGCGAGCCAGGGCTTCGCCGTGGATCCCGCGCTCGTCGCCGCAGCGCGCTCCGGCACCCGCGTCTACCTTGTGCCCGACACGATGCCCGCTGCGGAGCGCTCCCGGATCGAGGCGTACATGCGCAGGTCGGACACCATGGACGTCGACGACGCCTCCGGCATCCAGACCGCGTTCAACGCCAGCCGGTCGTTCTCCTTCACCACCTACGAGCCGAGAACCGACCTGTTCTGCTGGGAGACGGACACGTCCCTTCCCCAGACGACGCGCGATGCGGTGATCTGTTTGTGCGTGCCTCAGAACATGATCTTCAGAGAGGACGAGAGCCTGTGGGCGGCTGGCCTGTCCAACAGCTATATCAAGCTCGCCGACACGGCAGCCAGAACCTATCTGAGTCGGCCCTATCTGGCCCGCTTCGACCTCGTTGCCGACGATCCGGTGTTCACCGGGACCGCGGAGCTCGTCGCCGGGATGCGGAAGTCTCTTCAGCAGACCATGGAGCTCTTCGGCGGCGTCGCGGTGCTGGCCGCAGGCGTCATGGTGGCCATGGTCCTCGGCCTCATCGCCGCCTATCAGGCGGCTTTCCGCGAGGAGGTGGCGGCCAAGCGGCTCCTGGGGTTCTCGACCCCGGCGATCTACCGGCTGCCCTTCTCCGTCGTCGGGATCGTCTTTATCGTCGCCGAGGCCGCCGCCGTCATCATGGGCTCGCAGCTGGGCATGGTGCTCGCCGTCTTGCTGCTCGCGCTGCAGCTCGCCGTGCTCTCCGGCTACGTCCACCTCACCGCAGCCCAGCAGATCAATCGCATGCTCAAGGATTAGGAGCCTATATGTTCAGTCGCACCGCATCGCATATGGACCGCATGGAGGCGACCGGCGTCGAGTGCGCCGCCGGCGCGGCGCGGCGAGCACCGGTCGTAGAGGCCCGAGGACTCGCCAAATCCTTTGGCGGCCGCGTCATCCTTCCCGGACTGGATCTTCGCTGCCAGGCGGGCTCGGTCACGGCGATCACGGGCCCCTCGGGCTCGGGGAAGTCGACCCTGCTCGACATCCTCGGGCTGCTCGAGGCACCCGACGCAGGCGAGCTGACCATCTGCGGCGGGTCGGCCCCGTCCTGCGCGTCGCGAGCGGCGACCCTGCTGCGCCGCCGCTCGATCAGCTACCTGTTCCAGTCCAACGCGCTGGTCACCGGCCGCACCGTGATGGACAACCTTCTGCTCGCGCTGCACTACACGCGCGAGAGCGCCTCGCGCAAGCGGGAGCGGGCGCGCCGGGCGCTCGCAGGCGTCGGGCTCGTCGGCGCCGAGGCTGCACCCGTGAGCATCCTGTCCGGCGGCGAGCAGCAGCGCGTCGCCATAGCCCGCTGCATCCTGAAGCCCGGCGAGCTGGTCCTGGCCGACGAGCCGACCGGCTCGCTGGACCGCCCGCTCGCCCGCGAGGTGTTCGGCCAGATCCTGTCTCTGCGCGATGAGCACGGCAAGACCGTGATCGTGGTGACCCACGATCCGGAGATCGCTGCGCGCTGCGACACCACAGTCGAGCTGAGCGCAGCCGCAGCGCGCACGGCATTTTGATGAGGCAGTGGTTTCGAGTTTGGATCAGAAGGTTGCAGAAACAGGAAAAACGGTGGTCAGGCACTTGGTGGTCTCATATTTCAACATGCCCTTCGCAGCTCAATCGTTCCATGGGTTCACGCTCTGATTCCGCGGCGCGCGCGGCTCCGCCTCGTGAAAGCAAAAACAGGCCACCGCAACTGTTCGCGATGGCCTGCGATCTCTCTTGGAGCGGGCGACGGGAATCGAACCCGCGTCATCAGCTTGGAAGGCTGAGGTTCTACCATTGAACCACGCCCGCATCATGGTCGGGACGACAGGATTCGAACCTGCGACATCCTGCTCCCAAAGCAGGTGCGCTACCAGACTGCGCCACGTCCCGGAACCGAGGGACGGCGAAGGCCAAAAGATCCTGTTCGCCCCTGAGGCTCTACGATTATAGGCTAGCTCGCGCGCGCACACAATGAAAAAATGCAAAGAGCCCGCGGTATGCTCGGGGGCCGATACGTGGGCGTCACGTGTCCGCTTCGCTTCGAGCGTGTTTCGTCCTCGCAGCGGCTCGCTCGCCGCGATGTCGCTGTCACCCTCTGAGCTGCTGGGAGGCTCGCGCGGAACTGAGAATCATCGACCGAGAGCATCGACGCGGACGGCGCATAGTACGATAATCGTCGGTTTACACAGAGCTATCACCACTTTGAGGAGATACCATGAGTTACACCCAGCACGTGATGGCGGAGCTGCGCGGACGCTATGCCGATCAGCCCGAGTTCATCCAGGCGACCAGCAGGGTCCTGGCCTCGATCGCATCGGCGGTCGAGGCGGAGCCGTCCTATGAGCGCGTCTCGCTGCTCGATCGGCTCGTGGAGCCCGAGCGCATCGTCATGTTCCGCGTCCCCTGGACCGATGATAGCGGGTGCGTTCGCGTGAACCGCGGCTACCGCATCGAGTTCAGCTCCGCGCTTGGTCCGTACAAGGGGGGTTTGCGCTTCCATCCGAGCGTGAATCTCTCCATCCTGAAGTTCCTCGCTTTCGAGCAGGTGTTCAAAAATGCGCTCACCTCGCTGCCGATCGGCGGCGCGAAAGGCGGAGCGGACTTCGATCCCAAGGGCAGATCCGATGCGGAGGTCATGCGGTTCTGCCAGAGTTTCATGACCGAGCTGTACCGTCACATCGGGGCAGACACCGACGTGCCCGCCGGAGACATCGGGGTCGGCGGCCGGGAGATCGGTTTTCTCTTCGGGCAGTACAAGCGGATCCGCAACGAGTTCGCAGGCGTTCTCACCGGCAAGGGTATCGGCTTCGGGGGTTCGCCCGTCCGCGCCGAGGCGACCGGTTACGGCCTGGTCTATCTCATCGAGGAGCTGCTGGCCGATTCTGGCCAGCACTTCGAGGGCAAGCGGGTGAGCATCTCCGGTTCGGGCAACGTCGCGATCTACGCCGCCAAGAAAGCCGAGCAGCTCGGGGCCACGGTTCAGACCATGAGCGACTCGTGCGGCTGGATCCTGGAGCCAACAGGGGTCGATCTGGCCGCTATCATGCAGATCAAGGAGGTCAGGCGCGGTCGCCTCAGCGAGTACGCCGAGACGCACCCCGCCTGCGAGTACCACAGCGGCGGCGGCGTGTGGAGCGCTCCGTGCGATATCGCCTTGCCGTGTGCGACCCAAAACGAGCTGCGCCGCCCAGACGCCGAGGGACTTCTCCGCAACGGCTGCAAGGTGGTGGGGGAGGGCGCGAACATGCCCGTGACGCCCGAGGCCATCGATCTGCTCATCTCGAGTGGAGTCACCGTCTGCCCGGGAAAAGCTGCCAACGCCGGCGGGGTCGCGGTCTCCGCGCTCGAGATGGCGCAGAACTCGGCGCGCCTGACCTGGTCGTTCGAGGACGTCGATAGCCGTCTGAAGACGATCATGCGCGGCATCTACCGCGCCTCTGCAGAGGCCGCTGCAGCTTGGGGGGTGCCCGGAAACCTGATCGCGGGTGCCAACATCGCAGGTTTCAAGCGGGTCGCCGATGCCATGATGGCCCAGGGCATCGTATAGAAGAGCACCCGGCGCAGGGCGCACCGCAGGGCATATGGCCGGCGAGATCGCGTGTATGGGTCACGATCGGGGGGTATCAGAGGTCCAGGGCGTGCGCCGCCGGCGACCCTGAGGGCATCTCAGCGGCGAGCCGTCATGATATCATGGTGGCGCTGACCCGAAGGGAGCTGATCGCATGCATATGAGTCGACCGATCATACGGTTTCGCTGGCTTGCGGCCTGCTTGGGCATCGTGGCGGTGTTCACGGCGATTCAATACGCCGTCTCGTTCATCGCCGCCCTTCTGCTCTCGTTCTGGCTCGCCGCCGCGCTCGTGCTCATGAGAGGAGCCGTGACGACGGATTTCGATCCGAGCAGGCTGATGCCGCTCATCTTGCTGCTCTGCGATGCGGTCTCGCTCGCGATCGGCGTGGCATGGTATCGCATCTTGAGAGGAAGGGAGCGCGCCGGGCTCTTGGGAGCTGTCTTTTCCCGGCCGCCTTCCAGATGGCTCTCCGGAGACTCGGGATGCGGGCCGGCGGAGCGGATCCCCAAAGCAGCATGTGTCTCGGCAGTCGAATCGCAGACGCTCGCATCTCGTAGCGTCGATGTCCCCGCGCCGGCACGCCGATGCGCGAGAACGCCTCCCGCGCTGGCGACCTGGCGAGCCGCTCTCGGCGCGATCGGGTTGGGTCTGGGGCTGCAGCTGCTCTCCTCGGGAATTCTCGGCCTGATGATGTCGATGTTTCCCGCTGCCGGACGCGATTACTCCGAGATGATGGAGAACTCCGGCATCGAGTCGTTTTCCGCGCTCGTGCTCGCCTCGGTTGTCATCGTGGGTCCGATTGTTGAGGAGACCATCTACCGGGGTATCGTGTTCATGTTCGCGCGCCGCGCCTCGACCTCGTTTTGGGTGGCGAACACGATTCAGGCCGCATGCTTCGGCATCGCGCATCTCAATATCTTGCAGGGCACCTATGCCTTTGTCATCGGTATCGTTCTTGGGCTGCTGTATGAGCGCACCGGACGGCTGTGGGTGAACATCGTGTGCCATGCGGCGGTCAACCTGCTCTCCTACGCTCCGGTGGTGCTCGGCGCATCGGTGAGCCTGATCGGACTTCTGGGTGCCGGCGCGCTCTGCGTGGCCGTCTTCGGTCTCATCGCAGATCTCTGGGGTTGTCGCCCGTCGCGCCTGCCCTGACATGCAGATGGCGTGAGCCGATCGCGCTCACGCAGGTTGACGGTCACATTCAGCACGAATCTGCTATCATGCAAAGGCTGTGCGCGAGCATGCGGGCGTGGCGGAATTGGCAGACGCGCTGGATTTAGGTTCCAGTGGGCTTCCCGTGAAGGTTCGAGTCCTTTCGCCCGCACCATCGCGCCGTGATTCTGTTGCGATGTCAGGCTGGTGCGCTGACATGCACGGCCCTGATCGGGCATCTGAGGAATCTGTAGGAAAAGGGGCATCCAGCGCCTCGGGATCAGCTGGGCGCGCAAGAGGAGGAACGTTGAACATCACAGCTTCTGACGTGAAGGACGGCAAGCTCGCCGCCGAGGTCACCATCCCCGCAGTCGATGTCGACGCGGCGATCAGGAAGGCCTATCGAGACGCGGCGCACAAGTACCGTTTTCCCGGCTTTCGCGCCGGCAAGGCACCGCGTCCGGTCATCGACAACATGCTCGGTGCCCAAGCGGTGCTCGCGCAGGCGACCAACGACCTTGTTGGCGCAACGGAACCCAAGGTGCTCAACGAGCTTGATATCGTGCCGGTGAAGGAGGCCTCCTACGACGATCTGGATATCGTGAAGGACCGCCAGGACTTCAGCTACAACGTCACGTTTCCGCTGCGTCCCGAAGCAGAGCTCAGCTCCTATGACCCGGTCGAGATCGAGATGCCCCCCGAGGAGGTCACCGCCGCCGAGATCGACGCGCAGATCGATATGCTCGTGGGCTATCACGCGACGTTCAAGGAGATCGAGGACCGAGGTATCGCCGATGACGATTTCGTGACCGTTGACATCAAGGATATCCATGGCGGCGAGTCCCTGGCTGGCCAGGGGCGCATGATCGCCATGGGATCGGGCAATCTCCCCTCCGCCTTTGACGAGGGCCTGATCGGTTCGGGCGTCGGCGACACCAAAGAGATCTCCTGGACGCCAGAGGAGACCGATGCCGAGGAGGCGAGCGTCGAGGTCACCATCAAAGGGATCAGGCACCGCGAGCTGCCCGAGCTGACCGACGAGTTCGCGAAGACGTCGTTCGGCTTCGATGGCGTAGACGCCATGCGCGATGCCGTGAAGCTCGAGCTCGAGCAGGACAAGTCCTCCAAGCTTCCCGGTTTGAAGGAACAGCGCTCGGTGTCCGCTCTCGCCGAGCGCCTCGAGCTCACCGAGATGGACAAAGACTACGAGTCCACCATCTTCTCCGAGCTCGGCCAGAACTTCCTGCAGAACCTCTCTCAGCGCGGCATGACACTCGATGCATGGCTCAAGTCATCCCAGATAACCTCCGAGCAGTTCATCGCTGATTTGCATCATCAGGCGGATGATGTCGCCCGGGAGTCGCTTGCACTCGATGCCTTGGCCCGCAAGCTCGACATCGAGGTCTCAGATGAGGACGTTGACGCGGAGTTCGAGCGCGCCGGTGTCGACGATCCGGCGGCTTCCAAGGAGTCCTTCATCGCCGAGGGTCGCCTGCCGGCCGTGCGCGACTCGATTCGCCGTTCGAAGGCGATCGAGTGGCTCGTCGGATCTGCGCGGGTGAGCGTGGTCGATGAGGCAGCCAGGCGCGCGGAAGCTGACGATGACGCAGATGAGCCCAGCGAGCCCTCATCGGCCTCTGATGCCGGTGAAGGCGCTGACGAGTAGCGACTTCCGAAACGGGGTAGAGTACAATACCACGTGAGCGGAACGCCTGTACGGTGCATCGGTCCTGCTCAAGCAGGCACCGGGCACCGTACCCGTCTATATGCACCACATTTGAAAGGAGATCGTCATGATCAGCAAGATCGCCTCGGCGCTCGTACCCTATGTCGTCGAGCAGACCCCGCGCGGTGAGCGCAGCTACGACATCTACTCGCGCCTGCTGAACGATCGGATCGTGTTTCTCGGGGAGGAGATCAACTCGGTGACCGCGAACCTCGTGATCGCCCAGCTTCTGCACCTCGAGAGCCAGGATGCGGAGAAGGATATATCGCTCTACATCAACTCACCCGGCGGCGAGGTCTACTCGGGTCTGGCGATTCTGGACACCATGAATTTCATCAAGTCCGATGTCTCAACGATCTGCGTCGGGATGGCCGCCTCGATGGCTGCTCTGCTGCTCGCCAACGGCGCTTCGGGCAAGCGGTTCTGCCTGCCCAACTCTATGATGATGATCCACCAGCCCAGTGGTGGCGCGCAGGGCCAGCAGACCGAGATCGAGATCGCGGCGGCCGAGATCAAGCGCAACCGCCAGAACCTCAATCGCATTCTCGCAGACGCTACCGGACAGCCCATCGAGAAGGTCGAGATCGACACGGAGCGCGACCATTACATGCGCGCGGAGGAAGCACAGAGCTACGGCTTGGTTGACCGCATCATCTCTTCGCGCTCCGAAACCGAAAAGAGCTCCAAATAATGTCGGACGTCACGACGCCCGAGTATCCGGGGGGAGAATTCATACGCTGCTCGTTTTGCGGCAAGAAGCGCGATCAGGTAAGAAAGCTCGTCAAGGGACCGACTGACATCTTCATCTGCGACGAGTGCGTCGCCGCATGCGTGGACATCTTGGAGGAGTCCCTTGAGCACGACGACGTATCGCGCGAGGAGGAGGCGGGCGAGCCGAACGGGGAGGGTCGGCCCGCCTCCTCGCAGGCGGATGAGGGGCAGCGTCGTCCCAACCGTCAGATCATCTCGCATCTGCCGACGCCACATGAGCTGTTCGAGGGTCTTTCTGCCTACGTCATGGGTCAAGACGATGCGAAGCGCGCGCTATCCGTGGCGGTCTACAATCACTATCGTCGCGTTCTGGAGGGCGGGGCGGCAGAGGGAGCTCATGATGAGAGCGACGGTGCCGCCGGACAGGACTCCGTCGCAAAATCCAGAGGCGGCCTCGCCGAGGTCGAGCTTGCGAAGAGCAATATCTTGCTGCTCGGGCCGACCGGCACAGGCAAGACCCTGCTGGCCCAGACCCTCGCGCGGATATTGGAGGTGCCTTTCGCCCTCGCAGATGCCACAGCTCTCACCGAAGCGGGTTATGTGGGCGAGGACGTAGAGAACATCCTTCTGAAGCTCATCACCGCTGCCGACGGCGACATCGATCGCGCCCAAGTCGGTATCATCTATATCGATGAGATAGATAAAGTGGCGCGCAAGGCGGAGAACCTGTCTATCACGCGCGATGTTTCAGGCGAAGGGGTCCAGCAGGCGCTCCTCAAGATTCTCGAGGGCACTCTCGCCAGCGTCCCGCCCGCTGGGGGCCGGAAGCACCCCCAGCAGGAGCTCTTGCACATCGATACGACGAATATCCTGTTCATCTGCGGGGGAGCCTTCGTCGGTCTCGACAAGATCATAGCCGATCGCGTAGGCAACAAGGGCATAGGCTTCAACTCCGAGATCGCCGGGCCCACTTCCATAGATGAGAACGATCTGCTTCGCCAGGTGCTGCCTGCCGATCTCAACGCATTCGGCATGATTCCCGAGTTCGTGGGCCGTACGCCGGTCATCACGGAGACCAGCGCGTTCACAGAGGATGATCTCGTCTCCATTCTCACCGAGCCTCGCAACGCCATAGTCAAGCAGTACCGGCGGATGTTCGAGCTGGAGGGTTGCGAGCTGGTATTCGATCCGGATGCTCTTCATGAGATCGCACGGCTCGCGCTGGTGCGCAAAACCGGTGCGCGCGGTCTGCGATCCATCTGCGAGAACCTGCTTCAGCAGACGATGTTCGATCTTCCGAGCGAGCACGACGTCTCGCAGGTCATCATTACCGGGGCCGCGGTGCGCGGCGAGGAGGAACCCAGGCGGATCTCGATCGCGATGAAGCACTGAGCGCCGCGAGAAGCTCGAGCAACGACTATCTGGCGTGACGGGGCGGGGGCATCTCGCGTGAACATGAAGGGGAACGAGCATGGAAGCGATGGAAAAAAGCTATGATCCCGCCGCTAGCGAGCCAGCGATTCTCCAACGCTGGCTTGCGAGCGACAGCTATCTGCGACATCCCGGCAAAGGCGACTGCACGATCACTATCCCGCCGCCCAACGTCACCGGCATCCTGCATGCGGGCCATGCCCTCGATGACGCGATCCAAGACGCCATCGTGCGACAGGCTCGCATGCGCGGGCGCTCCACACGGTGGATCTTCGGGACCGATCACGCTGGAATCGCCACGCAGACCAGAGTCGACAAGAAGCTCAAGGAGGAGGGCGTCTCCCGTCTCGAGCTCGGGCGCGAGAAATTCATCGAGGCCTGCTGGGATTGGACCCGGGAATACGGCGGAATCATCCAAGAGCAGATCAAGCGCATGGGATGCTCGGTCGATCTCGAGCACGAGCGCTTCACGATGGATGCGGACTACGCCCAAGCGGTGCGCCGCGTCTTCGTCGACTGGTACCGCGACGGTCTGATCTACCGCGGTCGCAGGATCGTGAACTGGTGCCCTTCCTGCAAGACGGCCATCTCCGATGATGAAGCCGAATACCATGCCGAGGCGGGCCACCTCTGGTTGCTGCGCTACCCGCTCGCCGAGCCGGTTGAGGGAGTGGATCATATCGTGGTCGCCACCACCCGTCCGGAGACCATGCTCGGCGACACCGGCATCGCGGTGAGCCCGAAGGATCCTGCAAAGGCGGCGTTCGTCGGAGCCACCGTCGTGTTGCCGATCGTCGGCCGCAAGATCCCGATCTTCGCGGACTACCACGTCGATCCCGGCTTCGGGACCGGCTATGTGAAAGTGACTCCCGCCCATGATCCGAACGATTACGCCATGGGCGAGGCGCACGGGCTGGAGAGCATCAACATCTTCGATGAGCGCGCGCGCGTCGTGGAGGGTTACGGCGAGTTCAGCGGACTCGATCGCGACGAGGCACGTGAGCGGATCGTCGCCTGGTTCTCAGAGCACGGCCTGCTCGAGCGCGTCGAGGATCATGAGCACTCCGTCATGCACTGCTATCGCTGCGATTCCTCTCTGGAGCCATGGCTGTCCGAGCAGTGGTTCGTGGCCGTCGATCGCCTCCGGGGTCCAGCCACCGAGGCTGTGACCTCAGGTGCCGTCACGTTTCATCCCAAGCGCTGGGAACAGACCTATCTCACATGGATGGCAGGGGTCAAAGACTGGTGCATCTCCCGGCAGCTGTGGTGGGGCCATCGCATTCCGGTGTTCTACTGCGAGGACTGCGGCTGGACCGATGCGCTCATCGAGGACGTCGAGATATGCCCCGTCTGCGGCGGCCGGCACGTCCATCAGGACGAGAACGTGCTCGACACCTGGTTCTCCAGCCAGCTGTGGACCTTCGCGACCCAGGGCTGGCCGCAGACCCCCGAGGCACTTGAGGGACATCATCCGACCACCGCGCTCGTCACGGCGCGCGACATCATCGCCCTGTGGGTCGCCCGGATGATCATGAGCTCGCTGTATTTTCTCGGCGAGGTCCCGTTTCACGATGTCGTGATCTATCCCACGATACTGGCCGCCGACGGCAGTCGCATGTCGAAGTCGAAGGGCAACGGCGTCGACCCGATGGATCTCATCGAGCGCTACGGCGCCGATGCGATGCGCTTCAACCTGCTGTCGCTGTGCACGGGCAATCAAGACGTGCGCTTCGACGCTGAGTTCGATCCCAAGACCGGGGATTTCGTCCGCTCCGCTCGCACCGAGCAGGCTCGGGCCTTTGTCACCAAGATCTGGAACGCGAGTCGTTTTCTACTCCTGAACATGGATGGCTACACCCCCGGGCCCCCGGTCGCCGACACGGCCGCCGACGCATGGATCCTGTCGCGCCTCGCCAAGACGGCAGCCGCGGTGACCGACGGCATCGCCGGCTACGCGTTCGGTGACACGGCTCGCACGATCCACGGCTTCGTATGGAACGAGGTATGCGACTGGTACATCGAGGTCACCAAGACGAGGCTCAAAGATGTCTCCTCGCGGGCGCAGACGCAGAGAAACCTCATCTTCGTGCTCGATGTCTCCCTCAGGCTCCTGCATCCGCTCATGCCGTTTGTCACCGAGGCGATCTGGGGCTCCATGCCGGCCTCCTGGCTCGATTTCAGCCGGGACGGTCAGTCGCATGAACGCGCGGAGCAGCTCATGGATGCAGCATGGCCGGAACCCGAAGCGCTGTCCGCCTATATCGATGAGCGCTCGGAGCGCGCCTTCGAGCTGGCTCGCAGCGTCGTCGCAGCCGTCCGCTCCACACGCGCGCGCTATCGCCTCTCTCCGCGGGCAGCACTCGGGGTGCGTGTTCGGACACAGGTGCCGGCGGTTGCTGAGACCCTGCGCGAGCAAGCCGATTTCATCTGCGGCATCGCGGCGGTGAGAGATCTCGAGGTCTCTTCAGCCGACGGCTTTCATAAGCCGACGGGCTCTGTCACCGTCGTCGAGCCGGATTTTGACGTGCATGTCATCGTGGGTGATCTCGTGGATCTGGAAGCCGAGCGCCTCCGGCTCGCGCGCGAGATCGAGCGGGCGAGGGCGGATCTGGCCGGCGTCGAGCGGACGCTTTCAAATCAGGGTTTCATCTCGAAGGCCGCGCCCGAGATCGTCAGCCGCAAGCGGAACCGGGCCCGCGAGCTCACCGAGACGATCCAGGGTCTTGTCGATCAGGCTCACGAGCTCGATTGAGAAAGTCGGCCATGCCTGGCGGCAGCGATTCGGTGCGCGCCGCGAAATGTGATCTTCGCAAGAGGCTCGTCCGGACCCGAGATGCGCGAGATCCCCTCGCTCGAGCGCGCACCGACGCCAGGATAGCAGAGACGCTCTTCAGTGACGAGATATGGCGGTGCGCCCAGATCGTCTACAGCTATGTCTCCATCGCATCGGAGGTCTCCACGCGATCGATCATCGCGCGCGCCTGGCAGTCGAACAAGCGAGTTCGCGTGCCGAGGTGCGAGCGGGGCACCTTGAGACTCAGCTGGCATGAGATCGGCTCCCTCGCCGAACTTGAGATCGGTGCGCTGGGCATACCCGAACCCGCCGTCCTCGAGCGGACCGGCTTCGATGCGCCCGAGGATGCAGGCTCCTGTTGCGGAATCAACGCCAGCTTGGCGATCGTTCCCGGTCTCGCGTTCGATCCTCATGGCAACAGATTGGGCTATGGCGGGGGCTGCTATGATCGGTTTCTCGCTTCATTCGACGGGGTATCGGTCGGGCTGGCCCGCGAGACGCAGCTTCTTGCAAGCCTTGCGGAGATGGGCGTTGTGGAGACCCATGATGTGCCGGTCGAATACGTGGCCACCGAGCGCCGAATTCTGGCCGCTCGATCGGCCCGCTCAGATCTGTGATACCATCCCCTCGGAGGAAAACGATCGGGTGCGAGGGACGGGCATGAGCGAGGTATATGACGCGGTTCTGTTCGATATGGATGGAACGCTGCTCGACACGGAGCTGATGTCGCTCGTAACCTGGAATGACGTGGAGTCCGTGTTGGGCGTACGCGTATCCGAGGAGCTCGCACGCTCCTTCATTGGACTGGGGCGCTCATCGATCTTGGAGCTTTTGCGTCTCGGGCTCGCCGGCTCGATCGACGGGCCCGGTCAACCGCGTGCCGAAGATGTGTTCGATGCGCACGCGCGCTGCTGGCGCGCCATGCGAGAGCGCGCGCCCATTCCGCTTAAAGGGGATGATCTCCCCGCGCTGCTCGGAGATCTGGTTCATCGCGGGGTCCGGCTCGCGGTCGCCTCCTCCTCCGAGCGATCGGCAGTCGAGGCGAATCTGAGGCGCGCGGGCATCCTTGGCTTCTTCGAAGCCCTGGTTTGCGGCGGGGAGGTCGGGTGCGGAAAGCCGAGTCCGGACATCTATCTCATGGCCGCGCATCAGGTGGGGACGGCACCGGCCCGCTGTCTGGTTGTCGAAGATTCTCCGCTTGGTGTCCGAGCGGGGGTGGCCGCCGGCATGGATACGGTGTTCGTGCCTGATCTCATAGCCGCCGATGACCAGACGCGCGCGGCGTGCATCGCCGTCTGTGAAAAGATCGATGATATCGGTGCCCTTTTCGCCCGATGCGGCTGAGACCATCGGGGACGTTGACACGGGGCCGGCCGATATCGATCCGACCGACGAGAGGGGCGCGCCCAGCCGCGCGATTCGCGCATCCGGCGCGCCCGATTCGAGATGAGCAGGAGATGAACTGTATTGAGCGCATCGATCGCGCCAGATGAGGAGTCGGCTCGCTACGAGATTCCGTTCCGCGTCCCGAAGCTGAGCTATGAGCAGGCCCGCGCGCGAGCAGCGGATACCGGTCGCATATCGAGCGGTGCCACCCCGCTGCTCGAGACCGTCGTCGATATGCTCGAGATGCTCGAGCGTCCCGATCGCCACCTGGCGTGCCTGCAGATCGCCGGTACGAACGGAAAGACCTCGACAGCTCGCTTCAGCGCAGCGATTCTCGCCGGCGAGGGAAAGCGCGCGGCACTGTATACATCTCCCGAGCTCGTGCGCGTCCCCGAGCGAATGGAAGTGTGCGGATCGGTGGTCTCAGACGACATGTTCGCGCACGGTGTCTCGGCGGCGGTCGAGGCGGGAAGACGTGTCAACGCGGCTCGCAGCGCAGCGAACAAGCAGGAATACGTCATCACTCCCTTTGATCTGCTCACGGTTGCCGCGCTCGTCATCTTCGCTCTCGAAGCCGTCGATGTCGCCGTGCTCGAGGTCGGCCTCGGCGGCAGATGGGATGCAACCAGCGCCACGGATCCGGTGGCTGTCGCCATCACGGGCATCGGTCTCGATCACATGGGCATCCTGGGTGACACGCTCGCTGAGATCGCCGCAGAGAAAGCCGCCGTCGTGAAGCCCGGGCGGATCTGCGTTCTCGGAGAGGGTACCCATGAGGCCAGCGTCGAGCGCGTCATGGACGAGCGCTGTCGCTCCTGCGGCGTCGAGCCCCTGATCGCGAACCATGAGCTGCTGCATGCGCCGGAGCATCTGGGGGATTCCGTCGCGTTCTCGACGAGAACGGCCCGCTTCCTCTACCGCGTGAAGATGCCCAAGCCAATCTACCAGGCACAAAACGCAGCGACGGCCATCATGCTCGTCGAAGCTTATCTTGGTCGGCAGCTAGACGGCGAGCGGCTGGAGTCGAGTCTCGCGTCATGCCCTACTCCGGGTCGTTTCGATCTCATTCGAAGCCATCCGCTTCTGCTCGTCGACGCCTGTCATAATCCGCAGTCCTGCGAGGTGTTCGTCTCAGCGCTCGACGCGATCGAGGCGGATAAGCGATGTCGGCCGACATTGCTCATCGCCGCGCTCTCCGACAAGGATGTCGAAGGTGTCGCCGCCGCTCTCATCCCCGCGTTTCCCCGCGTTGCCGTCACCCAGACGAAGTCGAGTCGCGCCGTGCGCGCCTCGGATCTCGCCCGGATCGTGCGGTGCGAGCTCGAACGCGAGAACCGCGACGAGCACGATCTCATTGGTGTCTTCCCAACGGTTCGTCACGCGTTGCGCGCGCTTTCGGATTCGGCATCATCCGTGGTCGCTGCTGGAACGATCACGCTGGCCGGTGAGGTCGCAGGGATCGCGCGACGCTAGCGCAGCGGGTGAAAGACGGGCTCCATCCTCTCGAACGTGCACAGCTCGCTGAATCCCATCGCCTCCAACCTCCGAGCGACCAACGAAAGCCAGGATCCCAGATGCTCGGGTTTGTGCGAGTCGCTTCCGATGGTCAGGATGCGACCCCCGAGATCGCGGTAGAGCTCGAGGATCTCGGTCGAAGGTTGGAGGTCGTCAAGTCCATAGCGGAAAGACGAGGTGTTGACCTCGATTCCCTTTCCATCGGCGATCGCGCGCGAAAGGATCGCCGCGATGATATCGCGGTTTCTCTCGAAAGGCCAGGGTCCGGCCGAATCGTAGCGCCTGATGAGATCGAGATGGCCCAGGACCGAGTATCCGTCAAAGCGCTCCTGCACGCGCAGCATCTCCTCGTAGTAGGCCTCGTAACAGGCCCGACGACTCCGCTTCGCCTGAAACTCCCCGGTCCACAGCTCGAGATTGTCGATCTGGTGAATCGACAGGATCACGAAGTCAAGAGAGCTGCGGTATCTCTCGACCAACTGAGCCGAGAACGCCGCCGTGCCGGTTTGGACACCGAGCTCGAGTCCGCAGCGCACGCGCAGATCAGGTGCGCATCGCTCGCGCATCCGCTGGATCTCGGGAAAGTAGCTCTTGTAATCGACATTCGTGATGGCCGTCCCGTTCTCGATGCGAGCGGACTCGGGATGGTCGAATTCGGGCTTGACGCCCGGGTCAACATGGTCGGTGAAGCAGATCTCGTCCAGATTGAGACGGAGCGCATCGCGGCAGATGTCTCGGACCGCATAGTTCGAGTCATCGCTGAACGCTGAGTGAACGTGGTAATCCGCCAGCATGATGATCCTCTCTCGAGCAGCGTCCGACCTGCGACCGAGCGGTGGCACAATACTTGCCCGCGCACGCGAGCAGCCGCGCACGACGCAATGAATCACCATGATAGCGCAGAGCATCCGTCTGGTTCGTGTGCGCCGAGGCAAATTGGGCATACAATGATCATGTCGTCATTCACGTCGACAGCTCGGCTCAAGGAGGAGTAGGGTACATGGATCACAGCATCTTGTTTTCATCTGCACGCATCGGCTCGGTTCAGATCAAAAACCGCTATGTCATGGCGCCGATGGGTCCGCTCGGACTCTCAGACGCGGGTGGAGGTTGGAGTCAGCGCGGAATAGATTATTACGTCGCGCGTGCAAAGGGCGGCACGGGTCTGATCACGACCGGGGTCACCTTCTCCGACACCGACGTCGAGACTCACGGAGTGGGCAACGTCCCCCTCTCGACCTTCAATCCTCCGCAGTTCATCCGTACGAGTCGCGAGATGTGCGAGCGGGTGCACGCGTATGACGCAAAGATATTCTTGCAGATGTCCGCCGGATTCGGACGTGTGACGATTCCCGGGACCGTGGGAGACGCGCAGGCGGTCGCTCCGAGCGCGATCCCGCATCGCTGGCTTGACACGACCTGCCGGCCTCTGCGCATATCAGAGGTCAGACGGATCGTCGAGTCGTTCGGTCAGGGTGCTCGAAACGCGCAGAAGGCGGGCTTCGACGGCGTCGAGATCCATGCGGTGCACGAGGGCTATCTGCTCGATCAGTTCGCGATCTCCATGTTCAACCGACGCTCGGACGAGTACGGCGGCTCGCTTGAGAACCGTCTGCGCTTCGCGCGCGAGATCCTCGAGGAGATAAAGTCGCGCTGCGGCGCCGATTTCCCCGTCTCGTTGCGATTCAGCTTGAAGAGCATGATCAAGGACTGGCGCGACGGAGCGCTGCCGGAGGAGACCTTCGAAGAGCGCGGACGCGACACCGAGGAGGGCATTCAGGCGGCTCGACTGCTCGAGTCCTTCGGCTACGATGCGCTCAGCTGCGACGTGGGAACCTATGACTCGTGGTGGTGGAACCATCCGCCGATGTATCAGAAAAAGGGCCTTTATCGTGCATTCTGCAAGGTCGTGAAGCAGGCTGTGAGCGTGCCGGTCATATGCGCGGGCCGCATGGACGATCCCGACGTGGCCGCCGCCGCGCTCTCAGAGGGCGACTGCGACATGATCGGACTGGGTCGTCCGCTTCTGGCTGATCCCGAGATCGTGAACAAGATTCGATCGAAAAGATTCGACCAGGTGCGCCCCTGTCTTTCGTGCCAAGAGGGCTGCATGGGCCGCATTCAACATTTTGCGGCATTGAGCTGCGCTGTGAACCCGCAGGCGGGACGCGAGAGCGACATGGCTCTGACGCCGCTTGTGGGCGCGCCGAAGCATGTCATGATAATCGGCGGTGGCGTCGCGGGTTGCGAGGCGGCGCGTGTCCTGGCGCTGCGCGGCCACACTCCGGAGCTGTTCGAGCGCACCGAGCGGCTGGGCGGCAATCTCATTCCCGGTGGCGTCCCCGACTTCAAGGAGGACGACCACGCCCTGGCGGCTTGGTACGTGACCATGTTGGCTCAGCTCGGAGTTCCCGTGCACCTGGGAAGCGAGATCACCTCGGAGATCGCCTCACGCGGTGATTTCGATGCGGTGATCGTAGCGACAGGGTCCGTGCCGAAGGTCTTCTCGCTCGGCGACGATGAGCGCACCTTCACCGCGGCCCAAGTGCTTCTGGGAGAGCGCGATGCGGGCCGACGCGCCGCCGTGATCGGCGGCGGACTCGTCGGCTGCGAGCTGGCGCTGTGGCTCGCCATGAACGGTACGCATGTGACGATCGTCGAGGCCATGTCGAGGATTCTGGCCCTGAACGGGCCGCTGTGCTCCGCGAACAGGGATATGCTCGAGCGGCTCGTGCCCTATAACGGGATCAGCGTCATCACGAGTGCGCAGGCGAAGAGCTACGCGGACGGAATCCTCACGGTGGAGACCTCTGATGGCGCACAGAAGCTGCCCTGCGACAGCGTGATCTTGTCAGTCGGCTATCGCGAGAACAATGCGCTCTACGAAAAGCTGGCATCGAGCGCGCCCGAGATATACCTTCTGGGCGACGCGCGACACGTCTCCAACATCATGTACGCGATCTGGGATGCTTTTGAGATCGCCAACCACATCTGAGGCCGGGCATCTCGCGTCGAGCTGCCCCGGCTCGCGCGAGATGCGCGTTCGTTTCTTGGAGAGCCTGTCTCAGCTGGCGTCGCGAGCGTCGGTGCGCTATGGTGTCTCAGGTGGTTTGACCCGGCGCATCTTTTCGCCGTCGGGCCACGGCTTCGGGGGTCGGAGCGCCGCAACCGGTTCGATTTGATTTCGCGCCGTACGGACTGAAGGGGTTGTCTGCATGCAACAGTACGCGAAAGAACTCATGTCGCCTCAGATCATGGCGGTCATCTACCTGTTCATCGGATTCATCATCGCGATCTATCTGCTTTCGATCGTCTACGTCGTCATTGACGCCCGCCGACGCGGTGTCGAGATGTATTGGCTGTGGGGATTCATCGCCATCGTCCCGTTTGCCGGCATCGTCGCCTATCTCGTGTTGCGGCCGAGCACGTTTCTCGCGGATCGCGAGGAGCAGAGGCTCGACGTCGCTCTCCGCGAGCGGCAGCTCGCCCAGTACGGGTCATGTCCGCAGTGCGGAGCTCCGATCGAAAAGGACTTCATCGTCTGCCCCGTGTGCAACACGCAGGTCAGAAATGTGTGCCCGTCATGCAAGCGGCCGCTGGATGCGAACTGGAAGGTTTGCCCCTACTGCAGGACGCATATCAAATAGGACAGATCCCGTGATTCGCGTCACGACGGTCCGGAAGGGAATCGCATATGCGTGATCAGATTTCGGTGAGGCTCCCGGATGGCTCGCAGCGCGAGCTGCCGGCGGAATCGACGCTCGCCGACCTCGCGGCGTCGATCGGTGCCGGTCTCGCCCGCGCCGCGCTCGCCGGCAAGGTGAACGGCGAGATCGTCGATCTCGCCCGGCCGCTCGCCTGTGGCGACGAGGTCGAGATCCTGACGAATCGAAGCGGTGCCGACGCGCTCGCCGTGCTGCGCCACTCCGCGGCGCACATCCTGGCCGCCGCCATGGCGCACCTGTACGGTGACGTGGTGTTCGGCACGGGTCCCGCGATCGAGGACGGCTTCTACTATGACATGCGGCTGCCCCGCTCGATCAGCCCGGACGATTTTTCGACCATCGAAGCCGAGATGAAAAAGATCGTCGCGGCAGATCTTCCCTTCGTGCGCGAGGAGGTCGGCTATGACGAGGCGCGTCGACTTCTGGCCGATCAGCCCCTGAAGCTCGAACTCATCGCCGAGCACGAGGCGAACGGCGATGCGCTCACGATCTATCGCGTGGGCGATTTCATCGATCTGTGCGCCGGGCCGCATCTGAGCTCGACTGGGATGCTCAAGGCGTTCTCGCTCACGAAGCTCGCCGGCGCCTACTGGCGCGCGAACGCCGACAACGAGATGCTCACCCGTCTGTACGGCACCGCGTTCTTCTCCAAGAGGGATCTCGAGGAGCATCTGTTCCGCCTTGAGGAGGCCGCCAAGCGCGACCACAAGAAGCTCGGCCGAGAGCTGGGCATCTTCACGATGTTCGACGAGGCCGGCCCGGGGCTGCCGCTGTATCTGCCCGCCGGCGCGCGCGTGATCCGCCTCATGGAGACCTGGCTGTCCCGCGAGCTGTATCGTCGCGGCTACCAGGAGGTCATCACCCCGCATATCTACAAGTCCGACGTATGGAAGACCTCGGGTCACTACGGCTACTATCGCGACAACATGTACTTCTTCAACATCAACGAGGGTACCGCGGAGGAGCCGCGCCTCTCGGAGTTCGGTGTGAAGCCCATGAACTGCCCCGGCCATGTGCTCATCTACAAAAACGATCTGCACAGCTACCGTGAGCTGCCCATCCGCTATTTCGAGTTCGGCACCGTCTACCGGCACGAGCTGTCAGGAGCTGTGAACGGGCTGTTCCGGGCGCGCGGCTTCACACAGGATGATGCGCACGTGTTCTGCCGCGAGGATCAGGTGATCGACGAGATCGACTCGATCATGGACACGGTCGATTTCATCATGGGCACCTTCGAGCTGCCTTATACCTGTGAGATCTCGACGAGGCCGGACAAGAGCATCGGTGGCGACGACATGTGGGAGAAGGCGGAGCGCTTCTTGGCGGAGGCGCTCGACCGACGCGGTATACCCTTTGAGATCAACGCCGGCGACGGTGCGTTCTACGGTCCCAAGATCGACGTGAAGGTCAAAGACTCGCTCGGGCGAACCTGGCAGTGCTCGACCATCCAGGTGGACTTCAACCTGCCTGAGCGCTTCGATCTGAGCTACCGCACGGCCGACAACGACGAGCTGCGCCCATGGATGCTTCATCGGGCCATCTTCGGTTCGATCGATCGGTTTCTGGGCATCGTCATCGAGCACACGGCGGGTAATTTTCCGCTGTGGCTGGCTCCGGTGCAGTGCGCCATCATCCCGATCGCCGATCGTCATCTCGACTACGCCTGCGAGATCAAGCGACTCATCGAGGCGGCCGGCGGGCGCGCCGAGGTCGCCGAGCACAACGAGCCGATGCGTGCCAAGATCGCCCGCGCGGAGGCTAAAAAGGTACCCTATATGCTCGTTGTCGGGGACAAGGAGGCGGCCGCTCGCACGGTGTCGGTTCGCGAACACAGCGAGGGCGATCGGGGATCCATGCCGATCGACGAGTTTCTGAGCATCATCGAGGCCGCTCGCGTGTGATGTCCGCTCACAGCGATCGGCTCGACCCCGCATTCATTGAGTCCTTCTCCGCCGACGATGCGCTTCTGCTCGCTTCGGACAGCGTCTGCCGGGCTCTTGCGTCATCCTCGATCATCCGGCCTCAAGACATGTTGATCTGCAACCGGGATATCGCAGAGCAGATCGAACCCGATGCGCGCGCCGGTGCCCTACTCCGGGTCGCCGATGATATCGAAGCGGCATCGTTCGCGGCTGCCTCGGAGCCCTTCTTCTGTTCCGACGATGGCGTCGCCGCCGAGCGGTGCCTCATCTGGCTCGTTTCCTCGATCGCGCCGACGGGCGCGCGCGTAGCCGACATCGGCGCGCTGGCTGATGCCGCTGCACAGGCGAAAGCGGTGCTGATCGTGGACAACTCGATCGCGACGCATTTTTGCTGCACCCCCCTTCTGCTCGGCGCGGATGCGGTCGCAGAGCCTCTCGTTGTATCCGTCATCGAGCCTGAATGCCCATCAGATTCCGTGTCGCTGTCGTTTGTGGCCCTCGCATGGCGCGAGGCGCGCAGGCGGGGCGGGAAACATGCGTGCGGCCGCGCGCGCGGATCTCGGATGCGACTCGCCAGACGGGTGTTTGCCGCGGATATCGATGAGGTTGAGCTGTCCGCCGAGTTGGTCTGCGCAGCCGAGCGCGCTGTACGGGCGCAGGCGCTTTGCGCTCAGAAGAGAAACGATCACGCCCGCGCGATAGCGGAATATCTGAGCTGCCACCCGCGCGTCGAAGCCGTGCGCTATCCGGGCTTCGAGGCGCACGTGGATCATGAGCGGGCGTCTCGCGTGCTCAGACACGGTTTTGGTCCGATCATCGAGATCGATCTGGACGGCATCGAGTCAGCGACATCCATTGCAAAAGCCCTTGATCATAGATCCGGGACATCCGCCTCATCCCTGATGGTTTCCCCTTCGACTCCGGATCAGCACGACCCCGCTCGGATCACGCGAGCGCGCGTCTTTTCGGCCGCGTCCTCTGTTCGCGCTGATCGCGAAAGGGGAGGGGGTCGCCGGGTCATCTTATCCGTCGGCACCGACGACCCTTTGGTCGTCTTGAACCTGATCGAGCACGCGCTCGCATCGTGATATCGGAGAACATGAGGCGGGCGTCGGTGCGGACGTGTGGGGCGCGACAAAGCGCTAGAATGGTTTTCGGCAGATCAGGAAGGCGGGACACTACATGAGCAGAGCCGATGGGATCTTCGTCAGAATGTGCGAGGACATCCTCGAGAACGGAACCAGCACGCAAGGTGAGCGGGTCCGTCCCCGATGGGCTGATGGCGCGTCGGCCTACACCCTCAAGAGCTTCGGCGTCACCGCCCGCTACGATCTGCGTGAGGAGTTCCCAGCTCTCACGCTGCGCAGAACCGCTCTCAAAAGCGCGATGGACGAGGTGCTCTGGATCTATCAGCGCAAATCCAACAACGTTCACGATCTCAACAGTCATATCTGGGACAGGTGGGCAGATGAGTCCGGTTCGATCGGCAAGGCCTACGGATACCAGATCGCCCAGCTCAGTCGCTATCCGGAAGGCGAGTTCGACCAGATGGACCGCGTGCTCTACGATCTTTCGCACACGCCCTACTCCAGGCGCATCATGACGAGCACCTACACGTTCGCCGATCTATCGGACATGCACCTCTATCCATGCGCCTACAGCTGCACCTACAACGTTACCCGGTGCCCCGGCGATGACGCTTTGACGCTCAACATGGTTCTCATGCAGCGCAGCCAGGATGTGCTCGCGGCCAACAACTGGAACGTGTGCCAGTATGCGCTTTTGCTCATGATGGTAGCTCAGGTGTCCGGCATGATCCCCGGCGAGCTTCTGCACGTGATCGCCGATGCGCATATCTACGATCGACATGTCGAAATCGTTCGCGAGCTCATCGGGCGTCCGCGCCACCCCGCGCCCAAGGTTGCGCTCAACCCCGACGTCACCGATTTTTACGCATTCACGACCGATGATCTGCTCGTTTGCGACTACGTTCACGGGCCGCAGATCAAAGACATCCCGATTGCCGTGTAGGGCGTATGGTACAAGGAGCGCATGTGAGAGAAACCGAGAGCGTCACATCGATCGGTACGGGCCGATCGCTTGGATCGCGGGCGTCGCAGCCGACGTCTTCCACCCTGCCCAACCTGTTCGCCATCGTATCGGTCTGTCGGGATTGGGGTATCGGATGCGCGGGCGACATGGTCGTGCGCAACCGCGTCGATATGCGCCACTTCGTCTCCTTGACGCGCGGCCATGCCGTCATCATGGGTCGCAAGACGCTGGAAAGCCTGCCCGGTGGCGCCCCCCTCAGGGATCGTCGCAACATCGTGCTCACGCACGATGAGACCTTCGCGCGCGAAGGCGTGACGACCGTCTGCACGGCCGCGGCAGCGATCGGAGCCATCGCAGAGGAAGACGAGGCATGGCTCATCGGTGGCGCAGCGGTCTATCGATTGCTGCTTCCCTTCTGCAGTCGGGCTTTCGTTACGAAGCACGATTGCGTGCGGACCTGCGACGCCTACTTCCCGGATCTGGATGTCGATCCCGCCTGGAGCCTGGAGTGCGCCGGGACCCGCGCGGTGCTCGCGTCCGGCGAGGGGGACGAGGGTCTCGGGTACTCGTTCGACGTCTACGTGAGGAGTTCCCTGTGAAAACCGTCATCCTGTATCGCTCAAGGCACCATGGCAACACCTTGCGACTCGTGGACGCGATCTTGGCGGCCCATCCCGAGGTCGATGCGATCGACGTCGGCGCACTCAGCAAAGACGCGCGCCCCGACATCGACCGCTACCATCTTGTGGGCGTCGCCTCGGGCATATACTACTCGTCCATGGACAAGCGGCTCATGCGCGCGGTCGAGGCGGCGCTGCGTCCCGGCGACAAGGTGTTCGGGCTCATGACCTATGGTGGCCGAAACAATTGGTATGGCAGGGACCTGGATGGTGTCTGCAGAATGAAGCATGCGACGTATCTGGGCGCCTACGGCGCCCTGGGCTATGACACATGGGGGCCGTTTCGTCTTTTCGGCGGCCTGCACAAGGGACACCCCTCGGAGCAGGAGATCGCAGATGCCGTCGCGTTCTACGACAAGATCCTCGACGAGTACGGTGACATCATCGATGAGCAATACGCTCAGCGCGCTCGTCGACTCTCGGCCGAGGCCGCCAATCCGCGTGGCGGCGTGGTCGCGCTCATCAAGCGCACCATCAGCAGCATCGCGGGACATTTCTCGTGAGATGCCAGCTCGTACGTATTCGCGAGCTGGCAGATGAGCGCCTCGACGCCTATGCGCGACTCACCGAGCGAGAGCTGCGATCGGTTCTCGAGCCCGAGAAGGGCCTGTTTATCGCTGAGAGCGCCAAGGTGATCGAGCGCGCGCTCGAGGCGGGCATGGAGCCGATCAGCTTTCTTGTGGCCGAGGACCGTCTCGAGTCGCTCGAACCGATTCTCGCGCTTGTCGACGCAGCCGAACCGATACCCATATTCGTCGCAGCTCAGGAACTTTTGGTATCGCTCACCGGCTTCGCGCTCACGCGAGGCGCGCTTGCCGCCATGCGCCGTCCGCCTCTGCCGGACCCCGTCGAGATGCTCGCGGGATGCCGTCGCGTCTGCGTTCTCGATGGCCTCGTCGATCACACGAATGTGGGTGCGGCGTTTCGCAGCGCGGCGGCACTCAACGTCGATGCGGTGCTCGTCAGCCCCACGTGCTGCGATCCTCTGTACCGTCGAGCGGTTCGCGTGTCCATGGGCACGGTGTTTCAGGTGCCTTGGACGAGATTGGGAGCAGATCGCGCGAGCTGGCCTCAAGACGGCATGGCGACGCTGCGCGCCGCCGGCTTCACGTGCGCCGCGCTCGCGCTGGCCGACGAATCGATCTCTCTGGACGACCCGATTCTCACAGCAATCGATCGATTGGCGCTGTTCTTCGGAACCGAGGGCCGCGGTCTCAGCGATCGGGTCATCGAGGCGTGCGACATGATCGTTCGCATACCGATGGCGGGCGGTGTGGACTCGCTGAACGTGGCCGCCGCCTCTGCTGTCGTCTTCTGGCAGCTCTGCCCTCACGCTACCAACAGATATAGATATCGTCCCAGCCGCTTTGCATGATCGTTCGCCCGCCGCGCAGACGGCATCGCGTCGGGGACTGGGCGCGCGATGCGAGACCGATGCCGCCCTCGTCTAGGCCTTGGCGTCTCCGGTGCAGATCTGCACCTTTCCGATATCGAGTTTTGACACCTTTTCTTCCTTTTTGCTCGTTGGCCCTGTCTATGTGCGTTTCGCTCGGGTATCGTTATACCATCTTGATTCTCTTGAAACGGAGCTCTCTTCATGGAGATGGATGATCGCAAACGCAAGCGCACCCTGCTGATGTATATCCTGCTCATCTGCGCAGTTTATCTTATTGTGAACGTGTTCGTACTGCCCAGAGTCAAGCAGCAGCAGATCAAGGATACGGATTACTCTCAATTCGTGGACGATCTCAACAAGAAGAATATCGACTCGGTGGAGTATCACACGGATTCCTATGAGATCCTCTACAAGAAAAAAGGGGAGGACGACAGCATCGCCTACCGGACGACGGGTGTTCCCAACGATGCGGCGTTCACCGATCGGGTGCTCAAAGCCGGCGCCTCGCTCAAGTCGACCTACAACGACGGCAGTTCCAACGCGATATTCTCTCTGCTGCTGACGATGATTCTCCCGATCGGATTTTTCGCACTCGCAGGTTGGCTGCTCAACCGCCGTATGAAGAAGTCGATGGGCGACGACGGACCCTCTATGAACTTCGGTGGTGGTTTCGGTATGGGCGGCGGCTTGGGCAAGTCCGGGGCGAGGATCATCGGCTCCAAGGAGGTCGGTATCACATTCAAGGATGTGGCGGGCCAGGAGGAGGCGAAGGAGGCCCTCAAAGAGGTCGTGGACTTTCTTGAGAATCCCAAGCGCTATGAGGAGATAGGTGCCAAGCTTCCGCGGGGCGCGCTGCTCGTCGGCCCCCCGGGAACCGGCAAGACCCTGATGGCGAAGGCGGTCGCCGGCGAGGCAGGCGTGCCGTTCTTCTCGATCTCGGGCTCCGAGTTCGTCGAGATGTTCGTCGGGCGCGGCGCGGCGAAGGTGCGCGATCTGTTCAAACAGGCCAACGAGAAGGCCCCGTGCATCGTCTTCATCGATGAGATCGATACGATCGGCAAACGCCGGGACGGCGGTGGCATCTCGGGCAACGATGAGCGCGAGCAGACTCTGAATCAGCTGCTGACTGAGATGGACGGATTCGACAACCACAAGGGAATCGTGGTCATCGCGGCGACGAATCGTCCCGATACACTCGATCCGGCGCTGCTCCGGCCGGGTCGTTTCGACCGTCGGATCCCGGTCGAGCTGCCCGATCTCGCGGGCAGAAACGCGATTCTCAAGCTTCACTCGAAGGATGTCAAGACGGAGGAGCCCATCGATCTGAATGCGGTCGCGCGGGCCACCCCTGGAGCTTCGGGGGCCGATCTGGCAAATATCATCAATGAGGGGGCCCTGCGGGCCGTGCGCATGGGGCGCAAGCGCGCCACCCAAGATGATTTCGAGGAATCGGTCGAGGTCGTCATCGCGGGCATGGAGCGCAAATCGACCGTCCTCTCCGACCATGAGAAACAGGTGGTGTCCTATCACGAGATCGGGCACGCGATCGTCGCCGCGAGCCAGAAGGGTGCAGCACCTGTCACCAAGATCACGATCGTGCCGCGCACGTCGGGAGCTCTGGGCTATACGATGCAGGTTGAAGATGATGAGAAGTTCTTGACCACGCGTCAGGAGGTGCTCGACAAGCTGACGGTCTACTGCGGCGGCCGGGCTGCCGAGGAGCTCATCTTCGATGAGATGACCACAGGTGCCGCCAATGACATCGAGCAGGCGACGAAGCTTGCGCGCAACATGATCACGCGCTTCGGGATGTCCAAGGAGTTCGGCATGATGGCTCTGGGTACGGTGCAGAACGCCTATCTCAATCAGGACACGTCGCTCACCTGCGCGCCGGGCACCGCAGAACGCGTCGACGAAGCAGTGCAGAAGCTTCTTGAGGCGGCGCATCAGCGTTCGCTGCAGCTGCTGAGGGAGAACAAGTTCAAGCTTCACGAGCTGGCGCGCTACCTTTACAAGAAGGAGTCCATCACCGGCGAGGAGTTCATGAACCTGCTCAGCCGCGAAAACCCGTTGATCCCGAAGCCGAAGACCGGCAGCGCGGCCGAATCGGACGGCGCCGCCGCTGAATCCGAGAGCGCTTCGCAGACCCGGGCCTGATGCGATAGACAGCTTGAGGCCCCAACGCGCTGAGAAATCGCGTGTGGTGCGAGTTTGCCATCGGTGATTCTCGCGATCAGAAACCGACAAGGAATCGGTAAGCCCGCGCGGCATAAGTTCTCTTTGGTCGCCTCCTCCAGAAGCAATCATGCGATGATGCTGGCCAAGGGGGTGGAACCATGGCACAGCTTTCGCGCGCAGGCGCTGCGGACAAGGCGGCTCGATTACAAAAACGGTTTGGACGTCGGCCCCTGATCGCCGCGGCGATCGCGATTCTTGTCATCGTCGCCGTGATCGTAGGCGCGATGCAGGCGAATGGTCGGGCCGTCTCGATCGAGCGGGATGTCCGGTCGGACACCGGCTCGACCGCTCGGGGGTCGCGCGGTCGAGATGAGAGCGGATCGGGCAAACGGGATCGAAATGGCCGCGCTGCGGGCTCCAAAGACAGCGATGATCAGCAGACCGAGACACAGCAGCTTGTTGTCGACGTCTCGGGTGCCGTCATGGCGCCCGCCGTCGTTCAGCTCGTTTCCGGTGCCCGCGTCGCCGATGCCATCGCCGCAGCCGGTGGCCTTTCCTCAGACGCTGATGTCTCGGCGCTCAACCGAGCCGCCAAGGTCTCAGACGGAGACAAGATCTATGTCCCCCGGCAGGGCGAGCAGGGAGCACCCGCTGCCCCCGCTGGCCAAAAGGCCGGATCGAATTCCGGCGGCAGGGCGGCATCGGGTGCGAGCTCATTGGTGAACATCAACACCGCCACCGCAGAGGAGCTCGATGCGCTTCCCGGCGTGGGACCTTCGACGGCGCAGGCGATCATTGACGATCGCACTCAGAACGGCCCGTTTTCCGGCATAGAGGATCTGATGCGGGTGAGCGGGATCGGCGAGAAGAAGTTCGAGAAACTGAAAAGCAAGATCTGCGCATGAGGCGCAAGGCAAACCCGGAGCTGCCTCCTCGACCATATATTCCACCTGCGACGGCTGCCGCCGCGGCTTCGATCGCGACGGCTGCTTGCATATTCGAGATCGGTTGGCGTTTTGCTCTCTCGGGTGCGGTCTCGCTGATGCCGATTTGGGTTCCCGTCATCTTCGGCCTCGCTTCCGGGGGTATGGCGCTCACCGGGTGGCGGCTGCGTCGGCACCGAGGTGCCGCGCGCGCCCTGGGTTGCTGGCTTCTGTGGGCAGCTGCGGGCATCGTGCTCGCGTGCATGGCGAGCTGCTGGGCCCTCCAAGCGCGCGCGACCGCGATGCAGGCGTTTTTTTCAGCGCCCGTGAGCGGCTATCGCTTTGTCACACGAGGCGATCCGACGCTCACGGATCTGGGCGCTCAGATCAGCGCGGACGCATTTGACTCCGATGGAGTCAAAGTCGCTCGCGTGCGCCTGAGCACCGGCAAGACATATGAGCGCGGCTGCAGCCTCGCGCTCATCGGTCGCGCCAAGCGGCTCGACGATACCGACTGGTCGCGCAGCCGCTTCATGCGAGGCGAGATCGCTGTCGTTCAGAGCGTTCGCGTGACACACCAGAGCAAAGCGAGCTCATTCGATCCGCTCGGCGCCGCTCGCGCATCCATGCTCTCCGTCATCGGTCCGAGTCGCGATGACGCCGCCGCGCTCACCGCCGCGGTCGTGTGCGGCAGATCGTGCGAGTTCAACCGGACGTCCTCCGCCGATTTATTCAGCAGGACGGGCGCGGTCCATCTCATCGCGATATCCGGAAGCCACATCGCTGTTCTCTCGGCTCTTCTGGGATCGCTGCTTCTTCGGATGCCCCTCTCGCCCCGCGGTCGCACCATCTGTCTGCTGCTGGTGATGGGCGTCTATGTGTTGTTTACGGGCTGTTCCCCCTCAGCTGTGCGCTCGTGCTCCATGGCGGCTCTGGGCATGGCGGCGCGCCTCGGCTCGCGTCGCGCGCACGCGCTGTCCGGGCTCATGCTGGTCACGGCGGCGCTTGTCATCATGACTCCGGGCATCGTCTATGAACTGGGGTTTCAGCTTTCAGTTGCAAGCGTGTTGTTCATCTCGATATTCGGGCGCTACATCACATGCATCCTGTGCCGCTGCGGGCTCCCCCCACTCATAGCCGAGGCTCTCGCCATCACGATCTGCGCGCAGTGGGCGACCCTGCCTCTCGCCGTTCCCGCGTTCGGTCAGATCTCCCTGATCGCTCCTCTTGCCAGCCTCGTGCTCGCTCCGGTGATGGGCGCGCTGCTCGTATGCGGCCTTGTCGCGGCTCCGCTCGGGGCGCTGGTCCCCGTGCTCGCTCCCGTGGTCTTCGTGCCGCAGGCGCTGGCGCGCGTCTCTATCTTTGCGGCCCAGCTCCTGGCAGCCGTGCCGTTCTCCTCGGTGTATGCGACCATGCCTCCGCTGATGGCGGCCGCATCCTGCTTTTTGGCGTGCGCGCTCCTCGCCTGGTGGAAAGATGTGAGACGATGGCAGCTGCTCGCGGTCGTCGGGCTAATCGCCGTTCTGTGCGCGGGCCATGTGCTCTTCTGGACTCGCGCCGCGCCCGCGTGCGTGACCGTGCTCGACGTCGGTCAGGGAGATTCCATACTGATTCGAGATGGGTCCGCGGCGATGCTCGTCGACGCCGGCGTGGATGATGCCGTCTGCTCGGCGCTCGTGCGCAACAATGTCTATCGGCTCGATGCCGTTCTCATCACGCATTGGGATCTGGACCATTGCGGAGGGGTGCCCTACATCGTCTCCATGATGCCCGTCGATCGCCTCTTCGTCGCTCGAGGAGCATCGGGCAACGTGCCCCCCGAGCTCGCTTCGGCGGATCTGCCGCCCATCGTCGAGGTCTCGGCAGGCGATCGGCTGAGAATCGGCGCGTTCAACGGCGAGATCGTATGGCCGCGAGAGCCGGTGGGGGGCCTTGAGAACGGTGACTCGCTTGTCGTCGATATGCGCTACGAGCGCGACGGCCGCCGTCTCTCCGTGCTTCTCACCGGGGATTCCGAGTTGGAACAGGAGCGACGCTACGCCGCCGGCGTCGGTTCAGTGGACGTGTTGAAACTCGGGCATCACGGTTCCGCCGTCTCCGTCGACGACGATCTGCTTCGGACGCTGTCGCCGGCGGTGGCGATCGCGAGCGCCGGCAAGAACAATCGATATGGCCATCCGACCGAGAAATGCGTCGAAGCGGTCAAGCACTTCGGGGCCCGATTCCTGTGCACGATAGACGTCGGAGATGTCGCGCTGTTTCCGGACCGGGACGGCGTCCGTCTCAACGTCGAGCACGCCGGCGGAGTACAATAGAGCGCATTCTTCTGACTCGCGATGAACCAGCGAAGGTGGTGTGCGAAAACATGGCTGAGAAGCGCCTGCTTCCGGGTTATCTCATCATCGGTGCCGATGAGGTCAAGCGCGACATCGCAGTCGGTCGGCTGAAGGCCCGCTTGGAGATGGACGGCATGGCCGATTTCAACCTCGATGAACGCGATATGACCAAGGAGCAAGACGTTGACAGCCTGATCTCATCTCTCAACACGTTTCCCATGGACGCCCCGTTTCGCTTGGTGATCTTATACGGCTGCGATAGGCTCGCGAAACCCATGAGCGAGATGCTGGTGGACTACTTCGGCGATCCCGCTCCCACGACGGTCTGTCTCGTGATCGCCACCTCCCTGTCCAGAAGCACGCGCCTGCACAAGGCGGTGTCGGCGCTCGGCGCGCAGGCGCTCATAGACTGCGCGACAAAGAAGCGCTGGGAGCTTCCCGGTCAGGTCCAGAGCATGATGAGGCGTCACGGAAAGACGATGACGAGGCAGGCCGCCGAGGAACTCGTCGGGCGCTCGGGGCTGAGCACGCGGATGCTCGACAACGAGCTCAAGAAGCTCGCGAGGATGACCGAGGCTCCCGAGATCGGAGTCGCTGATGTCGAGCGTCTCGTCATGCGGACCGCGGAGGTGCAGCCATGGGATCTGCTCGACGCGCTGAGCGCTCGCGATATCGCGCGCTCGATCGAGCTGTACCAGCTGATGCCCTCGAACAGCGACATCAGGCTCTATGCTCTCATAGCCGGTCGCTTGCGCGAGCTCATCTGCGCCAAGGCGCTCGATGCCCGCGGGCATCCACGCGATCTCGCGCGTGAGCTCGGCGTTCAGGCCTGGCAGGTGAAAAACCATATTCGCTGGTCTCGAGGGTTCGCGATGATCGAGCTGCTGGACGCCTTGCGCGCGGCTGTGCGCGTCGAGCTCGCACTCAAGGGCTCGCGCGATTCGCGAACGGCGCTGCTGCGCTGGATCGCGCAGATCGCGGGGGAGGCCGCCTCTTCCTAGGAGCTTTGCGCCCGGGAAGGATGCCTGAGCCGCGCATGTGCGCATCCTATGGGGGCACATTCACGATTTGCAACGATTTCGGCGATTTTCGTCTCCGATGAACGAGACGCGTGGTATACTTCCCGCTTGTGACATCAACCATATCTCGCAGACCGGCCAGCCGGTTCACACGACGGAATTCGAAAGGAACTCAGCACGTGGCGAACATCAAGTCTCAGAAGAAGCGTATCCGCACCAACGAGCGCGCTCGCATGCGCAACCGCTCGGTGCGCTCCGAATTGAAGACCCTCATCAAGCATGTCCACATGGCAGTGGAGGAGCAGGACAGCGAGGCTGCGAAGACCGCTGCAACCGTTGCCTACAAGCGCCTCGATATGGCAGCCGCCAAGGGGATCATCCACAAGAACCAAGCTGCCAACCGCAAGTCGGGCGTTCAGCGTCTTGTCAACACCATCCGATAGCGCCATCTCGGCAAACGCACGATATCGAGGCTCCGCTCCGGCGGGGCCTTTTCATTTGGTAGAATGTCCTACATGAACAAGCCAGACAGCTCATACATCAGAAACTTCTCCATCATCGCGCACATCGATCACGGCAAGTCCACCATCGCGGACCGCATCTTGGAGTGCACGCACACCATCGCTGAACGCGACATGGCCCAGCAGGTGCTCGACTCGATGGACATCGAGCGCGAGCGCGGCATCACCATCAAGAGCAACGCCGTGCGCGTGATGTATGCCGCCGATGACGGACAGACCTATCAATTCAACCTTATTGACACTCCTGGGCACGTGGACTTCGCCTATGAGGTTTCCCGCTCGCTTGCCGCCTGCGAGGGCGCGGTGCTCGTCGTGGACGCCACACAAGGCGTCGAAGCGCAGACGGTCTCCAACGCTCTTCTGGCGATGAACGCCGGACTCTCGATTATTCCCGCCATCAACAAGATCGATCTTCCCTCCGCCGATGTCGCCCGTACGAGATCGGAGATCGAGGAGGGGCTTGCGATACCAGCGGAGGATTCGGTAAGCGTCTCGGGCAAGACCGGAGAGGGCATACACGATCTGCTCGAGCAGATCGTGCGAGCGGTGCCGGCGCCGACCGGTGAGCGGGACGCCCCCCCGAAGGCGCTCATCTTCGACAGCTATTTCGATTCCTACCGCGGCGTCGTCACGCTCGTGCGCATCATGGACGGTGCGTTCTCCGTGCACGATCGCGTGCGCCTCATGGCGAGCGCCGATGTGTTCGAGATCGAGGACCTCGGTGTTCGCCGGCCCAAGGAGACACCGCTCGCGCGCCTCGACGTCGGCGAGGTGGGCTATATCGTGACCGGTCTCAAGGACCCCTCTCGCGTGCGTGTCGGGGACACCTTGACACTGGATCGCAACCCCGCCGAAGTGCCTTGTCCGGGGTATCGCGAGGTGAAGCCGATGGTGTTCACAGGATTGTTCCCCATCGACAACGATCAGTACGAGAACTTGCGTGACGCTCTTGACAGACTGCGTCTGAATGATCCCTCGATCGCATATGCGCCCGAGACGAGCGCCGCGCTCGGTTTCGGGTTCCGCGTGGGGTTTTTGGGCTTGCTCCATCTCGAGGTCGTAAAGGAGCGCCTCGAGCGAGAGTTCGATCTTGATCTGATCGCGACGAGTCCCTCGGTGGATTACCGCGTGCATACCACGAAAGGTGAGGTTCTCGATATCACCAGCCCGCAGGACATGCCCGATGCCGGCCGCATCGCTCATATCGAGGAACCCCGCCTCAAGGTGAAGGTCATCGCGCCACCGGACTTCGTGGGTGCGATCATGGAACTCACCATCGACCATCGCGGCTCGTTCAAGGACATGGTCTACCTTTCTCCCACCACGGTCGAGATGCATTGGGAGATGCCGCTCTCGGAGCTGATCATGGATTATTTCGATCAGCTCAAGAGCCGAACAAAGGGATACGCTTCGCTTGATTACGAGTTCTTCCGCTATGAGCCCTCCGATTTGCTGAAGCTCGACGTTCTGCTCGCCGGCACGCCGGTTGACGCGCTGTCCTTTATCGTGCATCGCGACAAGGCCTATGCAAGAGGAAGGATCCTGTGCGATCGCCTGAAGGAGATCATTCCGCGTCAGCTGTTCGAAGTGCCCATCCAAGCTGCCGCAGGCGGGCGAATCATCGCGCGCTCTACGGTCAGGGCGAGGCGCAAGGACGTGCTCGCAAAGTGCTACGGCGGCGACATCTCCCGGAAGCGCAAGCTGCTCGAGAAGCAGAAGCAGGGGAAGAAGCGCATGAAGGCGATCGGATCGGTCGAGGTCCCGCAGGAGGCGTTCATGGCGATTCTGAAGGTCGATGACTGAGGTGCGCGCGGTGTTTCCCCCATCCGCGCTCGGGGAGGCTCCCTTCCTGCTCGCGCCTATGGCCGGGGTGACCGATGCCGCCTATCGCATCATGTGTCGCCGTCACGGTGCCGTACTCGCCTACAGCGAGATGGTCAGCGTCGCCGGTCTCGCCTTCGCGAGCGCGCGCACCATCGAGCTCGCCGAACCTCATGCGGAGGAGCCCCAGCTCTCGGTTCAGCTCTTCGGTTCCAAGCCGGCGCAGTTTGCTGCCGCCGTCGAGATGATCCAGCAACGGGTGGGCGAACGTCTCTCGCTTGTCGATATCAACATGGCGTGTCCGGTGCGCAAGGTCGTCTCAAAGGGTGAGGGCGCTGCTCTCATGGACAAGCCCGATCTGGCGGCGCGCATCGTGCGCGCCTGCGTCTCCGTGGCGCGCGTGCCCGTGACGGCAAAGATCAGGATCGGCACGCGCTCGGGGACCCGCACGGCTCCCGAGCTCGCTCGACGCTTGGAACAGGAGGGTCTTGCGGCTGTTGCCGTGCACGGACGGACGGCCGCTCAGCTCTACCGCGGTCGCGCCGACTGGTCGATCATAGATGAGGTCGCCTGCGGGGTGACGATCCCGGTCATCGGCTCCGGTGACGTCCTCACCGCCGAGGCCGCGGTCGCGATGCTGCGCGATACCGCTGCGAGCGCGGTCATGATCGCTCGGGGCAGCTATGGTGAGCCCTGGATCTTCGAGGATGCCGCCTCGATCGCGCGCGGGAACGCGCCCCGGCCCCGCTCGCGTCTCAGCCGTCTGGCCGCGCTTCGCGAGCATCTGGCTCTCGCGCGCGATCATGCGCCGCATATGTCGCGCGCTCGGACGTTCTCCGCATGGTATCTCAAGGGCATGCCGAACGCGGCCGCATGGCGGGCCCGGCTCGTGCGCTGCGGGGATTACGATGCGTTCTGCGCGCTGATCGACGAGATCGAGAACGACGTCGTCTCCGAAGCGCGGGAGGAGCCGCGCTGAGATGGGTGTCCACGCGCTGTACGTGCACATGCCCTTTTGCCGCAGCCGTTGCCCGTACTGCGACTTCTTCTCCTGCGCACTGGGTGCTCGAGGATCTGACGCGCAGGCAGGAGCCTATCTTGACATGGTTTGCGCGCGCATCGACGAGCTGGGTTCGATCGGGGTTCTCGATCATCTTCGGTGCGGCTATATCGGCGGGGGGACCCCCTCTCTTTTCGGGCCCGCTCTAGCCGGTGCGGTCGCGCGCATCCGCCGCTGGTGCGAGCCGGTCGAGATCACCTGCGAGGCGAATCCAGAGTCGTGCACGGCAAGCTTCTGCTCCGCGATAGCGCGCGCCGGCGCCACGCGCATCTCTCTGGGCGTTCAGAGCCTCATAGATGAGGAGCTGGCCGTGATGGGCCGCATCCACACGCGTGAGCGCGCGCTATGCGCCATCGAGATCGCGCGCGCGACGGGCATGTCTGTCTCATGCGATCTCATGTGCGGTCTGCCGGGGCAGACCGCTGACAGCTGGGAGCGCACGCTGCTGGACGTGATCGAGGCCGCACCCGATCATATCTCGGTGTATCCGCTCTCGATTGAGCCCGGAACGCCCTTCGAGCGCCGTTGCGCGCGCGACGCGCATCTCGTTCCCGATGAGGATCTGCAGGCGGATCTCATGATCGCTGCGCGCGCGATGCTCCGCGAAGCGGGCTTTGAGCCCTACGAGGTCGCCAGCTATGCCAGATCCGGACATGCATGCCTGCACAATATCGCGTACTGGACCGCAAAAAGCTATGCGGCCATCGGACCATCGGCGGCAGCCATGTTCTCGGTAGATGAGTTCACCCGATATCGCGAGGCGTTTCCCGGAGTCGAGCCGGGGCCGCGAGCGGCGCGCGTGCGCCTGCGTCAGCGGGATGCTCGCGGGAGGAGCTTTGAAGCTGAATTTCTGGATGAGCGCGAGACCGTCGCCGAGGATCTCATGCTCGGGATGCGGATGAGCGCGGGCATAGGAGCAGGTCTGCTGGACCGCGCGCGAACGACGTTGGGTGACGCCGCGCTCACGCGAGCGCTCGAGTCTGCGCTCGAGGGAGGCCTCGCGTCGTGGTCGCGCGTCGGCCGGGATGAGCGCCTCGTGCCGACCGAGCGGGGGTGGCTGTTCGGCAACGAGCTCTACGGCTTGATGTGGGATCTGGCGGCTGATGGCTAGTCGCTCGCCGTCCGTCGCGGCGGCACCACGTGCCCGAGATTCGCAATTCCTCCTCAAACGCGATGTCGCACCCGCAGCGCAGGCGCGACCGAGTATGATACATCCCAAGGCGCAGACGAGCGTCACTTGAAAGCGTGGACACCTCGAGCCGATTTGCGATTCCGTCCTCAGGCTCGACAGGACACGCCGAGTGCAAAGGCAACGCGACGGCAGGAAAGAGCCCGCCACATGGCAATGATGAACGAAAAGGACTATTACGCGATCCTAGGCGTTTCCAAGGACGCCGATGCGAAAGAGATTCAGAAGGCCTTCCAGCAGAAGGCCCGCAAGCTTCATCCGGACATCAACAAGGCTCCTGACGCCGAGGAGCGCTTCAAAGAGGTATCAGAGGCCTACGCCGTCCTATCCGATGACGCGAAGCGCGCACGTTACGATGCGATGCGTTCCGGGGGGCCATTCGCCGGCTATCAGGGCGCGCCGCGGCCCGGGCCAGCCGGAGGCGCCCAGACGCCGGGGGGCTTCCCGTTCGATGGCTTCCCGTTCGGTGGCTCATGGGGGCCCGCTCACCGATCAGCCGCCGCGTACAATCCAGAGACCGGCGCGGACGTGGTCATCGATATCGATCTCAATGCGCAGCAGGCAAGGGACGGCGCGCGCAAAGGTGTCAGGTACCGGCGCTATGAGACGTGCGAGCAATGCTCCGGCACGGGCTCGATCTCGAGCGAATCGGCCCATGCCTGCCCGAGCTGCGGCGGCACCGGATCGATCGATGTCGACATGTCGTTTCTGTTCGGTGGCGGCAGGCTTCAGATGGTGTGTCCCGAGTGCGGCGGCACCGGCAGGGTCGTCGCGGATCCGTGTCCGAGGTGCGACGGCACCGGCAGGCGAGCCGTGGTCTCAGAGGCGGTGATCGGCTTTGCAGCCGGTACGCACGATGGCGATGTCGTCCGGATGCGGGGTATGGGCCATGCCGGCACGAACGGTGCGCCCGGCGGCGATCTCGTGGGTCGCGCGCACGTGGCCGCCGAGCGGCTCGAGGGACGGGCGCGGACCGGCTTCTACCTCGCGGGATTCTGCGCCCCGTTTCTCGTGTCCCTGCTCATCACCGGTATGACGATGGCCATGACGACCCTGTGCGCGGTACCCTTCGCCTTGGGCGTTCTCATGGTCGTTAGCGATGATGTTCTGCACCGCTCTGTGCTGTGGTGGCGTCGCGGTGCCGTCCAGTTTGCGAACGGCTTCGGGAACGGGGTGTTCTTCGCGGTGCTTCTAGCGGGTTTCAGCCGTTGCTCGCAAAGCATGACCGGGCCTTCGTATCGGATGATGTAGCGAGGGGCTCTCCCGCTTGAATTCATATATGCCGTGTATGATGGTCTGCGCCGGATATCCGGCTGCGGCAACGATTTATTGGGAAGGCAATCGCTGTGGTGGAAAAAAGGGATTACTATGAGGTTCTGGGCGTCGAGCGCGATGCCGATCGCAAGACGATCAAGCGAGCGTTTCTGAAGCTTGCGCGCAAGGTGCATCCCGACGTTTCGGATGACCCCGCTGCCGAGGAGCAGTTCAAGGAACTCAACGAGGCCTACTCGGTTCTGTCCGATGATGTGAAGCGCGCGAACTACGATCGCTTCGGCACCGCCGAGGGCGCAGGTGGCTCCGGATACGTCGATTTCAGCGACATCTTCGGCGGCATGGGCGTCGATGACATATTCTCATCGTTCTTCGGCGGCAGGTCGGCCTCATCGCAGCGCGGTCGCGCCGCGCGTCGGCAGGGACGCGATATGGCGATCTCGTTGGAGGTCACGCTCGAGGAGGTCGCGCGCGGTTGCAAGAAGACCATCGCGTATGACCGCTTGGCGCCCTGCGATGACTGCGGCGGCACGGGGATGGCGGAAGGCGCCAGCGAGCAGGAGTGCCCGCGGTGCCACGGCACCGGTTTTGTCACGACGGTGCAGCGCTCGGTTTTCGGTCAGGTGCAGTCCTCGTCGCCGTGCCCGGAGTGCGGCGGGGAGGGCACGGTCTTGGACAGCCCCTGCGAGATGTGCGACGGTCAGGGCCGCACGCCGAACCACGAGCGCATCGACGTCCGGATCCCGGCCGGCATCTCCTCCGGTGGCCAGCTGCGCGTCCAGGGTATGGGTGAGGCCGGAATGCGCGGTGCCCCTGCGGGCGATCTGATCGTGAGCGTGCGGGTTCGGGACCATGAGCGCTTTCAGCGCTCGGGGGACGATCTGGTCTGCGAGATCGAAGTTTCCATGGTGCAGGCCGCACTCGGTTGCACGGTCGAGGTCGCCGGGATCATGCCCGACGAGACCATCCCCTTCGAGATCGCCGCCGGCACGCAGCACGGCGAGCTCGTGATAGTCGAGGGGCTCGGCATGCCCCGCATGTCCGGTGGGGGCCGCGGCCGCAGCGCTGCGCAGGTGCGCGTGCTGGTCCCCCGCGAGCTGCCCGATGAGGCTCGTGCGCTTCTCGCGCGATACGCCGCTCTCATGGGAGAGAGCGTGGAGAGCGATTCCATCTCCGCTGCCGCGCAGGATGCGGCCGCCGCGTCGGAGGCGGAGCTCGCCGAGCACGACAAGCCCTCAAAATCTGTCGTCGATCGCATTCGCGACGCGATCGACGATGTTCTCGAGTAGGGCCCGCCGGGATGGGTTGTTCCTCATCTGGTGTCCCGCGCGCCCGTGTCGTCAATATCGGCTGCCGGGTGAACCGCGTCGAGTCCGATCGCATCGAGGCGGAGCTTGCGCGCGCGGGGTTCGCCCTCGATGAGACGGGGGAGGCTGATCTCATCATCATCAACACCTGCGCGGTCACCGGCGAGGCGGAAGCCAAGACGCGCAAGGCGGTGCGGCGCGCCCTCGTGGCTTCGCCCTCGGCGCGCGTGATCGCGACCGGCTGCTCGGTGAATCTGAACGCCTCGGCGCTCGCCGCGCTATCCGACCGCGTGATCGTCGAGCCCGTCAAGGAGCGCGTCTGCGCCCGCGCGGCGCAGGCCGCCGCGGTTCTCGGTGCGGCGCCCTGTGCGCCCTCGGCGGTCGGCTCTGTTCGCGGGACGCGTGCTCGTGTCGGCGTCAAGGTGCAAGACGGCTGCAACAGGCGCTGCTCCTACTGCATCGTATGGCGCGCGCGCGGACCGGAGCGCTCGGTTCCCGTCGCCGCGGTCACTGGTCGCGTGCGCGAGCTCGCAGCCGCCGGCGTCGCCGAGGTCGTGCTCACCGGTGTGAATCTGGGGGCTTGGGCCGGGTCGGGTCGAGCCGGCGGCACCGCGGACATCGCCGATCTGCTCGAGGCCGTGCTGGGAGAGACGGACATAGCTCGCGTGAGGCTGTCCTCGATAGAGCCGATGGATGTCTCCGGGCGGCTTCTTGCCGTCATGGCGCACTCGTCGCGACGGGTCGCGCCCTATCTGCATCTGCCTCTTCAATCGGGTTGCAGCGCGACCCTGCGGCGCATGGGGCGTCCCTATTCGGCGCAAGATTTCGCTGAGCTTGCAAGGCGGTCTCGTCGATCCATCGCAGGCGTCGCGCTGTCCTGCGACATCATCGCGGGCTTTCCCGGCGAGACCGATGAGGAGTTCGAGGCGTCGTTCGAGCTGTGCGCGCGCATCGGGTTCTCGCGGATGCACGTGTTTCGCTACAGCGCTCGTCCGGGTACCCCGGCTGCCGCCGCATCCGGTCGCATCGAACCCGCGGTTGCAGCCGGCCGCGCTCGTCGGCTGCGCGCTCTCGCAGCGGAGATGACAGACGCCGACGCCCGCTCGCGCATCGGCACGCGTGAGATCGCCGTCGTGGAGCGCGCTCGTCGGGCTCGGCTCGGCTCCTACCACCCCATCCTCATCGATGGTCCGCTCTTCGATCAGCGTCTCGGCGGACGTCGGGACGCAGCTCCGATCGCGATCGCAGACGTCGACATCGTCGATATCGATGAGAACGGGATGCTGCACGGGCGGATCGCGAACATTCCGGCGGAAGGTCATTCATGAGCAGCGCACAGCAGGGCACCGAGATCACGCTCGTCGGTCGCATCGCAAAGGCACGCGATCGCTTCGGGTTCTATCGCGTCGGAGCTGTTCAAGTTGATGAGGGCGGGGTGGGAACAGATGGCCGTGACCGTGCTCATCAGTAGCGACGAGGGCCTCGAAGCGCCTATCGGCGAGGACGAGATCATGCGCATCGCTGCGTTCGTGCTGGAGCGCGAGGGGATCGAGATCCCCGTCGAGCTCTCCGTCTCATTCGTGGGCGCCTCCGAGATGCGCGACCTCAACCGCTCATGGCGCGGGATCGACGAGCCCACCGATGTGCTCTCTTTCGAGTGCGATCGCCCTGACTCAAAAGACTCGCTCGCTGGCCGACCGGGCTGCGAGCAGCCCCTCGAGCTGGGTGATGTCATACTCGCTCCTGAGATCATCGCGGCTCAGGCGACGGGATTCAAAAACACAGCGGCCGACGAGTGCCGGCTCATGCTCGTACACGGTCTGCTGCATCTGCTGGGCTGGGACCACATCGCCGAAGAGGATGCCGAGGCGATGGAAGCGCGCGAGGACGAGCTGCTGCGCGGGCTGGGACGGCAGCGCGATGCGCGGCGCCCGATCGCGATCGCACCGACAACCCGACATCCACGAAGGACCGAGACGGAGGGGAGCAGCTGTGATACCGGGCTCTGACAAGGATCATCTCTCATTTGCCAAATCTCTGCGCTATGCGCTCATGGGTGTCGTGACAGCAGTTGTCACGGAGCGCAACATCAAGATCCAGATCGCCGCCGCCGCGCTCGCCGTCGCACTCGGTCTGATCGTCCGTCTCGACTATGTGTGCTGGGCGCTCATCGCGGTCTCGATCGGAGTCGTGATCTTCGCGGAGCTGGCGAATACGGCGATGGAGACGATCGTCGATTTGGCGACACAGGAGATGGATCCCCTCGCGAAACGAGCCAAGGACATCGCCGCCGCGAGCGTGCTCGTCTTGTCGCTCACCGCCGGTGTCGTGGGCGTTCTCGTGTTCGCCCACGCTTTCGGCGTCCTGTAGATGAACCCCGATGATGGGAGTGAAATGAGAGAAGATATCCGCGACGCCGTCGAGCGGCGCCATGATTGGAATCGCTCGGAGCAGATCGCAACCGCAGATGATGGCGTCGAGGAGTTTCACAGCGGGTTCGTCGCCCTCGTGGGCAGGCCGAATGCCGGCAAGTCCACGCTGCTCAATGCGATCTTCGGCAAGAAGATCGCCATCACCTCGAATGTGGTGCAGACCACGAGACGCCGTCTGCGCGCCGTGGTGAACCGTCCCGGGTGCCAGATCGTGTTCGTGGACACCCCCGGTCTGCACAAGCCCCAGGATTCTCTCGGGCGCGAGCTCAACAAGGGGGCGCTCGCGGAGCTGGTCGACGTGGACGTCGTCGCGCTCACCGTCGATGCCACCAAGCCCGTCGGCAGCGGCGATCGCTGGGTCGCCGAACGCGTCGCGCGCACGAGCGCCGTCCGCGTGCTCGTGATCACGAAGGCCGATCTCGCGACGCCGGAGATGGTCGCCAGCCAGATCGCCGCGGTCGCGGCGCTGTGCGACTTCGATGAGACGATCGCGGTCTCAGCGACCGAGGGATTCAACGTCGAGGCCCTCATCGAGATCGTTTCGAGCCATCTGCCGGTCGGGCCGCACTGGTTTCCCGATGACGCGGGCGCGGATGCGACCGACGAGCAGATCGTCGCCGAGTTCGTGCGGGAGAAGGCCCTCAGGCGCACGCGGGAGGAGATCCCGCATGCCGTCGGCGTCGCATGCGACTCCCTTGCGCTTGACGGGAGCCTCGTGCGCGCTCATGCGACGATCCTCGTGGAGCGCGACAGCCAGAAGGGCATTCTCATCGGCAGCGGCGGAGAGATGATCAAGCGCATCGGCACCGACGCTCGCCGCGATCTCGAGCGCCTGTTCGACCGCAAGGTGTTTCTCGCGCTCGACGTTCGGGTGCAACCTGACTGGCGCGATGACGGTCGCGTGATCAGACGGCTCGGATACGGTGCCGAGGCGTGATCGGTGGCGCGTCGACGCACATATCGCACGCGTGCGATCGTCCTCGACAAGACGCGTCTCGCCGAGACCGATCTGATCCTCACGCTGCTTGCCGAGGACGGCCGGCAGATTCGCGCCATCGCCAAGGGGGCGCGCAGGCCAGGTGGTCGTCTCGCGGCTCGCTGCGAGCTGGCGTGCGACGTTGATCTTCTGCTTGCCTGCGGGCGCAGCCTCGATATCGTTTCCGAGGCGCGCATGATCGCGTCTCCGCTCGGGGCCGCTCCCGACCTGCCGGTGCTCGCCGCGGCGAGCGCCCTGACAGAGGTCGCGAAGCTCAATTGCTTCGAGGATGCCGAAGATCCCTTCATCTTTCCCATCACGCGCTGCGCGCTCGACGTCGCGGCGGCTGCGGGGCGGCGCGCTCGCTCCGCCTCGGGTGGCGTTGCGCCCGCGTCGGATCCTCTCGTCGCAGCGCATCTGGATCTCATCGTGGCGGCCTACGTTTTCAAGCTCATGTCGCATATGGGCTATCGACCGGATTGCACGGCATGCGTGCTGTGCGGCGACACAGACCTCACCTATTTTTCCGCCGCCGCCGGAGGACTGCTGTGCTCATCATGTGCGGCGAGCGTCACCTCGGCCGAGCCCATCGATGCCGATCGGATCGGGTGGCTGCGCGCGCTCATCGCCTTGCGCTTCTCAGAGCTGGCCACTTCGCCGATCGATGCGCCCGCAGCCGCTGTCATGCTCTCACTCGCTCATACCTGGGCCGTGACGCATCTCGACAGTCGGCTGCGCTCGCTCGAGTTCATGCTCGGGAGATGAATAAAAATCGCGTGCGCACCCTGTAACCTCGCATAGCGCATATAATATCTTCTGTGAAACGACGTCGCGTATTCTACCGTCGTCTGTATGCAGGCCACGTTCGCTATCCGTCCATATCGAGGGGAGATTCAGTATGGCACGTTTGCATGTCATGGAGAGAAGCCACGCGCAGGCCGTGATGGATGATCTTCATGATGCCCTGGGCAGGAGGCTCGAGACGCGATCTTTAGCCCCGTGCCCCGTCGAGTTCACCGCGGCGCTCGTCAATCTGTGCGCGACGCAGAGCTGCGGCAAATGCACGCCCTGCCGCGTCGGACTGGGGGTGCTCGCCGACCAGCTTGAAAAGGTTCTCGCTGGGCGAGCCGATGATCAGACGCTCAAGGTCATCGAGCGCACCGCCGAGACCATCTATCGGTCGAGTGACTGCGCCATCGGGTATGAGGCCGGATCCATGGCGCTCACGGCCATCCGCGGCTTTCGCGACGATTTCGAGCATCATCTGCGCACCGGCGCGTGCGGCTTCGGCCAAAACGAGCTCGTGCCCTGCGTCATGGGTTGCCCTGCGGGTGTGGACATACCCGGTTACGTCTCGCTCATCGAGGCGGGCCGCTACACCGAGGCCATCCGCCTCATACGCAAGGACAATCCGATGCCCTCGGTCTGCGGTCTGGTGTGCGAGCATCCCTGCGAGATGCACTGCCGTCGCGGCATCGTGGACGATCCGTTGAACATCATGGCGCTCAAGCGCTATGCCGCAGAGCACATGGAGAGCGACTATCGTCCCACCATGGCTCCCGCGACCGGCAAGCGCGTCGCGGTCGTCGGCGGCGGTCCGGCTGGCATCTCGTGCGCCTACTATCTGTCGCTCATGGGTCATGACGTGACGATTCTCGAGCAGCGCAGGCATCTGGGCGGCATGCTGCGCTACGGCATTCCCAGCTACCGGCTTCCGCGCGAGGATCTTCAGGCGGAGATCGATTGGATTCTCGCTTGCGGCATCCATGTCGAACTCGAGTCCGCCGTCGACGCCGAGGGACTCAAAGCGCTTCGAGCCGATTACGATGCGGTCTATCTTGCCATCGGCGCGCATAACGACAAGAAGCTCGGGCTGGATGGCGAGGACGCGCAAGGCGTCGAGTCCGCCGTTCAGATGTTGCGTGCTGTCGGCGATGGCGAGCTGCCTGATTTCACCGGCCAGCGCATAGCAGTCGTCGGCGGCGGCAACGTGGCGATGGATGTGGCGCGCTCCTCGCTGCGTCTGGGCGCCGAGAAGGTCACGATCGTCTACCGGCGCCGCATCTGCGACATGACGGCGCAAGATGCCGAGATCGCCGGCGCTCAGGCCGAGGGCTGCGAGGTCCTCGAACTTCACGCGCCTGTCCGCGTCGAGACCGATGAGCGCGATCGCGTCGTCGGCTTGGTCATTCAGCAGCAGATTATCGGCGCGCCGTCCCGAGGCCGCCCGGCCCCGCGTCCCGCCGACGCGCCCGAGCGCACGCTCCCCTGCGATCGTGTCGTGGTGGCCATCGGTCAGGAGATCGATTCCAAGCCGTTCGCGGAGATGGGGATCCCCTGCAAGTGGGATCGGATCGTCACCGACACCGAGGGCGCCGTCGAGGGATTCGCCGGACTCTATTCCGGGGGCGATTGCCAGACCGGCCCCGCCACCGTCATCCGCGCCATCAACGCCGGCAAGGTCGCAGCTGCCAATATCGATCACTACCTCGGATACGACCATAAGATCGTGCTCGATGTCGAGCTGCCGACCGTCCAGTTCAAGGGCAAACGGCTTTGCGGCCGCTGCGAGCTGACCGAGCGCGACGCGCGCGAGCGCATCTCGGATTGGTCGCTCGTCGAGCAGGGGCTCACGGATCAGGAGGCGCATCAGGAGGCGGCGCGCTGTCTCAGATGCGATCATTTCGGACTTGGCGCGTTTCGCGGAGGGAGGGTCGCTCAATGGTAAAGCTCACGATCGACGGCCGCGACGTGGAGGTCGCCGAGCACACGACGATTCTGGAGGCGGCGCTTGCCGCAGGCATCCGGATCCCCACGCTGTGCTATCTGAAAAATCTGAACGAGATCGGATCGTGCCGGGTGTGCGTTGTCGAGGTCGAGGGAATCGACCAGCTCGTCGCGGCTTGCAACAACTATGTGCTCGACGGCATGGTCGTGCACACGAACAGTCCGAGCGTGCGCATCGCGCGCAAGGTGAATGTCGAGTTTCTGCTCTCGCAGCATGACTCCGAGTGCACGAGCTGCGTGCGCTCGGGCAACTGCTCGCTGCAGACGCTCTCCAACGATCTGGGCATCGCCCAGCTGCCCTTTGACAAGCACCTCGCCGGCGAGCACTGGAACCTCTCGTTCCCGCTCATCCGCAACAATGACAAGTGCATCAAGTGCATGCGCTGCATCCAGGTCTGCGACAAGGTCCAAGCCACCGGCGTGTGGGACATCACGAACCGTGCCGGCCATACGATGGTGAACACCGTCGGCGGCAAGCCGATCGAGGAGACGGGATGCTCGCTGTGCGGACAGTGCATCACGCACTGTCCGGTGGGCGCGCTGCGCGAGCGCGATGACACCGAGCAGGTCTTTGACGCTCTTGGCGATCCGGAGCGCATCTGTCTGGTTCAGATCGCCCCGGCCGTGCGCACCGCCTGGGGAGAGACGTTCGGTCTCGCACCGGGTCAGGCGACCGTCGAGCGGCTGGCCGCGGCACTGCGCATGGTCGGCTTCGATTATATCTTCGACACGAGCTTCTCCGCCGATCTCACTATCATGGAGGAGGCTTCAGAGCTGCTCGAGCGGCTGAAGCGCGCCGGCGAGTCCGGCGAGCATCCGACGTTCCCGATGTTCACGTCATGCTGTCCGGGCTGGGTGCGCTACGTGAAGGACCACTACCCCGAGCTCGTCGACCAGCTGTCCACCTCAAAATCGCCGCAGCAGATGTTCGGCGCGATCGCGAAGACCTACTATGCTCAGGCGCTCGGGGTCGATCCGAGCAAGATCTTCTCGGTCTCCATCATGCCGTGCGTGGCAAAGAAGGCCGAGGCGGCGCTGCCCTCGATGACCGGAGCCGACGGCGCGCCGGATGTCGATGTTGCGCTTACGGTTCGAGAGGTGTGCCGCATGGTCAAGGCCTGCCACATCGATGTCGCCAAGCTTGACGACGAGCCGCTGGATCAGCCGCTCGGCACCCACACGGGGGCCGGCGTGGCGTTTGGATCGACCGGTGGCGTCATGGATGCCGCTTTGCGGAGCGCCTATTATTTTGCGACTGGCGAGCGATGCGATGCGGATGCGTTCAGCGATGTGCGCGGGATGGACGGCTGGAAGGAAGCGACCTTCACCATGGGCGACAAAGCGCTCAAGGTCGCGGTCGTCCACGGGCTGGCCAACGCGCGCAACCTGCTCGATGCCCTGAAAAGCGGTGAGGTCGGCTACGACTTCGTCGAGGTGATGGCCTGTCCGGGTGGCTGCGTCGGCGGCGGCGGACAGCCCATTCATGACGGCATGGAGCTCGCGGGCGAGCGTGGTGAGGTCCTATGGGGCTTGGATCGCAGCTCGAATCTTCGCCGCTCCTACGAGAATCCCGCGATCCAGATGTGCTACGCGGACTATCTGGGCGCTCCGCTGTCCGAGCGCGCGGAGGAGCTGCTCCACACCGACCAGCGCGCATGGACGATGCCAGGCGAGCGAGAGGAGTGCTTATGATGCCTGACACAGCGCGCGGCCGAATCCGCCGCGGCGGTCTCGCCGCGCTCGCGCTCGTCTTTGCGCTGACGATCTGTCTGGGAGGGTGCTCGGGCAAGCCGACAGCGCCCGCGGGCTCCGATAAGGGCGGCTCCGCTCGCACGGAGGTGCGCGTCGCCTCCCTCAAGGGCCCCACATCGATCGGTCTGCTATCGTTCATGGAGCGCTCATCTTCCGGCGAGACGAAGTCCTCCTTCGATTTCTCGATCGATGCCACTCCCGACGAGATCGTTCCGAAGATCATTCAGGGTAAGGCGGACATCGCGCTCATCCCGGCCAACGCGGCTTCGGTGCTGTATTCGAAGACGTCCGGCGGCGTCACCGTCTTGGATGTGAACACGCTCGGCGTGCTTTCCGTCGTCACCTCCGATGAGTCGATCGCGAACTTCAATGACCTCGCTCAACATAGGATTCTGATGACCGGCAAGGGAATGGTCCCCGAGTACACCATGAACTACCTGCTCAAGCAGGCGGGCATTGCCGACACGGTCAAACTTGAGTTCAAAAGCCAGCCGGAGGAGGTCATCGCGGCGCTCGCGAAGGATCCCGCCGCCGTCGGTATCTTGCCGCAGCCGTTCACCACGGCCGCCTTGGCGAAGAACACCGCGCTGCGCGCACCGCTCAACTTGAGCGATGTCTGGGATGGTCTCGCTGCGAGCACGGGCAGCAGGATGCTCACCGGCGTGACGATCGTGCGCACGAAGTTTTTGAAGGAGCACCCCGAGGCCGTCAAGGAGTTTCTGGAGGAGCAGCAGGCATCGGTCAAGGCGATCAACGCAGATCCGTCGGCGGCGGCGAAGCTCGTCGTCAAACACGGCATCATCGACAGCGAAGATGTTGCCAGACGGGCCATTCCGGGATGTCAGCTCGTCTGCCTGACGGGAAACGATATGAAGACCGCCCTGAGCGGTTATCTGAGCGTGCTCTTCGAGCAGGATCCGACATCGGTCGGCGGCAAGCTGCCGGCCGACGATTTCTACTACGTCCCCTGAGTTCAAGCGATTTCGGACCGCCCCCTATCTGGCCGGTGCGGGGCGGTCCCGTTTTCAGGTATCCAAGCAAGGTTCCGTCTCATGTCGGAGGCTGTGGTATAGTGTTGATCAAAAGAGACAGGAGAGTTTGCGTCTCGTGCACTTCGCTGTGATGCGGGAAATAGGCTTGGATCATCTCTGGGGAGGAGTAACGCATGCACAAGTATATGGGCTGGTTCGTATGCTGCGGACCACACCTGTGTGGGATAAGGCTGTCTAGGCCGAGTACCACAGCGGGGGGGGGGGGCTCCTAGAAAAGCATCTCTGACTCTTCGTTATCCGGATCCTTTGCACATTACGGATGTCTCCGAACCGGCTTTTGCCGATGGCGCAACCGAGTCTTGCGTCCAAAGAACACCTCGTTGCTCTGCCTTCACGTCGACCCGCACGGGCGCAGCAGCAGATGGTATAAGCGATACAGAAGACAAATCAATACAGAAGCACGAAACGGGAGTCTGTGCGAGCCGCGTTGAATTCGCATCGCTTAATCTTGTCGATGAAAATCGCACTCCGGTCGACAACGCATCTGGAGTGCGTCTATGAGCGGGCGCGCAACGGTCAAAAGATTCCGGAGGAATCTTTTCATAATCTGCTCGGCTCTATTCCTCATGTTGACGACCGCTTTGAATCTCTGGGCGCAGGAAAGCCAGCCTGCGACTCGATTTGTTCAAGAAGAACGCGAAGATCAATCTTGCGAGAAAAAAGGCGCGCCGAGGCAGGATGATCAAGCACCAGAGGGTTTGCCCGACTGCAACGAGAAAGAAAACAACTCTCAGATTCCCACGAAATCGAGTGATGAGCCGCAGAGCTCCTCAGTCTCGCAAACTGGTGTAGAAACAGTCAGCTTTCGGGCACCCATAACAATCGGCGACAAACAGATAGCCTGCTCTTTCATCGGAGATGTGGGTGCTCACACCGCAATGCTGTCTTCGCTGCTGGACAAGAGCGCGAGCGGCGCCATCGCCAAACTTCCTGAGACGATCTCTGATGGCGCGAACAGCTACAAGGTGACGGTTGTGGGAGATTTTGCATTCGAGGGATCACCAAACATCACCTCCACTGGACTCGCCGGCAATAAAAGCATTACGTATGTCGGCAGCGGTGCTTTCAAAAACTGCATCGGTTTGATATCGACCGGGCTGGATGGCAACGACATGATCAAGACGATGATGGGCGATCACGGGGGCGTGTACACGGGCGTATTCATGGGATGCACATCGCTCACGAGAACCGGCCTCGAGGGCAATCATACTCTCACCCATATTGGCGGAACCTTTTGGGGCTGCACTTCACTGCTCAGCACAGGTCTGAAAGACAACCGCACAATAACGTACGTCGGCGGAAATGCTTTCCGAAACTGCACCAGTCTCAAATCCGCTGATCTGGGCAGCGATCGAATCAGCAGAGTATGGGAAAATGCATTCAAGGATTGTTCCGGACTGACCGCGACCGGTCTCGAAGATAATCACAGCATCACAGACATCGGCCCCAGCGCATTTGAGAACTGCGTCAATCTGGGCAGAGCAAGCGACGTCACCGGGGCCACGAATACAGGTGACCTGGTGATCAATCAGCCAAGTGATGGAACGAGGATGACTATAGAAGCTCGGGCGTTTCTAGGCACGAGCTACAACTCGCTTTATCTGCTTTGCAACGGCCAAGCTTCAGGGCCTGATGTCGCACCGGACGGCATCTCTCCTTCGGCCATAAAAAAGGTCTATGTTCAATCCTCGTGGTTGGGGTCCATCACTTGGAGGAACTACAGCGTCGCCGAAGGCTCGCTCGTCATCATGAATCCCCCGATTTTGTCTATGAACGCGAAGCGTGTGCCGGGTACCTCGGATGCCGCGTCAGTCGAACTCCAGATCGCTCAGTCTTTTACAGGTCAGATCAACGATGCCTCAGGACACATGATCAAGCGTTTTTCTGTGAACAAGAATCCCTCGAATCCCACTGAAGTCGTGAAACTGAATACCGATCGCAATACGGGTCTCGCGCCGGGTTCCGAAACACTGAGTGTTCGCAACGTATCACCGGGATCCTTCATTTTTCCAGCTGGTTCCAGGGCACGCCCCTACAACTCGGTTTCCTCCTCCGGGAAATCCTGCGGTCTTTCCGCTGTCGCCTACAAGGTGGCGTTCGACCCGGCTGGAGGCACAGGTGCCATGCCCGATCAACCTATGACCTACGGGGTAGAAGCGCCACTCGAGCAATGCGGCTTTACCCGAGGCCACTACGCTTTCGTCTGCTGGGACGCAGGTGCCGGCGGGAGGTCCTACGCCGACAAGGAAAGAGTTTCAAATCTGAGCGATCTCGAAGGAGCCACGGTCACCCTGCGGGCGATCTGGAAATCAACCGTTTCGCTCGAGCTCATGATTTCGAGTCGTATGGCAGGTACAGGAGGTGGCTCCCCGCTTGCCGGCGCGGGTTACGCGCTGTCAGCAACCTCGGATGTCGCCGACGAGATCTACGATGTCTACACCGATCCCGAGATGCATCACCGTGTCGAGTCGTGGCCGCAGATGTCGGCCTCCGATGGAAATCTGCGGCTCTATGGGGTCTCGCCGGGAACCTACCACCTACTGAACCTTTCGGCTCCTACAGGCTACCAAGTCTGCCCAGATGCTCATGTTTTCACTGTGGGCGACGATGGTTCGGTGTCCGTGGACGGAGTCCCTTATAAGCCCGCCGCCGGCGTGATCGCGCTTACGATGGACTTTTTGCCCGCACCGGTCTTGCCGGGTACCGGTGTGAACTCCGCTGGGCACCCAGAGAGCGTCGCCGTGCTCGTAGCGTTGGCTGCCGGAGCGCTCGCCGCGCCGCTTGTGCGCCGGCGGAGCTGAGACAACGCCAGTGGGAGCGCGATGCCGACGGTCGCCCTCATGCTCCGGCGATGCTCAAGACGAGCGCGCCCAGCTCATCGGCATCGCGCACATCGTGGGTCGCTATGATGAGCGTCCGTCCCTCCAGGTGACGGTCGATGTAGTCGAGCGCTGCGGTGCGCGCGGCATCATCGAGGCCGGCGAACGGTTCGTCGAGCAGAACGACAGATGATGGTGCGGCCAGAGCGCGCACCAGCTCGAGTCTGCGCTGCTGGCCGCCTGAGAGCTCGCCGGCGGCCGCATCGGCCACCTGCTCGGGCAGGATCTCCTCGATCAGGCCGCAGACTTCATCGCGGGTGAGGTCGCGAGCGGAGACGAGCAGGACGTTATCCACGCATGACAGCTCATCGATGAGGCGCGCATCTTGGAACTCCATGCTCATCGACGCCGGCGCCTCGATGTTGCCGTCGAGTGGTTCGATGATGCCGGCGATCGTCTTCAACAAGGTCGTCTTGCCCGAACCCGACGGCGCGCTCAGACACAGGATCTCCGGTGCCGGTAGTTCGAAGGAGGGCGCGCAGGCCACCGCCGTCTCCCCGTAACCGATCAGCAGATCCCTCGCTTGAATCTCGCCGGGAGGCTCGGCGACCCTGTTCGGCCGCAGTCTTGCTGCGAGCCGAATCGATGCCGGCGCGCTGTGCCGCAGCAGCGTGATGAACGCGCGCTCGCATGCCCAAGCCATTAAAACGACTGCGGCGGTCCAAGCAAAAAGGTCGGGTGTTTCCAGCAGGATCTTGCTTTGATATATCCGCTCGCCAATCGTCCCCGCAGGTACGCCGATCAGCTCTGCAGCGATTCCCGCTTTCCAACTCATGCTGATCGCAGTCTCGCTCGTCGCGACGAGATACGGCAGGACACCGGGCCAGACATAGGCGAGCTGGCGCTGGAGACCACGGATGCGAAAGACGAAGAACAGCTCGCGCATAGCGGGATCGAGCCGGTCGAGCCCTTCGAGCACAGAGAAGTAGATAGCGGGGAGGACCAGAAGAAATACGGAGATAGAACTCACGCTCTCCGATCCGAACCAGATGAGCAGCACGACGATGACGCATACGATCGGCGTCCCCTTGGCAACCGACATGGCAGGCTGCAGCAGCTCGCGCACGGTGTGCGCGCGATAGGCGAGCGCGGCCAGCGTCAAAGCGACAAGGTAGCCGATCAGGCACCCCGTTAGGATGCGCGCACCGGAGGAGGCGATGATGGACCAGAACGCGGCGGTCGGCAGCAGACGCAACAGCGCGACGAGCACCTGAAACGGTCCGGCCAAAATGAGCGAGGAGCCGATCAGAAAGCTTGCCAGCTGCCATACGAGCAGCCACAGCACGATCGCCCACGTTCCCTCGCCGAGGCTATCCAGGCACAGGCGCGTGATCTCGTCCAGCTTCCCGCGTGTCCGCTCCTCGGCTTCATCGGTCGCCTCATCCATCGCGTTCCCCGCTCTCCTTCTCCATGGGACGACGCGTCCCCTGCGTCATCTCGGACTGCACCGTAGCCTACATCATATTCGAACCCTCCTGCAACTCAGGGCGCAAGGGCTTCGAGCGGATGGTGAGTCCATGTGCATGTTCGCGCGCGAACAGCATGTGCTACCATATTGTACGTATGCTACCTCCTACTTGGTCGTCCGCTGCACCGGCGGCCACCCAGTTCGAGGCGGATTGAGCGCCGCATGTCGCGGCCGAGACGAAAGGTGATCCATGACGATCTCAAAGGAACGCAAGGCAGAGCTCATTCGCGAGTATGGAGCGAACGAGCACGATTCAGGCAATTCCAAGGTTCAGGTTGCGATTCTGACCGATCGGGTCCGGGAGCTGACCGAGCACATGAAGTCTCATCAGAAGGACTTCCACACCCGGCGCGGTCTGCTGATGCTGGTCGGCCGCCGACGCCGCCTGCTATCCTACATCAAGCGGCATGATGTGCTCGAGTATCGCGAGCTTATCGCCAAACTCGGTATCCGCGATAACATTTCGTAGGTCATGAGGGAGCGCGGCATCGCGCTTCCTTTCGTATGGAGCCGATTGGTCGGGTCCATGACAGCTCGCATGCGGCCGATCCGCTGCGAGCACAAGGCAGCCCGCGCGCAACGCGGCGCGCGGAGATGAAAGAGGAAGAGATATGGCACTGGTAACACGCACATTTGAGTTGTACGGAAAGACCTACACGCTCGAGTCCGGAGAGCTTGCCAAGCAGGCGACCGGAGCGGCCCTGGTCAAACAGGGTGATACCACCGCGCTTACCACCGTGGTGGTTTCCAAGGAGCGGAAGAACTACGACTTCTTCCCGCTCACGGTTGATTTCAACGAGAAGCTCTACGCCGTCGGACGCATCCCAGGCGGGTTTTTGAAGCGCGAGGGCCGCGCTTCGGACAAGGGCACGCTCACGGCTCGCATGATCGATCGTCCCATCCGTCCGAGTTTTCCCGACGGCTTTCGCAACGAGGTTCAGATCGTGGTGACCACCTTGGTCGCCGACCAGACGAATCCGATCGACGTGATCTCGACCATGGGAGCCTCGCTGTCGCTCACGCTCGGTGGCGTTCCCTTCGAGGGACCATTGGCCTGTGTGCGCATCGGACGCTCCGGCGACAGCGGCGAGTTCATCGTCAATCCCACGTACGAGGAGATCGAGGCATCCGATCTCGATCTCGTCTTGGCGGGCACGCGAGATTTCATCTCGATGGTCGAGGCCGGAGCCGACGAGATCAGCGAGCAGGACATGCTCGCCGCGATGGAGTTCGGTCAGCGCGCCATCGGCGCTTTCTGCGATGAGCAGCTGGCCTTCGTGGATCAGTGGGAGCGTGAGAACGGTCCGATCCAGCGTCGGGAGTATCCGCTTGACGAGCCGGTCCCCGAGGTGCACGACCGCATCTTCACGCACTACGATGAGATGGCCGCAGCACTGGCCGATGCCGACAAGCTGAGCCGCGTCGAGAAGGTCGCCGACCTCAAGGCTCGTATCACCGCCGAATTCACGGAAGAGGAGCGCATCGCCTGGGAGCGCGAGATCCCCGTCAACCTGAAGAAGCTCGAAAAACAGGCTATGCGCACGATGGTCGTTGAAACCGGCGAGCGCGTGGACGGCCGTCGCGCCGATGAGATTCGTCCCATCATGGTAAAGGACGCCTATCTGCCGCTCGTTCACGGATCCGGTCTGTTCCAGCGCGGCCAGACGCAGGTGCTCTCCGTGCTCGCGCTCGGTATGCTGAACGAGTCGCAGCGCTTGGATACCATCGAGCCGGTCGAGGGCAAGCGCTATATGCACCAATACAACTTCCCACCGTTCTCCACAGGCGAGACCGGCCGGATGGGTGCGCCGAAGCGCCGCGAGATCGGCCATGGGCATCTCGCCGAACGGGCGCTTCTGCCGGTTCTTCCCGATGAGTCCGAGTTTCCCTATGCGATCCGCGTCGTCTCCGAGGTGCTCGAATCCAACGGATCGAGTTCGATGGCATCGACGTGCGCGAGCTGTCTGGCCCTCATGGATGGCGGCGTGCCCATCAAGCGACCGGTCTCCGGCATCGCGATGGGGCTCATCCAGGAGAACGGAAAGACCGTCGTGCTCTCCGACATCCAAGGTATCGAGGATTTTCTCGGCGACATGGATTTCAAGGTGACCGGAACCGAGCGCGGCATCACCGCCCTGCAGATGGACAACAAGGCGACCGGCCTCACGTTCGATATTCTTCGTCAGGCGCTCGAACAGGCAAGAGCCGGCCGGGCATTCATTCGCGGCAAGATGGTCGACGTCCTGCCCGAGCCCCGTTCCCAGACCCGTTCCACCGCCCCGCGCATCGTGTCGGTGAGTGTGCCTGTTGACAAGATTCGCGAGGTCATCGGATCAGGCGGCAAGGTCATCCGCGGTATCCAAGATGAGACGGGCGCCTCGATCGACATTCAGGAGGATGGCACCGTCTACGTCGGCGGCACCGGCACCTCTGTCGAGGACGCCGTCGAGCGCATCAAGCTCATCGTGCACGTGCCCGAGCCGGGCGAGGAGTTCACCGGCCGGGTCGTCTCGGTTCAGCCGTTCGGCGCGTTCGTGTCGCTGCTGCCGGGCAAGGACGGTCTGCTGCACATCTCACGGGTGGCGCAGGGTCGCGTGGACAAGGTCGAGGACGTTTTGAACATAGGTGACGAGGTGAGGGTCCGCGTGCTCGAGGTCGACGATCGCGGAAAGATCTCGCTCGACCGCATCGGCAAGCCTGAGGCACCTGCATCATCCGGTGGTCACGACGACCGAGCCCGTCGCAGCTCGAGTGATCACGAACGCGTCCGCAGCCATGAGGATCACGGTCACGGCCGCCCCCGCAGCACCTCTGAGCATGATGGCGATCGCGATCGACCGCGCCGCTCTCCGGGAGATCGCGGTTGCGGTGTGCCGCGCCGTCATCATGAGCGCTGAGCGGCCCTGAGATGATCCGGGTGAGCCCGATCTGAGTCGCGCTCGCGTGGAAAGGCGATTCGCTTCACCGCGAATCGCCTTTTCTATGATCCGATCCGCAGCGATCGCGCAACGCGGCTTCTTGGTCTCGCAGAGTCGTTGGCTCTCGTGCGTTACGAGGTATGTCTATGGGTTGCTCCGCAGCTGCGGGGCTTTCAGCGAGACGGGATCGAGAAAAGCCGCGTATCATCTGTTTGTTTCTCCTGCTGTTCTTGGCAGGCATCTGCAGTTCGTTCATAATGAGCAATCAGCGAGCGGTGAGATCCGCGTGAAAGCCACGAGGTTGCAAGAGGCGATGCAAACGAGTGCAGGGTTCATAGGGGCTGGCAGGGTCGGCACGGCGCTCGGGCGCTATCTTGTCGCACGCGGTGTCGCGGTGTCCGGCTACGCGAGTCTGCATCGCTGCTCAGCCGAGTTCGCGGCCGAGTGCACCTCCTCGCGCGCCTTTGGGGACATCGGCGATCTCTGCTCGGCAGCCGATATCATCTTTCTGACAGTTCCCGATGAGGCCACCGCGCGCGTATGGCTTCAGATGCGTCGAACCACCGATCTGGACGGCGCGATCGTCTGTCACTGCAGCGGCTGCTTGACCTCGGAGGTCTTCGAGGGTGCCGCCCAGGAAGGCGCTCACGTCTGTTCGGCGCACCCCCTTCTTGCATTCAGCGATCCACTGTGCTCGCTCGCGAGCATCTCGCGCGCCCATATCGCGCTCGAGGGAGACGAGGTGGCAGTCGATGCGCTTCGAGGGCTCTTCGAGCTCGCTGGCAACCCTATCCATCGTATCGATGCGGCGAGCAAGGTGCGCTATCACGCTGCGGCCGTGTTCGCGAGCAACCTTGTCATCGCTCCGCTCAGCGTCGCGGTACGTCTGTTGGGCGAGGTCGGCATCAGCGAGCCGGATGCGCTCTCGGCGCTCGGGCCGCTCATCGAGGGCAACGCGCACGCATTCTGCACCTCGGGTGCCGCCGCGCTCACCGGTCCCGCCGAACGCGGCGACACCGCGACGGTGGCCGAGCACCTGGCTGCACTCGATGCTCCGACCGCTGCGCTGTATCGTCATCTGACCCGCATGCTCATCGATCTCGCCCGTGTTGAGCACCCTGATCGCGACTACGCGCGATTGGCAGCCATCGTAGAGGAGAAGACTTCATGAAGACCACGGTCACCACATTTCAGCAAGCAAAGGATGAGGGTCGCAAGCTCGCGATGCTCACCGCCTATGATTATTCGACGGCGCGCCTCATGGACGCGTCGGGTATCGATGCGATCCTGGTCGGCGACTCGCTCGGCATGACGATGCTCGGCTACGGTGACACGCTGTCGGTCACCATGGAGGATATGGTCCATCACACCCGTGCGGTCTCGCGCGGGGTTTCCGATGCGCTCGTCGTCGGCGATATGCCCTATCTGTCATACCACCTGTCAGTCGAGCAGGCGGTGGAAAACGCCGGTCGCCTCATCAAGGAGGGCGGTGCCCAGGCGATCAAGCTGGAGGGCGGCGCGCGCTTCGCCGCCGAGATCCGTGCGATCGTGCGGGCTTCCATCCCGGTCATGGGTCATCTGGGGCTCACCCCGCAGTCCGTCAACGCATTCGGGGGATTCAAGGTCCAAGGCAGAAGCGAGGCCGCCGCACAGCAGATTCTGGATGATGCCCGCGAGCTTGAGCGCGCCGGCGTGTTCGCCATCGTTCTCGAATGCATCCCCGCGGCCCTCGCCGAGGTGGTGAGCAAGTCGCTGAGTATCCCCACGATCGGCATCGGCTCCGGACCGCTCTGCGATGGGCAGATTCTCGTCTACCAGGACATGCTGGGAATGTATTCTGATCTCGCACCGAAGTTCGTCAGGCGATTCGCCGAGGTCGGAGCTCTCATGACCGAGGGTTTCAAAGCGTATCAGGCCGCGGTTCGCGACAGCTCGTTTCCCGCAGCCGAACATGAGTTCAAGATCGATGACAGCGTGATCGAGCGGCTGCGTTGAGGGCAGCGGGAAAGGGGAGATCGGTGATCGAGATCGTACGTACCGTAGCAGAGATGAGAGCGCGAAGAGCCGCGTGGAGGCGGCAGGGTCTCAGCGTCGGCCTCGTGCCGACGATGGGATATCTGCACGAGGGACACGCCAGCCTGATCGAGACCGCCGCCGCCACCGACGACCGTGTGATCGTGAGCGTCTATGTGAACGAGCGTCAGTTCGGTCCCGGAGAGGATCTGGAGCGCTACCCGCGCGACATCGAGCGCGATCTCGCGGTATGCGAGCGAGCCGGGGCGGACATTCTGTTCAATCCGGAGTCCGCCGAGATGTACGCTGCCGATCACAGCACGACCGTGCATATGGCCGGCATCACCGATGAGCTCTGCGGAAGGAGCCGTCCCGGTCATTTCGATGGGGTCTGTCTCGTCGTGTCCAAGCTGTTCAACATCGCGGAGCCCGATCGCGCTTATTTCGGTCAAAAGGATGCTCAGCAGCTGCTTGTCATCCGCCGCATGGTACGCGATCTCAACTTCAACATCGAGCTGATCGGCTGCCCGACCGTTCGCGAGCCCGATGGGCTCGCGAAGAGCTCGCGCAATGCCTACCTGAGTGACGATGAGCGCTCGGCGGCGCCCATCCTGCACCGAGCGCTCGCGTGCGGGCTCACCTTATGCGAGCAGGGATGCCGCGATGCCTCGCGGGTTCGACGGGCCGTTTCGGATGCGCTCGCCGAGGAGCCGCTGGCGCAAGTTGAGTACGTCGAGGTCGTGAGCACAGATTCCGTGCAGCCGGTCGAGCGCATCGATGCCGAGGTGCTCTGTGCCATCGCGGTGCGCATCGGCGGAACCCGCCTCATCGACAACTTCATGTTCGATCCGGAGCGCTGAGATGCGTCTCACGATGCTCAACGGCAAAATCCATCGAGCGACGATCACACAGGCCGAGCTCGATTACGTGGGCAGCATCACGCTTGATCCGGTGCTGCTCGAGGCTGCCGGCATCTTGGAGTACGAGGCCGTGCAAGTCGTCGATCTCATGAACGGAAGCCGACTGGAGACCTATGTCATCGCCGGCGCGCCAGGCAGCGGGGTGGTCTGTCTGAACGGGGCTGCAGCCAGGCTCGTCTCTCCTGGCGACAAGGTGATCATCATGAGCTACTGCTCCGTTGACGCGAGGGAGGCGCGCACTCATCGTCCGCGCGTCGTATTTGTCGACGATAGGAATCGCATCACGGAAACGATGCGCTACGAGCTGCACGGCGAGATCAGATAGGGGTCCGAGCCGCCATGTTGGGTGGAGCGGCCAGCTGATGCTGACGGTTGGTGACAGCGTAGCCCGAATCCCTTCAAACTTCTTTTCGGATTTGATCTCAGCAAGCATGATCAGCCGCGGCAAGCGACTCGGACCGCAATCGGACTCTGTCTTTATGACTCGGCTTGCCGCAAGCGATCCGTTGCGGCGATACTCACTTGGATACTCCTTCATCTTGATCATTCGGTTCTCGTCGCTCATATCCTTATGTTGGGTATGTCCGGCTCAGGGTCAAGAAGACCTCGAACCGATCAGATACAATGGGATGGATCGGTTCACGCGAAAGGAGCTGGTTTCATGAAAAAGGTCCTGTTGATAGGGGAGGCAATGGCGCTGTTCGCCGCCGAGGAGTCCGGGCCGCTGAAAGCCGCTCGGAGATATCGGAGGCTTTTGTCCGGGGCCGAGGTGAACGTCGCCATCGGTCTGCGCAGGCTCGGCGCGGCCTGCGCATATGTGACCCGCTTGGGCGCAGACCCGCTCGGCCAGGCGATCGGTGATCGTCTTGCCGAGGAGGGAATCGATACGTCGTTTGTCTCCTTCGATGAGGAGTACCCGACCGGTATCCAGCTGAAGGGCAAGACGGAGAAGGGCGATCCGGAGATCAGCTACTATCGGAAGGGCTCCGCCGCTTCTCACATGTCGCCAGCTCAGATAGACGCGATAGATTTTGACGAGATCGGCCGCATCCACGTGACAGGTATACCCGCCGCCTTGTCGTCTGGCTGCCGTCAGGCCATCTTCGCTCTTGTCGAGCGGGCGCGCGAGCTGTCGATTCCGACCACGTTCGATCCGAACCTGCGCCCGGCGCTGTGGCCAAGCAGACAGGAGATGATCCGAGTCATCAATCTTTTAGCGACCCGCTGCGACGTCGTGCTGCCGGGGCTCGCCGAGGGCCAGCTGCTGAGCGAATGCGCATCTGCTGAAGGGATCGCGAACTTCTATCTGTCTTCGGGCTGCAAAGCGGTGGTGATCAAGGAAGGACCCAGCGGCGCATACGCGGCGAGCGAAAGGGGTGGATCGAGGATCCGAGGATACAGGGCACCGCAGGTCGTGGACACGGTGGGAGCGGGCGACGGTTTCGCCGTCGGCCTCATCAGCGCTCTGCTGGAGGGCTTGGAACTCGAGGACGCCGTGGCTCGCGGCAACGCGATAGGCGCCATGCAGGTGAGCTGCCTCGGCGACAATGAGGGACTGCCCGATCGCCGCGCCCTCGATGCGTTCATGAGATGCGCGGCGCGAGTCTGAGGCGGGCGCACCGAGGACGCGGCGCGCTCGCTTGCGATGCATGCGAAAGCATTCGATATTTGAGCGAGTTGTCGATTCTCAGACGACTCGAGCAAAGTCGTGGCGCGCGTCGTGCGTTTCTGTATAATCTTATCTCGTGTTCACGCCCCATTAGCTCAGGGGATCAGAGCGTCTGCCTCCGGAGCAGAAGGTCGTAGGTTCGAATCCTACATGGGGCACCACCGCGTTGGCGCCAGACTCGTCTCGGCACATCATCGCGCGGCGATACATGCGGGGTCACTTTCTTTCAGCACATCGCGACATTGGATGGGTCATGGCGTCTTCCTCGTCTCAAGTTTCGAAACCGGGGGACAGCCGAAGGGACCCTATGAGACACGTCAGAGAGAGATCGCTCCGCGGACTCACTTCTGCCGAGGTCGAGGAGCGCATCGAACACGGCGACGTCAATGTCAGCATGGAAATAGAGACCAAATCGGTCGCACAGCTCATCTTTGAGAACCTTTTCACTCTGTTCAATCTCATGAACGCCGTTCTCGCGGTGCTCGTTCTCTTTACCGGATCGCTCAAGAATCTGTCGTTTCTCGCGGTCGTGATCTTGAATACGAGCATCGGTGTCATTCAATCGATCAGATCCAAGCGCATGGTCGATCGGCTCACGCTTCTCGCCACGAAGCGCGTCGTCGTTGTCCGCGATGGCGCTGAGGTCGACCTCGATCTCGAGCAGATCGTCATCGATGACATCGTCCGGCTCGGCCGCGGCGATCAGATACCTGCGGACTCCGTCGTGGTGACCGGCGAGGCACAGGTCAACGAGAGCCTTCTGACGGGGGAGAGCGATCTCATTCGCAAGAAGCCGGGGTCCAAGTTGATGAGCGGCAGCTTCATTGATTCCGGTCTCATATACGCCCGAGTCGAGCACGTCGGCGCGGACAACTTCGTTTCGAAGATCAACAACGACGCGAAGTACGTGAAACCGGTCAATTCCGAGATCATGTCCGCTCTCGGATCCATTGTGCGCTTCGCGAGCGTGGTCATGATTCCGCTCGGCGTGGCGCTGCTGTTCTCGAGCTTGCATGGGACCTATGTGCACTCGGACGCGCGCGCACTCGGCACAACAATGTGGGGCTGGCTGGTGCAAGAGATCTCAGCCGGTCGCGTTCCCTCAGCCGAGCTGCTTTCCACCGCCGGTGCGCTTCTCGGCATGATACCGCAGGGTCTGGTTCTTCTCACCTCGACGGTTCTCGCTTTCGCGACGTTTCGACTCGCGCGGCGCCATGTGCTCGCACAGCAGCTCTATTGCATCGAGACGCTCGCTCGGGTCGATGTCTTGTGTCTGGACAAGACCGGCACGATCACCTCGGGCCGCATGGAGGTCGAGGGGACCTATCCCGTGCCCGTTCAAGGCGGGGAGGGATCGGCCGAGCCGGATGTGTCAGCCGATGTATCCGTTCTCGACTTCGCAGTTGCCAACATCGCGTGGGCGACCTCTGAGGACGCCAATGAGACGCTGAGAGCTTTGCTTGAGCACTACGGGGCCCGCGATGACATCCCTATAGAGGAACCCCTCGTCGTCGTTCCGTTCTCATCGGCGAGAAAATGGAGCGGAGCCACGCTGCCGCAGGGATCCTTCGTCATAGGCGCGGCCCAGTTCGTTCTCGACTCCGAAGCCTACGCCGAGATCGAGCATGAGGTCGCCCGCCTTGCGGACACCAGTCGGGTCCTCGTGGCCGCCGAGGTCGCGCGCTTCTCAGATGACGGCGAGATCATCGGAGAGGCCCGTCCGATCGGTCTGGTGGCCATCCGCGACGAGATCCGCAGCTCTGCAAGAGAGACGGTCGGCTATTTCAACGAACAAGGGGTCACGCTCAATGTGATTTCAGGCGACGATCCGCGAACAGCCTCATCGATCGCCAGAGTCGTCGGCATTCCCGACGCAGCCGCGTGGGTCGATGCGACGACGCTCGACACCGAAGCGAAGCTCGATGCGGCTGCTGATCGCTATCACGTGTTCGGAAGGGTGACGCCCTATCAGAAACGGGCGCTCGTGCAGGCGCTTCAGCGGCGCGGGCACACGGTGGCGATGACCGGGGACGGTGTGAACGATGTGCTTGCGCTCAAAGAGGCGGACTGCTCGATCGCTATGGCCGCCGGATCGGACGCGGCGCGCAACGTCGCCGAGATCGTGCTCGTCGATAACGATTTCTCCTCGATGCCCGCGGTCGTCGCAGAGGGCCGCCGCTCCATCAACAATCTGCAGCGCTCCGCATCGCTGTTTTTGACCAAGACGCTGTTCTCCATGGCTCTCGCTGCGATCTGCATCGCGTTTCCCCCCTATCCCTTCACCATTGTTCAGATGACGCTCATTAACTTTTTCTGCATCGGGTTTCCCGGCTTCGTCTTGGGCCTCGAGTCGAATCGCGCTCGCGTGGAGGGAGGATTTCTGTCCAACGTGCTCCGTCGAGCGCTGCCCGCATCGGCATCCGTCGTGATCTCCGCATGTCTGTGCATGGTCGCAGCGGTGTTATTCAGCTTCAGCGACGTGGTGTTCTCGACGATGTGCCTTGTCACCACCAGTGCGATCGGCACCTGTCTCATCTGGCGGATCTCACGTCCCTTCACGCCCCTGCGATGCGTGCTTCTCGCGAGCGTCGTAGCCGGTCTCCTTGCCGGCATCGTCGGATTTCCCGATCTGTTCTCCATCGCGCATCTCGCAGTCGACGAAGAGATCGTCATCGCCCTGATCGCGGTTGCGGGATGCGCGCTCTACTTCAAGCTGGCGCGCGCGCTCGATATGCGCCCTGCGCGTCTCACGCGATCGGCGACTGGGTTCGGACGGGGTGTTCGCGTCCGACTCGGAGCCCGGGGTGCACCTTCCAAGGTGACCTCGACCGGTTCGCTCGCGAGAAGACTGGCGCGGCGCGCATGCAGCAAGCTGAGATCAAGAGGCGACAAAGCGGCCAAGCGCAGCGCCGCCGCCAGCGCCGCAAAAGCGCTCTCGCGCGCGCGGGCAGGCGAGCCGGTTGGCTCCGACCGCAGGGCTGCAGGGGGTTGCAAGCGCGTCGTAAAGTCCCCCCAGGGCATCCAAGTCAAGATGGGTCATCGCGGTCGAGATGGAAAAAGGCGTCCTCATTGATCAAATGAAGGGCTATGGGCTGCAGGAATAAGAGGGGTTTTCACAAAACCGTTCCTCAGATGTCGTCTTGCCGACTCAGGTGGTATCCTTTCGAGTGTGCTCAACATTTGTAACACCCAGCAGCTGCTTCGCTTGTCTGCAGACCAGGAAGAGGTCCTCGTGATTTGCCCGCATTGCCTCAAGTCGATCGACGACAACGCATCCGTCTGCCCCGGTTGCGGCAGCTACATCAGTGCCCATGAGCAAGCGTCCCATATCGAATTCGTGTTCTGCGAAGGTTGCGGAGCGCGTCTGTCTCCCCATGACCGCACCTGTCCGAAGTGCGGTCGGCCCGCGCCCGGCATCCTTTCAGCCAAGGCGGCCGCAAGCGATCTCGCAGCCGGCAGGACGGCGAGCTTTCCGAGGGTCTCACCCTTGGGTGCGGAGTCCGAGCACGGCCGTTTCAACGTCGTTGACACCGAGACCGCCGAGCCGCAGCGCGACCCTTTGGAGGCCGCACCGGTTTTTGATGACGCGGACGCGGATGCGACCGCGCAGCCTCCGGTTCGTCGCCCGAGACGGCGCGGGATCCCCCGGCGTCTCATCGCGGCTGCGGTCGTGACGGCTCTTCTGGCTCTCGCCGCGGTCTTCGTCGTACGCGACCCCCTCGGTGTGATGCCCGGCATATATGGCAGCGTTCGCAGCGCGGCGCGTGACATGTTCCCGAGTCGACAAGCCGACGGAGATGAGCAGGGCTCATCTGAAGAGAGCAAAGGCGAGAAGAGCGGCTCTCAGGCGGGCCATGAGACCGCGCTGCTCGACGACAACGAGGCGTATACGCGGCTGTCGGGCATCTACCAGAGGCTCGGTGCCTATCAAGACAGGCTCGCTGAGGCGATCAACGAGTACAACGGCGGTTTCATCGCAAAGGACCGCGCAAAGCGGGAGGCCGCGTCGAAGCCCGCCTACGCCATGCGCGACTCCGTCAAGCAGACTATCGACGAGATCAACGGACTCAAGCTCTCTGAGACCTCTGCCTTTCTTCCGGATGTCGAGCACATGCGCAGTCTGGCGACTTGGATGTACGAGCGGATCGATGTGCTGTGCCACTCATGGGATATCTCATTGTCTGTAGCGGCCGGCGATCTCCCCTTGCATCACAAAAACGAGATACTGCAGCCCCTGCGCGATGCCCTCGATAAATCGGGCAAGAATCAGAGCCTCGTGATGTTTGAGACGAACTACGCGGCCTGGAAACCGCATCAGCCCACGTCGTGACGTCCGAATCGATCGGGATCGCTTCGCGCGCGTGCTGGCGGGCCGGGTCTCGCACCGCTCATTGAACGCTGCATCGAGACTCCGAACACAGGAAACCCATGTCGGCAACCGGCCCGACTCGCGATTCATGCGGGTTCTTGCTAGAATTGTGCGGGTAACCAATCACTGGGATGCTCGCTTCCCATTGCTAAGGAGTAGATGTGAACGCTCAGTTACTCGATAGAGCGCGTGCGGCCTATCGCGCCGGAGACTTCTCCGCTGCCGCTCAGATGTTCGCGTCGGTCAAGGACCCCACGGAGATCTCCGGTGGCGTGGATCATCTGCGCGGCAACGCCCTTATGAGGCTCGGCCTGTGGAGGGATGCCGCCGAGTCCTACGATCGCGCCCTCGCTGACGTGTCCTATGGCAAGCGCGGCGCGTTGCTCACCAATCGCGGAAAGGCTCTCGCAGCGGCCGGCGACTTCGCTGGCGCCGTCGAGAGTTTCACGGCCGCGACTCAGGATTCCTCCTATGCCACGCCCTACAAGGCGTATCTCGGTCTCGGGAAGGTGCTCTTCTCGAACAACGATATCGCCGGTGCCGGAACGGCGTTCAGAAGCGCGGCCATCGACGGGACGAATCCGGCTCCCGCCTCGGCGCTCTCTCAGCTGGCTTCTTGCTTTATCAAGCTCGGACGACCCGATGACGCCATAGAGTCCTATCGGACCGCCCTCGATTTCATCGGACCACGTGACGATCCGCGATCCATAAATGCCGGACTGGGTGAGGCCTATGTCGCCGCGGGCCGCTTCAACGATGCTCTCGAGGCGTTCGGCCAAGCCACCGCTGATGGAATCTACCAGCTCACTTTCGAGCAGCAGCAGGCTCTCGGCCGCGCGCGCGAGACCGTCGGCCCGCTGTCCGATCGAACCTCCTCCGCCGGATCCGTCTCAGCTGGCGTCGACCCGCTCGACCCGCTCGGGCAGTCCGGTGCGATGATGCCCGATCCATCGAACACGGGCTTCTTCACGCTGTCGGAGTCAGAGCTGATCCAGCAGGATCGACAGGAGATGAAGGTGCGACGTCGAAAGCGCCATATCGGTCGCAAGATCGTCGTGACCCTGCTCTTTGTTATCATCGTGGCGGCGGTCGGGCTCGGTTTCGGCTACACGCGAGGTCTTGGTGTCCCTTCGCAGGGATCCGTGCTCACCGACCTTTTCAGCGCGGTCAGCGACGGCCGGGACGTCAGCGCCTTTCTTGACCCCGCGCTGTCCGACACCGCGAAGGCGGAGATCGCCTCCAAGGTTCCTGCCGGGTCCAAGCCCACGATCGAGTCGATGGATCAATCGATGACGAAATCCACCGCGAAAGTCCGCGTCGTACTTTCCAAGAGCGGCGTCCAGACCTACAGCGTCGATTTCGTCCGCAACGCCAACCATCTCGGTTGGGCGGTGTCCTCGATCAAGCTGGAATTCAATACGAGCAAGGGCGACTCCCCATCGTCCGACTCGCCCGCCACGCAAGACGGTGCAAATTCCTAGACCGCATCTCGCCGACTTCGCCAGACGACGCCGCACCCCCCGACGTGTGTAATTTGGGGGCGCCTCGAGACAAGAGGGGTTCATAGCGCGTCCATGCACTACACTCTACGGGGTCGGCAAACGAAATCGAATGGTATCCGAGCATCTTGGAGTCGTTTTGTTTTCTTTGATGGACATGTTCTTCGGTCAGTACGGAGGCGATCTCGCGATCGACTTGGGTACCGCCAACACGCTCGTCTCGGTGCGAGGCAAGGGTATCGTCATCCGCGAGCCCTCGGTCGTCGCGATCGACAAGACCGATGAGCGCATTCTCGCCGTCGGTATCGAGGCCAAGCGCATGCTGGGCAGAACGCCCGGCAACATCGTCGCGGTGCGACCGCTCAAAGACGGCGTCATCGCCGATTTCGATGTCACCGAAGCCATGCTTCGCTATTTCATAGACAAGGCTTCGGAGAAGCGCTATCTGTGGACACCGAGACCGCGCGTCGTGGTCTGCGTCCCCTCAGGGGTCACCTCGGTGGAGAAGCGGGCGGTCTTCGAGGCGACCATTCAGGCCGGTGCGCGCCACGCCTACCTCATCGAGGAGCCGATGGCTGCGGCGATCGGCGCGGATCTGCCGGTTGAGGAGCCCACCGGTTCCATGGTCATCGATATCGGCGGCGGAACCACCGAGGTCGCCGTCATCGCCATGGGAGGCATCGTCGTGTCGCGCTCCATCCGCGTCGCAGGAGATGAGTTCGATCAGGCGATCCTCGCGCACGTGCGAGATGCCTACAATCTGGCGATCGGGGAGCGCACCGCCGAGGACATCAAGATCAAGGTCGGCTCCGCGGTTCCGCTCAAAGACGAGCTTGATGTCGAGGTCAACGGTCGCGACGTCATAACGGGTCTTCCCAAGACCGTCCGCATCGAGAGCGAGGAGATCCGGCGCGCTCTCAACAAGCCGCTTGACGACATGGCGAAGGTCGTGAAGGACTCGCTCGATGCGACTCCGCCCGACCTCGCTTCGGATCTCATGTACTACGGGATTCTCCTCACCGGGGGCGGGGCTCTGCTTCGCGGACTGGATATTCGCTTGCGCGATGAGACTGGCGTGTCGGTCAACGTGAGCCCGACGGCTCTCGATAACGTGGTGAACGGGTGCGCGCGGGTGCTCGAGGCGAACGCCTTCGATGGTGGCTTCGTGCAGAGCAACGCTTAGAGGGGAATCGATCCACCTTGGCGCGCCCGCAGCGTTATTCGACAAAGCCGAGCAGCAGCAGGCAGGCGACGGCTACGCGTCCCCTCGTCATCTGCTGCATCATATCCGTGTTACTGCTCACCTTCTACATCCGCGAGGGCGAGGTCGGACCCGTTCATGCGATACGATCGGTTGTCACCGTCGTCGCCACGCCGATGCGAATGGTGGGCTCAGCCGTGACCGGACCGTTTCGCGCGGTGGGCAATGTTTTTTCGAACCTTGCGGCCCCCCAGGAGACGTTGGCCGATCTCAAACAGGAGAATGAGGACCTGAGAGCCAAGGTGTCCGAGCTCTCTGAGTCGAAATCGGCCTCATCACGGCTTGAGGCGCTGCTCAATCTCAAGTCCGCCTACAATCTCCAATCCACGGGCGCCCATGTGATCGGCGGCTCAAGCGACGCTTGGTCTCAGGTCGTGACGATCGACAAGGGCACATCCGACGGTCTCGCCATCAACATGCCGGTTGTGAATGCCGCCGGCGTCATCGGGCAGATCGTCGAGACGTCGTTGAATTCATCGACGGTGAGGCTGCTCGCAGACGAGAAATCGGGCACATCGGCGATGGTGCAGGCAACGCGTGCACAGGGCATGCTGCATGGGCAGGCCGACGGAACGCTTCGGCTTGAATACATCTCCGTCGACTCGGAGGTGAAGGCCGGCGATATCGTCGTCACCTCGGGTATCGGCGGCGTCTTTCCCAAGGGGCTGCCGCTCGGGACGGTGACCTCGGCTGAGAAAGCCCCGAACGCCGTCTTCTACGACATAGTCGTTCGACCGGCCTCGAGCACTCAGAGCAACGAGGAGATCCTCGTCATAACCTCGCTTGCTGAGGGGCAGGCGGCATCTGACGACGACGTCGCCCTCGCTGACACCTCCCCACAGGGCGAGGGGCGCGGCCAGGACAGCTCGGGCGGCTCCTCAAAGGGCGCGGACCCCAAGAGCGGCGATGGGGGTTCTGGCGGCAAGAACAAGAAAGAATAGGGGGCGGATCATGGCGTATGCAGTCACAGGTGCCGAGAGGCGGTTGGAAGGCGCTCTCATCGCGGCCGCGGTCGTGCTCCAGCTCGCACTTGCTCCGCAGATCTCGATCGCAGGGGGCCGGATAAACTTCATGCTGATCTTGGCCGCAGTGACCGCTCTTGACGGAAACGAGCGCGGCGCGGTCCTGACGGGGTTCGCCTGCGGTCTGCTCTATGATCTGAGCGCCCCCGTCCCGATCGGCCTCATGGCTTTGATGCTCACACTTGCATCCTTTGCACTCGCTCGCGTGTCCCCTCCGGGTTCCTCGGTTCCCTCGCTGGCCTCCATACGCTCCGTCGTCATGTTCTCATTTGCGGTGAGCATCCTCTACGCGCTTCTGCTCATGCTCATGGGTCGCGAGTCCGATCCCTTCGTAGCCTTAGTCGAGCACGGTCTGACCTCAGCGATCCTGACCGCTCTCATCGCGGTCCCCTTCCTGTTCGTCAAGGGCTCCGGCAACGCCAAGCGCGCGGGCGCGCGGCGTCTGCGCAGCGTTCGTCTCAAGGAAAGGCGATAGGGGGCGCGACGTGGACGCTCAGCTTGTTGTCATCATCGCCGCAGCGATACTCGTCGCCGCCATCGTGGGATCTCTTCTGTTCCTGCGCGGGTACTCGGGCAGATTCACCTTCGATACGCACGGCGGCACGCGTCCGCGCGCCGCCGAAGGGGAGGGGAGCACTCCGGCTGTCACCTTCAAGGGTCGTTTCACCCTGCTGAGCGCGGGGCTGGGGGCCATGTTCTGCGCACTGGCCGCCAAGCTGTGGAGCATGCAGATGGTGAGCTCGGACTACTACGAGCGAAAGGCGAAGAGCAATCAGACGCGCACCGTCACCACCCCGGCCCCGCGCGGCAGGATTCTCGATCGCAACGGCGTGCCGCTGGTTTCCAACCGCGCTTCGCTCACCGTCGCGGCGTATCGCGATCTGGCCGAGGACGCCGTCGTCGTTCGCCATCTCGCCAACGTGCTGGGCATGCCCTATGTCGCCGCGCTTCGCAAGATTCAGAACAACTCGGAGGGCGCCCAGAGCCGTCACACCATCGCGGTGGATGTGCGCCGCTCGACGATCGCCTACATTCAGGAGCATGCGGGCGAGTTCCCCGGTGTCCTCATCGATGAGCGCACGGAGCGGATCTACCCCCAGGGCCAGACGGCTGCGCACGTGCTGGGCTATACGGGCACCATCTCACAGGAGCAGCTCAAAGCCAGCAAGGACGATTCGGCTTCGGACAAGATCAGCTATCAGTCCGGTGACATCGTCGGCCAAGCGGGCGTCGAGATTCAATATGAGGGTCTTCTGCAGGGCGTTCGCGGTGAGCAGACCGTGACCGTTGACGCCGCTGGCAACATCACGGGTCAATCGGGATCGGTTCCCGCGAAACCCGGCTCCGATATCAAGCTGACACTTGATCTCAAGATCCAGCAGGCTTGCGAGAAGGCGCTCGCAAACGCGATCGAGCTCGCGAAGCGCTCGGGCCAACGTCACGCCGGAAACGGTGCGTGCCTGTGTCTGGACTGCACCAATGGCGAGATCTTGGGCCTCGCCAGCGAGCCGCGCTTCGACCCGTCGGTTTTCATCGGCGGCATCTCGCCAGATGTCTGGGATGAGCTGTCCAGCAAGGAGAGCGGCACGCCGCTGCTCAATCGCGCCGTGGGCGGCCAGTACATGTCGGCTTCCACCATAAAGGTGCTCTCATCGCTCGCGGGTCTCGAGTACGGCGTGTATCCCCAGGGTCGTACGACCGTGTGCACGGGAACCTGGACCGGAAACGGCGAGGCGAACCCGAAGCACTGCTGGTTGCGCACGGGACACGGCACGATGAATCTGGAAAGCGGTCTCGCGAACTCGTGCGATCCGGTTTTCTATGACATCGGCAAGGGGTTCTATGACAACAAGGACAACCCCGAGGGGCTTCAGGAGGTGTTTCGCCGCTGGGGGCTGGGTGCCAAAACCGGCGTCGATCTTCCAAGCGAGGGCGTCGGACGCATTCCCGACAGCGCTTGGAAGGAGAGCTATTTCACCAGCTGGTCGGATCAGGATCGCGCTTGGAACCCCGGTGACATGACGAACATCGCCATCGGTCAAGGTGACATTCTCGTGACGCCGCTGCAGATGGCCGTGGTCTATGCGGGCGTTGCGATGGGCGGAGTCGAGTACACCCCGCATGTGCTCCTCTCAGCGGTCGCTCGTGACGGCCAAGGTGATGCCTTTCGCTATAACGATGACGGTAAAAAGGAGCGCCTGCGCGCCAAGATCCACGCGGAGTCGAATCTGGCCCTTGTCAAACAGGGACTTCATGACATGATCTACGGGTCGAGCTCCGATGTCGCATCGCACTTCAAATCCCTTCCCGTGGAGGTCGCGGGAAAATCCGGCACAGGCGAGAAGTCCAACGAGGATGACTACTCCTGGTTTTGCGCCTATGCTCCGGCGCCCGATCCGAAATACGTCGTCGTCGCCCTGCTCGAACAGGGCGGCGGGGGCTCGGCCACGGCGCTTCGCGCCGTACGCGACGTGCTCGGTGTCATCTACGATTCTCCCGATGGCTCGAGCGCCGTCGATAACAGCACCAGATAGAAGGGAGGTTTGCTCATGGCCTATGCGCCCTCGCATGCCGTCTCATCCCAAGGGAGCCTCAAGCGCGTCAACCGTCGTATCAGCTCCTCGAAGAACAGCTGGCGACGTCAGGTGAGCCCAAGCGTCTTGGTTTCCTCTCTCGCGCTGATAAGCTACGGCGCGCTTGTCATATGGACGGCGTCGCTGTCCATACCCGAGGCGTCCTTTCCCCGACAGCTTCTCGGCATCGGAATCGGTCTGATCGCGATGGTGGGGGTATGGCGGTTCGACTTCAGGAACCTGGCGAATCTCTCCACGGTGCTCATCGTCATCGATATCATATTGATCTTCTCACCATACGTCCCCGGGCTCTCCTATAGCGCGAAGGGCATGACGGGCTGGATCAAGATTCCTCTCATCGGTCTGACGTTTCAGCCTGTCGAGCTCGTCAAGATCGTCACCATCATGTTCATATCCGCCTTGGGTGCGCAGTACAACGGCAAGATCGACACGGTGCGCGACTATCTGAAGCTATGCGGCATGCTCGCTGTGCCGGTGCTTGCGATCATCGCCTTGCGCGATCTGGGATCGGCGATCATCGTCCTGTTCGCCGGTGCCATCGTCATCATGATGAGCGGTGCTAAAAAGGAGTGGGTCCTCTCTACGATCGCCCTGCTCGCCGGCCTCATCTCGCTTGTGCTGGCGACGAACTCCATCATGCACAGCATGTTCGGGGACCACTTCGCCCTCATCAAGGATTACCAGATGAATCGCCTCCTCGTGTTCATGGATCCCTCGAAGGACACCTCCGGTGCGGGCTATAACCTGCAACAGGCGCTCATAGCGGTCGGATCCGGGGGTTTCTTCGGCAAGGGCATCGGGGGTGCCTCGCAGGCCGTTTCGGGGTTTCTCCCGGAGGCGCAGACCGATTTCGTATTCGCGCTGCTCTCCGAGGAGTTCGGCTTCATCGGAGCGTTTCTCTTGCTTGTGCTGTTCGCATGGCTCATCCTGTCGGCTATTCGAGTGGCCGTGAAGACGGATAATCTTTTTATGAAGCTCGTCTGCGTGGGTATCGTAGGCATGTGGACGTTTCAGGTGTTCGAGAACGTTGGGATGTGCATCGGTCTCATGCCGATCACGGGAATACCGCTCCCGTTCATCAGCTTCGGCTCGTCGTCCATGATCATTCAGTGCATGGCCGTCGGGCTCGTCCAATCGATCTGGCGTCATCACGTGTCAAGATAGCGAAGGAGCACCGACATGCGCATTTCAGCGAGCAAGTTGATCAAGGGTCTCAGAATCGGATCGGCGGCGAAGAAGGGGGCGGGCATGTCCGTGCGCATCGGCGTGTATGTGGACGACACCGCCTCGCCTGCTGTGGTTGAGGCGCTGCGTGACGCCCTTGTGCCCGAGACGACAGGTGGGATCGTCCGCGTCGCGCGTCTGGGCGACCGGAACGCCGCCCCGCGCTCGGACACCGATGCGATCATCGTCGTCTCGGGTGGCTCGGAGGGGCTCGAGGACGCCGTGAGACGCTTGGTGATCACAGGCGCCCCCGTCGTCGTCGCTGCGCGATCCGCCTCCGAGGTTCCATTTATCCGCGAGGACACGCCCGCGCTCGGACTGGTGGCCTCGGACGATCGCGAGCATCTGCTCGAGGGTCTCGCGCACTGGATTCTGGAGCGATCCGATAAGGCATCGGCGCTTGCCGCCAACTTCTCGTTCATGCGGCCCGTTGCATCTGAGCGCATCACCCGGGCGACCGCGGTCACGAATGCGTTGACCGGCGCGATGGTGTTCATGCCCGGGGCGAACTATCCGATCATGACGCTCGCTCAGATCGAGATGGCGCTCAATCTGGCGGCGGTGCACGGCAAGGGTCTGAGATTGGAGCGCGGCTACGAGATAGCCGCGGTGGTCGTCGCAGGGCTCGGGCTGCGCGGTGCGGCGCGTGCGATAGGCGCTCGGATGCCCCGCGCTAACATCTTGACCGGAGCCCTTGTCGCTGGTGCGGGCACCTATGGCATGGGACGGGCGCTGACGGCGCTCTACGAGCGCGATGTGGACTATGGCCCGCTCAACCACGTGATCCGCTCGGCGTATCGCCGCGCGCGCGATCTGATCGCGCCCGGGGCCGGCTCGCTCGCCAAGATCGCAGCGAAGCGCGGCCGCTCCGCCGCGGAGGGCGCGTAGGCGAAGGTGCGAGTCGTCTACGAAGACCGTTTCTCTGAGCTCGAGCCCCTGCTCGAGCACGTTGAGAAGCCGAGCCGCTACATAGACCACGAATGGGGGTCGCTCTCGCAGCGTGAGGCCCGCTATAGAGTCTGTCTCATCCATCCGGACATCTACGAGGTCGGTCTCTCGAATCAGGGGATCTCCATCCTGTACGCCGTGCTGAACTCACAGGAGAACATCAGCTGTGAGCGCGGCTATCTGCCTTGGATCGACATGGCCGACGCGATGCGCGCCGCAGGTGTGCCGCTGCTGTCGTCGGAGGGGTCGGCACCGGTGTCGTCCTTCGATCTCGTGGGGATCCATCTGCCTCATGAGATGGCGGCGACGAACTGCCTCGAGGTTCTCGATCTCGCAGGGATAGCCCTTCGCGCAGCCGATCGAGGCGAGGACGATCCGCTTGTCATCGCCGGCGGTCCCGCCGTCTTCAACCCCGAGCCGATCGCGCCGTTCTTCGACGCGGTCCTCATCGGCGAGGGCGAGGAGTCCATCGTCGAGGTCGCCCGGGCGCATGAACGGCTGCGCGATAAGGGGGCGACGCGGCAGCAGACGCTGCGCGCGCTCGCCCGGATACCAGGGTGCTACGTGTCCGCGCTCTATGAGATCAGCCATCGGAGTCCGTGCACCCCTCACGGCTTCGCCGTCCCGCGTGCCGAAGAGCAGGCTCCGACCACCGTGGTCCGTCGCGTCCTCGCCGATTTCGGAGCCACCGATCCCGTCGCTCAGTCAGTCGTGCCCTACGTCGAAACCGTGTGCGATCGCCTTTCAATCGAAGTGCTTCGCGGCTGCGCGCGGGGCTGCCGATTCTGCCAAGCCGGCATGGCATACCGTCCGGTGCGCGAGCGCAGCGCCGATCAGATCGTCTCGGCTGTGGCGCGCGGCCTATCCGAGACGGGCTATGGCGAGGTGTCGCTCGCCTCGCTGTCAACAACAGATCACTCGATGTGCGCGCACGTGCTCGAGCGACTCAACCGTCGCTACGAGGGGTCCGGCATATCTGTCTCCATTCCCTCTCAGCGTCTGGACGCCTTCGGTGCCGACATGGCTCTCGCTGCAGTTGGTGGTGAGAATCGCGGCGGCCTCGCGTTCGCTCCGGAGGCCGGAAGCCAGCGCCTGCGCGACATCATCAACAAAAACGTCACCGAGCGCGATCTCGATGAGGCGATCACCCGTGTTTTCAAAGCCGGCTGGCGCCGTGTGAAGCTGTATTTCATGATGGGGCTGCCCGGTGAGCGGGATGAGGATATCGTCGCGATCGCCGGGTTGGCCCAGCGCGCCGCCGACGTCGCTCGAGCCGCCGTGCGTCCCGCGCAGCGCGCCGCCGTTCAGGTCTTTGTCTTTGTTTCGGTGTTCGTACCGAAGGCCTCCACACCATTTCAGTGGTGCGCGCGGCTCGAAGACGCCGAGGTGAGGCGCCGCCAGCGCCTTCTGCTCGACAGCGTCGGGGATCGCGCCGTTCGCGTGAGCTGCCATGATGCGGATGCATCGCTTGTGGAGGCCGCTCTTTCGCGCGCCGGCCGCGACATGGCCGATGTCATCGAGGGGGCATGGCGCCGCGGCGCGCGCTTCGACGCTTGGACCGAGCAGTTCGATCTCAGCCGCTGGCGCGCAGCGGCCACCGAGCTCGGTTCAGATCTCGTCGAGATCGCCTGCACTCCGTTCGCGCTGAGCGACAGACTCGCTTGGGAGCATGTGAGCACCGGCGCGTCGCGCAGCTTTCTTGAGCGGGAGTACCGCCGGGCCAAGGCGGAGATGACGACGCCGGACTGCACGCGGGGCTCCTGTAGCGGCTGCGGCGTCTGCGGGGCTCTTGGAGTCGCGAATGCGCTGGCTGGCGAGCGCTCATGAGCGATCAACTTCCCTTCCGTCTGCGCGTTCGATATGTCAAGCAGGGACGTCTGCGCTATCTCGGTCATCCCGAGGTGCTGCGCACGATCGAGCGCAGCGTGCGTCGCGCGGGCCTGCCCTATGCCGTCACGCAGGGGCTCTCCCCGCACATGCGCATCGCCTTCTGCTCGGCGCTGCCGGTTGGCGCATCATCGAGGTGCGAGTTGTACGATCTGTGGCTCTCCGAGCGGGTCAGGACGGATCGGGCCCTGGATGCGCTCAGGCACGCGACACCTGAGGGGCTCGCTCCGGTTCGAGCCGGCTACATCGATGTGAGGGCCGCGGCTCTCACGGTGTCTCTCACGCGTATCGGCTATAGCGTCGAGGTGCGTCCGCGTGAGGGCTTCTCGGTTGACCTCGCTGCTTGGAATCGCGCCCTCACCGAGATCGCATCCGCCGGGCAGATCTGCTATCTGCGCGGTGCGAAGCGCAAGCGGCTCGATCTGGACCGGACGCTTGCTTGCTGGCGCGTCAGCGCCTCCGAGACGGAGGGCGCGGTGCGCATCGAGCTCGAGACGCGCGCGGGGAGCGCTGGTTCGCTGCGTCCCGACATCGTTCTCGCCGCCATCGATCAGAGCATCGGGCGCGCTCAAGGCCTCGATGAGCCCGTGGACCATCTGACGGCGGGACCGCGTGCGCACATGATCATCGAGAGCTGCGAGATCGAGCGGACGCTGCAGACAGGGGAGGACGAGCACGGGATCTTGGTGCCCGCGCTCCCGGATCCGCAGAGCGCGGGCACCCGTGCCAACGGATCCCTCACCGCTTCTGAGTAGGCAGGTGAAATGTGGATGTTTCTCGTTGACGAGGGTTTGCGTAGCTGTTACCATAGTCCGCTGTTGCACTACCTCATGCATGAAGGGTAAAAGAATGTACGCAATCGTTTCAACCGGCGGCAAACAGTACAAGGTCGCCACCGATGACATCATCACCGTCGAGAGGATCGAGGGCGCCGCGGGCGAGAAGATCGAGTTGCCCGTCTCGTTTCTGAACGATGGCAAGAAGATCGTCACCGATCCCGCCAAGCTCGGTCGCGCCAAGGTCACCGCAGAGATCCTGGAGCATTTCCTCGGCGACAAGCAGCTTGTCTTCAAGTTCAAGAAGCGCAAGCGCTACCATCGCCTCAAGGGTCATCGGCAGCAACTGAGTCGCATCAGGATCACGAAGATCCAGGCCACATCTCGTGCCGCAAAGAAGACCGCAGAGGAGCCCGCGGCAGCCGTCGCCGAGTAACGCGCTCGAATTCGAAAGGGTAGGTAGATCACATGGCACATAAAAAGGGACTTGGTTCCTCCCGCAACGGACGCGATTCGAACGCTCAGCGCCTCGGTACGAAGCGCTTCGCCGGACAGACGGTGCGCTGCGGCACGATACTCGTTCGACAGCGCGGTACGCATATCCATCCCGGCGTGAACGTCGGACGAGGCAAGGATGACACGCTGTTCGCTCTCATCGACGGTGTGGTGGACTTCACGCGCGGGGTCAAGCACCGGGTCAACGTGCGCCCTCTCGAGAACGCCTAGCGTCCATTTACTCATAGAGCATCTGCAGGAGACCCCGGGGCGAAGACTCGGGGTCTCCCGTCGTATCGGAAGAGAGTTGAGATGTCGCAGTTTACCGATTTGAGCCGCATCAACGTGCGCGGCGGCGATGGGGGCGCCGGCTGCATGTCGTTTCGGCGCGAGGCGTTCGTGCCGAAGGGCGGACCCGATGGCGGAGACGGCGGGAACGGCGGCAGCGTGATCATCCAGGCAGACGCTCAGCTCTCCTCTCTCATCGATTACCGCTTCAAGCACCATTTCCGCGCAGAACGCGGAACACATGGCCAAGGAGCGCGCAAACACGGCAGAAACGGAGAGGACCTCGTGCTCAGGGTACCCGTCGGCACGATCGTGCGCGAGCTGGATCCCCAGACCATGGAGCCCGCGCTCGATCTCGCGGATCTCACGCGCGACGGCGAGCGCGTCGTCGTGGCACCGGGCGGCACCGGAGGGCTGGGCAACACGCACTTCGTGACCTCGGTCAGACGCGCGCCGGCCTTCGCGCAGCTGGGCGAACCGGTCGACGACCATTGGATCGAGCTGGAGATGAAGCTCATGGCCGATGCCGCTCTCGTCGGCATGCCAAGCGTCGGCAAGTCCTCGCTGATCGCGCACATGAGCGCGGCGCGTCCCAAGATCGCCGACTACCCCTTTACGACCCTGGTGCCCAATCTCGGCATGGTTCGCGCTGGTGAGTACTCCTATGTCGTGGCCGATGTTCCCGGGCTGATCGAGGGTGCGAGCGAGGGGCGCGGCCTCGGCGATCAGTTTCTGCGACATATCGAGCGCACGGCGCTTATCATGCACGTCGTTGACATCAGCGGCGGTCTCGAGGGACGAGATCCGGTGGAGGATTACCGCATCATCAACGAGGAGCTCGCTCGCTACGCCTCCGAGCTCGCTCGGCGTCCGCAGATCGTCGTTGCGAACAAGTGCGACGCATCGGGCATGAGCGAGCGCATCGAACGACTCAAGATGGCTGCACTGGCGGACGGTCGGCGCTTTTTCGCCGTCTCCGCGGCCACGGGCGCGAATCTGAGCACGCTCATGCTCGCCTGCGGCGAGGAGATCCAAAAGCTCCGTCGCGAACTCGTGAGCGAGCAGCACGAGCCGATGGAGATTCAAGACGACATCTGGGAGCGGCGTCGTCGGGCTCGCGAGCGGCACTTCACCGTCGAGAGGGAGAGCGACAACGCGTTTCGCGTGCGCGGCACCCTAGTCGAGCGTCTGGTCGTCCAGACCGAATGGGACAACGAGGAGGCCCTGCTTTATCTGCAGCACAGATTCTCTCAGCTTGGAGTTGACGCCGCGCTCGAGGCAGCCGGTTGCGGCGCGGGCGATGAGGTGCGCATCGGTGCGCGCGCGTTCGAGTTCGAAGGCTCCGAGGAGCCCTTCGAGGACGCGCGGGATCGATGGGAGGACGCCGACCAGGCAAAGGACTGCGCGGCGAGGGGAGCAGACCTCGCCGATGATCAGGGTGAATCCATGGGATCTGCCGAGGACGATCGAGCGAACGCGTCGAGGAGCAGGCCTTGAGCGCTCGTGTGCCGCAGGGCCTTCCGAGCATGGGTCCGCTCCCTTCGGCCTGCGGACGCGAGCGCCGTCTGGGCATCATGGGCGGCACGTTCGACCCCATTCACTACGGTCATCTCGTCACGGCAGAGCAGGCGCGTGAAGCGCTCGAACTGGATCTCGTTCTGTTCATGCCCGCGGGCTCCCCAGCGTTCAAGCGCGGGAAGTCGGTTTCGACCCCGGAGGACCGCTATGCGATGACGGTGCTGGCCACTGCGGCAAACCCGGCATTCTACGCCTGCCGGTTCGAGATCGACAGGAAGGGCATCACCTACACGGTTGACACGCTGCGCGCCCTGCGCGACTATTACGCTTCCGATGTCGAGCTCTTTTTCATAACCGGCGCCGACGCGATTCTGGATATCGTCTCGTGGCGCGATGCGGAGCAGATCGCCGGTCTGGCGACGCTCATCGCGGCCACTCGGCCGGGTTATGATATCTCTCAGGCGCAGGAGCGCATCGAGGCATCCGGGTTCCCGTTCGATGTTCGCTATATCGAGATCCCGGCGCTCGCGATCAGCTCGACGAACATTCGCGCGCGTGTGAGGGCGAACAAGAGCGTGCGCTACCTCACGTCCGAGTCGGTTATCGGTTTCATACGAAAAAACAGGCTGTACCTCGACGGCTGCCCCGATGAGGGGGATACTCGTATATGAAAGGGGGCTATGTGCCGCAGACTGATGAAGCACCGATGAGCATGGAACAAGAAGCGGTGATCCGCAGGATCCGCGAACTTCTCGCTGTACGTCTGGCCAGTGATCGGCGTCGCGAGGAGCATTCCCTGCGCGTCGCCGATACGGCCGAAGCTCTCGCGCGGACATACGGCGCAGACGTATTCGCGGCGACCGCCGCCGGCCTCATCCACGATTGGGACAGACTGCTGAGCTACGAGGAGCTGGTTGCTCGAGCCGCGCGCTACGGTGTTCCGCTTTCAGGCCCGCCCCTCTTGGTTGCCCCGCTGCTTCACGGCCCGGTCGCGGCGGTCGAGTTGCAAGAGCTCTTTCCCGAGCTTCCGGACGAGGTCTTCCAAGCTGTGGCGCGTCATACGACGGCGGCACCGGACATGAGCGCGCTCGACATGGTGGTCTTCATCGCCGATGGCATAGAGCCCGGCCGGCGCGGCGAGTATGCAGACAGACTTCGCGCCATGGTGGGCCAGGCGAGTCTCAGAGAGGTGTTCTTCGCATGCCTGACCGAAGCTCTCGCCTTCGTGATCAAGTCCGGCCGCTACGTATATCCTTTGGCGATCGAGAGCTACAACCGCTACGCCACGATATTTCAGAAAGGCGATTCATGATTGAGGAGAACTCATCAGAGCAAGTTGAAGGACTTGAGGAACTGCCCCGAAAGGACGATGAGCTCGGACAGCCTGCTGTCGAGCGTCGCGCAGCCTCGCTCTCCAGCAGTGGTGTGGCTGCCGAACAAGTCGCCCGCGTCGCCGCTCAGGCGGCTTTCGACAAGAAAGCCGAAGACGTCATCGCACTCGATCTGAGCGAGCGCTCAGATGTGACCGATTATTTCGTCATCGCCACCGCTTCGAACAACCGTCTGGCCGACACGGTCGTCGACGAGGTCGAGCTGCGGGTCGCGCAAGCGACCGGCGAGCGTCCCCTCTCGATCGAGGGGCGCGCGGAGCGCACGTGGATACTCATGGACTACGGCGCGGTGATCGTGCACGTCTTCACGCCCGAGGCTCGCGAGCACTACGGTTTGGAGAGGCTCTGGAGTGATGCGCCAACTCTCGATATCGAGCTCATGTAGGGCGCAGACGTTCTGATTCGACGGCATCGAAGAGGTCAGTGTCTTCTCTGACCTCCATTGTCGAAGCGCGCGGCGCGCCCGTAGCCGACGACGTCGGAGCCGTACTTCTCCCGCACCTGATCGATGGCGACGGACAGATCACGTCGCGGACTCGCTACCGCACCGCGATCATCCACCTCGGTGAACAGATCCGTCTGAATACCCTCAGCGCGCTCGAAATCGCTGATGCCGACTCCGAGCAGCCGCACATGGATTCCCGGACCCCAGAACGTGTCGATGAGCGCGCGACCCACTGGAATAAAGATGTTCTCGTCGTCGGTGCGATGAGGCAGTTTGCGCTGGACGGTTCTGCCTTGGCCGAATGAGAACTTGACCTTGACGGTAACGGTGCGACCCGCAAGCCCGTGTCGGCGCAGGCGCCTGCCCACCGATTCGGCGAGCAGGGCGAGCGCCGCGTCGACATCGGAGCGCTCCGTGAGATCTGTGGCGAATGTCCGCTCGCAACTCACTGATTTGATCTCATCGGAGGCATCGACAGGGGAGACAGGGCTTCGCTCCTCTCCCTTGGCTCTCAGGCGCATGCGTTCGGCGTGGCAGCCGAATACCGAGGTGAGCACAGCTGGTGAGGCGTCGGCTATCTGCCCGAGCGTGTGGATGCCCGCCCGCTTGAGCGCCGCCTCGGCCGAGGCGCCGATCCCGCTCATCGCCCGCACGCTCAGCGGCCGCAGAAACGCCTTCTCGGTTCCAGGAAGGATGACGGTGAGGCCGCGCGGCTTGTCGCGTTCGCTTGCGATCTTGGAGACGGTCTTGCTCGTGCTCAGTCCGATCGAGCACGTGATTCCCAGCTCGCTCACGCGTGATCGTATGCGCTCGGCGATCTCAAGCGGACTCTCGCAGGAGTAGCGACCCGGTGTGATGTCGAAGAAAGCCTCGTCGATGGAGACGCGTTCGACAAAGGGCGTCTCATCCGCGAGGATGTCCATGACCTTGCCACTCAGCTCCCGATAGCGATCGAAATGGCTATGCGTCCAGACCGCATCGGGGCACAGCCTGCGCGCCTGCGCGGAAGACATGGCGGAATGAACGCCGAACCTTCGCGCCTCATATGAGGCGGTGGAGACCACCCCGCGCTCTTCTGGGTCTCCACCGACGATGAGGGGCCTGCCGCGCCATTCGGGATGATCCAGTTGCTCGACGCTCGCGAAGAACGCATCGAGGTCCAGAAGGCCGATCGCCGGTCCCAGCCAGCACCCGAAAAGGTTGTTGCCGGCTCCCCGATCAAGGGGAAAAGCGCATGTATGTTCGATCTCGCTCATTGTTGCAGTATAACGCAAGATGGGCCATCGCGGCCGTGGTCGCTCAATCGGATTCGGTTATGCTTTGGGGTAAAATCTCCAGTGCGATAGGGTATAGCTTCCAGTGCGAGCGAAGCCGGTAGCGCATCAGAGGGGATCGCGAGCGCGCGATCGCGCGCCGGGGACGACGGGCGCACCGGGTCGGCTGGCCGTGGGACGGAGAGACCGACGCCGTCCGCCGCTCGTATCCGACCGCTCAGTCCGTCGGCGCAGCAGGATGACTGACCCACCGTGCGCAGATGCGCGTATTTTTACCATAAAACAGGGGGTCACTCAGGAATTTCTCTACCAGATACGCGCTTTTGCGACCGTATCAAGCCCGCGGCGATGACAGCAATCCCGCCTTGTGGCGATTTCAACTCTGTGAGGACGGTCGCAATCTTTCGCGACGGTACCGATCCCCGGGGCGCGCAGGGCCGAGGCCGCACCGACGTGATCGCGTCGCTCCCCCGGTATCGTGACATATCGCGCCGGGATGCCGACGCTCAGCGATCGCGCGTTGCACCTGAGGGAAAAACGTGTAGTATAGGGCACGTCTGCGGTTATACCGAAGAAGTTTCACGACGAGGCTTCACCTGCTCCGGCCGTTGGCGTATCATTACAGCTCGTTTTTCTGTTGTCGCAGCTGGCATGCTGCATGGTTGGAGGAGTTTTCATTGGCAGTCAAGATTCGTCTTTCCCGTCACGGTTCAAAGAAGCGCCCGTATTACCGCGTCGTCGTCGCCGATTCGCGTTCTCCGCGCGACGGCCGCCTCATCGAGGAGGTCGGCAGGTACAACCCGCTCACCACCCCGAAGGTGATCAGCCTCGACCTTGATAAGATCCAAGCTTGGCAGAGCAAGGGCGCCCAGCTCACCGATGCCGTAGCGGCGCTGGTGAGAGCTGCTCAGCAGGGCGAGAAGACCGCGCCCGTGCAAAAGAAGTCAAAGAAGCAGCGCGCCAAGGAGGCCGAGGCGGAGCTTGCCGATGCCGCCGCTCCCGTCGCCGCGGGCTCCGAGGAGTAGTCGTCGTGGCAGAAGATCACGAGACCGTCTCCGACATCTTGACAGATGACGTCGCCGAGAAGGACGTTGCCCGCACCGATCCCTCTCAGGACGAAGCGCTGGCAGGGGAGGCGGTCCTTTCCGATCGCGTCGCCGATCTGGTCGAGTACCTCGTTGTGAGCATCGTTGACGAGCCGGATTCGGTGAGCCTCGAGGTCATCGACAGCGAGGATGCGTCCACGATCGAGGTGAGCGTCGCCGACGGCGACATCGCGAAGGTCATCGGTCGACGCGGCCGCACGATCAAGGCGATCCGCACGCTCGCACGGGCCCTGGCCGCCCGCTTGGAGACGTCCGTCGAGGTCGAGGTCGTCGGTTAGCCGCATTGAGCGTCGCATATAGAAATATCGCGCGAATCATGCGCGCGCACGGTTCCAAAGGAGAGGTCGTTGCAGTTCCGCTGCAAGGTCTCTCCATGCTGCTCTATGAGGGGCTCGAGGTCGCGTTGACGCCGCCCGCCCTCGACCGCGATCGCTTCTGTCGAGTCGAGCGGCTCACCGAGTCATCCGCTGGGGCGCTCGTGCGCTTCTCCTGCGCTCATACGATCGCCGATGCGCAATCTCTGCGCGGCTGCTATGTGCTCGCTCGCCGCAGGGACATTCATCCGGGCCCGCTGGAGGTTTCGGTTGCCCACGTGCTCGGGCGCACCGTCTTGGATGATCGGGCGGGGGAGATAGGGAAGGTGCGTGAGATCCTGAGCACGCCCGCGCATGATGTCTGGACGGTTTCGGGAACGGGATATGGTGATGTTCTCGTTCCTGTCATCGAACGGGTCATCTTGGGGATACCTGATGAGGGACCCATCCGCGTCCATCTCATGGACGGGCTGCTGTCTGCGAACGAAAGAGGAGGTTCGTTGTGCTGATCGAGGCCTTGAGCGTATTTCCCGATATGTTCGAGACCGTGATTTCCACCTCGATCGTCGGCCGCGCCCGACGTGCGGGGATCTTCGATTTTCGCGCGCATGATCTGCGTGACTGGACCCACGACCGGCATCGCAGCGTCGACGATGAGCCCTACGGCGGAGGGCAGGGCATGCTGATGAAGGCCGAACCGCTCATCGAAGCGATCGAGTCGATCGGAGCGCATGGGCCGAGACCCCACGTCGTGTTCTTCACGCCCTGTGGCGAGCGGTTCTCGCAGCACGGTGCCGAGCGCCTCGCCGCGCGCGAGCGCATCCTGTTCGTCTGCGGACGCTACGAGGGCATCGACGAGCGCGCGCTCGCTTGGGGCGACGAGTGCATCTCAATCGGGGATTACGTCCTCACAGGCGGCGAGCTCGCCGCCATGGTCGTGACCGACGCGATCGTGCGCCTTCTTCCCGGTGCGCTCGGCGACGAGCAGAGCGCACGCGAGGAGTCGTTCTCCGCTGGCCGGCTCGGGGGATTGCTCGAGTATCCCCAGTACACCCGTCCCGCTTCGTTTCGCGGTATGGACGTTCCGGATGTTTTGCTCTCAGGCGATCACGCGCGCGTGGCCGCCTGGCGACGCGCGAGCGCCCTCGAGCGCACCTGTCGATGCCGACCGGACCTCGTAGATGGAGCGGATCTCACGGATCAGGAGCGCACTCGCGCGAACGAGCTCCTCGCGTGCTATCATGTGACCTGCGAAAACGGTAGATAGGAGCATCCATTGGCATCTAAGCGGCATTCCGTTCTGCGCAGCGCACTAGAGTGGATCACGTTATTGGTTGCGGCATTCTGCCTGTTCGTCTTCACGCGCACCTTTGTGACGGAGCCGTTCAGCGTGCCCACGGGCTCGATGGAGCCCACGATCAAAACTGGCGATCAGATCTTCGTGCAGAAGCTCACCAAGGAGTTCGGGATCCATGTCAAGCGCGGGGACATCGTGGTCTTTCGCAATCTCGATCTCGCGTCGAGCCATGAGATACTTGTGAAGCGGGTCATTGCGACTGCAGGTCAGACCGTTGATTTCAAAGATGGGCATGTCTGCGTCGACGGCATCGAGCTCGAGGAGCCGTATGCGAAGGGCGTCTCAGCACCGCTCCCGAACCACGCTCCGGGGACGAGCATCTCCTTCCCCCTCACCGTTCCAGATGGACAGGTATGGCTGATGGGCGACAACCGCGAGAACTCCTCCGATTCGAGGTTTTTCGGCCCGGTGCCCGAAGACGACTTGGTCGGCTCGGTTTTCATCCGGTACTGGCCGCTGTCGAGGTTTGGAATGCCCTAGGAGGTCGAGGGCGCACATGCGGCTCGCGGGCCTTTGTCCAGATTTCTTGTGCCGGCAGAGCGCGCGATGGGCTACCATATTCAACCGTATCGCACGCAACAGCCAAGGGGTTCGCCAGCTATGATAGACTCATCGCTTTCTTTTCAGGATATCATTTCGAACCTTCAGAGGTTCTGGGCCGATCAGGGCTGCACCATCGTTCTGCCCTATGACAGCGAGGTGGGTGCGGGAACGTTTCACACCGCGACGCTGCTGCGCTCCCTGGGTCCGGATGACTGGCGTGCCTGCTACGCGCAGCCATGCCGCAGACCCGCTGACGGACGCTACGGCGAGAATCCCAACCGCATGCAGCACTACTACCAGTTCCAGGTCATCATGAAGCCGGCTCCCGAACGCAGCCAGGAGCTGTATCTGGATTCGCTTGCCGCGATCGGCATCGATGCGGCCGAGCACGATATCCGCTTCGTGGAGGACGACTGGGAGAGTCCGACGCTCGGCGCTTGGGGCCTCGGCTGGGAGGTGTGGCTCGACGGCATGGAGGTCACGCAGTACACCTACTTCCAGCAAGTGGGAGGTATCGAGTGCGACCCGGTTCCCGTGGAGATCACCTACGGCCTCGAGCGTCTGGCGATGTACATCCAAAAGGTCGATTCGGTCTACGATCTCATCTGGAGTCGCTCGCCGGATGGCCTGACCGTGACCTACGGCGATGTGTTTCTGGAAAACGAGCGAGAGTTCTCCGCTTACAACTTCGAGGTAGCCGACGTCGCTCTCATGAGATCGAAGTTCGACGATTACGAGGCCGAATGCCTCTCATGTCTGTCCGCGGGCCTGCCGTTGCCCGGATATGACTGCGTGCTCAAGTGCTCGCATGCATTCAACATTCTGGACGCGCGCGCCGCGCTGTCCGCTACAGAGCGCACGGCCTCGATCTTACGGGTTCGGACGCTCGCCAAGGCGTGCTGCGAGGCATGGATCAAAAAGAACGGGCACGGCTCGAGTGAGCCGGGAGACGAGGATTAGCCATGACTGGTCGCGACTATCTAATCGAGCTCGGATGCGAGGAGCTTCCCGCTCACCCTCTGTACCGAGCATGCGCGCAGTTCGGTGATCTCATCGAGCGCGGGCTCGCCGACGCCGGACTTGCCCATGGCCCCGTCCGGACGCTTTGCGCCCCTCGGCGCATGGCTGTTATCGTGGCCGATGTCGCTGCGGCCACAGAGGAGGTGTGTCAGAGCCTTCGCGGTCCGGCGGCCGCCATCGCCTTTGATTCCACCGGTGCGCCCACAAAGGCCGCAGAGGGTTTTGCGCGAGGTCGCAATGCGCGGACCGCCGATCTCGTCGTGCGCGATGACGGGGGTCGCGATTACGTGTTTCTGGATGTTTGGTGCCCGCCTCGATCTGCTCGCGACATCCTTGCGGATGCGGTTCCCTCCGCGATCGCGCGCGTGTCCTGGCCGCGCTCCCAGCGATGGGGAAGGCGTCCCGAACGCTTCGCGCGACCGATCCGGTGGCTTGTTTCGCTTCTTGGCGATACGGTGGTTCCGTTTTCGTTCGCCGGCGTGGAGGCGGGACGGCGCACCCGCGGGCTGCGCGTGCTCGGCGTCGAGCCGGAGCTGTCCTGCGCGGATGCCTATGAGCGGACGCTCGAGGATGCCGGCGTCATCGTGGACGCTCGCCGCCGCCGCGATATCATCGAGCGGGGAGTGCACGAGATCGAGCGCGATCTCGGCGCGCGCGCGGACATGCCGCGAAAGGTCTTCGAGGAGGTCGTGAACCTGGTCGAGTACCCGCGCGTGCTGCGCGGCTCCTTCGATGAGGCGTTCTTGGATGTGCCCCATGAGATCATCTGCGATTCCATGCTCTCCAACCAGCGCTACTTTCCGCTCTATGATGAACACGGCCGTCTGACGCGGAACTTCGTCCTCGTCGCGAACACTCCGCTGAGCGCTGAGCGCGAGATCATCGCCGGCAACGAGCGCGTCGTGCGCGCCCGACTCTTCGATGCGAAGTTCTTCTACGATGAGGATCTCGATGTGCCCCTCGAGACGCTTCGCGCGCGTCTCGAGCGCGTCGGCTTCCAGAAGAGGCTCGGCAGTCTGCTGCAGAAGTCCGATCGCATCGAACGGCTGGCCGCTCGTATCGCCCAGCGCGCCGGATTCGATGCGCAGCGCACCGCGGACACCTGCCGGGCGGCGCGCTTCGCCAAGGCGGATCTCGTTTCCGCAGCGGTCGTGGAGTTCACGAGCCAGCAGGGGGTCATGGGCGGCTATTACGCGCGTGCGGCCGGTGAGCCCGAGGAGGTGGCCGTCGCGATTCGAGATCACTACCGGCCTCGTTTCGCCGGTGACGCGCTGCCCGAGACCGTCATCGGGGCAGCCGTCGCGATCGCAGACAAGCTCGATACGATCGCGGGCATCTTCGCCGCCGACGAGGCGCCGACGGGCTCCTCGGATCCCTATGCCTTGCGACGGGCCGCCATCGGCATCATCGCCATCGCTCGCGACACGCTTCCGATCGATCTGGCTCCGCTCATAGAAGAAGCGCTGCGCGGCTATGCGGAGCAGGGGGTTGAATTCGATTTCGATGCGGTCGAGGCCGCGATTCGATCATTTATAGCCAACAGGCTCGTCGGCGTCGTCCGCGAGGAGGGTGCGGCACCGGATACCGCCCGCGCCGTCGCCTCGGTCGGGGTGATCTCACCCGCCGATTTCATCGACCGCTGCCTGGCTCTCGATGAGGCGCGCGAGCACGATCGCGACACCTTCGAAGATCTGGCGGTCGCCTACGCGCGCGCGAGCCACATCGCCGATCCCTCGCTCGGCATCGAGTGCGACCGCGCGCTCATGGGTACCGCCGAGATCGAGCTTCTGCTCGCGGTCGACGATGAGCGCGCCGTGGTCTCACGGGCCCTGCGGGATCGTGACTACGCCCGGTCGTTTTCCGCCTTGGCTGCGCTGCGGGTTCCGGTCGATCGATTCTTCGAGGAGGTCCTCGTCATGGACGAGGACCGCTCGCTGCGCGAGAACCGTCTCAAACTGCTCAACCGGTTCGTTGCCGTGTTCTCCGATGTGGCCGATATCGGCGAGCTCGCGCGAAAGCGACAGGCAGCCAGGCCCTAGGGAGGTACAATCATGGAAGCATGCCCCACCGCGGACGTCCCCCACGTCCATGTCATCTCCGATTCTCTGGGCGACACGGCCTTTGAGGTGGTGCGCGCCGCCGCCGGTCAGTTCGATGAGGGGATCATCGCGATCGACCGGCTTCCGAAGGTGCGCTCAGCCGAGCAGGTTCAGGCCTATCTCGTCCCCAGGATCGAGGCGGGGCAGCACATGGCGGCATTTCACACGATCGTCGAGCCGGTGCTTCATGCCGAGGTCGTGAACCTGCTGAGCGCGCTTCGGATTCCCTCGGTCGATCTGATGGCGCCAGCCATAGACACGATCTCCATTCTCGCCCAGGCCATTCCCAACGGAGTCCCCGGGTCCATACATCGGACCGATGATCAGTATTTCAAGCGCATCGCCTGCATGGAGTACTTCGTCGAGCACGACGACGGCCGAAACGCCGATGACATCGCCGAAGCTGACATCGTCTTGCTGGGCATCTCGCGCACCTCGAAGACACCGCTGTCGATGTATCTGGCCTACAGGGGCTACAAGGTCGCCAACATTCCGCTCGCACTCGGCGTGGAGCCGCCCGCTTCACTGTTCGAACTCGACCCGATTCACCTGTTCGGCTTGCTCTCGACCACCGATGTCATCGCAGGCATCCGAGACCGGCGTCTGGGTGACGACTTCGCGCGCGCGGTGGCTGGCAGCTATGCGGATCCAAGTGAGATCACTCGTGAGATGGACGAGGCCCGCGCTCTCATGCGCCGGCTCGGCTGCATGATCGTGCGCACCGACGGAAAGGCCATCGAGGAATCCGCATCCGAGATAGAGCGTCATCTCGAGACCGTGAAGGCGGCCCGCGCATCGCGATCCGCAAACACTTCTCGCGATTGATCCGCGCGGCCGCAGGATCGAGGCGGGCTCCATAGTGTGCACACGAAATGACCCGCTCGCCGCAAAATCAGTCTCGGCGGCGGAGCTTTTCGCAGTACCGAGAGGTAGAAGCCGTATCATTAAATGGTTGTAGAAGGACCGGTTCCTCTCTCTCCTCTGAGGAGTCGAGTCAGATCACGATGGTGCGGCATCTGCCGTCACCGAAAGGGGGAGTATCTGTGAGCGAACAGAAGAGAGTCTATCGGTTTGGCACCGATGCGCAGGGAAACGATGTGACCGAGGGCGGCGCCAGCATGAAGTTCGCACTCGGAGGCAAGGGTGCCAACCTCGCTGAGATGTGCCGCATCGGTCTTCCCGTTCCGGGGGGCTTCACCATCACCTGTCAGACCTGCGTCGAGTATTCCGGTGCCGGCAACGTGTGGCCCGAGGGCACGCTCGATGAGATCGATGCGGCGACGCGCGATCTCGAGCACCGGCAGGGCAAGAGCCTGGGCGATCCTCATGATCCGCTTCTGGTCTCCGTGCGTTCCGGGGCTCCGTTCTCGATGCCGGGCATGATGGATACCGTTTTGAATCTCGGTCTCAACGACGATTCCGTCCAGGGCCTTATCGAGCAGACGAAAAACCCGCACTTCGCTTGGGACTCATATCGCCGCTTCATTCAGATGTTCTCGAATGTCGTTCTCGGCATCGATTCGGACTACTTTGAGAACGCTCTCACCGAGAAGCGCATGGTCGCCGGTGTCAAGAGCGACTCAGAGCTTACAGCTGAGCAGCTGAAGGAACTCGTTTGCGAGTTCAGGGAGATCGCCGCGGAGCACATCTCCGCCGATGAGCACCCAGAGCTCGTGATCGAGGGCAAAGCCGTGTTTCCGACCGATCCCGAACTGCAGCTGAAACTCGCGATCGAAGCGGTGTTCGGCAGCTGGATGAACGAGCGCGCCTGCATCTACCGCAAGGCGAACGGCATTTCAGACGATCTGGGCACTGCGGTGAACGTGCAGGTCATGGTCTACGGCAACAAGGGGGAGACGTCCGCGACCGGCGTCGCGTTCACGCGCAACCCCGCCGATGGCACACGCGAGTTCTACGGCGATTTCCTCATCGACGCTCAGGGCGAGGATGTCGTGGCGGGCATCCGCAACACCGAGCCCATCTCCGATCTCAAGATCAAACCGGTGTTCGCACAGGCTGGCGAGCAGCTCGAGAGCATCTTCGGTATCCTCGAGAACCATTATCGCGACATGTGCGACATCGAGTTCACGATCGAGCAGGGCAAGCTCTACATGCTCCAGACGCGCGTCGGAAAGCGCACCGCGTCCGCGGCGCTCAAAATCGCCATAGACATGGTCGGGGAGGGCCTGATCTCCCGCGAGGAGGCCGTGAGCCGCATCGACCCCGCCCAGTTGGACCAGCTGCTCCATCCGCAGTTCGACACCGGCAGCGACATCGAGGTTCTCGCGCGCGGTCTGAACGCGAGCCCCGGGGCCGCCGTGGGCGCGATCGTGTTCTCCTCCGAGGACGCGGTGGCAGCCGCCGACGAGGGTCGCCCGGTCATCCTCGTGCGGTGGGAGACCAATCCGGATGATCTCAAGGGCATGGTCGCCGCCGAGGGCATACTCACGAGCCACGGCGGCAAGACGAGCCACGCAGCGGTCATCGCTCGCGGCATGGGCGCGCCGTGCGTCTGCGGTGTCGAATCGTTCTCGATCGATGCCGCAAACAAGGAGGTGCGCGTCGACGGAGCGGACATCGTCTTGCATGAGGGCGATATCATCTCGATCGACGGGACCTCGGGCATCGTCGTGCTCGGAGCCGTCGATCTCGTCTCGCCGGAGCTGACCGGGGATCTCGAGACGATCCTCGGTTGGGCCGACACGATCCGCATGGACAGCTCGAAGGGCACTCCGAACCGCGTGCGCGTCAACGCTGATAATCCCGCGGACGCGAAGCTCGCGCTCGAGTTCGGTGCGGAGGCGATAGGACTGTGCCGCACGGAGCACATGTTTTTGGGTGACCGGAAAAACATCATCCAGAGTTTCATCCTTACCGATGACGAACAGGTGAAGGCGAAGGCACTCGAAGATCTGCTTCGAGTCCAGACCGATGACTTCCTGCAGATGTTTCGCACGATGGACGGACGCGACGTCGTGGTTCGCCTCATCGATCCGCCTCTTCACGAGTTCTTGGACGATCCGCGTGAACTCGAGGTCGCAATCGCCAAGCGAGAGGTCGAGGGCGCGCCCGCCGACGAACTCGAGGCGCTGAGGAAGCGTCTTCGCGATATCGACGGCATGGTCGAATCCAACCCCATGCTCGGCCTGCGCGGCGTCCGTCTCTCGATCGTCTACCCCGATCTGCCTCTCATGCAGGTTCGCGCTATCGCGACGGCAGCGGCGCGTCTCAAGCGCGACGAGGGGCTCAATCCTCATCCGGAGGTGCTCGTGCCGCTGGTCGCCATCGCGCAGGAGCATGTCCAGACCCGAGCCGTCATCGAGCGGGTCGTCGCCGAGGTTGCCGAGGAGTTCGGCATCCGGCTCGACATACCGGTCGGCACGATGTTCGAGCTGCCGCGCGCCTGCATGGTGGCGGATGCGATCGCGGAGCACTCCGATTTCTTCAGCTTCGGTACGAACGACCTCACTCAGACGACGTTCGGCTTCTCACGTGATGACGCCGAAGCGAAATTCATTCCTATCTACCTGCATAAGAAGATTCTCGAGTCCAATCCCTTCGAGACGATCGACGATGTCGTCGTCGAGCTCGTCAAGATGGCGGTTGACAAGAGCCGCGCGACGAAAGACGGCCTCATGTGCGGTGTCTGCGGCGAGCACGGCGGGGATCCGGCTTCCATCATGAAGCTGTTCAACGTCGCCGGCGTCGACTACGTGTCCTGCTCTCCGTATCGCGTCCCGGTGGCGCGTCTGGCGGCCGCCCAGGCGAAGCTGGAAGCCGAGCAGGGTTTCTCCACGCAGGACAAGTGAGCTCGCGACCGGTTCGTTTCGGTTGAATCGGAGATCTGATCGTCGGGGCGCCGCTTGGGCGCCCCGACGCGTCTCGCACGCCTCCGCTTTCTATCTGCGCGCTCGGCTCGCGTCGGCTTCACGATCATTTGATGCGCCGATCGCTCATCCTTTGTGCTCGGATGCTCGAATCATGCGAGATTCTTCTTGCGGGCGGAGCGCGTCCGCGTATAATGATCTCGTTTGTTCAACTATGTGCCGTGCCCGCGTGCCGGCACCTCTAGAGGAGTAGGGAATGCAGATGGATTTCATTCGCGCAATCGAGCGGCAGCAGATCCGTGAGGATCTCCCCCAGGTCCGCGTTGGAGACAACGTCAAGGTCCACTATCGCATCAAGGAGGGAGACCGCGAGCGCATCCAGATATTTCAGGGCGATGTCATCCGCATGAGCGGGGGTTCGTCTCGCGAAACGTTCACCGTACGCAAGATCTCGTTCAGCGTGGGTGTGGAGCGCACGTTTCCGCTTCATAGTCCCAAGATCGCGAAGCTCGAGGTCGTTCGCCACGGTCGCGTGCGTCGCGCCAAGCTTTACTACCTGCGTGACAAAATCGGCAAGGCGGCGCGCATCCCAGAGAGGCGCTAGGGATCGGCATCGCGGCACGGCTGATCGCGCCGCGATCAGCCGTCGCTTCGGGTCGCCTTCAGGGGCGGCCCGTTTTTTTTAAGGTGATCTTCATGGCAAATCTCACGAGTTCGGCCTCTGCGGCGCATGTCGCCGCTCTGCTTTCGAGTGCGGACATCGACGATATCCAGACGATAGCCGATCGTTACCGAGATGACCCGCGCATTCAGGTGCAGAAGGCTCGCGCTGTCGCCCTCAGGCGCCTCGAGCGCGAGCGCCTCGAGCGCGAGCGCGTCCGCGCGATGTATGAGATGCAGACGCGTCTCGGCGGGCGAGGAGTTGTGATCGGGGTGGACGAGGTGGGGCGCGGCTCGGTGGCCGGCCCGCTCACCGTGTGCGCCGTCTGCCTGCCGCCGACGCCGATCATCTGGGGTGTAAACGATTCAAAACGGCTGTCTGCGGCGAAGCGCCAGAAACTCGCCGCCCGCATAGAGCGCATCGCTCGAGCGATCGGCATATGTCATATCCCGGCGTGCGATATCGATCGATGCGGCATGGGCGCGGCCCTGCGTCACGCGGTCCGTCTCGCCGTGGCGGACTGCGGTCTCGAGCCCGACTGCGTTCTCATGGACGGCAACCCTCTCGGCGCCGTCGAGCGCGAGCGCTGCGTGGTGCACGGTGACGCATTGGTCGCCTCCATCGCGGCGGCCTCCATCGTGGCGAAGGTCACCCGTGACGACCTCATGATTGAGCTCGATAGCACCTACCCGGGCTACCACCTCGCAGCATCGAAGGGCTACGCGTCCCCTGAGCACATCGAGGCCATCCGCGAGCGCGGCCTCACGCCTGAACACCGCGCGAGCTTCTGTGGAAACTTCGTGCAGACCCTGCCGCTGTTTTGATGACAGCATATCGCTGTGCGCCGTTTCGGCGCGGCGGGGAGCGGCCCTGATCCAGTTCGTGTCAGCTTTCGGCGAGAAACCCGCATCTTCGCGTTACATCTTTCAAGACCCCTGTCAGATCCGCTGTGCACACTGTCCCTCGAAGTCGAGGAGAGGGGCAGATCATGCATGCAACCGATCGCAATGGCGTCACCGCGTCCGCTGAGGGCGATGAGATCACGCGAAAACGATGTCATGCCCCGGCAGAGACCGATTCGAGTCTGCTCGATGGACTCACTCCCCATGAGCTGGGCCGCGTCGGCGAGCTGATCGTCGCGAGCTATCTGGAGGAGCGCGGCTACGAGATTCTCGAGAGGGGATACCGATGTCGGGAGGGCGAGGCGGATCTCATCGCGCGCGATGCGGTCGAGGACGAGATCGTGCTCGTCGAGGTCAAGACCAGACGGCGCGGACGCGCGGACGCGACCATCTGTCCCGAGGACGCCGTGGATGCGCGCAAACGGCGACGCTATCGACGCATCGCTGCGTGCTACGTCCAACAGCGAACCGAGGAGCGCGCGATCCGCTTCGACGTGGTGAGCGTGACGGTGTCACCGGGGAACGTAGCTGATATCATGCACATCTTCGATGCGTTCGATGGAGGGGACAGGCGGTGAGCCCACAGGCGTTCGCGCTGCATGCGGCGTGCATCCGCGGGGTCGATGCGTGCCCGGTGACGGTAGAGGTCGCGATGGCGGGGGGCCTGCCCGGCATATCCATCGTCGGCATGGCCGACGCCGCGGTACTCGAGGCGCGCTCGCGCATACGCTGCGCCATGCGCGCAGCGGGATTCGAGGTCCCTAGAAAAAGCATCACCGTGAACCTTGCCCCCGGCGACATGCGCAAGACCGGATCGGGCTTCGATCTTCCCATAGCCGTGGCGATCCTGGCCGCCTCGTCGCAGATTCCCGTAGCGGGTCTCGATGGATGCCTCCTCGTCGGCGAGCTCGCGCTGGACGGCGCGGTCTGTCCGGTCAAAGGCGAGGTCGCCTACCAGATTCTCGCCCGCGATGCCGATCTCGAGCTTCTCGGCGCCCGATCCGAGGAGCATGTGGCCATCGATGGGATTCGGCAGGGGTACCTGAGAAGCCTCGATGAGATGCGATCCGGAGTCGAGGCGGCTCATCGCGCGCGGCGCGTCGATGCGGACCTCGCGCGCGTCTCGACCGAGTGCTGCGACTACGCCGATGTGCTCGGGCAGGAGATGGTCAAGCGCGGCATCGCGGTCGCCGCCGCAGGCGATCTCGGGCTGCTGATGATCGGTGCACCCGGATCGGGTAAGTCCATGCTGGCAAGACGCATGACCACTATCTTGCCCGAGCTCGCTGCATCCGATCAGCAGGATGCGCTTCGCATCCACTCGGTGGCAGGCGAGCCGATCGAGGATTTGATGCGAGGTCGGAGGCCCTTCAGGTGCCCTCATCACAGCATCTCCCTTGCAGGACTCATCGGCGGAGGCCGCCCTGTTCGGCCGGGGGAGATCAGCCTCGCGCACGGAGGCGTCCTCTTCCTCGATGAGCTGGCCGAGTTCCCGGCGCACGTTCTCCAAGGGCTCAGACAGCCCTTGGAAGAGGGACAGGTGCGCATCGTCAGAGTGGATGGACTCTATGCCTTTCCCGCCTCGTTCCAGCTGCTCGCGGCGAGCAATCCGTGCCCATGCGGCTATTTGGGCGATCGGGACGTGCCCTGCACGTGTCGGCCGGATGGCGTGCAGCGCTACCGGGCGAAGCTGGGCGGACCGCTCGCTGATCGCATCGACCTCATGATCGATGTCGCCCGTCCGGATCCAAGGCTCATCATCGAGGGCGCCCAGGGACTCGATTCAGCGGAGATGCGGCGCTGGGTGAGTAAAGGTCGCTCGTTTCGGGCGTGGCGGGTTCACGGCGATCCGGCTCGGATGCGGCCGCACAACAGCGGAGAGCAGACGCGAGACAGCATCGGCCGCGCGTTCGATCTCGACGATCGCGCCGAGCGCGCGGTGCTCGATCTCGCGCGCCGCACGCACCTCACCGGAAGGGGCATCTCGAGACTGTGCCGCATCGCGCGCACGATCGCCGATATGGAGGAATCGATGCGCATACAGACCGAACACGTTCTGGAAGCCGCGATGTACCAAGGCAGGAGGCAGCAATGAGCGAGCCGCCCCTCACGGACGATCGCCATGTGATCGCTTTGGATGATCCCCGCTACCCAAAGGGCGTCGCAGCGCTTCCCGCTGCGCCGAAACGCCTCTGGGTGCTCGGTGACCCACAGGAGCTGGCCGGTCCCTGCTTGGCGATCATCGGCGCCAGACGCGCCACCCCCTATGGAATCGCCTGCGCCGAGCTTGCCGCCCGCGTCGCCGCCGAATCGGGTGTCACCGTCGTATCCGGTGCCGCCCGAGGTTGCGACAGGGCGGCGGGGGCGGCCGCCCTTGAGGCCGGTGGCCGTCATATCGCCGTACTCGGATGCGGAGCCGATGTCGTCTACCCCAAATCAAGCGCGCGGCTGCTGCGCGACACGATCGAGGGCGCGGGCGCCGTCGTATCGCTCGACCCGTGGGGGACGCCGCCGCGCAGATATGCGTTTCCGAGACGCAATCGCGTCATAGCCGCGCTGAGCCGCGCGGTGTTCGTCTCAGAGGCCGGCATGCCCTCGGGCACCTTCTCGACGGCGGAAGCAGCTTCGGAGCTGGGGCGCGAGCTGCTCGCTGCCCCCGGATCCATCTTCTCGCCGCCGTCACGGGGCGCGAACTACCTGATCTGCTGCGGCGCGTGCTGCATCGCCGACGAGGAGGCTCTCGAAATGGCTCTGTCGAGAATCTTCGGCGTCCTGCGGCGCGGCGAGCAGCGCGCCCCGGAGCGCCCATGCGACGATGCGGTTCAAGACAGAGCCATGAGGGCTCTCGTCGCCTCCCCGCTGCGCCTGGAGGAGCTGGCGGCTCTCCTCGAGCTGGATGTCCTCTCCTGCACGCGCTTCGTGAGCACCCTGCAGATCGATGGCCTCGTCGAGCAGCTGTTTGATGGACGTTACGCGCCGACGAAAAACTATCTTGGCGCGCGGACGCGCTTCGGGCACAATGGGGGTGACAGCAGCGACAAGGGGGCAGCTCAGCATGATTCATGAGAAGGTGAGCGTCATCGGCGCCGGGCTCGCGGGCTGCGAGTGCGCGCTCACCCTGGCAGACAGAGGCGTGGCGGTGCAGCTGTACGAGATGCGGCCCCGGCGCTCGTCTCCGGCGCACCACACCGATCGACTCGCCGAGCTCGTCTGCTCGAACTCGTTCAAGGCGACACGCCGCGATTCGGCCGCCGGTCTGCTCAAAGAGGAGATTCGACGTCTGGGATCCCATCTTTTGAAATGCGCGGAGCAGGCGTCGATCCCGGCCGGCGGCGCTCTGGCCGTCGACCGTCAGCGCTTCTCCGAACTCGTGGAGGCCGAGATCGCCTCTCATCGGGCAATCGAGGTCGTTCGTCGGGAGGTCTGCTCGATTCCCGCCGGCCCTGTCGTCATAGCAGCCGGACCTCTCTGCTCGCCTGCGCTCGCCGAGGCGGTGCGAGACCTGGTGGGCGCGGAGTCGCTCTCGTTTTTCGATGCGGCCGCACCGATCGTCGACGCCTCCACGCTCGACATGGACGTCCTGTTCGAGCAGTCCCGCTATGAGCGGGCGGGTGGCGATTACCTGAACGCGCCCCTCGACAGGCGGAGCTATGAGGCGTTTATCACCGAATTGATCGGAGCGGATCGGGTCAATCTCCGGGACTTCGAGAGAAAGGAACTGTTTCAGGCATGCCAGCCCGCAGAGGAGGTAGCTCGCAGTGGCCGCGACGCGATCCGCTTCGGGGCGATGAAACCGGTCGGCCTGATCGACCCGCGCACGGGTGCTCGCCCATGGGCGGTGCTCCAGCTGCGCGCCGAGAACGCGGCCCGCTCGGCTTACAATCTCGTGGGCTTTCAGACCAATCTGACGTTTCCCGAGCAGAAACGGGTTTTTCGCATGGTGCCCGGCCTCGGCCATGCCGAGTTCTTTCGCATGGGCGTCATGCATCGCAACACATTCGTGGACGCGCCGCACGTGCTCGACTCTTCGTTCGCTGTGCCCGAAACCCAAGTCAGGCTCGCCGGCCAGATCACCGGTACGGAGGGCTATACGGAGGCGATCGCGAGCGGCCTGCTCGCGGGTTTGAACACGTTTTGCGACCTTGCGGGCGCGCAGCGCGTGCATCTGCCCGTATCAGGCGCGCTCGCATCGCTCGTCGGCTACGCCACCGATCCGGCCACGGTGCGCTATCAGCCCATGCATGTGAACTTTGGTCTGGTTCCCCCGCTGCCCGCCGGCGTCCGGCTCGGCAAGCGAGATCGCTACCGGGCATATGCGCGACGGGCGCTCGAGAGCCTCGATGCGTTCATCGCAGAGCGCATCGATGTGTTCGCGGGTCCCCGGTAGCCGGATCATGGGACGCGCGGAGCATGACCGAATGTCCCCTGAGAGCGTCATCGAGGGCTTCATAGACTTTCTCCTGCAGGTGGACGGCTGCTCGCCTGAGACGGCACGCGCCTACGAGGGACATCTTCGCGCTTATCTGAGCTGGCAGCGGCGAGCGCACCTGGACGGACTCGTCCTCGAAGTTCCCGTGGTGAGAAGTTATCTGGCCGACCTCTATGATGCGCGCCGCTCACCTCGTACGATCGCCGCGCACCTCTCCGCGATCCGCTCCCTGTCGCGCTGGCTGCTGCTCGAGGGGATCACAAAGACCGATGCGGTTGCCACGATGCAGACGCCGAGAATCCCCACAGGTCTGCCGAGGACCCTCACGCAACAGCAGATGGAGCAGCTCCTCGCCCTCCCCGACACCGCATCGCCGACCGGTTCGCGCGATGCCGCCATACTCGAACTCCTCTACGCGAGCGGTGCGCGCATCTCTGAGATCGCAGCGCTCGACATCGCCTCGCTCGATGCCGAGCAGCGATGCGTTCGTCTGCTCGGCAAGGGTTCCAAAGAGCGGATCGTCCCGCTGTACCGACGAGCTCTGAGGCGACTCGTCTCCTACCTCGATGAGGGCAGGCCGCTGCTCATCCGTTCGCGGACGCTCGCAAGCGATTCGGACCGGACGGCGCTGTTCCTCTCGAGGCGGGGGCGGCGCATGAGCGCGGACTCACTCAGATGTCGGTTCAGAGCCTATGCGCGCATCGCGGGTCTGCCAGCAGACATCACGCCGCACGCGATGCGCCACACGTTCGCGACCGACTTGCTCGCCGGCGGGGCCGACATGCGCTCGGTACAGGAGCTGCTGGGTCACGCGAGCCTCGCGACGACGCAGCTCTACACCCATCTGACGCCGGAGAGAATGAAAGACGCGCTGCGACGGGCGCATCCGCGAAGCGGGATGTGAGCCGGCCAGCTGGTGGCTCTCGACGCTGCGCGCGATATCAGCGAGCGGCACCGGGTCGGCTGTCGCGTACCGCGGATCTGCGCGACCCTGCGCCCTGCGCGAGGTCGTGCGATCTGGCTCACAGCTCGCACACATGCTCTTGATCAGAGGCTTGGAACCACGATTGCAACCTGTTATCATGTTTCGGGCTGTCATGTGGCAGCTGTCACTATCACACACGTGCGGATACTCTACGATCGTGGTGCCCGAACTTAGGTAGCACAGGTTCGGGTGATCGGAGAGGCTGACTTCGTGCGGAGGCGAACCACTGGAGGAATCATGGCTACCAAGATCAACGTCCATACCCTGCTCGAGGCCGGCTGCCATTTCGGTCATCAGACCCGGCGCTGGGACCCGAAGATGAAACCCTATATCTTCGGCGAGCGCAACGGCATCTACATCCTCGATCTCAAGCAGACCATCATCAACGCCGACCAGGCCTATTCGTTTGTCAAGCGAGTCGCGAAGAGCGGCAAGCTGCTCATCGTCGGTACGAAGAAGCAGGCGCAGGAGGCCGTCAGGACCGCGGCCGAGCGCGCCGGCATGCCCTACATCAATCAGCGCTGGCTCGGCGGCATGCTCACGAACTTCATGACCATCCGCTCCAGGATCGATCGCATGGAGGAGCTCGAGACGATGGTGGAGGACGGTCGGATGGCCGTGCTCCCGAAAAAGGAGCAGGCGGTTCTCGGCAAGCAGCTCTCCAAGCTCCAGACGAACCTCGGAGGCGCACGCGATCTGAAGGGTCTGCCGCAGGCTCTGTTCGTCATCGACACGAAGCGCGAGGAGAACGCCATCAGGGAGGCGCGCCGCCTGAACATCCCGGTCGTCGCCCTCATCGATACCAATTCGGATCCAGATGAGGTCACCTACGGAATCCCCTGCAACGATGACGCCATCTCCTCGATCACGCTCATGTGCGAGCTCATCGCCGATGCCTGCCAAGCGGGCTCGGGCAAAGAGGAGATCAGCGAGTCCGAGATGATGGGCGAGCCGGCTCCCTCGGCCTCTGAGCCCTCAACGCCGGCGTCTGCACCCGAGCCTGCGGCCGCCGCATCCGCTGCGGCTCCCGAGGCGGCGGATGCGGCTTCCCCGGATGCCTGATCCCGCCGAGTCTTTTCGGATCGACTCTGTCACCCCAATCGAAAGGAGCCACCATGGCAAACATCAGTGCCGCCTTGGTCAAGCAGCTTCGTGAAATGACCGACTCCCCCATGATGGAGTGCAAGAAAGCACTCGTCGAGGCTGAGGGAGATCTGGATTCCGCCATCGATATCCTGCGCAGAAACGGTCTGGCGGCAGCCGCCAAGAAGGCCGGCCGCGACACGAACGAGGGGGCGATCGGCGCATACGTCTCCGATGATCTCAAGATCGGCTCGCTCGTGGAGGTCGCGTGCGAGACGGATTTCGTCGCCTCGAACCCCCGATTCACTGGTTTCACCACCAGACTCGCCGAGATCGTCGCATCCGAGCAGCCCGAGGATATCGATGCGCTCCTGGGATGTCCCTATGAGGGAGAGACGGTTCAGGACGCGCTCACCGAGCTCATTCACGTCATCGGCGAGAACATGAAGATCTCCCGCCTCGTTTTGCGCCGCGCCGATGCCGGTGCCCTGTCGAGCTACGTGCATATGGGAGGCAAGATCGCCGTTCTCGTCGAGTTCGCCTTCGAGCACCCGTCGACCTCTGCGGCCGAGCCCTATCTGGTCTTCGCCCATGATGTCGCCATGCAGGTCGCGGCGGCGGCGCCGACAGCGGCGGTGCGAGAGGACGTCCCCGCAGATGTCATCGATCATGAGATCTCGATCTACAAGGCCCAGGCCGCCCAGTCCGGCAAGCCGGAGGCCATTCAAGAGAAGATGGCGACCGGGCGACTCGAGAAGTACTTCAAAAGCTTCGTCCTCAATGAGCAGGAGTTCATCAAGGATCCCGGCATCACGATCGACGCGTACGCGGCAAACGTATCTGAACAGGTCGGCGATAAGATCTCCATCGTCGGATTCGACCGTCTCGAGCGCGGTGGCTCTGAGGCTTAGCCGTCCCAGGCGATGAATTGGAAGCGGGCTGTTGGTTTCTACCTGCAGCCCGCTTTTCCATGGGCTCGTGTCGCTTCTTTGCTAGAATGATTCAAACCACCATCGAAGGAGGGTCCCTTGTCCGAATACCTGTATAAGCGCGTCCTGCTGAAGCTTTCGGGGGAAGCACTCATGGGAAACGGCGGCTGCAGCATCGACCCTTCCGTCATCGAACGGCTTTCGCTTCAGATTCGCGAACTCGTTGAAGCTCGTATCGAGGTCGGTATCGTGGTCGGCGGCGGCAACATCTTTCGGGGAATGTCGGGAGCCGCGGGCGGAATGGACCGCGCGCAGGCGGACTACATGGGCATGCTCGCCACCGTCATGAACGCGCTCGCCTTGCAGGACGCTCTCGAGCGCTTGGGCTGCCCATGCCGCGTTATGAGTGCGATTCAGATGAACGAGGTCTGCGAGCCCTACATTCGCCGGCGTGCGATTCGCCATCTCGAACAGGGCGATGTCGTCATCTTCGCAGCGGGTTCGGGCAATCCCTTCTTCACCACCGATACCGCCGCCGCGCTTCGAGCCTGCGAGATCGGTGCGGACTGCCTGCTCAAGGCTACGAAGGTGGATGGCGTCTACGACAAGGATCCCTGCACCAACGATGACGCGGTCCGGTTCGAGACGATCACCTACCATGAGGTCCTGGTGCGCGGGCTTCGGGTCATGGATGCGACCGCCGCGGCGCTGTGCCAAGATAACAGCATGCCTATCATCGTGTTGAACATCGATGGAAAAGACCATATCAGGCGCGCGCTTGCGGGAGAGCCCGTCGGCACCGTCATCGTACAGGAGGGCTGAACATGGGATCGGATATATCTGCTCAGATGGACAAGACGCTCGCGAGCCTGAAGCACAACTTCTCCAAGGTTCGCACCGGTCGTGCCAATGCCGGCATCCTGTCTGACATCTCGATTGACTACTACGGTGTTCCCACGCCGATCACGCAGGTTGCCGCTGTAAAGGTACCTGAGGCTCACCTGCTCGTGATCGAGCCATGGGATCGCGGGATCACAGACGCCATCGTCAAAGCGATCGCCGCATCTGACCTGGGGATCACGCCGAATTCCGACGGTTCGGTCGTGCGCCTGCCGTTCCCCGCGCCGACCGAGGAGCGGCGCCGCGAGCTCGTCAAGGAATGCCACGAGCTTGCAGAGCACGCACGGGTCTCCATTCGCGGTATCCGCCGTGAGGCGAATGGCGCGGCGGAGCGCGACGAGAACCTCACAGAGGACGACGTCCGTCGCGATCAGGCTCGAATCCAGAAGCGTACCGACGAGTACGTCGCCAAGATCGATCAGATGCTCAAGGCCAAAGAGGCCGAAGTCATGGAGATATAGGGTTGCGCATCGATTCCATCAAATTTGCCGAGCACTTCGCCGACGCGCCCGACGGCGAGAGCCTCGCCGCGCTCGATCTGACGAGGATTCCCTCCCATGTCTCATGCATCATGGATGGCAACGGTCGCTGGGCCATCGCCCGCGGCCTGTCGCGTGCCGAGGGTCACAAAGCCGGTATCGTCGCATTGCGTGAGATCATAACGACCTGCGTTCGGCTGGGCGTGGACGTTCTGTCCGCCTATGCGTTCTCAACGGAGAACTGGACGCGGCCGCAGCACGAGGTCAACTTGCTCATGCATCTGTTTGCGAAGACGTTCATCGACGAGCTGCCACTGCTGCGCAGGGAGGATGTCCGCGTCGTTTTTCTAGGTGACATCTCGGCGCTCCCCCGAAAGACCCGGGAGGTCTTTGAATTCGGGCTACGAGAGTGCGAGAACCACAGAGGCATGATTCTCGCACTCGCTGTGAACTACGGGGGACGCGCGGAGATCACGAGGGCGGCGCGCCTCATAGCGCAGCAGGTCGCCGCGGGACAGCTCGCTTTATCAGATGTGGATGAGCGCACCCTGTCCGATCGACTCTATACGGTCGATCTGCCCGATCCGGAGCTCGTGATACGCACCTCGGGTGAGTTCAGGGTCTCGAACTATCTTCTATGGCAGATAGCCTATGCAGAGTTCTATGTCACCGACACCTGCTGGCCCGACTTCGATCGCTGGGGCCTTCTTGAGGCGATTCTGTCATATCAGGGCCGTGAGCGGCGCTTTGGCGGCGTCGGTGCGGGCGCGCGATCATGATAGCGCAGACCAGACAGAATGAACGAGAACCAGCCTCTGTCGAGGTCTGCTCGAAAGGAGATGCGGCCATGATCAGGAGGTTCGCGACACGTGCCGCATTCGGACTCGTCTATGCCGCGCTCGTCATCGCGAGTCTGCTTCTCGGCGTCGTCCCCACGGCGATGCTGTTCGGCCTTCTGAGTTGTTTGTGCTGCTTTGAGTTCTTTCGCCTCATGCGCATCGACGGCAAGCTGCCCTGCGAGCCGCTCGGGCTCGTCGCGTCGGTGCTCTTCCCGCTTTCCGCGCTCGGAGATTCGCGGTTTTTGAATGCCCTGCTGTTCATTCTCGTGCTTTCGGTGGGTCTTTGGTACGCGTACTCGCCTCGCACGCGCATCGCGGATGTCGCGGTCACGCTCATGGGCCCTCTGTACACGGGTTTCATGCTCTCTTCTGTGGTTCTGCTTCGCGAGGCGAGACCCGGGTTCGCCGGCGCGCTTCTCGCCATCGGAGTGTGCGCCTCCCTGTGGGTATCGGATTCCGCCGCCTATATCGTGGGGAGCAGGATCGGCAGGCACAAGCTCGCTCCAAAGATCTCTCCCAACAAGAGCTGGGAGGGTTTTGTCGGCGGTATCGTGGGATCGATCGCGATCTGGCTCATCTTGTGGGGAAGCCAGCTGTACGGACTGGATCTCTTTCATGCCGTTCTGTTCGCCATCATCGTGGATGTTCTCGGCGTCTTCGGGGATCTCATCGAGTCGCGCATCAAGCGCGGCGTAGGCGTCAAGGACTCCGGGGATCTCATACCCGGTCACGGTGGAATGCTCGATCGATGCGACTCGCTCATCTTCGGGTGCATCACCGCTCAGCTCCTGCTTCTCATCGGGGGCATCATATGATCTGCGACGAGCCGCAGCGCGTCGCCATACTCGGTTGCACGGGATCGATCGGGACCCAGACACTCGATGTCTGCCGTCGCAACGCCGATCGAATCCAGGTGGTCGCGCTGTCGGCGCATGGGCGCACAGAAGAACTCGTCGCCGCCGCTCGCGAGTTCAAGGTGGCGGCGGTCGCAGTCTCGGACACCGAACATGCGGATGACCCCGTCCTTTCTGAGCTGCCCGCCGGATGCGAGGTCGGATTCGGATCTCGTGCCGTGAGCGCGCTGGCCGAACGCGAGGATGTGGACACGGTGCTCGTATCGATCGTCGGCGTCGCGGGCCTCGAGGCGAGTCTGAGAGCGGTCGAGGCGGGAAAGCGCCTCGCCCTGGCGAACAAGGAGTCCCTCGTGGTGGGGGGCGACCTGCTCATGCCGCGCGCAGCCGCCGATCAGATCCTGCCGGTCGACTCGGAGCACTCGGCGATACTGCAGTGTCGCCTCGGTGAACCTGCACGCGATGTGCATGCGATCTGGCTCACCTGCTCGGGGGGACCGTTTTTCGGTCGGTCCCGTGCGAGCTTGGATTCGGTGAGCGTGGGCGAGGCGCTGTCGCATCCCACGTGGTCGATGGGGGCGAAGATATCCATCGACTCGGCGACGCTCATGAACAAGGGGCTCGAGCGCATAGAGGCGCATCATCTGTTCGGGGTGCCCTACGATGCTATCGTCGTCCTCATTCAGCGTCAATCGAAGATCCACTCGATGGTCGAGTACGCGGATGGATCGGTGATCGCTCATCTGGGCGCCTCGGACATGCGCATCCCGATACAGTACGCCCTGTCCTATCCCGCTCGCTGGGAGACGCCAGCGCCTCGTCTGGATTTCCGCACGATCGGCTCACTCGATTTCGCCGCGCCGGATCTGGATGCGTTTCGCTGTCTGGAGCTTGCCGACCAAGCCGGTCGGATCGCCGGGACGATGCCCTGTGTTCTGAACGCCGCCAACGAGGTCGCCGTCGCGGCGTTTCTGGCTGGGCGCTGCGCGTTCGCAGACATCGACCGGGTCGTAGAATCGTGCATGGCATCGCACGACGCGTCCCCGGTCGAATCATTCGATCAGCTCATCGATATCGATGACGAGACCCGTCACCGCGCGGAGGACCTCCTTCGACGGCTTCGGGCATCATGAAGGGCGCGATATGCACGTGATCTCCGCGGTTCTCTCCGTTGTTTTCTGGGGCGTGGTCCTGCTCTCGCCGCTTGTCTTCGTGCATGAGGGCGGTCACTTCCTCGCGGCGCGCGCCTGCGGGGTGCGTGTGACGGAGTTCTTTCTGGGTCTGCCGTTCCGCTGGCGGCTGAGTCACACCTCAAAGCGTTCGGGCACACGGTTCGGGGTGACGCCGATTCTGCTCGGAGGCTACGCCATGATCTCGGGCATGGATCCAGAGAGCAGCGAGTGGGCCCCGCAGGTTCTGAGGCTCGTGCACGAAGCGGGCTCGATGCGGGTCGCCGACATCGCTCGCGCCCTGTCGATCACGGAATATGAGGCGGGAGACGCGTGCGCGATGCTGGCCGGATGGGGCTCGCTCGCGCCGGTCGATGACGGACGTCACGAGTCGAAGCGCTCCGAGGAGAGCTATCCGAGCCGGTATGCGAGCGTTGCCCGAGACGCGGAGGGCAACACCGTCTTGGATGGTCGCAGATTCGATCGGCACCATGCCACCTCTCAGGGGGAGCCATGGGAGCCACCGATGGAGGAGCGCGGCTTCTTCGAGCGCGAGAGGTCGCGAACCTATCTGGGATCGAGCATCTGGAAGCGCGCGTGCATGCTGCTTGCGGGTATCGCTGTCAACATCTTGTCCGGCGTCCTGCTCATCATGTGCGTCTACTCGATTATCGGCGTCACGGTGATCAAGGATGTGAACGCCGTCGGCGGTATCAAAGAGGGCTCGGCCGCGTCCGCAGCGGGCATCGAGGCGGGCGATCGCATCATCTCGCTCGATGGAGAGACGACCGAGACATGGACCGATATCCTGCATGCGATCAAAGGCGCGCCCAAGGGCAGCGCTTTCTCGATCGAGTTCGAGCATGATCGAGAACTTCGCAGCGCAAGCATCACGCTCGGCTCCGATGAGCCGCTCGGAATCCAGGCCACGACCGAGGTCGCGCATCTGAACCCCGTCGATTCAGCCAAGCTCTCGATATCATATCTCGCCGCCACCGGGCAAGCGGTCGTTCGACTGGTGCAGCCCCAGCACACCATGGAGGTGCTCGACAGCTCGACATCGATCGTGGGGATCTCGGTCATGTCGGCGCAGGCTGCATCGGTGGGAATCGCCACGTTTCTTCAGCTTGCCGGTCTGCTCTCGTTCTCCCTGGCCTTCATGAACCTGCTGCCGATCCCACCGCTGGACGGCGGCAAGCTCGTGTTCGAGGTCATCCAGGCGCTGCTTCCCCGTAAAATCCCCCTGAGGATACAAAACGCGGTCAACATCGCGGGAATCTTTATATTCGCGCTTCTGTTCATATACCTGCTGCGCGGGGACATTCTGCGCATCTTCTCCTGAGAGCGACCTCGAGCGCCGCCGAAAGGAACGCCCATGCAAACCGATCTTCCGCGTGATCTCACGCGCCCCGTCCGGGTCGGCTCCCTTGTCATCGGAGGCGGCGCGCCGGTCGCGGTCCAGTCTATGACCTCGACGCCGACCGAGGACGCTCCGGCGACGATCGCGCAGGTGCGCGCGCTCGCCGAGGCGGGATGCGATCTCGTGCGCGTCTCGGTGCCGACGCGATCGGCGCTCGCGGGCTTCGCCGAGGTGTGCGCGGCCTCCCCGGTGCCGATCGTAGCCGATATCCACTTCGATTATCGGCTGGCGATCGACGCGCTCGCTGCGGGTGCGGCGAAGCTGCGCATCAATCCCGGCAACATCGGATCCTGGAAGCGCGTCGACGCGGTGATCGATGCCGCCGGGGCAGCCGGAGCCGCCATTCGGATCGGTGTCAACGCCGGATCGCTCGAGGATGATATCGCATGTCGCGATGATCTCACTCAATCAGAGAAACTCGTTGCATCCTGTTTGCGTTTCGTCGAGCACTTCGAGGCCCGGGGCTTCACTGATATCGTCTTGTCCGCTAAGACCCACAGCGTCCCCATGACCCTGGAGACCGGCCGCGCGCTCGCCAGCGAGCTTCCGCACATACCGCTTCATCTGGGTGTCACCGAGGCCGGCACGCTGCGTCAGGGTACGGTCAAAGGAGCTGTCGCGCTGGGGATCCTGCTTTCCGAGGGGATCGGCGACACCGTTCGCGTCTCGCTCACCGCCGACCCGCTGCAGGAGGTTCCCGTCGCCTGGGACATCCTGTCGAGCCTGGGGATCCGTCGGCGCGGGCCCGAGATCGTCTCGTGTCCCACATGCGCGCGCTGCCAGGTCGACCTCATCGACATCGCGAATCGCATCTCCGCGCAGCTGGAGCATGTCGATGCTCCCATTTCGGTTGCGGTCATGGGATGCGTCGTGAACGGTCCGGGGGAGGCGGCTGACGCCGATATCGGCGTCGCATGCGGAAAAGGTCAGGCCGCACTCTTTCGCCGCGGCGAGATAATTGGTAAAGTTGCCGAGAGGGATATCGTCGAGGCGCTCATGCGCGAGGTTCACTCATATGTGAGGAGCTAGGCTGTGACCTATGTGATGAAGATGTCGAATCTGTACGCGCCGACGCTCAAGGAGGACCCGGCAGAAGCGGACCTGGTGAGCCATCGGCTGCTTCTGAGGGCCGGCATGATCCGAAAGATGGCTTCGGGAATCTACAGCTATCTGCCGCTCGCGTGGCGCTCGCTCAAAAAGATCGAGGAGATCGTGCGCGACGAGATGGACGCGATCGGCGCACAGGAGTGCCTGCTGCCGATTCTCACCGATGCCGAGCTGTGGCGCCTCTCCGGCCGCTGGGACGCATACGGTCCCGAGCTCATGCGTATCGTCGATCGGCATCAGCGGCAGTTCGCACTCGGCCCCACCCATGAGGAGACCGTAACCGATCTCGTCAAGAACGAGCTCGCGAGCTATCGGCAGCTGCCCGTCAGCCTCTATCAGATACAGACGAAGTTCCGTGATGAGATGCGTCCCCGATTCGGCCTCATGCGCGGTCGAGAGTTCATCATGAAGGACGCCTACTCGTTCTCAGCCACTCAGGCATCGCTGCAGGAGTGCTATGAGGATATGAAGGCCGCCTACGGACGCATCTGCGAGCGCTGCGGTCTCGCGGCGCTGCCGGTCGCGGCCGACTCAGGGCAGATCGGCGGCGACACCTCTGTCGAATACATGGCTCTTGCAGACTCGGGCGAGGCGAGCCTCGTCTACTGCGACAGCTGCGGTTTCGCGGCAGACGATGAAGCCGCCTCCACGAGGGTGAGCGTCACCGAGGGCCCCGGGGACGGCGCCCTCGAGCGCGTGAGCACCCCCGGCCTCGCCTCGATCGCAGAGGTCGCGGCGCATTTCGACATCCCTGAGAACGCGACGCGCAAATCTCTGGCGCTCATCGATGGCGGCGGCGTGCCCGTCGTCGCCATCGTCGCGGGCGACCGGGAACTCAATGAGATCAAAGCGGGTCATCTGTTCGGCGACTACCACCTCATGGACGAAGAGGAGCTCGCCGCGACCGGCTTGCACAAGGGTTTCATCGGTCCGGTCGGACTGCCTCGCGGAGTTCGGCTCGTGGCAGACGAGTCGCTGCGCGAGTCCGAGCGCTGGGTGTGCGGTGCCAACGAGGTCGACTTCCACTTGACCGGCGCCTGTCCGGGCAGAGATTTCGAGGTTGACGAGTGGGCGGATCTCGTGACCGTCGTAGCCGGAGATCCGTGTCCCGTGTGCGGCGAGGAGCTCTCCGGTGCGCGCGGCATCGAGGTGAGCCAGGTGTTTCAGCTGGGCACGAAGTACTCGCTTCCCATGGGTGCCACATTCACCGACGAGGCGGGTCGGACCCAGCCCATGCTCATGGGCTGCTACGGTGTGGGCATCTCGCGCACCTTGGCCGCTGTCGTCGAGCAGCATCATGATGAGGCTGGCATCATCTGGCCCGTTTCGGTCGCTCCCTACGAGGTCTCGATCGTTCTGCTCGATACGAAGCTTCAGGCATGCGTCGCGGCGGGCGATCGGCTCGCCTTTGAGCTGTCAGCCGGTGGCATCGACGTGGTGCTCGATGATCGCGCCGAGCGACCCGGAGTGAAGTTCGCTGACAACGATCTCATGGGCTTTCCCTACCAGATCATAGTCGGCAAGCGCGGCATCGCTGCCGGCACAGTCGAGATCAAAGATCGTGCAACCGGTGAGCGGGTCGATGTGGCGCTCGATGACGCATCGAACTATGCGGTGGAGCGAATTCGCCGCGCGCGCGGTGTGCGCTTCGCCTAGAGTGAGGGCTATCGGTCGTTTTTGGCCGGGATAGAGCTTTGCTTGCGATTTGTTCGAGTTGGCTCTTGCAAACGCGCCTGCGATCCCGTATATTATCTCCTGCACCGCTTGGGGGCGTAGCTCAGCTGGGAGAGCGCTTGACTGGCAGTCAAGAGGTCAGGGGTTCGATCCCCCTCGTCTCCACCACGCAGACTCGCAGCCTCTGAATCATCGATCTCAGGGGCTGTTCTCATTTCGGGCTTGTGGCGCAACGGTTAGCGCGGGGGACTCATAATCCCTAGGTTCTGGGTTCGAATCCCAGCAGGCCCACCAAACCTAAATAGCACGAACCCTTTGCGGTTCGTGCTTTTTTTTTCTGATAGAGCGCAGCTGTTTCTCCAATCCCCTCACATCGGTCCGCCCCATCGTTAATGGTAGGGTAAAGTTCTAGAGCGAGTCATCGTCTCGGAAAGAGTCTCTTTGAGACATCCAATTATCGCAAAGGACGATGCAGCAACGGCATGGGAGCATTGCACCGCCTGCGCACCGTCGTTCGATGTAAACCCAGACAGGTATGTTGCAATTGGGATTGATTCTAAGGGAAGACAGACAGAGCTTGTGGTCATCAGAAAGGAGGGTGGATCATGGCTAGTGATTCACACGCAGGCCCCGCAGAAAAAAGACATAAAGAAGAAGCTCGGATTCGAGAGGGGGAAGCAATGAATGATAAAGAAGTTTGCAAACTGTTTGATACTACATTAGAAGATGTTGCCGACGATGCCGATAGATACGAGCAAGGCGATTTTTCTGATTTTGATTTCTCAAAAACAGTACTTGGACGCCCGCTTGAAAAAGAAAAATGACAATGGTCTCTACTCAAGTTCCTAGATCTCGAGTTGAGGCGATAAACTGAATTGCCAAAAAAGAGGGCATATCTCGCTCTGAATTCGTTAGAAGGGCAATCGATCATGAGCTTATGGAAATGAGATGAGATCGCATGAAAAGGACCAAGGCGGGGTTTCGAGCGCTTCGGCGCGGCCAACGCCAACGCCCGGGCGATCGGTGCTCGGTTGGAGGAGCTGGGACGGAGCGTGGAGTACCGCTATCCTGACGACGGGGCGATCCGCACGCCCGGTAGTCGCTACTGAGCGGCGGCAGGGAAAGTCGAAAAGGGACGGGTGCCGAGCATCCGCCTCCTTTCGCATTTTTTAGTCGCGTTCATGATGTGAATCGAGACAACAAAACCCGTCCACCCCGATGCTGTTCCGCGATCAGGAGATCATGGTCTTCAACGATTTCTTTGGAGGCCGAGGTCGTCGAGGAGGGGCGGCCAAGTCGTCCTACGAGCAGGAAGTCGCTACCGTCGTCGCCAAGCGGATCAAGATCCAGGCCACGACCCGCATGACATCCGAGTTGCAATGGGCCGACGAGCATGCGCAGCGCGAGACCATCCGCGCCATCCAGGACGACCAGTGCGACGACATGAACTGGCTCCCCAGAGCCCGGAACGGCAGTTCTGCCGAACACGGTTTCCTCGAGATCGGGATCGCCAGTGCACGGTGCGCGAGAACATCGCAAGCTGTCGCGGCGCTCAGCTGCTGGGCGGCCTCAACGATTTCGGGTGCTTCGCCGACGGCCGGTATGACCACGGCGCTTCTGCTGCCCGGCCTGCTGGTGGCCACCTTGGTGCCGGCCGCCCCGATGATTCTCCCCGCGCTGCTCGATAGCTGGAGCCGGCTCGTGCCCGGCAGTTGGGGCAGCGCGTGGTATCTCGCCCGCCGCAGCGCGACCTGGTCTATCGGCATGAGCATGTCGGTCGAGACGCCGATCATGGTCGGCTTCGGGCTCGTCGCGGGTCTGTTCTCCGTCATACGCGTTCTGGCGGCCCACGCCCGCGCGCTCGGCGCCACCGATACGAGCGGCTTTCGATTGGACGTCTCGACCACGCTGCTTCTTCTCGGCGGCCCGGTGGTGCTCTGCGCCCTCAGCGCTGCCGTGAGCGTCATCATGTCGTCGAGATCGCGCACCCGCGACGTAGCGCTGATGACGGTCGCCGGAGCCGATGCGCGCACGATCGTCGCAACTTCCGCGCTCGAGGCGCTCATCCATGCGCTGAGCGCATCTGCCGTCGGCGCCGCGTCGGTGCTGGCAACCTGCGCTGTGGTCGACGGCGCCTACGGGCTTCCGTTTTCTGTCGGCATTGATTTCATGCCGGGGTTGGTGGTCTCATCAGTCGGCTTCGCACTCGTGCTCGCGGCCACGCTCGCGCCGGCGATCGCCAATCTTCGTCGCCCGCCGGCGCGGGCGCTCTCATCCGGGCAGTGACCAGTCCGTTTAACCTCATCGGGGTAGCGTCGATCGGAGCCGGATCCGCGTCAGATGCCGCCCGAAAATACTGTTGACAATTCGTTTGCCCTTTCTATAATTCCTATATGATTAGACAGTTGCCTAATCGTAATGCAGCGCGGGAACGAGGGGGAGGCGCGCGGGCAAGACCGCAAGCCGTCCGGTCTCGATCCCGTCGAAACGAAGGGATCATCATGCGAAAGAATCAGAAGATCATGATCGGAGGCGGCATCGGGATCGTTCTGATCCTGGCGTGCGTTGCCGTCGCGCTTTTCGTCACCTCAGGTCAGCAGCAGGCAGCGCAGACGAAACCTGGTCTGCCCGACTGGACCGATGAAGCCGCGGTGCGCAAGGAGGCGCGCGCGCTCATCGATGAGGCGAACGACCACGACTGGGATGCGCTCGCAGGGAAGGTCTCCGCCACAGTGAAGACATCGAAATCAGAACTTATCAAAGGCTTCAAAAATTCCGAGGCGACCATGGATGCGTTCGGAGCCTTCAAATCATATGATGATGTCGCGTACTACCAGAGCGCGTCAGGAGATCAGGCGATAATCGTGCAGCAGGCGACCCACGAGAATGCCAAGGTCCAGTACAGCGTCGCCTTTGAAAAAGATGGGGGTTGGTCAATGTTCCGGTTCAAATGATCTGGGTTGCGGGCTGGTTGCATGACCTGTGCCGAAACTGAGACGAGGCGCCCCTCGAGAGCATCGGTCCTGCGTCGGCCCGAGGCGGTTGCGCACGACCGATCCGATGAACAATGCCTATCTGCAAGGAGGAAATGATGGTCTCGATCGCTTCGATCATATGTCTGGCGGCGTCGGCGCTGATAGCTGTGGGCGGTCCGTTTATCTTGTTCTTCGTCACTCGAGCCCGCCTGCATGTTCGATTCATCCCCGTGCTGATAGGCGCGGTCACCTTCATCGTGTTCGCAGGGGTCTTTGAGCAGATCCTTCATGGGGTCGTCTTGTTCAGGCTCTTTCCCCGGCTCATCTCGACCCTGCCGTTCGTCTACGCACTCTATGGAGCTTTGGCCGCCGGGGTGTTCGAGGAGCTCGGACGCGCCTGCGCCTTCCTTATGCTCCGCCGCTCGCATCGCCCCGCCGAGGGCGTCGAGCGGGCCATAGGATATGGTATCGGTCACGGCGGGATCGAGTCGCTTCTGGGTCAGGGATTGCAGGTGCTCAATGAACTGATCTTGGCCATCATGGCCAACAGCGTGGGCGCATCCCAGCTCATCGCGTCTCTTTCAGCAGACAAGCAGATGGTGGTGGAGCAGCAGCTTCAGCAATTGCTGGCCAATCCGTCGATCTCCTGGCTCCTCTTCGGCTTTGAACGCGCCTGCTCGATCAGCTTCCACATCGCCGCCTCGGTGATCGTGTGGATGGCCGTCAGCGGACTGATCCGCAAAAGCTGGATCGTCGGCGCGATCCTGCTGCACGCGCTCAGCGATTTCGGTGCCGGTCTGTACCAGGCCAATGCTCTGCCGATATGGGCGACTGAGCTCTGGGCCATTGCGGTCGCTCTGCTCACCATCGGCGTCGCGGTGCGTCTCTATCGGGCCTCGCGGCGAAAAAGTGCCGCGAGGCCTGACTCCGCTGAAGCCGCCGAGCCGGCACCGGATGTCTCCTCTGCCGGGTGAGGGGGAAGAATCGAGCAGCAGATAGCTATCTGTACAGTGAAAGGCGACGTGCATGGGCTACATCAACCCGAATGCGTTCAAAAGCAGGGCGTCACTTGAGAAAACAGAAAGAGGATCCTGATCGGGCTCTCGATCGCCTCGATCGGCGTCTTGATTCTCTGTGCGCTTCTTCTCCCGAGCGAGGTCGGCATGCAGCTGACCGCGACATCCGAGCTGGGAAACTACATGCCGAAGGCGCTGATCCTGCCGGTATTCGCCGTTGTGATCGCGGCGGGCGAGTACATGTTCTATCGCAATCCGTGTCCGCCGTGGCTGCTCCTCGTCCTGGGCGTCGACTTGCTTGCTGCCCTGAGCCTGGTGTTCAATATGCTCTAGATGCGCGGTGGCACAAGATCCGCGCCGGGCGATGGTGCGTCGAGGATGCAAAGTTGAAAATGCCGTTGGCGTGCGCGGCCGAGCATGGTATTATCGAGTACGCTGAATTGCACGGGCGATTAGCTCAGGGGTAGAGCACATCCTTCACACGGATGGGGTCACAAGTTCAAATCTTGTATCGCCCACCACAACACACACCGGTCTACCAGATCAAACGCGGTAGGCCGGTTTTTTCCACACTGTCCTAATATCTGTCCAAGGAAGTCAGCAGGGGAGCTGTCAGCTGATAGCAAAAAGCCGCTGTCTGTTGGAGTTGCCCGAAGCGAGGTACAACGTGCCCTGCGAATCGACAGGAACGAACGTGTCCCATGCCGTTTTGCCGCATGAGACATCATCGTTGATCCGTTTGAACGCGCCCACATGCCTGCTCTCATAGCTCGCTTGCCACAGACCGTCCGTGCCCAGACAAATAACAAGCAATCGTGCGGGATCGTCTCTGCACTGCAAGACGATCGGCGTCGTGTCAAGGGAGAAATTCTGCACGGTGTCGATCACCTGAAGCGTATTCGCATCAACCAGAGCGATCGAGGCGTCCTCAGCATCCTTTGCTCTCGCAAGGTTGCAAAGTAGGCAACCGTCGAAGAGCACCGGCCTCGCCTCGCTGGGAATCGTTTGCGCGATGCCAGCCTCTGGAACAGCGCTGAGCGCGACTGCGTCCTCGATGTTCAGCGAGCCCGGCTTTGCTCTCAGGCGATACAGCGTTCCTTGCCGGGAGAGCGCAAAAAGGCGCGTCGCATCCTCTGGTGCGGTGGTGAGTCCCGTGCCCAACGGCGAATCGATCTCAATGCGAGCGATCTCGGCTCCGGACTCGTAGTCGAGCAGCAGGACTCCCGTGGCCTCGGGCTCGGGAACCACAAGTCCTGCATCTGAGGCGAACAGCTCGCTTTGTCCGTCTGTGGAGGCGAATCTCCCCGGATAGGGCAGCGTCCATACCGGCGACCCATCGTCGAGTGATATGCAGATCAGATGCGAACCGGGATCGACTTGATAGCTCGAAAATCCGACATAGGCGCGATTTCCCCTGCAGGCGATGTTCGTGACGTGCCAGTTCGCATCCGCGTATGTTCGGTGCACCTCTTCAGAGCCGTTCGGGAATCGAGTCGTCTCGCTTCCTATCATGGAAGAGGCCTGTACGCACACGGATTTCCACAGTACGTCCAGATCCACAGCTTCAAGGGCGTACAACGAGCCGTCCGTGCATGCAACGAGCACCTGATCACCTTCTGTGCCATTGCCTCCCGCTACGGTGATGGCGGCAGCCCCGATAGCTCCTTTCAAGGGCTTTCGATGCACGAGCCTGCCATCTTGGGCATCGTGCGCGCGCACCTCCTCGCCTGCGCCCAGATAAACAAGGCCGTTCAGCAAAACGAGATTCGACGTGGAGGCGAAGCCAGCCGTCTGCGCGGCCTCATCGTCTGATTCGGTCGTGCTGTTGGCATATTCCACCACCACCTTCGTCCACCTCACATTTCCCTTTGGAGTCATGCTGACCAGCGTCGCCCCTGGGGTCGCACCGCCCCCTTCGGGCTCGTTGCCAGCGGCTCCAGAGCCGCTCGAGGACGAGGACCCGGCAGACCCATCGCGCTGATCGCCTGAGCGGCATCCCGACGCGAAGGTTGCGATGGAGGCCGCGAGAAGCAGTCTGGTTGTGCTGATCAGACGGCGACGCGAGATGAGAACGCCAGCAAGCATAGGAGGACCTCCCATTGTTCAAATGCGAAGCAATCGGAGTATACCGCTCACTTCGTTTCAACGATGCTGCGATACCAGACAAGAGGGGCCAACGGTCTAGAAGGAACGATGCGATCGAAATGCCCTTTTCGCACAGTGTGACGCATCGCGTTGCGCGAGAACTCCGGAATACGCCTTCGCGACCAAGTTGCTCGGATCGAGCGGAGCGCGCCTGGTGGTCGTCGACGTGTGGGGAACCGCAAGCAAGGCGGATTGGGAGTCGAACATGGACGTCTCCGCCGGCGCGTCCTCAACAATGCATCACCACGGCTTCAAGGCGACGTGGGACAACGTTCGCGCGGCACTGAGTTCGTGGACCCAGAAAACGGAATAGACCTCGCCTCATCGAAGATACTGATCACCGGTCACAGTCGCGGTGCTGCCGTGGCGAATCTGCTCGCTCACGACCTGCTTGTGTCATGGCACCGACCGGTTGAGTTTCGCGCGAGAAGCGTCTGGTGCACGGCTGCCATCGGATCTGAAAGAAGGATGACGCACGACCAATTGTCGTGCGTTTATGCAGGTAGCTTGATATATAGTCACGTTTGATGTATTGTTCCGCAAAGCGATCCTGATCCTGTGCGGGGCCTTGTGCGCCTCGCTTCCCATATTCGTCTGTCCGCAGCGCCCTCGGGCACGGTCTGTTAGGTTGGTATGATCCTCTCGGTTGACAAGGTTGAGAAGAGCTTCGGCGCGCGCGTTCTGTTCACGGGCGCGTCGCTGCAGATCAACGCCGGTGAGCGCTACGCGCTCGTCGGGCCCAACGGCGCCGGCAAGACCACGCTGCTCAAGATCATCATGGGGCTCGATGCACCCGACACCGGATCCGTCCTGTTCGCCAAGGATGTTCGCGTCGGCTATCTCGAGCAGGAGACGAAACTCGCCTCAAGCCGCTCCATCCTGGAGGAGGTCATGGCTTCGGCCAGCGAGATCGTCTCGCTCGGTGAGCGCGCCGAGAAGCTGCAGCAGCAGATCGCCGCGGCGGGGGAGGCGGGCGGCGAGCTCGATGCGCTGCTGCGCGAATACGGGCAGGTGCAGGACCGTTTCGAGCGGCTCGGCGGCTACGAGCTGGAGAGCAGCGCCCGTCAGATTTTGGCCGGCCTGGGCTTTCACGTCGAGGACTTCTCGCGGCCCTGCGCGGAATTCTCGGGAGGCTGGCAGATGCGCATCGCGCTCGCGAAGCTTTTCCTGCGCCATCCCGACCTGCTTCTGCTCGATGAGCCGACCAACCACCTCGATCTGGAGAGCGTCCAGTGGCTGCGCGGCTTTATCGCCGGCTACGAGGGCGCCGTGCTCATCGTCAGCCACGACCGAGCCTTCATGGACGCCTGCTGCGATCACGTCGCCGCCGTCGAGAACCGTCGCGTCACCACCTATGCGGGCAACTACGGCGCGTATCTGCGCCAGCGCGAGGAGAACCTCGAGCAGATGCGTCTCAAGCGCGCCGCGCAGGAGCGCGAGATCGCCCACATGCAGGTGTTCGTCGATAAGTTCCGCTACAAACCCACCAAGGCGGCGCAGGCCCAGGAGCGCATACGGCGCATCGAGCAGATCAGACAAGAGCTCGTCATCCTGCCCGAGGGCCACCGCCACGTCGACTTCAAGTTCCCCGACCCTCCGCGCTCCGGCGACATGGTGGTCTCCCTCGAGAACGCTTCGAAAGCCTACGGGGACAAGCAGATCTACGACGGCATCGATCTCACGCTGTACCGAGGCGATCATGTCGTGCTCTCCGGGCCGAACGGCGCGGGCAAGTCGACCCTCATGAAGATGCTCGCCGGCGTCGAGCCGTTGAACGCGGGTTCGCGCTCGCTCGGCCTCCATGTCGGCGTGGCATACTACGCACAGCATCAGCTCGAGGCGCTCAGCGAGGCGAACACCGTCCTGCAGGAGATCGACGCCGTCGCCCCGGGGTGGACCGTTCCGCAGGAGCGCAGCCTGCTCGGAGCCTTTTTGTTCTCCGGCGACGATGTGGACAAGCGGGTCGGCGTGCTCTCCGGCGGGGAGCGGGCCCGGCTCGCGCTGGCCAAGATGCTCGTCGCGCCCGAGGCTCTGCTGTGCTTGGACGAGCCGACGAACCATCTGGACATCGATTCCATCGACATGCTCGAGCGCGCGCTCACGCGCTTTCCCGGCACGATCGTGCTGATCAGCCATGATGAACATCTGGTGCGCGCCGTCGCCAATCGCGTCGTCGACGTCCGAGACGGCCAGATGAGAGTCATCGACGGCGACTACGACTACTTCCTGTACAAGCGCGATGATCTCGCGAGGCGTGTGGAACAAGCAGACGGTCGGTCCGAGGCGACCGGCGCGCAATCGCGCGCCGGCACGGTCGGGCGGCCACGCGCGGGCACCTCGAGCCCTGAGGAGCCTGCAGCGGGGAAGCGCACACGCGAGCAGCGGCGGCGTGACGCGCAGGCGCGCGCCGAGCTGAACCGCAGGCTCAAGCAGCGCCGGACTCGCTTGAGCACCGTCGATGCGGATCTCGCTCGCAAGCGCGCGCGCTACGATGAGCTTATGGCGATCATGTCCTCAGAGGGGCTCTACGAGGATCAGGTCGCATTCAACCGGGCGCTGGCTGAGTACGGTGCGCTCAAAAAGGAGATTTCCGTTCTCGAGGAGGAGTGGCTGGATCTTTCGGCTCAACTGGAGGAGGAGACATCACATGGGCGTTCGTAGAGCAGTTGGCGTGGCCCTGGGCATACTGGCACTCGCGCTCCGGCTGTGCTCGATCGCGTTGTGCTGCTTCGTCGTCATCCTGTGCTTCTCAGGTTTGCCCTCAAGGCTCAACATCGTCGGGCTCATCGTGGACATCTCCCGCGTCCTGCCCCCCTCCATCGCTGGCTATGGCGTGATATCGAGTCCGTTCGGCGGGGTGTTCCGCTTCGATTTCTCCCTCATGGCCGTCGCGCTGTTCATACTCGATTTCATCTTCTCGCGCATCGCGCGCATGCTCCGCTAGAGAGGCGGTCCTCATGTATAGGTTGTCGTTGTATTCGATCATCATCAGCGTGCTCGCATTGATCATCGGCATCGTCGTTCATGAGAGCGCGCATGCGCTCGCCGCGTATCTTCTTGGAGACGCGACCGCTCGCTCGCGCGGCCGCGTCTCGCTCAATCCTCTGAATCATATCGATCCGTTCGGCACCGTTTTGCTGCCGCTGCTCATGATAGCGATGGGTGGACCGGTGTTCGCGTTCGCCAAGCCCGTACCGGTGCAGGTCAACAATCTCAGGCATCCCAAGCGCGACGAGCTTTTGGTCTCGCTCGCCGGTCCCGCCTCGAACATCGTGATCGCCTGCCTGTTCACGCTGCTGCTGAGATTGGTTCTCCATTCGGTCGCGATCTCTTCTGCGACTGATTTTATGGTCAGATCGATCATGGATCTGTCCGTCGAGGCGATTCAGATCAACCTCGCGCTCGCATTTTTCAATCTCATTCCGATCCCGCCGCTTGACGGGTCCGCCATCCTGGTCGTGTTCCTCAAGGGCCAGGCCCTGCGCACCTACTATGAGATCCAGCGCTATGCCATGTTCGCGTTGCTGATCATGCTGTTCGTCTTGCCTCAGTTCTTCCGTATCGATCTGATCTCGCTGTATTTCAGCGTGACCGTGTACCCTGTATTTCATTTTCTGCTGTCATTCGCGATGGGATTGGTCTGAGCTGCATTGGGACCAACGTGTCGGGTGTGCCCGGGATATTCTTGCGCCGTGGGAGGTGAGCTTCGATGTCGTATCGCGTGACGACCAAGTTCTATTCGGGTCCGTTCGATCTGCTGCTGCAGCTCGTCTCGCGGCAGAAGGTTGATATCGGGGCCATCTCGATCTCAGAGGTCGCCGAGCAGTTTCTTTCCGAAGTGCACCGCTTGGACGCGATGAACCTCGATATAGCCAGCGACTTCGTGCTCGTCGCCGCTACGCTTCTGGACATCAAGGCGGCCTCTCTGGTGCCCGATGACGCGGTGCGTCTTCGCGAGGATGCGATCGAGGAGGATGATGAGCTCTCCGACCTTGACGGCGACGCTCTGCGCGAGGTGCTCATACAGAGGCTCATCGCGTACAAGCAGTTCAGAAGCGCCTCATGGGCCCTTGGATCGCGCATGGAGGCCGAGGGACGCATGCATCCCAGGGTCGCCGGCCCGGACCCCGAGTTCTTGAATCTCATGCCCGATTACTTCTCCGGGATCACGTTGCGTGGTCTTGCTGTCATCTGCGCCGACCTCGCCGCGCGACGTGATACGTTCTTGCTGGAGGCCGAACACGTGGCGCCGCGTCGCGTGCCACTGGAGCTCACGGTCGCCTCTGTCGATCGAGTGACGACGGCCCGGCCCCGTATCATGTTCTCCGAGCTTCTCGACGCCGAATCGAGTGCCGAGCAGATCGTCTCAACGTTTCTGGCGATACTGGAGCTCGCGAAGCGCGGATCGATCACGCTGGCGCAGGCATCGAGCTTCGGCGACATTCGCATCGACCGCGTCCGTGGCGCCGCGGCCTATAAGCCGGGCGACGCGTTGTCCGCAGACGAGTAGGAGGCTTGCGTGAACACCTTGGATACCCTGGAATCCGATTCACCGAAAGGCGCTCTCGAGGCGATGCTTCTGGTCTCGAGCGATCCGGTGAGCGCCTCTGCGCTCGCGCGCGTGATCCGCATCGCACCCGGCGAGGCGGCGTCGCTTCTGGCGGAACTCAAGGTCGAGTATGAAGAGGCCAATCGGGGTTTCCAGCTGCGCGAGGTCGCAGGAGGCTGGCGTCTGTTCACGCACCCCGCGTATCACGAGCAGGTCGAGTCGTTCGTGATGTCCTGGGACACGCAGAAGCTGTCGCAAGCGGCTCTGGAGACGCTCTCGGTGATCGCGTATCACCAGCCCGCGACTCGGGAGGCGGTGAGAGGGATTCGCGGTGTGAACTCCGACGGGGTCATCTCGTCGCTCGTCGACAAAGGGCTCATCCGCGAGGTGGGTCGCGACGCGGAGCGCGGCCAGGCGATCCTGTACGGCACAACGAATGTCTTTCTCGAGAAATTCGGCCTGCGCTCCCTGCGCGATCTTCCGGATCTCGAGCAATTCGCCCCCGATGAGGAATCGAAGCGATTTATCCGCGAGCGCCTCTCAGGTGGCGCGATCTCATCGACCCTCGAGCAGACCGAGGAGGACCTGGAGGAGGAGCGCGAGCTTCTCGACACCTCCGAGGGAGAGGATCTGCGCGCCCAATCGGCCCTCGACGCGCTGTCCGGTGCGGACGGTACAGCCGTGCGCGGCGGCGAGACCGCGGGTGATCGCCTTGACGCCTGATCTCGCGGCCGCCTCGATGGAGCCGGGGGACCGGCGGGAGCGTCCGCGGACGATGCGCCTGCAGCGCTTTCTCGCGCGTGCGGGCGTCGCGAGCCGGCGCGGCTCCGAGCACCTGATGAGCGCCGGCAGGGTGCGCGTGAACGGTCTGGTCGCAAGCGAGCTGGGAACGAAGGTCGATGTCGGAGCCGATCGCGTCGAGGTGGACGGCATCGAAGTCGTCTTCGGTGCACCTCCGGTCTATATCGTGCTCAACAAACCGGCGGGCTATCTCACCACGATGAGCGATCCCGCGGGCAGGCCCTGTGTCGCCGAGCTGGTTCCCATCCGGCGCTTTCCGGGGCTCTTCCCCGTCGGGAGGCTCGACAAGGACACGACAGGCGTGTTGCTGTTCACGACGGATGGCGATCTCGCGCAGAATCTGCTGCATCCCTCGAAGCACGTCGCGAAGACCTACCTCGCACGCGTGGAGGGGACCCCGGATTCGGCCGACCTTGATGTGCTGCGCGCCGGGATCGAACTCGATGACGGCCCATGCCTGCCTGCTCGGTGCCGTCTTGTCGAGCGACGCGCCTCGGGGGGATCATCCCTTGTTGAGCTGATCATTCGCGAGGGCCGAAAGAATCAGGTCAAGCGCATGCTTGCCGCTGTGGGCCATCCTGTTCAGCGCCTTGTGCGCACGAGCTTCGGCGGGGTTGCCGCCAGCGATCTCGCAGAAGGGGAGTGGAGAGAGCTCACGTCCTGCGAGCTCGCTCTTCTCCGACCTGAATCGCCAGCTGATCCGCCCGCGCACCTCGGGCGGCCCGGCGCGTCTCGAAAGGAATCATGATATGATCGTCGCCATAGACGGACCCGCTGGATCGGGCAAATCGACCATCGCGCGCGAGCTCGCCAGTCGTCTCGGTTTCGCTCAGCTCGACACCGGGGCGCTGTATCGCGCCGTCACGAATGCCGCGCTGAGCCGAGGTGTCGATATCGACGACGAGCGCGCGATCGCGCAACTGGCTGCACGGCTCTCCATGCGCTTCACCTCGCGCGCCGGGGAGGAGACCCACCTCGAGGTGGACGGTCGCGACGTCACGCGCGAGATTCGCACGGCGGCGGTGGACCGCGCCGTCTCGAAGGTCTCTTCGAACCCGGGGGTGCGCACCGCGCTGCTCGATGCTCAGCGCCAAGCAGCGATCGGGCGCGATATCGTGGCGGAGGGCCGCGACATCGGAACCGTGGTGTTTCCAGATGCCGAGGTGAAGGTGTTTTTGACGGCGGACCCTGTGGAGCGCGCCCGTCGGCGCGCGCTCCAGCGTCATGGGACATCGCTGGACAGCCGACATCTCGACGCCGAGTCGCGCAGGATCCTTGCTGACATAAAGCGCAGAGACACCCTGGATGCCAATCGGCGGTGCGCTCCGCTGTCCTGCGCGGCGGACGCCGTGCGCATCGATTCCACCGCCTGCGGCATCGATGAGGTGCTCGCTCGCATCACATCTCTCATCGATGACAGGAGATAGATAGCTCATGGGCGCGGCCAAAAGCGCGGATCGCTACTTCGAGTGCGGCATGCGAGCGTTCCCCCTGCCGATTCGGATCCTCAGCGACCTGGTCTTCGGTATCCTCTACATCTTCTCAAAGCTCTTGTGGCGTTGGCGGGTGGAGAACGCCGATGAGCTCGTTTCATCCGACGCGACCGGATCGGTCGTCATCTGCAACCACACGTCCATGGCAGAGGTCGTCGTCATATGCGCGCACGTCTGGCGCAGCGGTCGGCGCGTCCGCCCGCTGTACAAATCCGAATGGGACGCGGTGGGGATCGTGCGGTGGCTCTTTTCACGGGTTGGAGGAGGCATTCCCATCGAGCGCGGAACCGCGGATCTCAAAGCGCTTCGTCGCGCGCAGCGCGCGCTGGCGCGAGGCGAGGACGTGCTGATCTTCCCGGAGGGCACGCGCATCCGAGACGAGGGGCGGCCCGTCAGGATCCACGGGGGATTCGCCCTGCTCGCACAGATGGCGAAGGCCGAGATCGCCCCTATGGCGGTCTGCGGCTTTCGTGATATAACCCCTGCGGGCAAACACGTGCCCCGTCCGAGAAAGACCTGGGTCCGTTGCGGCTCACGGATCGATCCCGCGGCGGCTCCAGCGAATCTCCGGCGTCGCGAACGGCTCGCGTGGGTGGAGGACGAGTCGGTCTCGCGCATGTACGCCGTCCGAGATGAGCTGCGCCGCGAGCATCCCGGCAGGAGCTGAAGATGGTCGAGATCGAGATCGCTGCGCACGCGGGCGCGTGCTACGGTGTGGAGCGCGCGCTCGCGATGGCGCGCGCCGCCGCCCGGGACGCTGAGGGACCGGTTAGAACCCTCGGTCCGCTCATTCACAATCCGCTTGTCGTCGATGAGCTCGCCCGCGAGGGCGTCAGCGTCGCGCAGAGCGTGTCGACAGCGGATGCCGGCACGCTGATTCTGCGCACGCATGGTGTCGTGCCCCGGCTCGTCGAGCAAGCGCGCGCCCAGGGCCTTCACGTGCTCGATGCGACCTGCCCCTACGTGAAGCGGGCCCACGCCGCGGCGCGCCGCCTCGTTCGTCAGGGCTTCCAGCTGCTCGTGGTCGGAGAGGCCGGACATCCCGAGGTCGAGGGCATTCTCGGAGCCGCAGGCGATGGCGCGCGCGTCGTCTCCCGTCTCGCCGATCTGGACGGAATCGATCTCGCCGAGCGCATCGGTGTCGTCGTCCAGACCACCCAGACGATCGAGCGCCTTCAGCAGATCACCGACGCGCTCCTCGCGCGCGCGCGCGAGGTTTGCGTCGTGAACACGATCTGCGCTGCGACCACCGATCGACAGCGCGCTGCGCGCGCCCTTGCCGAGCGGGAGGATGTGATGATCGTGATAGGCGGCAAGAACTCGGGCAACACCCGTCGTCTCGCCGAGATCTCGGCCGCTTCGTGTCCGAAGACGCATCATATCGAGGATGTCGCAGAACTCGAGTCAAGTTGGTTTTACGGCGCGCGTCTCGTCGGCATCACGGCTGGCGCGTCGACGCCCGCCGCCCACATCGATCGCGCTGTCGCGGTCATCGGCGGTATGTGCGACAGCGCGTGAGCTGGCCCGGAGCCGGTCGGCGCGTCTGATTCCCTCGCGCAGATCGGATGCGATCCCTTCGGTGTTATGCTGTTTGTGCCCATCGTCTTGTTCATCTCAGACGGGCTGAACTCGGACGGGTATCATCGAAGTCAGCTTGAAGCGGAGCTTTCACGACGCGGCGCGCGGGCCCATGCGGGCTCATCGGCGTCCGTCGATCTGGTAGACGAATCGGAGCGCGCTCGGGGCATCGGCATCGGAGCGCTCGAATCCATCGGCGGGAGTAGCATATGAAGCCAATCGTAGCGGTCGTCGGCCGCCCGAACGTGGGCAAATCGACGCTGGTGAATCGACTTGCACAGACATCGGAGGCCATCGTCCACGAGACCCGCGGCGTCACCCGAGACCGCTCCTATCACGACGCGGACTGGGCGGGACGCGAGTTCACGATCGTGGACACCGGCGGCATCGAGTCGCTCAAAAGCGAGGACGTCTTCTCGGGCTCCATTCGCGACCAGGCGCTGGCCGCCGCAGAGGAGGCTGCGGTCATCCTGATGGTCGTCGATGGCAGAACCGGCGTGACCGAGGAGGATGAGACGGTGGCGCGCCTGCTCAGGCGTGTGGACAAGCCGGTGTTTCTGCTCGTGAACAAGCTCGACAACCCTGATCGAGAGGGGGAGCGCCTGTGGGAGTACAGCTCGCTGGGCATCGGAGATCCATTGCCCATCTCGGCTCTGCACGGTCACGGAACAGGGGATCTTCTCGATGAGGTCGTCGCCCTGCTGCCCGATGAGGAGCGCGAGGTCGATCCGTTTCCCGACGCCCTGGGCGTCGCGATCATCGGTCGGCCGAATGCCGGAAAGTCCTCGCTGTTCAACAAGATGATCGGTTCCGAGCGCTCCATCGTCTCCGATGTCGCGGGCACGACGCGCGACGCAATCGACACGATCGTCCGGCGCGACGCTCGCTTGTACCGGATGGTGGACACGGCGGGCATACGCAAGAAGAGCAACGTCTACGAGAACGTCGAGTACTATTCGATGGTGCGCGGGCTGCGCGCGATCGATCGCGCCGATGTCGCCCTGCTCGTGGTCGATTCGAGTATAGGCGTCACCGAGCAGGATCAGAAGGTCGCCGCGCTCGCCATCGATCGCGGCTGCGCCGTGGTCGTGCTTCTCAACAAATGGGACACCTTGGGCGAGGAGCGCCTGCGCGAGCAGGTCATGGCCAGCGTCGAGCGCCGCTTCACGTTCGCCACCTGGGCTGGCGTCCTGCGCACCTCGGCGCTCACCGGGCGTGCGGTGGAGAAGGTCTGGGGCATGATCGATGTCGCCGAGCGAGCCCGTGAGACGAAGATCTCAACCTCGAGGCTCAATCAGTTCCTGACCGATCTGCGCGAATTCGGCCACACGGTCGTGGACGGAAAGCGTCGACTGCGGATGCACTACATGACGCAGACGGGCACCAAGCCTCCAACGTTCACTCTTTTCGTGAACCACGTCGAGCTCATAAGCGATTCGTATCGCCGTTATATCGAGAATCGCATGCGCGCGAAGTTCGGCTTCGGCGGGACGCCGATTCGGCTTCGCTTCCGCAAAAAGGATTCGCATTCCGGCAGGGAGCGCTGATATGTCCATGTCGCACGTTGTGATAGCGGTGTGCCTGATCGCCTCCTTCTTCATCGGTGGCATTCCGTTCGGACTCATACTCGGACGCATGAAAGACGATGTCGACATTCGCGAAGCCGGATCGGGCAACATCGGCACGACGAATGCGCTGCGCGTTCTGGGACCCAAGATAGCGGCTGCCACGCTGCTGCTCGATTGCCTGAAGGGGGTTGCCTGCATCGTCGCGAGCCGCTTCGTCATCGCATGGGCGGCTTTTGGTGGCGACGAGCTGCAGCTCACGCCCGGCGGGCCCGGCGATCACCTTTTGGGCCTCGTGGCGCTCGCCTGCGTGTGCGGGCACGTGTTCTCGCCCTATCTGCACTTCAGGGGAGGCAAGGGGATCGCGGTCGGCCTCGGCGTGCTGCTCGGATGGTACTGGCCGATCGCCTGCGCTCTCCTCGGTCTGTTCGCGATCGGTGTCGCGCTGACGCGCTACGTCTCGGTCGGCTCGATTCTCGCGGCTCTCGGCGTGCCCGTTGCTGTCGCTTTCGCCTTCCCCTATGCATCCATCTCGCTCAAGCTCATCATGTCGCTCATCGGAGTCTTGATCATCTGGGCGCATCGCGCGAACATCAAAAAGCTCATCTCGGGTTCCGAATCGAAGCTTTCGCTGAGAGGACATCGGTGCGGCGACGGCGACGGCGACGAGAAGGGAGCCGACCGATGAGGATCGCGATCATCGGGGCGGGCTCATGGGGGACCGCCGTGGCAGGTCTGTGCGCGGCGCGCGCGGATCAGGTTGTGATGTGGGCTCATGATCCGAGCATCGCCCGTTCCATCACCGAGCGGCATCGCAACCCTCGCTATCTCGTCGAGTACGAGCTCTCCGGGCGGATCTCAGCGGAGCATGATCTGGTTCGGTCGCTGAGGGGCGCCGAAGCCGTGATCTTTGCCACGCCCTCGGCGTATCTGAGAGAGCGCGCGCGCGAGGCGGCCGGACACGTCGCCCGAAACGCTCCGGTGCTGTGTCTCTCGAAGGGCATCGAGCCCGAGTCCGGCAAGCTCATGACCGAGGTCGTCGCAGAGGAGCTGGGTTGCGCCGAGCGCATCGCTGCGCTTTCGGGGCCCAACCACGCCGAGGAGGTGTGCCGGGGCGGCCTGTCCGCGGCCGTGTGCGCCGCAACCGAGGGGCAGGTCGCCGAGTGGTTTCGCGACCTGCTCATATCGTTGACCTTTCGCGTCTACCTGTCCGATGATCCCGTCGGCGTCGAGATGTGCGGCGCGGTGAAGAACGTCATCGCGATCGTGTGCGGCATAGCTTGCGGATCCGGCTACGGTGACAACACCCTCGCCATGATCATGACGCGTGGACTCGCCGAGATCAGCCGGCTCGTCTACGCCCGCGGCGGCGATCCTCTCACATGCATGGGGCTTGCGGGCATGGGGGACCTGGTGGCCACATGCACCTCGCCCCACTCGAGAAATCGCGGATTCGGTCTCGCCTGTGCGAGCGGCACCGCGCTGTCGACCTACGAGAGGCGCACGCATATGGTCGTCGAGGGCGCGGCTGCGGCTCTGAGCGTCGCGCAGCTCGCCCGCGAGATCGGGGTCGACGCGCCGATCACGTTCGCCCTGGAATCGATCATCTACGGGAACGCCTCGATCCGCGAGGCGCTGGAGGTGCTCATGGATCGTCTTCCGACGGAAGAGTTCTACGGAGTTGGCAAGGAGAGGGGAATCCCATGCGAGAAGAGATCAGTATAGCGCCGTCGATTCTGGCGGCCGACATCACAGCACTCGGAACAGAGCTCGCGCGCATCGCCGGAGCGGACCTCATCCATATCGACGTCATGGATGGCCACTTCACCGAAAACCTGTCATTCGGACCCGCCATCGTGGCAGCTTGCAAGCGAGACTGTTCGATTCCGCTCGATGTGCATATGATGGTGACCAATCCCGATGAGACGATCGATTGGTACGCTGATGCCGGCGCTGACATGATATCCGTCCACGTCGAAGCCGCCACGCACCTGCATCGCATCGTCCACCGGCTGCGCGATCGAGGCGTGCGCGCGGGCGTCACACTCAACCCGGCGACGCCGGTCTCCGCGCTGGAGAGCATCATCGAGGATGTGGACGCCGTGCTTGTCATGAGCGTGGACCCCGGCTTCGGTGGTCAGAGCTTCATCGAGGGAACCTATGCAAAGCTGCGACAGCTGAGCGATCTGTGCGCGCACCGTCGCGTGAATCCTGCGATCGAGGTCGACGGGGGCATCTCGGCTGCAAACGTCGAGCAGGTCGTGGCGGCAGGCGCCGATACGCTCGTGGCCGGCTCAGCGGTGTTCGGAGCTGCGGACCCCTCAGCTGAGATGGAGCTTCTGCGAGAGCTCGCGACGCGGGGCCTCGCTTTGAGGGATGCGTGATCGACCGTGACAACGGGTGCGAACATGCCGCCAGTCAACCTTGATTACGCCGCGTCGACTCCGATGCGACCGGAGGCGATAGCCGCCCAGAGCGCCTATGACGCCAGCGATATCGCCGGGGCGAATCCCAACGCCTTGCATACGCTCGGACGGCGTGCGGCCGCCCGGCTCGAGCGCGCTCGAGCCGATATCGCAAGCTGCCTCGGGGCGCGCGTGCGCCCCTCGGAGCTCGTTCTCACGGCGGGTGGCACCGAGGCCAATCAGCTTGCGCTTCTCGGCATCGCCGAAGGCGTCCGCGCGCGCGATCGAAAGCGCACCCGCGTGATCGTCTCAGGCATCGAGCATGATTCGATTCTGGATAATCTCGGGCTCCTTCATGAAGCCGGGTTCGAGACCGATATCGTCGCCCCGGCCCGATCGGGGCGCGTCGAGCCGGATGGATTGGCGCGGCTTCTGGATGATCGGGTCGCGCTCGCATCGATCATGCTCGCGAACAACGAGACCGGCGTCATCCAGCCCGTTCGCGAGCTGGCGGAGCTGACGCATCGCGTCGGGGCACGGTTCCACACCGATGCGATTCAGGGTTTCCTGCATATTCCCATCGATGTGGACGAGCTCGGATGCGACGCGTTGTCCCTGGCGGGCCACAAGGTGGGCGGGCCGGTCGCCACGGGCGGTCTCTACCTGCGGGGACGCACTCCGCTGCGGCCCCGCCTCCTGGGCGGGGGCCAGGAGGCGGGCAGGCGCGCCGGCACGCAGGATGTGCGCAGCCACGTCGCGCTCGCAGCGGTCTGTCGCGCGCTCGCTCCGCGCATCGTCGAGCACGCCTCTCGGGTTCGCGCTCTCTCCGATAAGGTGTACCGGCAGCTCGCAAGCTGCCCGCGCATACGATCTTCCGTTCCGGACGTCGAGCGCGCGCAGCGACTGCCCGGGATCGTCTCCGTGCTCGTCCAGGGTATTGAGTCCGAGGATCTGATCTTGCGCTTGGACGCCGCGGGCTTCGAGGTCTCGGCGGGCTCGGCATGCAGCGCGGGCGCTGTCGGATCCAGCCACGTGCTGCGGGCGATGGGGATCGATGAGCAGGCTGCGTCCGGATCCCTGCGCATCTCCTTCGATGACCGCGCGCGCGAGGCCGATCTCGATAGGTTCTGCCGCGCGCTGTGCGAGCTTGCGGCCGCAGGTCCGCGATCATGAGGGTCTCAGAGCTGGAGCGCTCGCTCTTCGAGTGCTATCCGAGGTCGGTCGCAGAGCCATGGGACCACGTGGGTCTCTCGGTCGGCAGACCGGACGAGGAACTCGGCGTCGCGTGCGTGGCGCTCGACGCGTCGCCGCGAAACGTCGGTCGGGCGCATGAGCTGGGTGCCGGCGTCCTGGTGACCCATCACCCGGTCTACATATCCGCTCCGGCTTCATTCGTGCCCGAGTGCGCTGCCGCGCCACAAGGGGCCGCCGCCGTCTTCACTGCTGCGGAACTGGGCGTCAGCGTCATCTCGATGCACACGAACCTCGACCGCTCGCCCGATGCGCGCGCGATCCTCCCCGAGCTTTTGGGCGTTGGCGCGCAGACATCTCTCGAATACCCCTCCCAACCTGATCGAGCTGGTATCGGCGCGATCGCGAAAACGGCTCCCGAGCGACTCGGAGACCTCGCTCGGCGCGTCGCGCGCGTGTTTTCGACGGAGCCGCGCGTCTGGGGGGACCCCGCCTGTGAGATCGCCAAGCTCGCCTTCGTTCCGGGCGCGCTCGGCGATCTTGGTGGAGCCGCGATCGATGTCGGCGCCGATGTCCTGATCACCGGGGAAGCGGGCTATCATGTGTGTCAGGATCTGGCGGCTTGCGGGTGCTCGGTCATCCTGCTCGGTCACGATCGCTCTGAGGAGCCCTTCGTGGACGTGCTGGCCCGCCGCCTCATCCGCATCGGTCTTTCCGGCGATGCGGTCAAGATCATACGGTCCAGCGCCCAGTGGTGGACCATATCAAAAGGAGACCTCCTATGAGCGTCGGTCAGTCGTTGCTGCAGATTCAAGAAATCGATCTCTCGCTCGCCCGTGAGCGGGCTCTTCTGGCAGAGATGCCAGAATTCAAGGATCTCGCGCGCAAGCGCAAGGCATATCTCAAATTGAAAAACGATGCGATGAAGCTGTTCGCGCAGCGCAAGGATATCGACATAGAACTCGCGGATCTCGATGTCGATGAGAAGACCACCTCTGCTGCGGTCGAGGCGGCTCAGCGAAACGGCGTCGACCCCTCGAACTATCATGAGGTTCAGAATCTGGAGCTGGAGCTGACGAATCTGGCGAAGAGGCTCGACAAGATCAAGCACGCCCGTGCCGAGAACCTCGAGGCGCGCGCCTCGGCTGTCGAGAAGGAGCGCGCTCTCAAGGATTATATCGCTCGCTTCGAGGCTTCCATCATCGCCGATACGCGCCAGACGCGCGAACGCGCCGCGCAGATTCAGGCTTCGATCGATGAGGAGCAGGCCGAGCGCGAGCGCATCGCAGCGAGCGTGCCTTCCGAGCTGCTCGATGAGTACGCTGAGGCCATGAAGCGCTTCGACGGGCTGGCTATCGAGCATCTTGATGGCGTGACGCCCTCGATATGTCGGACGACCCTTCAGCCATCCTCCTTGGCCGACATTCGTCTTCAAGGCGAGATCACCCGCTGTCCGTACTGCCATCGCATGCTCGTCCACGACAGAGGAGGCGCGCAAGATGCGTGAGCGCGACGCATCCGTGCCCGCGGGCGCTGATATCGCAGTGATGTCCGGCAGCGCGCAGGGACCGCATGCGCCCGCGATTCTGCTCTGCGTGACGGGCTGCATCGCAGCCTACAAGTCCTGCGAGATCGCTCGCCTGCTGCAGAAGCGCGGCGTGGATGTCACGGTCGCTATGAGCGAGCACGCGACGAGACTCGTCGACCCGCTGACCTTTCGGGCGCTCACTCGCAGACCCGTCGCCGTGGGGCTGTTCGATGATCCGTCCGACCCGATCAAGCACATCTCGCTTGCGCAGGCGGCCGATGTCGTGCTCGTCGCACCCGCGACGGCGAACATCATCGCGAAGATGGCGCACGGCATCGCTGACGATCTCATCTCGACGACGCTGCTCGCGACCGCCTTGCCGATCCTGATCGCGCCCGCCATGAACGTGAACATGTGGCGCGCTGCGGCCACGCAGGCAAACATCGAGGTGCTGCGCGCGCGCGGTGCTCAAATCATCTCTCCGGATGCGGGCTATCTGGCCTGCGGCGACATCGGGGAGGGCCGCCTCGCCGATCCGTGCGACATCGTCGAGCGCGTGATGGCCGCACTTGGTTCGAAAGACGCGACGGAGCGAGCACCGAGATCTCGCGGGAAGGGGACGGACGGCTCGGTATCCGATTCGCTCGCCGGTGAGCGGATCGTCATCACGGCGGGGCCGACCTATGAGCCGATCGATCCGGTGCGCTTCATCGGCAACCGCTCGTCGGGGAAGATGGGCGTCGAGCTCGCGCGCGCCGCATATGAGCTGGGTGCGGAGGTGACCCTCGTGCTCGGACCCACGACGATCGCGCCTCCTGAGGGCGTCTGCGTCGAGCGCGTCGAGACGGCAGAGCAGATGCTCAGGTGCGCGCGATCAGCTTTCGCGGACGCCACGGCCCTCATCTGCGCCGCAGCGGTCTCGGATTACGCTGCGGCCGAGCCCGCCGCGCACAAGCTCAAGAAAGGGACCGAGTCGCTCGAGTCGCTGCGCCTCGTGCGAACACCCGATATCTTGGCGCAGCTCAGCGCCGAGAAGGGAGAGCGCCGCGTGATCGGATTCGCGGCGGAGACCGAGCGCGTCGTCGACAATGCTCGCGAGAAGCTCCAACGGAAGGGATGCGATGCTATCGTTGCCAACGACGTCGCGCTCGCCGGATCGGGGTTTAATCAGGACATGGATCGCGCTTGGTGGGTCGGCCGCGCAGGTGTCTGCGATCTCGGTTTCATAGAAAAACGCGATCTTGCATTTGAGATCCTGCGGCGCGCTTATCAATTATGAGATATGGGTCATTTCAGCTTGCAAGTTGAGTCGGAGTTGAGTAAAGTATTCGTGCTGTCGCGTGCGGCGGCGATGTTTCGGGACGTGGCGCAGTTTGGTAGCGCACTTGACTGGGGGTCAAGGGGTCGCTGGTTCAAATCCAGTCGTCCCGACCACGAAACACGAGGTCAGAGCGGGTGTCCGCTCTGGCCTTTTTCTTGAGAGAGTCATCGTGCAACCGAGTGTACAACCGGATTGCGAGCGGATTGCGAGCGGATTGCGAGCCCGCTGCGAGATCGCTGCAAGAAGGGCGCTCATAGGCCGACAGGGATGGATCGCCGTCCCCGCCTCGTTCGGCCGTCGGATTGTTTTTCAGCGCATGATTTCCGATCTTTTACTCTACATCTCTAGTTTGAACTTGAGAGCTTGGTGAATCGACAACGGCCTTGGTCTGAGGGACGCGTCGAATTGTTTCGACAAGTCAGAAGTGACCCGTCCGAGACCGGACGCGGTGCGCATTCGAAGCCGGTGCCGCCAAAGAGCGAGCAAAAAGCCGCCACGCAAGGCGCGATCGTCGGAATCGGTTGCGGAGATTTTGCATGTGCTTCGTTGAAGCCCGCGCGGTTCTTTCGAACACGCGTGGTATCGATGGACCTCAACAAGGTTGTTGCTGATCAACGGTGAGGGAAGACCTCGGAATGGCGCAGCTCAGTTTGCTTGATCTGCGCGAAAGCGATGTGGCAGAAGAATATACTTTTTACTTTTTAACTTGTATACTTTTACCGAAGTTATGCTATAATACTTTTGAAATAACCCGTTACCCGAAGGGAGCTGATCGCATGGAAGATCTGGTGCTCAAACTTCGATTGAGACAGGACGAGTGTCCGAAACGACCGTATGGGTGGAAGCCGGGAATGGACGAACAGGAGGCGTGGCGCGCCGCCCAAGGCGACTGGAGGGCGAGCCGGAAGCGCGTGGCGGCCTGCGAGCGCGTCATCGTCCTGAATCCGGATTCCGAGGTCGTGTGCGTCGTCTCGATCTCGAAGGTCCGAAAGATCGCTGGCTCCGCCAGGATCCGGATCAGCGGATCGGTGCAGAAGCGTAGTCCGTTGCTTGGAAGGACCATGGTCGTGAACTGGTCGCGCAACCCTGTCGCCTACCGATGAGGCTGCGGGAAGGCTGAAATCGCGCGAGCGGCTCCAACATAGGCTTACGGTATATAGGTATCTAGGTTTTGTGCCAACCTAGATGAAACGGCGTTCGACGTCAAAAAGGAAAAAATCATGACGAATATAGTACTCAAGCTCAAACTGAAGGAAGAGGGCTGCCAAGATGCGCAATACGGCTGGCAACCCGGAATGAACGAGGAGGAAGCTTGGCGCGCCGCTCAAGGCGACTGGAGAGCGGATCCCACCCGGGTCATGGAATGCGAGAACGCCATCGTGGTGGACCCGAACTCCAAGATTGTATGCGTCGCGTCCATCTCCGGTGTGAAGAGAGCTGAGGAAGCGCCTAGGATAAAGATCTTGGGTAAGGTGTTGAGCGGCAACCCCTGGGTCGGGAGAACAATGCGGGTGAACGATTCGAGGAATCCCATCGCATACATTAAAGGACCGATGGACGTCTTTATCCAGTAGTTCTGCTGACGTATCGGGGGGGGGGTCGCTGACTCCGACGCTTAGCGCTGCCGGCGCGAGATCGCCCATCAGGCGAACAGGCATCCTTGGCGCTGTCTTTTGACCCTTCGTCTCGTCGCTGCGGCTCTTTGGTTGTGATTCTGACGAGGTTTGGACTCGTTGCAGACTCTTGAATCGCATCAGAGAGAGGAGGATGGGGCTCCATTGAATTGCCGGGTTCCTCTGCGAGGCTCACGTCGCCAGAGGGCGGAGGGTATCCAGTTCACCCCGTCGCATTCTCCGCCGGAGCGGCGAAGCAGATCGGCCGCTCAGCTTGTTTGAATCGCGATGCGCACCAAGTCCCAGCACCATCATCGCGTGAGGCTGGACATACGGAACTCGTAACGCGGCGACTCGTGAGATCGGCTTCGGACGCCATCTGGCGCCGGGTCAGCGTTCTGGGAGCTGGGAACTGGCAGTCGATGCATCCTTGCCGGAGGCTTTCAAAAATCCGGGTGGCCTACGCGGAGAAGCATCCTGCGGGTTGCCAGAAAAGATCTTGGTCTTCTAACCGGTGGTCGCGATGACGCCCGTACAGCGGCGATCGGAACAGATGGCGAGCGGAGGAGACTCGCGTCGAGCTCAATTCGATCAGAGGATGCCGTGCCGAGATTCAACAGGGACGGGAGGAGCGATCTGCGACTTTGGGAAAACAAGCGGCGAGCCGTCGCCTTGCGTCGGCGTAACCGTCACGACGAAGCACTTCGCACGTTGTTGCCGGCACCGTTTTTCGCGGCAACCTGGATCAGCGACAGGGCTTATCCGATTGGGTCGGCTGCATGAGAATCTCTGGAGATGACTACCGCGCTCATTCGTTGAGCAAACGGTGCCCTGGCATTTGAACGATTGAACCCGCCTATGATGAGACGGTGGCACGTGATGCCTCATAACAGCATCGCAGCTCGGCGCGTGGTTTGGACGGTGGCACGGTGCCCTTCTCCCGAGGCGCCGGCGGGACGAAAGAACAAATTATCGGTACGGGCGATCCTCGTCGGCGTGAAGCACCTCATCGTGCCGACGACCACGCCAGGGCTTGAATCGGAGGCAACCCAAATTGGGGAGTGTCTGAACATGGTATCAGAGTCGGTGGATGCGCACTGGGTAAACGATCCCGCGGTGATGATAGGGCTGTATCGGGTCACCACAAAGCTCGAGAGGCCTCGCAGGCGCCAGTTCGAGGAGCATCTGCCGGCGCTCGGCTTCAAGGTGTTCGCGCGTCGGATTCCGCTCGCCGCCGCCGTGGTGAGGGCGCAGATGGACGGCGCATCGCTCTGAGACGCTCCCGCGATTAGAGATGCCTCATACGAGCATCTTCTGGACACGAGGACCGTCATGGACTGGATGGGGTTCAGGACGAAAACTTCGGCTCTGGAGGGCGGCATCGCGGACGGCCGGCTGTGAGCCGCGAAGCTGGCTCCAGCGAGCTGAAAGCGATCTCCAGCATCCTCGGCAGGTGAGGCAACCCGGTACCGACGCGGCACCGCTGGGGAGCGCGTCCTGCAAGTGCGAGGCGAACGTGCCCGTCGAGTCATTGAGTATGTGCGCCGCCGGCGCTCCGCGCCGGCGGCGTCCCCATCCCGACGGCTCGCGGCGGCCTACGCACGAGGTGACGCTGTCGCTGGATCGGCGGAGCAGAGCGGCGCTCGACAGGCTGGTCCTCGAGCGCAGATTCGCAGGTCGCCTCTGCGCCTCGTACAGCTTCGGCGGCGTCGTGGAAGACGCTCTCGAGCTGATCCGGAGCCTTCTCGATTCCGGTGTGGGGTGTGAGACGAGAGGCGTTTGCGCCGTTCCGTCGGCCGAGATGGTTTCGCGCAAGGTCAAGCTCACGCAGAAGGCGTGGGCAGATGCCCGGCGGCACACCATGCGCATCGACCGATCGGAACGCCGGGTTCCGATGTGAACTTGAGTTATCCGGTGGGCGGCCCTGAGCCTGTTGGATGCTCGGAGCTGAGCGGCCGCATCGGCGGCCTGTGACGGCGGCGACGCCGCGTCTCCGACCAGGCCTGCGGACATGGCACGACAGTCGCTATTCTCCAAAGTGCGCCTTGATGTCCTGTACCATTTTATCGATTTCGTAGGCGGATAGATTAAGGGCGTATTCAAACGGCACCGGCTGAGCCCCGGAGTGGGACGATTGATTCAACATGACTCTCTTCCCCATGAGATAGGCGCGCGTAACCGTGTCGGGGCCGTGCCAGCTTGAAGGGCCGTCTTTCGGGAAGATGGCCTCGATGCGCGTCCCGAGAGTCTTGGCCTTACCAAAGAGATCAGGTGAGCAGCTTTCGTTGAGCTGATCTTCGTAAAGCTGTTTCTCGACCCAGACGCGCAGAGCGATCATCAGCAACTCCTTGTCAAGGCAACGGCAGGCAAACGAGCTCTTGTTCAAGCTATCGGGCTCGAAGGACTCGATAAGCTTGGCAAGATACTCGTTGCAAAGTTTCTCTTTTTCATAGTCAACGGAACACAATGGCGCGTCATAGTGAAACACAGCGTTTAGCCCGGGGACGCTTTCTCGCTCCGCGACCGCCTTGAGATATTTGATCTTGGTGTTGTATGTCTTGCATCCCATCCTTCCAACCTGCTCGATCAAAGCGGCCTGACTGAGAGGTCGGGGGGAGTCCTCGCTATCATCGATCGTGATGGGCTGCTTCCTCAGGCCATCGGACCAGCGATCGAGGCTTTCATATTTGAAGCAATTCGGATACTGCGAGTAGGCTATGTTTATGCAGTTGCTGTTGTGGGTGAACATGATGACTGTCTTTTTGACCGAGCTGATGATGTCGATGAGATCGAAGATCACCGCGTATTGATTAGCTGTGTCGAAGCTGGTGATCGGGTCGTCAAGCACCAGCGTGTCGTCATCGCTCGCGACGAAGTCGTTGATCTTTACCAGGATGAGGAGCAGGTCGATCTCGCCCGTGCTGTACGTGTCCACTTTGCGCGGAAGCGTGACGGTAAGTGCCTTGTCGACATCATCGAACTTTATGGCCTCCTCCTTGACGTCAAACTTGACCGTGAGCAAGCTGACGAGCTCGTCTTTACGTTTCAAGATGTTGCAGTAGAACCGATCTCGCATCGCCTCGAACTTCGCAATCCGCTTGCTTAGTTTCCTGAACTCAGTGGAATTCGCTTCGATGCGCTTCGAGTTGTCTTTGCTGCCACCGCAGAGACAGAGGCTGAAGACCGCGTCCTCGGATGTCAACTTGGCGTCTGACGCCACCTTGAGCAGCGTATCGTAGCCCTTCGCCATGGTGGCGGCATCCTCTCCCGGATGAGATCGCTGATAATCCTGTAGCGTCCGAGCTTCAATCTGGCATGCTTGTCTGTGCTTTTCCCTGATGATGCTCGCAACGGATCGCCCGTGGGATGCACCGCAGACCGGACAGGTCCTCTCGCCTTCGTCGATCCATCGCTCTATGCTCTCGACGGCATCGGCGATGATCTCATTGCGAAACGGTTCGATTTCCTCTTTGAGCGATTTGGCCTTTTGAAGGTCGCGCCAGTGGGAGACAAAGAACTGCAAGTCCGCGCCTTTGAGCGCGTCTATAAGACCGTCGGCGTCCGCTTTGCTGAATTGCTCAAGGTCTCCGGCCAAGTCTGCTTTTGCTTTGGGGTGCGAGGGTACCGCGATCCCGATTGTCTTTGCATTGGTTAAGCCCATAGATTTAAGATTGTCCACGAATGCGCAGCCGGTAAGAAGCTGCTCGGTCTGATTCTTGAGTTCGCTTATGCTCTGCACCCGCGCGCTGATGGTTAGTTTATTTTTCGCGGATTTCGCGAAGTTGGCGCGGTAATCGCTGCATTCCACAAAGGAGACCTTTTTCGGCCCCTTCTCCTTCAGAGCCCGGTATATCGAGCTTTTGCCAACACCGTTGGGAGCCCATGTCATTTGCGATTCGCGAAGATCGATCTCCAGCCCCCTCGCGCCGAGATGCTTCATTGAGACGGGGATTTTTAGCTCTTGGGCACTATTCATGGTTCTGGCTCCCATCTTGCTCATGACAATGCATGGCTTCTATCCTTTACTATAACGCGGAATTCGTCTCTTGGACCGTGTCGAGCGGATCAGAGATCCTCGGCATTGCCCCTCTCTGCCCTCGCGCCTCGCCGGCAGTACCCCTGTCGGCCCCTACAAGAATCAGGGGGAGGCTGTGGCGAACCATGGCTCGAAGGTGGTCTGGATGGATGGTCGACGCCTCCTTCGCGCCCTGCCGTTTAGTCGCGATGCCGCGGCTCCGGGCATCTGGGTCGCGGAACCCCATCCCGCGAGGTAGATTCACATGGGATCTCCCGTGCAGGAGGGGCGAAGAGCCCGCGCGCTCCCTTCGCGCAGTTCCCTTGACGCGGAGTCCCCTGCGGCTCGCATCGCATACAAGCGATGGCGGGCGCAGGCACCCGCCATCGCCCTGAGAAAGATCGACAGGGACGAGAAGGAAGCCCGGAAAGAGAGGAAAGCGATGAGTGGGATGGTGGCGACCGGAAACGAGACCGTGGCATCGGCTGTCATAAGAGGAGTGGAGGCGCGGCCTGTGAAAATAGAGTGTTGCATCGAGCGTGGAATGGCGCAGTTCGTTTTCAACGGGGTGAGCGACGCCGCCGCGCTCGAGCTGCGCCCGCGGGTCCGTTGTGCGATCCGGGGCGCGGGCTACGCCGTGCCGCACGCGTCGGTGACGATTACGGTGTCGTCATTCGATCAAGACAACGATTCGATCCGCCTCGCCGCCTCTGACCGCCACATTGAGCTGGCGATCGCGGCGGCGGTGCTAGCAGCTTCCGGGCAGGTGCCCGCCGGGGCAGTGGACGGCCGGCTGCTTGTCGGCTCGCTGGAGCCTGACGGCGGCGCGTCGCTAAACCGCAGAGCGGCGCCCTACGCGGAGCTCGCGCGCGAGAGGGGTCTTGAGCTGCTCGCAGGGCCTGCATCCGGAGCGGGTTCGCTGCCGGGGACCCCTGCGCTGCATAGGGCCGCTCAGCGCGCTCAGACGAGGTCGCGAGGCGGTATACATTCTGCGACACCACCTCGAGCCTATCGAGCGCGATGCCGATCTGGCCGAGTGGCCGAGGCTGGGACGCGCCAAGATCGCACTTGCTCTTAGGCCGCGCTGGGTCTAGGCGTCCTGTCAGCATTCCTGGAATCAGGGGAGAACCCCTTCTTCTGAGTTCGAACGATCCGCGTGATAATGTTACAGTTGTGGTCATGTCTGCAGCAGTTGCGGGTGTCTCTGTCGTTCTATTTCTCCGGAATGAGTTCAAATCAGGCAAGGCCCGGGCCTCGAGGTATCGATTCACAGCAGATCTCCTGTTCATCGCGCTGCTTCCCGTTCTATTTATTGCCATGTTGGCGCTACCGCGCGTAGCCCGCGATCTCATATACTATGGTCTCGGATTCGGATCCATCTATGTGATCAGAAGATACGTCTGATTTTATTCACAGAGGAGGAGAGGGCTGCATCCCAGTTGAATCCGATGCGGTCCTCTTATTCTGTGGTCCTCACGGGGGAAAGCCCCGTGGAGAAGCGGTTACAGACCGGAAAATGCAGCTGGCTTACTTCTCTTCCGCACTTCCGATTATTCTGTAAAAACAGATATCCTATGGTGACTCCAAACAGTATAAATGCCTCACCGGAAGGGAACCTCTACAGCCAAGACATCCTCTTCGGCGCTGGCCTTTAGGGTTCCGGACCGGCGCCGCGCTCGCTCCGGGGCTCGAGATGCTGTATTTAGTCAACAGTTTCTGAGCAAAATGAAGTGGTGCCGATTTGTCAGACTGTATGCGAGGAGGTGCCATCTTCATGGCGCGCTGCACGAGGGAGCATAGGGAGAGGGCGCTCGACTTATATGAGAGGTATGAGCTCAGTTCCGCGGACACCATCAGGGAGATCAGCTGCTCGAGTCCTCGGTTGCTCAGGGTCCGGTACCGCGAGCGGCTCGTTGAGAGGGCCTGCGGTATCGAGTCCGATCGCGGCTCCAAGCTGTCCCGCCGCAGCGAGGAGCGAGAGGCACGCGGCACCGGACCGCTGTCTCACGCACGGCAGACGCCTCGAGCGCACCGATGGCACCTTCACGCATGCGGTCCGACGAATCGCCACTACCTCGTTCTTTTCAATCTCCGTGATTATTCTGCTCAAGTATTATTGAAAATCAACACGCCACAGACGAAGCGGAGGCCACTTTGTACCAATAGGATTCCTTTGGTTGTTGCGATGAGAGGGCCGGCACGTTACCATGATGCGAACGAGAGGGGATGCCATGAGCGACGAATCAGCACCGGCCGCGCTATCCGGTTCAACTGACGGGAAATCAAAGGAATTGAAGTCCGCTCAGAAGTTGCGAGAGTTCTGGGGCGACAAAAACTTCCTTTTCGGAAAGACCTCCACGACGGAATGGCGCGAAATGGCCATCGAGAACCGTGGCCTGCTCGCGGCGATGCACCCTGATGACATCCGCCGTATCGAGGAGCAGCTCAAAGGGAAGGCCTCCGAATGGTTTAAGAGAAAGGGAAACGAGGGCTTCCTCTACTACATCAACGGATTTGAGGGAGATGTCTCCCACGCGCGGCTGCTCCCGATCGACAATCCGACTGTGATTCCGCTGCAAATACTTCACATTCGATGGGTGAGCGGTTGCACCGCGTTTCACCCGAAAGCCATGCTCAGGCCCATACCCCCTCATCCCTTCATGGGGTCATTTCACAAAGGAACGCGCATCGTGGTGCTGGGGTACAACCCCCAGTTCGCGCAGCGGCCGTCCGACGCTGAGGAGGCCAGACTGTTCGATAAGGATCAGGACGAAGTTCTCAGATCATTCGCTGAAGCCAAGCCGTTCCTACCGTGGCTGAGCAGCTCTGAAACATGGAGATGGCACCGTGAGGAGCTGTACGCGTCGTTGTGCAGGTTCGTCTGTGCCTCAGTCGGGACAGATAACTGGAACGCTCTGTCCGACTGGCTTGGCGTTCGGCTTGCGCAGATCGAGGTGTCCGGCTATCCGACTCACAATATCAGACGCTGCCATTGCGAGAAGTCTCTGCGAAAGCTGCTGAACGGCATCGATCGTGACCAGATCAGCGAGGCCCTTCTACCCTCTCAGGAGATGGCGCTGGCTCTGATCCGGGATCTCATCTGCTACACCAGTTGCGTCTTTATCGTTCAGCCCGGACCGTTCAAGTTCTGGGTCAAGCATATTGAAAAAAACTTTGGCGAATGCGTGGCGGTTCATTTTCGTGATAGGTCGTTCATCAACACGGATCGGCGGAATGCACCTTGGAAGATCAGATGGGACAGCATTGCCCGGTGGGCGGACTGCACGGACGATGAAGGTAAGCTCATCTGGAGCCGCATCACCAAGGAGAAACGAAAACACACGACCAGTACGGCACAGGTGAAGTTCAACGAGGCGATTGGCGATGAGCTCAGATCAGCGCTCGCCGCGGCCGCATCGAGCCGACGCTAAGCCGGGCACAGGGGCCCTACGCCGATGCAAACGGGCAGTCCCGACGATGTCCATAGTATCCTTGTCCGATTCCCAGAAAGTCCATGATTTCTCAGATTCACTCCAATTTGATCATATTATGTTCGAAAAGCGAGGCCTCAGATGGATCTATGAAGCCTAGGTCTGAGATCACTTCAAAAGGACTGATATATATGAATTCGAAGGTTCCCAATGCTTACTTTCTTGAGGAGAGCAGATGGGAAACCGAGTCGTACAAGATCAAAAGCCTCAGCCCCTTCCAAACGTGTGATCAAGAAATGATAATCAAGCATTTTCTATACAATATGAAGGAGAATATCGGTCGCACTATGTTGATCATCATTTCAATAATGATAGCGTCATCAGCTTGTTTTTAAATTTCGCCATAGGATCCGATGTCGTCAAACAATACACCCTCTTGCAAAGAAATATCTGCCATAAATACAATGCTATGGTAACCTCAGTTCAGAATTACTTTAATTATTCAGATATTATACTTGACAAAAATGACTCATACGATGTGCTGGGAATAACGGTTGCAAGTATTGTAAGCACTGACTGGAGAGGCACGTATAAACTCTACGGTACGAATGTTAAAAATGCTGTTAACACCGGACTTCTGGTTTTGAAAAATCAGTCATCAAAATCAGCTGTTCGCGTTCTGTCGTTGCGAACGAGGCTTGAAAGAAAGGAAGAACGATGCCGAAGAATTCACCAAGAAGATATCTGCTGGCGATCTACTGGATCCTGTCGATTTTGCCCTTCATCGTCACGTACGCGTTCTACCCCTACATCCAAGACAGAATCGCAATCCATTTTGGTTTGTCAGGCGTGGCGAACGGATGGGCCAATAAATCCATGATAGCGGCTTTTCCCGTGATCTTTTTCGTGGTCGCATGCGGGATTCAGCTGATAAACCGATACGCACTGAAATACTCTACAACGTCTGACAGGGATAAAACAGTGGCAAGGAAGTATCTGCTGGTTGCCATGATAGTCGTTCTTCTCGTCTTCAACGTCATTACCGCTTCCGTCATCGTTGTGAATGCTCCCGCCCTACCACTGCATCCCGCTTTTGACGGTTCGAGTGTTTTTAAACTCGTATTCGCGCTCATCGGAATCCTGCTGCTGCTCTCCGGCGTCTACGGCGTCTTCTTCTCAGACAGGACGAAGCAGAATCGATTCATCGGCGCTCGGGTCCCCTGGGAGCTTGACGACAGGTCCTGGTTGTCGCTTCAGCGTTTCTCTGGACGAAACTCAATAGTCGCAGGTCTGGTCGAGCTGGTGGCCTGCGGAATCGTGTTGCCACTTGAACAGTCTGCATTGGTCACGATCGCAATCGGATCTCTGATGGCCGTCGCGACCCTTTTGCGCGGAAGATCGCTGCGCGTGAGATCCGAATAGTCCTCGCTTCGCCGGATCGCTTGCAGAGGCCGATCGTCTGCCGTGCGAGCCCAGATCGTCCATCGAGTACGCGCTGTAGCCTTCATAGCGGTAGCTTGCATCGATGCTCCTCATGAAAACCTGCCGATCGCCTCCTATGTTGGTGAGGGCTTCGCTGAGCAGCAGCTTGATCTCCGTTTGGCGCACGGGACTGCGTTCAATGGCGAAAAGGTAATCTTCTTTGTCCACGAGACTCTAGTCCGCGACGCGCTCGAGTTCCTTTTTGAGGATGGCATCGAGCCAGATGCGCGTGCCGCGACAGTTGCCCTCGCGAAACGGGTGCGAGACATTCATTTCCACATTTCACCGACCGCTCTTGTCCTGACTCTGTTTGGAATAGCGACGGTCGGAATCCATCTTTTTATTGCCACCATTATATGGACGCTGCTCACTGTGTACATGGATAGCAGCTTCTTCGCTGTTTGCACCTATAGTGCTGTAGGGTTCTTCGTCTGGTTTGCTCTGACATGGGCTTCTCAATAACAATCACGTGAACCAACTCCAATACCCCATAAAGAAAGCCCGTCTCAAGTTTTACAGGTGGGCGAATGCGCACCTACTCCGTGCCCTTCTGTGCGCCATTTTGGCTGTGGTAACGTTTGGGTCTCTCGCGGGCTTTTCTTTCCCCCCGGAGATGAAAGCGCCCAAGGACGGATGCAGGTTCGAGATCGTTGATATCTTCGAGGGGGAGCGGGCGATCGTGAAGCGGATAGATTGCAAAAGAGAACAGGGGAAATATGTCTATTATTTCGTCTATTCTTCCATCCGCCTTGGCGACGGCTACAAGGTGACCGAGGGCTGAATAATCGGCTTCCTTTTAAGCGCCGCCCGCGGGTGACCCGCTGAGACCTGTTGTTGTTAAATTCTTCTCGCGTCCTGCGATCAAATCGCTCGCAGGATTGTGATTTGATCATCCGATGCGCATTGTGGCTCAGTGCGAGAGCGCCGGTTCGCGAGATCGAGATCTTCATCTCCGCTGCCGAGATCATGTTATGCGACGGGAAGAAGATTTGCCTAGTGGACATCTTAGCTCGATCTTTGGAACTACACCTGAAACATCGCTTTCAGCATCAGCGAATTCAAAGTATGTGTAAAAGTGCACGACGATAAGAATTCTTTGAGCTACTTCTTCAGTTTCCCGGGGACGATCGGGTTAAAGGATTCTCTAAAAAATCGAGGACCAAACAACGTTGCTTACCGGAGTGCATTGTTAAACTGAGGCAATTTGAAAGTTCAGTATCTCATGGAACAACGTGAGGCGAGCAATGGAAAGCTCGTCACTTAGCGCGCTCATTCCGACGTGCGAAGGCGATCAAGACACATAATAATGCTAAAAGTTGCGTCTGCTCACTTGACCATAAAGGTTGGATTGATAGCATATTCAACAAAGACTTGGTTTCGTGTGACATCTATGCTGTACGGGGGTTGATACCGATGGATACGCGTCAATCCGAAGACTCGAGCGATTTCAAGCGAAGGTATCTCAAGGATGGAAAGATGACTTCTATTCCATCCAAGCAGAAGTACCGTACGGAGATGCTTCTGTATCTGGGATCCTTGTTCACTCCGGATCGCATATATTGCGAGCCTGAGGTCAATGCGACATTGCAAGCACATTTCCAAGACTTCGCCTATTTGAGAAGGGCCTTGGTCGATGGGCGCATCCTCGAGCGCAGCAGCGACGGATCGCGATACTGGCTGATATCAAAGTGATCGGGCACATATTCGGGAACGATCTCCGCTCGCTGCTCGGCGCAGCATTTTTTCAGTACGCCTTGCCGACGTTATCGCGGCCGTAAGGAGAAATCGGTCGCTCGCCGTCCTCGCTGACCTCGTAAAACCTGTGCTCGGCCGTGTCAACGAGAAGGATGGGGATGCGCCCGCTTACCAGAACATCCCCATCTATGTAGTAGTGCGCCTCGCCATCGAAGAAGATGTCGTGAAACGCGGGGTCCCCGCTCACCGTCGCGGTGCTCACGTGGCCCGCCACAATCGCCCAGCCATCCTCGAACCTGCCGATCTGAGCGGGATATTTCCAGATCAACGTGGTCTCATCGGTACCCCAGCGCCACAGGTCACCGGCCCGCTCGTCTATGCCGGCGTGGACGAAGATCACATGGCCTTCCACGTGGTATAACGGCAGACCGCGAAGCCATGCGCGATATTCCCTCTCGCTGTGGGCATGCGAGCGCTCGTCGTCGCCCATCGGCAGATCGCATCCGGGCTCGAGCATCATCTGCTCATGGTTGCCGCGCAGCGCGACGACCTTGTCCGGCCATCTGCTCTGCAACTCCATGATGCGATCGATGACCGCGAAGCTCGCGGGACCGCCGTGAACGTAGTCGCCCAAAAGCAAAAGCTCGCTGCCCGGTTCAGCGAGGTGGGGCAGTACCTGCTCGAGCGCGCGCTCGAACTCGTCGACGCATCCGTGTATGTCGGACATGCAATAGACCCTCACGGCAACCCATCCTGATTTAATCCGCTTTGCTTTCAGCTGTCTTCTCCGTGAAGGTGCTGTGCCCCTCAAGGTGGGACTCGCTGCCGAAAAAGCTCATGTACGCAGCCTTCGTGTCATAGGAGACATCCAAGGTGTTGACTTCGCCAAAACCGGCTACGGTTTGGGGATACCCTCTGCCGACTTTGAAGCTGACCTGCTGGTCAGGGTCGTTCAAGGGGAGAGTGAAGTTATCCTCCCCGTATTTGTGCGCCGGTTTGCCGGTTGCGGTACCCGAGAGATTGAGATCCTTGTATGCCGAACTGGCGGAGCTCGCCTTTTGGACGATGGTGTACGCAGCGCTGAGATTTCCGCCATCCGAGTCTTTGAGGGCAAGGGACATCGTGAGATCGCGGCCAAAGCCAGATTTCGAGTACTCGAACGTTTTGCCTGACAGCTTCCACTCCGTTTTGGTGTCGCTCACCTTGACGTCGCCTTGAGGGGTCCAGCCCCCGTCTTCATCGAACGTGAACTTCTGCTTGTTCACAGCGGTGTCATCGGCAAACCAGAACGAGTATTTCACCTTGACCGTCGCTGTCGAGGTGTAGCTTCCATCGTTTTCATCCAACGTCGAAGATACATCAGAGAACTCGGGTTTCACAGAGCTGCCGAGATGGAACTGGTTGCTCGATGTATCCTCCATCTTGCTGACGCCCTTCAACGGGATGCTTGTGTGAGTGTCCGTTATCGGATCCCCGCTGAGCTTCCATCCGTTGCCGTCCTTTGAGTAGCAGACGTGACCGGTAAAGGTGGTCTCGAAGCTCTCGTTCGCTATCTTTCCCGAGATATGCACGTTGCGGAGCTTGGCGTTGCCGGTCGCCGAATGCAGCAGGGCGGTATCGATACCTCCCGTATCCGCCACGTCCTCTTGTCCGTCGAGTTTGAACTCCTTGATCTTATAGGGGCTTTCCTCGCAGTACGTCGAGAGCACGCTGCCCTTTTTCACAAACGAGCTTTTCTCGAAGTCCTTTTTCACGACTTCTTCCGGAACATTGCTGTTGGCGATCGAGGTGAAAACGACCACGCCGATAAGAATGCAGATCACAGCGATCGCACCGGCGATGATGGCGACCCGCTTTCTTCTCGCATCAGGAGATGCGCCCTTGAATATGGCGAACAGAGCCGCCGCGATCGACGAATGCGCTTTCGCGGGCACGGCTGCGGGTCCAGAAGCGATGTCCGCATGCTCAACGCCAACTGGTGCGGCCGGATCCTTTGGGTTCTGTTCGAAGCCATGAGCCTGCGAGGTCTTCTCTGAAGATGAGGACGGCTTATCAGAAGAGCAACCGTCATCTTTGTCCGTCGCGGAATCGTCGGGCTCTGAAGAGCTCGCCGATCCCTCCGGGTCCGTCGCATCGTCGCGCTGTATCAGCGCCCCGCATGCAGTGCAGTGCCTGTCTCCTTCGGCTACATCGGCACCGCATTCTTGGCACTTCATACCCTCTCCTTTCCTCTTCTTCTCTCACAACGGCTCAAGGCGAGCGCCGTATCTCTCGTCGGCGAAAGTTCGGTTGGCTTGTAGCGAAACAACCGTTTTCGCAGCGCCTGATCCCCCTGAACATATGGATACATTGTAATCAAATTCGATCCGTCAGAAAGATGGTTGTCGAATTCGACATCGTTTCGGAGGCGAATGAGATCCCTCTGTCGAGTCGAAAAGAAAACAGACCCCGGATGGCTTAATAAATGAAGACAGATTGCCACTCGCTTCAAGTGAAACTAGTACCAGTTGACAAGAAAAGCTCGGTATCAGTACCCAAGTGAAGGAAAATGCTTTATTCATCATCAGGAGTATTCTACGCTTGCAGGAAATGATCACGCCAAACGGAGGGTCAGAATATGGGGAGACGAATAGTTGCGGTAACCGCGTGTGCGGCTGGGATCGCGCACACCTACATGGCGGCGGAGTCCATCGAACAGGCTGCGAAGCGCATGGGCTACGAGGTGAAGGTGGAAACGAACGGCGCCATCGGGGCGGAGAACGTATTGACGCCCCAAGACATCGAGGATGCAGATCTCGTCATCATCGCGTCAGACATCAACATCGACCCGATTCGCTTCACGGGAAAGCCGCTCTTCGTCACGAAGTCGATTCCGGCGATCGAAGATGCAGAATCTCTGATAGAGCGCGCATTCGATGAGGCGGAGGTCTTCGGAAAAAAGGGCACCAAGATCGGTAGGATCCAGATTGGAAGCGACAAGGAGAAGGTCAACTTCCTCACCCATGTCATGAGCGGCATCTCATATATGGTCCCGATGGTCATCGCCGCTGGTCTGATCCTGACGATCGCCAATCTCTACGCCTTTCAGAGAGACGATCTCGGGAGGATCGTCAAATGGGGCTTCGACAACACGACCCAGATGGGTTATCTGATGGAGAAGCTGTTCTATGTCGGTCAGGTCGGATTCAAGTTGATGATCCCCCTGTTCGCCGGTTTCGTCGCGAATTCGATCGCGGACAAGCCGGCGATAGCCCCGGCGATGATCGGTGCCTATCTGGTGAACGATCCGGAATTTCTGGGCACGGAGGCCGGAGGCGGTTTCATCGGGGCCATCGTCGTCGCGTTCATCGTCGGGTACCTCGTCAAGGCACTCAAGCGGATTCCATGGCCGAAGATCGTGCTTCCGATCGTGCCGATCATGATCATTCCGTTTCTCGCCACGAGCGTCATCACGCTGATCGTCCTGTTCATCATCGGGAATCCCATCTCGGTCGGAATGGACGCGATGTATCAGGGCTTGACAGATCTGAACAAAAACTTCGCTGGAGCACCGATCTTGATCGGCGCGATCTGCGGGGCCATGATCGGGTTCGATCTGGGCGGTCCGATCAACAAGACCGCTTTGGTGTTCGGCACGGCTGTCTTTACAGATACCATGACCAAATATGGGATCACCGGAGCGAACTTCGTTCCCGGGACGGCTACGCAGGCAGCCATCTCGATCGCTCCGCTGGGCGTGTGGCTCGCAACGATGCTGTTCAGAAAGAAGTTCTCAAAGGATGAGAAGATCGCTGCCAGCGCCGCGTTCGGCATGGGCATCGTCGGCGTTACCGAGGGAGCGATCCCCTTCGTCGCCGCGAATCCCATCAGGATGATCTTCTCCAATGTAGTCGGTTCCGCTGTCGCCGGCGGACTGGCTGCGGCCACAGGATGCAAGTTCTATGGCGGCATCGGGTCCCCCTTGGGTACATTCATCGGCTATATCGAGCAGCCCATTCCGTTTCTCACGTGGATCCTCTGCGTGTGCGCAGGGATCCTGACCACGGCGCTTCTGATTGGCTTCTCTCGAAACCAAGCCCCCGATCACGCAGTTGCGACGCAAGGGGAGCCGACGGGGGCGTAGAGGGGGCATCTGAATCCACGGCGGCGCGTACAGCGAACATGAAGGGTGATGAGATACATGGATCCGAGTGTCTTCAATCAAGACCACATTGCAATCAACGATTGCGCGACGACCCAGACAGAGGCATTCAAAGCGATTGCGAGATTCGCTTATGGTCTGGGCTTCGTCTCAGATGAGCAGCGCTATTGCGCCGGCCTGATCAGAAGGGAGAATCAGGGAACGACGGGATTCAAGGACCATATCGCGATTCCTCACTGCAAGGATGCGGTCAATATAAGACCCGGTATGTTCGTGATGAAATTCGATAACCCGATTGACTGGAACGCCTTGGATGGAAAACCCGTGAGGGTAGCCATCGCCTTGACGATTCCGGAGAAAGGCGCCGTCGAGCATCTGAAGCTTCTCAGTCTGATCGCGAGGAAGCTGATCGATCAGACGTTTCGAGAGGGAATTCTGAACCAAGACGATCCGGAAGCGCTCACCAAGATGATAGATCAGATCGACTTTCGAGGATGATCATGCCATGTCGGCGCATACCGTGCCAACACCCGGAGCCTAGAGGACTGGCATGAAAAAAAGACGGTTCACGTGATCTATCACTCGCACTGGGATCGCGAGCACATTCAGAAAACACGCCGCTTCAAATTTGTTTCCCCCCTTTCTTCTCACCGCAGAGTATTACAGTTATTCTAAGGATCTACCTGCTTGAGGGGAGTGAAAACGTGGATACCGAAATGCATGATTTTAAACCGGTAAATGTTAGTCTAGGTATGACATCTTTAAATAATGAGATTGTTACAAGGGTAGTTAAATCAACTAACATACATGAGTTCGACGAGAATACGTATGCCAAGAAGATGAATCTTACTTTTCATAATGGAATTATCGAAGTCAAAATGTTGAGTAGACTATTGCCGGATGCTCCAAGTTTCGCTCGTGGATTTATTGGAATTGCATTTAGGATCAATGAGGATGATTCAGAATTTGAATCTTTTTATGTGCGGCCTACGAATGGTCGCGTTACCGAAAACGTGAGGAAAAACCGAGCAATTCAATATTTCTCGTATCCTAAATACAAATTCGACTATTTTAGGAAAAACGGGATTTCCGATTACGAGGGCACTGCAGACATCGGGCTTGATGAATGGATTACGTTAAAGGCTGTAATTAACTGCTCGAATGGAACCTTTTATTTGAATGATAATGAAACTCCAGCATTAGTTGTTAAAAATATGAAACATGGCGATTCCAAAGGGTCGCTTGGTCTCTTTGTTGACATCGGAACAGAGGGATTCTTCAAGGAATTAAAAACCACGTTATTTGATTGACTTCATAAGTCTGAATACGTTGCATTAAAAAGGGGCTTTTGAGGGTGTACTTGATCACCTCATCGCAGATGGACGACGGCTGCGGGCGGGCAAGAGCAGCAAGAGACTGTCTAGAGTATGCCGTATTCCGTCCTCATTATCAGATTCAAGAGTTTAATCGTTTCACCATGACTCTCAAGTATTTCGGATCGAATCTGCTGAAGGAAAACCGATTTCGCAGTGGGGATCCGACTCGGCATTGACAGCTTTGTCCTCAGCGCGGTGCTGAAAACGCTCGATACGGACGGGTTTGACATTTGCATATGCAATTCGTATGCCTGCAGAACGGTTGATGAGGGCATGATTGTGGGGAAGAACGCTGTGATGTCATACTTTGTCAATCGGAACGGCATTCCCATCTCCGATGCATCAATTGGTGATACCGTTATGTTCAGGGCGTTCAACCCGGGGAGATCAAGACGATCCACATCGCTTATTGAGGAAAAAACATGCAGGAGGATATATTTATCCTGATCGAATCGCGCCGCTTGGATTTCACCTCGGTGGAGCAGGTGATCGCTGACTACTTCTTGAATAAGAAGCCTGCGCTGAGCATCGACAAGCTGTCGTGTCGCCTGGCGGTGTCGAAGTCCTCTATCACGCGGTTTTGCAAAAAGGTCGGGCTCGATAATTACAAGGAGCTCATCTTCCTGTACAAGCTGTCTCGAGAGGTGGACGATTCAGGACCCTCAGCGTCCTCAAAGATCACCGCTGCCTACCACGCTCTGGCAACAAGGAGCGACAGCAGCTACTCGCAGGAAGTCGTTGACGCCTTTTGCGAGCTGCTCCACCGACACAAGATCATCCATTTCTTCGGCAAGGGCTTCAACTCCTACGCCGGCGCGGATTTTCAATTCAAGTTTTCAAGAGTCGGGAAATACGTCAGGGTCATCTCGGACGATAACTCCATCATGATGTCTGCGCATTCCGCACGTAAAGATGAGCTGATAGTGGTTTCGAGCCTACGCGGGAATGATGACAGGCTCAAGGAGGCGATGGAGCTCGCAAAAGCGAATGGTGTTTCCATATCGCTGATCACCTCGAATCGCTTCTCGCAGCTGATTCCCTACGCCGATGTCGAATTGATGGCAGCGGGCTTTACAAGACAGGAGGCGCTGGGCAGCATCTCTCCCCAGATTCCGATTCTGATACAGCTGGACATAGTGTATGAAAGATACATCCATCTGTATGCCGGGTCGTTGAGACAATGGTCGGAGTCCGAGGTGATTCTGCGCCAATAGAGGAAGCCGCCACGCGGGCCGGTCGGAAAGCGCATCGAAGTGATTGGCTGCCTCGCGCACGATACATCGCCGGCTGCGAATTCTCACGCCGCATGCGCTCCGCGGCGATGCTGACGCCTCAAAGGCCTGAGCGAGATCCAGATTCCCAAGGCAAGCACGACTGAGGAGGCCAACAGAGCGAAAAAGACCGCGGACGGCAGAGAGAAGCCATTCCCGAACAGCATATGAAGAATGAGCGCGATGGCGAAATATGTCACAGACAGTCCCGCCGCCACAAGCAGCATCGTGTTCCGCGCGAGACGATATGAGCGCGGTCCCTGTCTGCGCGCGGGGCCGCGCGGGGCGGCGAGCATGACCCAGGCGATGCCGATGAGCGGAAGCCCGCTTCTGACGATCAGCAAGAAACCCAAGCTCGCCAGATCATGGAGTTTAAAGAGTATCAGAACCTCCGGCTCTGCCATCGTCACTCCGATGTTCTCCGAGACGACGATGGCGAGCGCGTACGGAGCGTAGTCTAGTGCCGCCACGCGCGCCGCCGCACGGGACCACGATGAGATCCTGTTCATACGAGCCTCCTTCACATCGAGTTTGCCGGCATGGTATGAGCTCAGCGGGCCATCGAACATCTTGTTAAGAAACCAGATGAGGCGTCTACGTGCTATATTATCACTATGTCCGTTCGCGGCTGCGGTGCAGATGTCATCGCGTGAGGGATGGCGATCATGGCAGAATCTAGATTCAAACGCTTTTCGCTTCGATGGGCTTTTAGCATTGCCATGTTAGTGATGAGCGCTCTCGTGGTAAGCGCTTGCTTCTATTCATCGGCATCGCTGATCACCTTAGATGCGCGTTTCGAACCGACGTGGAGCGCCGAGGTCCCTCTTCCTGAGACGCATGGCTCATTGGGGGCTTCCTCGAAAGACATCACCGGATACTACACGACGACGATCTGCGCGCCGTACGGCGCACAGACGCTCTTTGTCAGCAACTTGTCCGGTGCCCATACCGCCCCCGCGCGGGAGGAGCATGTAGAGGACATGGTGGGCGAGGAGCCAATCAACAAACCCACCGATTCAGCGCGCTTTGACATCACATCGGCGATCGGTCTTTTGATGCAGTTCCGGTTTCTCATATGTTCCGGTGTCATCGTGTCTTCCGTTAGCGTCGCGCTGTGGATAGTACGAGCGCGATCGGTGGGCTCAAGCGCGCGTGAGGCGTGTCAACTTCTCATCGCCGCCGCACTCGTCTCACTGCCGTTTCCGCTGTGGCTCGTCTTCAACGATCTTATCGAGCCCACCGGCGCAGCCTTCAGAGGACTCCGTGTGGCGTTGGGCATCCCGGCGATCGTGTATGCCTTGGTCGTTGTCGCAACCGCGATCGGTGTGCGTCTGATGACGCCACCTCCTGCAGAGAAGATTCGTCTGCATTTTGGAAATATCGCTGCTTTCTACCTGTTCATGCCGATCGCGTACATGCTGACGCTACGCTTCGGCCTCATGTTTGGGCATCTTGCGAGAATAAGCTGAAACCCGGTGCGCACATCGAGTGGCTTGCCTGATCGAGGTCTTCCTCAATCGAATGGTGTGTGCTGTTGCCCATACGCCACGCGTCACCCGGGGTGCGCAATCGATCCCATGCCGCGCGGTGTATGCATCCGATTCGTCTAACCACGGGAGAGCTGTTTGATGGGAGCCTATACGGCCGAGGAGCTGACCGAAGCGCTTCGCGCGATCGATTCCGTCATTCTGGAGTGCGGTGATGCGCAGGAGAAGTCTTCCGAGAATATGACGCAATCTGCAGCTAAATGTCGATGACCTCGTAGCATGGTGCCAAGAGAAGCTCGAGTCTGCGAATGTCAGCATCAGTCGAAAGGGAAAGAACTGGTACATCGGCATCGACGGTTGCATCATCACCGTGAATACTCGCAGCTACACCATCATCACACATGCAACGCAGACAAGAGCGCATACTTGCTAGCAATTGTCTAGCCTTGGCCGTAGTTGACACATCGATTGCTAAGCGACTGCGACCGCTTGCCCGGTTAAAACACGCAGGATGTTTTATCGATTTGAATGAACTCAAGAGCATCGTCCACGATCTCCTGCTGCGGATGATTTTAAAATCTTACGTTGAAAAAGTGCAATCGGTGTCTAATCGGTGTCTGCTGATTCTCAGCAGTTTTTCAAAATCATGAACAGCATAGCTAATCTGAGGTACAATCAAATTCCAGTCGCTAGAATCGATTTGCTCAATCGCGCTGCTCAACGATAAAGCTTCGACAAGTATTTGAATACCTTTATCTACAATGACCTTCTTTATCTTCTGAACAAAAAGACTTGTTGACATTGCATAAGTGCAACACAGAACGATCTTTTTCATGAATTGCCCGGTCCACAGTGTTGATATACAGCGCATTGAGTTCTATTGCTTCGATTTTTCCTCTGCGAGTTGAAGATTTTCAGTGCGCTCGGACAGTTTTACAAATGGAATATAGATCAATACGCCAATGACGATAATAAATGCCTGAAGCAGCGCCGCACGGATATCTCCTCCCGTAGCAAGAAATCCTGAAAGAATCGGTGGGGTATTCCACGGAATGTAGACCCTCATATAAGCTATCAGTCCAAGCACGGTTGCAAAATATTGGATTGCAATGCCAAGCACCGGTATAAGGATGAACGGGACGAGTAGTGACAGATTGTAAACAATCGGATAGCCGAAAATAATTGGTTCGTTGATGTTGAAAACGCCTGGAAGGATCGACATGGAACATACTGCTTTACTCGCTTTGTTTCTCCCGACGATAAAGGTTGCAATAATCAAACAAATGGTACAACCTGTGCCCCCCAGCTGACCAAAGTTGTCTAAAGACACCATGGTCAGCACATGGGGGATTCGTTCACCCGCTGCCGCGGCAGCCATGTTTTCTGAAATGGCCACTGTCAAGATCGGTTGTAGCAGAGTTCCGTTAATGGTGCTCTGGTGAATGCCAAGGAAGAAAAGCAGATTCCCCATGGAGTAAATGAATAGCACCGCAAACAAGCTTGTTCCGAGCTGAGCAAGCGGTTTTTGGACTACGTACTGGATAAGAGCGATGAGATCCAAGTTGAAAACAACAAGCAGGACCACATTGAACAAACTGACTATTGAAAGTGTAATGAGCATAGGGATCAATACATTGAATGTGTCAGCTACCGCAGGAGGAATGCCTTCCCCGAGATCGATTTTAAGTTTTTCAATGCTTGACAATCGAATAAAGATCTGACTGGCCAGCAGACCCACAATAATGCCTGCAAACAATCCCTTCACTCCTGTGTTATCAAAGATAAGCGCGTTGACAACGTTTACTGAATCTTTTGAGTCACTTGATAGCGTGGCCGACACACTTGCTGGCATGAGTACTATTAGAGCAGATAGTGAAACAACTGCGCAGGCAAGGGGGTTTTTGTAGAACATGTTTCTTGCAAGAAAATAACCTGAAAGTGCACAAATTATTACAGCACAGAAATTCAGCGTGCCGTTGGATATCGCCGTGCACCACAATGTTGCATATTTGAGAGCGTCACCTGACAACAATAAAGGAAAAACGGATGTGTTGAGAAGAGTCGCAACTCCGGCAAGAACGTATAAAGGAATGATGGTTGCGAAGGAATCCCGTAATGTCCTTAAATGGATTTGATTTCCAATCTTGGCGGCGATCTGGGAGAATTTCTCAAGAGCACCGCATTTATCGATACTATTGGACATGTTGTCTCCTTGGTCTCCTTGTATTCTATTCAACGACATGTGTTGCTGTAAGTTTTCTCATCCAAGCTGCAGACTTCTTTTCGTATCTCTCATAGTTGTGAGCGAGATCGACACCAATTATTCCATAACGGTTTTTGAAGGCATTCGTCCAAGACCAATTGTCGATAACAGCCCAGTAATGATATCCGACGCAGTTTGCGCCCTCGTCAATTGCTCGGGCTATCCAAAACAGATGTTCTCGAATGAAAGCTATCCGATAATCATCTTGAACTAGCCCCTCATCGTCACGAAATAAATCTTCGTTTTCGACCCCCATGCCGTTTTCAGAAACGAAGAACTCAAGACCTGGATAATCGCGCTTGATTTTCATTCCAAAGTCGTAAATACCTTTGGGGTAGATTTCCCACCCACGACTTTCGTTCATCTTTCGCTTCGACCAGACATACGGTTTTGCGAAAACAGGATTTCCTTCATCATCAATCGAGTTGTCGGGTGCTTGAACGCGCATCGGCTCATAGTAATTGAAGCCGAGCCAGTCCACAGTGCCGAAGGATAGAAGCTCTTCATCACCAGGACGAATAGGCAGCGAGATGCCTCGTTTCCCAAGCGTGTCAAGAATATCGCAAGGCAGTGAGCCTCGCGTCACTAGATCGAGCCACCAACGGTTGTGCAGACCATCGACCATGCGTACTGCATCCAGATCAGCGTCAGTAGGGCTGCTCTTCGTATAGGGTGGTGCAAAATTATTCACAAGACCAAGTTTCGCATCGTTTTGCAAGAGCCCAGCGGCCTTCGCGAGACGAAACTCGCGCGCCGCGAGCGAATGAGCGAGCGCAATGTGATACTGAACGGCACATGCACGTCTGAAATCTCTGATAAAGGGGATATTCAAACCCTTTGTGTAACTGTTCTCTGGTTCCACGATCGGTTCGTTAAACGTAAACCAGCAGTGGACTTCATGCCCAAACTCGCGAAAGGCTAACCGGGCGTAGTTTGCAAACGCTTCGACGACCTCGCGATTTTCCCAGCCACCACGATCCAAAAGATACGCGGGCATGTCGAAATGATAAAGATTGATAAAAAGATCAATGCCTTCCCGTTTTGCCGTGGCTATCATACGGTGGTATAAATCCGCGCCAGCCCGATTCAAGGCGCCATTTTGATCAACAAGTCGTGTCCATTGGATTGAAGTTCGGGCTGTTGTCAGACCCAGACTGCGAAAGATCTGATAATCTTCTTCACATCGATTAATCATATCATTGCCCACGTAAGACCCAACTTTATTATGAAAACAATCGATATCGTCTTGAGACCATCGATCCCATACGCTCTCCAGCTTTCCATACTGCTTCCACGCGCCTTCCGTCTGCGGTCCGGAGAGGGCTGCACCGAAGAAAAACTGCTGTGGAAGATGCGCCTTTTTTATCATTTTCTTGCCTCCGTCTGTATAAAACATAACTTATAGAAATATAGTATATATATTAATAAAAACTAAATATACTATTTCTTTGATGAACGGTAGAAATCCTTTTTTAAATGGATCAATATGTCTAAGTGATATCTGCTGATATACTCAACTAACCAGAAACCAATTTGCGAACAGGGAGCTATCAGATAATCGTGTTAAAATGCGATTTCATTGCTGAGGATTTACAACAGAAGATTCTAAGCAATCACTACAAACCAAATGATCAGCTACCCACCGCTGATGAACTTTGCAAGATATATGGAGTAAGCAAGATCACGGTAAATAAAGCGATGACCGAACTCGTACATCGTGGTCTTGTTTCGAGAAAACGAGGTGTGGGATCTTTTGTCAACAGAATGGGAAGTGCCAGTGGCAGAACTTCATCTTTTGACTGGAAAGATGCGACGTTAATTGAAGGCACAAAATCACATTATCAGCAAAGCGGGGTTAAAGTCAGGTCAGTTGTGCATGCGTTTTCCGTTATTCAGGCCAATACTATAGTTTGTGACGCGTTGGGAATTAACAGCGGTTTTGTGTATTACATCTGCCGGTCGCGCTTTATCGAAGAGCGCCCGCTTCAAACTGAATACACTTACATGCCAATTTCAATTATCCCGGGACTGAGCCAAGAGGATGTGGAGGATTCGATCTATCAGTTTATTGAGCATAAGCTCCATCTTAGTATCAGTAGTTCCCATTCAACTATTCGGGCGGTGTTGGCCTCACCGGATGAATGCAAGTGGCTTGGGGTTTCCTTCAATACGCCGTTGCTTGAAGTCGAGCAGACTGCATTTCTGGGAGATGGGACCATATTCGAGTATTCGGTAACACGGCACACTGAATTCAGCGAACCGGAGCGCACGGTCAAACTCCACAAGCGAAAAAGCGGCTGAAGGGGTCTTTGCTAGAGAGCCTGCCCCAAAGGCGAAAATGAAAAGTTATATTAAGGCTAGTCCGCGAAGGGCCCGATTGCCGAGATTATTGATGGCACATAGCAAAACGCATTGGTTCATGTCGATAGTAATGCGAGTACTACTGTATCAAACAGCCGCAGCCTTCCTGGCGACGGGCGTCATTCACTAACTAGTTTCACCTGACTTTAAACCGGTTTCGATACGGGTTCTGAGCTTCATCTCACCGCAGAGTTCTGATCTATCTTACTCAGCAGTGACTTCGTGTCGGCGGCAACCTTCGAGTCGTGAATGAATCATGTCAGATCCCACAACGAAATTGTCCGAGATACTGCCAACATCTCACTCTTGCTACTTCGTCTCCCTTTCGTTTTTGCTATGACTTGTTGCAAAGGATCTCGGCGCACTGGCGGGTACCGGATTAAGAAGGGTATTGGCAGCCCGACGCTTCGATCGTCCTATATGCGCTAGTCGAGATTGCTGTCTCGTGGGCAATACTTCAGGCAGCTCCATGTTCTTTCAAGAAACCTTGGTTTCATTTTGAGAATATCGTGGTTCGTGTTCCTGCTTGTCGCGTATCTGCATTAATTCTTTTTTTGCATTTTGGGCGTCGCATCGGCATGTCATCGATAACAGTAAGCTTCACAGATCTAATTCTCGTTGTCACATGCGGGCAATTGTAAAACGAAAATGATGTCGCGCTTACATCAATATCGTCGCCGAAGCTTGACTTCGTCGAGTCGAACTCCTATAAAGAAGATCTCGTGAGCGGCCGTATGCAAGCGGTCGCGCGCAAGAGGTTCGTTGCGCCCGGTGGCGTCTCGAGCTGAAGGGTTCTGATGGCAAAGATCGTGTTCTGAGCCGAAAGACGCACTCCGCACCTCTGATCGCCCCTCCAATCGACACCGCGTCGGGAGTCCTCAGATGCACCCGTCTTTCGGACGGGTGCTTTTTTTGCCGTCGCCGTCTGTGTCGGGAGGCAGCATGCTCGAGGTCATCGACAAGCTCTATGAGACGAGGCATCTGACGCGCGACGAATGGGTCGCGCTGATCGAGGCGCAGCGCTCCGAGGAGCGACATCATCTCACTCAAAAGGGGGCAGCGCCGTCGACGGACGCTGCGGACGGGCCGCTCACGGCTTATCTGTTCGAGCGCGCCCGCGCCGTTCGCAGACAGCGCTACGGCGACAAGGTCTTCATCCGTGGTCTCATCGAGATATCGAACCGGTGCCGCAACGACTGTCTCTACTGCGGCATCCGAAGGAGCAATGAATGCGCCGAGCGCTACCGGCTGCAGCCCGCAGACATCATCGCCTGCACCGACAAGGGCTACGAGCTCGGGTTTCGCACCTTCGTCATGCAGGGCGGCGAGGATCCGTTCTTCACCGACGAGGTGCTCTGCCCGCTCATCGAGCGCATCAAGGCGAACCACCCGGACTGCGCCATCACCCTGTCGCTCGGCGAGCGCACCCGCGAGAGCTACCAGCGCCTGTTCGACGCCGGTGCCGATCGCTACCTGCTGCGCCATGAGACCGCGACCGATGCGCACTACCGCCGGCTCCATCCCTCAGAGCTCAGTCTGGCCACCCGCAAGGCCTGTCTGTCGAACTTGAAGGAGATCGGCTATCAGACCGGCGCCGGCTTCATGGTCGGCTCGCCCTACCAGACCGTGGAGAACCTTGCCGACGACATGCTCTATCTCGACGAGCTGCAGCCGCAGATGGTCGGCATCGGCCCGTTCATCCCGCACCGGGACACGCCGTTTCGCGACCACGCCGCCGGCTCGGTCGCACAGACCCTGTTCTTCCTCGGCTGCCTGCGTCTCATGCTGCCCGCATCGCTGCTTCCGGCGACCACGGCGATCGGCACGCTCGATCCGCAGGGCCGCGAGAAGGGGATGCTCGCAGGGGCCAACGTGGTCATGCCCAATCTCTCGCCGCCTGAGAACCGCGGCAAGTACCTGCTGTACAACGACAAGCTCGCGACCGGATGCGAGGCCGCCGAGCACCTGCGCGAGCTGGATCGCCGCTTCGCCGCGGTCGGGATGCGCATCGCCGTCGATCGCGGGGACTTCGCCGGATGAGCCATAGCGCAACAGCCCGAATCTCACGAAAGGAAGAGGGACATCATGTACACGTATGATCCGAAATCTCTGGTCGCCGACGAGTTCATCAACCACGAGGAGATCCTGGCCACACTGGCCTGGGCCGATGCGAACAAGGACAACGTCGAGCTGATCGACGCCATTCTAAACAAGGCGCGCCCGCGCCGCACCGAGACCGGCGTCAGCTGCGCCGGTCTCAGCCATCGGGAGGCCTCGGTGCTGCTCGCCTGCGAGGATCCCGAGCGGATCCAGCGGATGTATCATCTGGCGAAGGATATCAAGCAGGCCTTCTACGGCAACCGCATCGTGATCTTCTGCCCGCTGTATCTGTCGAACTACTGCGTCAACGGCTGCGTCTACTGCCCGTATCACGCCAAGAACAAGCACATCCCCCGTAAGCGCCTCACGCAGGAGGAGGTGGCGCGCGAGGTCATCGCGCTGCAGGACATGGGTCACAAGCGCCTGGCCATCGAGGCGGGCGAGGATCCCAAGATGAGCCCGATCGAGTACATCTTGGAGTGCATCGAGACGATCTACGCCATCAAGCACAAAAACGGCGCGATCAGGCGGGTGAACGTCAACATCGCGGCCACCACCGTCGAAAACTACCGCCGCCTGAAGGACGCCGGCATCGGCACCTACATCCTGTTCCAAGAGACCTACGACAAGAAGAGCTACCTGGAGCTTCATCCCACCGGCCCCAAGCATGACTACAACTACCACACCGAGGCGATGGACCGCGCCATGGAGGGCGGCATCGACGACCTGGGTCTGGGCGTCCTGTTCGGACTCGAGCGCTATCGCTATGAGTTCGCCGGGCTGCTCATGCATGCCGAGCACCTCGAGGCCGTCCACGGCGTCGGGCCGCACACGATCAGCGTGCCGAGGATCAATGCGGCCGACGACATCGATCCGTCGACCTTCGCCAACGGCATCGATGACGACACCTTCGCGAAGCTGTGCGCCCTCATCAGAATCGCCGTTCCGTACACCGGCATGATCATCTCGACGCGCGAGAGCCAGAAGGTCCGCGAGCAGGTGATCGGGCTGGGCGTCTCACAGGTCAGCGGGGGGTCGCGCACCTCGGTGGGCGGCTACGCCGAGCCGGCACGGCCCACCGAGACCGAGCAGTTCGACGTCTCCGACCAGCGCTCGCTCGATGAGGTGGTTCGCTGGCTCATGGAGCTGGGCTACATTCCATCATTCTGCACCGCATGCTACCGCAAGGGGCGCACCGGTGACCGCTTCATGGCTCTGTGCAAGACCGGCCAGATCCAGAACTGCTGCCACCCCAACGCGCTCATGACCCTCAAGGAGTTTCTCATGGACTACGCGAGCGAGGAGACCCGCGCCATCGGCGAGGCGCTGATCGAAGCCGAGATGAACAACATCCCCAAGGAACGGGTGCGCGAGATCTGCGGTGATCACCTGAGCAAGATCGAGCAGGGGATCCGTGACTTCCGGTTCTAGGGAGTCCCTGAGCGCCGCGCACGTGAACGTGATGAAAGGAAACCGAGATGTCCATGAGCCTCAATGACACGCCGCGCGCCAACCGGGTGCACATCGGCTTCTTCGGTCGCAGGAACGCGGGCAAGTCGAGCCTCGTGAATGCGGTGACCGGGCAGGATCTCGCCGTGGTGTCCGACACCCCCGGCACGACCACCGATCCGGTCTACAAATCGATGGAGCTGCTGCCGCTGGGTCCGGTGGTGATCATCGACACGCCGGGCTTTGATGACACCGGCGAGCTCGGCGAGCTGCGGGTCAAAAAGACGCGGCAGGTGCTCAACAAATGCGACATCGCGATTCTCGTCTACGATGCGGCGTCCGGTGTGACCGCAGCCGATCGCCAGCTGCTCGAGCTGATCCGCGACCGGGGGCTGCCGCATCTCATCATCGCCAATAAGTCCGATCGTGGCGCTGCAGCGGGCGACAGCGCCACGGCGGGCCCTGACGCAGCGACAGCATCATCAGCCAGCGCTGCTGCGCCGACAGACAATGAGGCACTGTGCGTGAGCGCGCTCAGCGGACAGGGGATCCACGAGCTCAAGGAGCGCATCGGCGCGCTCGCCGGCACCGACCGGCACGAGCGGCACCTCGTCGGCGATCTTCTGAGCCCCGGGGATCTGTGCGTGCTCGTCGTGCCCATCGACTCCGCCGCGCCGAAAGGCCGACTCATTCTGCCGCAGCAGCAGGCGATTCGCGACATCCTCGACGCTGACGCCACGGCGCTCGTGCTCAAGGAGGATCAGCTGGCGTCGACGCTGGACATCCTCGGCAGGCAGCCGACCATGGTCATCACCGACAGCCAGGTGTTCGGCAGGGTCGCGCGCGACACGCCCGTGGACGTCCCGCTCACCTCGTTTTCCATTCTCATGGCCCGCTACAAGGGATTTTTGGATGCCGCGGTGCAGGGTGTGCGAGCCGTCGATCGACTCCGCGACAAAGACCGCGTGCTCATCGCCGAGGGATGCACCCATCATCGTCAGTGCGACGATATCGGCACGGTCAAGATCCCGAGATGGCTGCACGAGCGCACCGGTCGCGATCTTCAGCTGGAATGGGTGTCGGGCACGGAGTTTCCGGAGGATCTCACCGATTACGCTTTGATCATCCACTGCGGGGGATGTATGCTCAACGAGCGGGAGATGCGGCACCGAATGGCGTGCGCGGCCGACAGCGGTGTTCCGTTCACGAACTACGGAACGCTCATCGCGCATCTGCACGGCATCTTGGAGCGCAGCCTCGAGCTGTTCCCGCATCTGAGGGCGGAGAGATCCGCGTAACGCCAACGGCACGCAGCCGAAAGGGGAGAGAGATGGAACAAGACGAGATGGATTCCCGCGTCGCGGTCGCCTCGATCATCGTGGAGGAACCGGATTCCGTGGCTGAGCTCAACGATATCCTGCACGAGTACCGCGATCACATCATCGGGCGCATGGGACTGCCCTATCGCGAGCGCGACATCTTCATCATCAGCGTCGCGATGGACGGACCGCAGAGCGTCATCAGCGCCATGACCGGCAAGATCGGTCAGCTTGCAGGTGTCTCAGCGAAGACGGCGTATTCGAACGTGTAGATCCCGTCATCCCAGATAGCGTGCGATCAGGCTGCAGACGAGGCCGATCCCGCGGGGAATCGACGTGAGATCGACCCATTCCTCACGCGTGTGAGCGAGATCGCCCTCGATGGTGCCGATCGTGTTCGCGAGCACACCCAGCGACAGCGGAATGTTCGCGTCCGTCGATGCGGCGCACTCCTCGATGTCCCTTGCGACCCACGGTCGCATGGTCTCGATGTTTGCATCGGTCCACGCGCGAAGCGCTGCAGGGTCGACGTTGCCCGCACCGGGGCGCTCGCCGACAAGCTCGATCTCGACATCCACGCCCTCGGCGCGGATCCCATCGATGACCCGGCGCATCGCGGCGCGCATCTGCTTCAGGCAGCTGGCGCTGCTCGAGCGGTACTCGTAGAGCAGCTCGCAGCGCTCCGCGATCGAGTTCACCGTGGTGCCGCCCTCGATGCGCCCGACGTTGCAGGTGGTTTTTGCCTCGTCCGGCAGCTCGATGGCATAGAGCCGGCAGACGAGCTCGGCCGCCTGCGCGATGGCGCTCGGCATGCCGAAGTCGCCGAATGAGTGACCTCCCTCGGCACGGATGACCATGCGGTAGCGATGGGAGCCGACCGGCTCGCTCGTGATCTCGGCTTCGTAGCCGTCGAACGAATAGAAGCGACGGATCCGATCACCGAAGGTCTTGAAGATCTCCCGGCATCCATCCAGGTTGCCAAGTCCCTCCTCGCAGGAGTTCGCGACGATCATGATTCCGCCGTGGAGCTGATCGCGGTGTTCGAGCAGAAAACGGGTGCCCATCATAAGATTGACGAGATTTGCGGTGTCGTCGCCGATACCGGGCGCGTGCAGGATGCTACCATCGCGGACCGGCGTGAACGGATCGCGATCATCGAACACGACATCGGTGTGGGCCATGAACACGGTGATATCTTCGCATCCGTCGCAGTTGAATCGGCAGATGACGTTCTTCGCCTTGTCGATGCGCGCATTCTCGACACCGGCACGCTCAAACCAAGCGCGACAGAACTCGGCGCGCAGCTCCTCGTGATGGCTCGGCGCGGGAATGGCGCCGAGTTCCTCCAGAAGTGCGATCGCCTCTTCGGTGTGAGCAGCCGCAAATGATTCGATGTCAGATTTCTTGATCATAGAGATCTCCGTTTCTCGCAGGTAGCGCGATCGTACCACATACTATGGCACTAACAGCAAGTGTGAGACTTCGAAACGTGTAACAGAATGGTAGTATCTAGACACCAACAGAAAGGGTGTTGCACCATGGCACAAAATGAGTCTTCGCATAAAGAAACAACTTCGAAATGCTTGGGTCATACCAAGAAAAAAATCCCCATATTGAACTTTGTTGTGATTATCGTTTCTGTGATCGCCGCAATCGCATCGGGCGCATCACTATACGTTTCTATCACTACACGCGCTCAGCTGATGTCCAGTTTCGACTCCGTCGCGTCTGCTTTTGATGGACACGGCAGCGCTCGGGACGACAAGGTGGATGACAGCTCCGATAATCGTAAAAAGACGATTCGGAAAACTGAGGGCGAGGGTGAGATCGACGGATGGCATGTCAAATTCGTCTCCGTCGATTCCTCAAGAAGAGACTTCTCGGGTGCTGCGACCATCGTTCTTACCTATCAGGTGACAAACAGCACCGGTGACAATGAGAATCCTCCGTCAGGTGTGAAATTCCAAGCCTTTCAGAATGGCCAAGCTCTTCGTCACGCAACATTCGGCGATGCGGAACCTGATAACTATGATTTCTTCAACCAGCTGCAAGACGGTGTGACCATGACTCTTACTACTGGATTTAAGTTGCTGGACGATTCGGCGCCCGTCACGATCGAGATAGAGGGCCTCAGCGACAACGCTTCCAAAACCGTTATTTCCAAGCAGTTCAGTTTGCAATAGCGTACATAGCATCCGGCACGTTAGATTCGCAGAGTACCACCGCCCTGGCGCATATCGGCGGCTACACAGTCTGGGTCTCGTCTGAAGCGAGGCTCAGGGTCCGGCGATCTCGACAAAGCCGGTGCCTGCAAGACGTTGGCTTGTGCACCGTCGCGAACGGCTTCCGATCATCGAACACGATGTCGGTGCGAGCCATGGACACCGAGACGTCGCTGCGCACCCGTTGCGGTCGAATTAACGAATTCCGATTGCCCACACTCCGTTCACGGGAGAAATCCTATCACTCGCGGAGGAGCGCTTAGAGTTTGCCCTGCATTATCTTTACCTTGGTTAAGATACTCAAGCTTACCAAGGTTAAGATCAATGTCATAGCGTCAGGGAATATATATGAATCATAAAATGCTTGCACAAGAGATTCTGTAAAACTTGCAATGTAGTGCAACAGGCTAATAGATCGCGATGTTGCGCATAACCATCCTATTGAAAAATAATTTCAAACTAATTGTACTCATAAGTCTCGTGTTGATTTCAGCGTAATATGCCGTCGCGTACCTGTAAGCTAAGGATTATATGCTTTTTTCCGAGCGCAGGGAGGTCCAGATGTGGCTTGGAGTTGACGGCGGCGGAACGAAGACAACCTTTGCCTTGTACGACGACGATATGCGACCGCTTGATGCCTTCGACAGGGGCACGAGCCATATCGGGCAGATCGGTGCCGAGGCGATGCGCTCGATGCTCGTCGAGGGCTTCTGTGAGGCAGGGCTCCGCGGCCTAGCTGACGTGCGGGGAATCGGCTTCGGCATCGCGGGCTTCGGCGAGGGGGCATCCGACGACGCGCGGATACGGGCGATCGTGACCGATGCCGCCGCAGGGCTTCCGTTCGAGCTGGTGAATGATGTTCAGGCGGCGCTGGCCGCGAGCCTGGATCTGGCCGAGGGAATCGTGATCGTCGCCGGAACCGGATCGATCGCATACGGCGAGCGCGGCGGTGTCGGGATGCGCTGCGGCGGTTGGGACTATCAGATCGGCGACGAGGGAAGCGGCTACTGGATGGGAAAGCAGCTCGTTCGCGCGTTCAGCCTGCAATCCGACGGTCGCCGTCCGCGCGGCGCGCTGCATCGGATCGTGCGGCAGGAGCTCGAGCTTTCCCGCGATCTTGATCTGATCGCCTACATGCGCGATGTCATAGGGCACGATCGCACGAGAACCGCCGCGTTGAGCGTACTGGTATCGCGCGCGGCGATGGAGGGCGACCCGGATGCCCGAGACATCTTTCGGCGCGCCGCAGCCGAGGAGGCTCGGATGGTCGAGGTGATCGCCGATGCGCTGTTCGGTGAGAAGCATCCCGCAGGCGAGGCGATTCCGGTTTCCTATGTCGGCGGAACCTTCAAGGCCGGCGAGCTGATCTTGAATCCGCTCGCCGAGCAGCTCCCGTCGCGCTGCAGGCTGGTCGCCCCGATCAGAGAGGCGGCGTCGGGCGCCTGTCTGCTGCTGCGACGACGACTCAGCCGCTGCGGCTGATCGCCGAGTTCAGATTTGACATTTGCTTCCATGCCGCGGATGCTCTCAAAAACACTCTTGATCACGGTCTTTATCCTAGTGGTCGCACCCGTCGTCCGCGGCGACCTACCGCATCCGCAATCCTTATCGGTACCGTCTCGATGATCAGGCGATGGTGATTATCGGACTTTCTCCACAGGACTCAAATCTCAGACGATCGCTGCTGGAGATTCTTCCATCAGTGACAAGTTCACTCACATCAGAAAGCTCTGCGAATGTCACAGTTGTAAATGTGCCGATTTTGCTTGAATCCATCAGCATCACGCAACGTTCTGATCGCTCGATCATCCTTCGTTTGAAGTTGGAGAGGTCAGTCGTGTGAACGGTAAAACCCCGTTCAAACGAAAATGCGCTTGCGGCCAGAAATGCCAGGGGTGCAGAAAATCGCATCAGAGCATCGATTGCAGAAGACCCTGTTGTGTAGTGAAAGCCGTTTCTCACCGATCCACCGAGCAGATTGATAGAACAATCAGGGAGCAGACGCTCCGCTTCGGATGCGATAGCATAATCATTCGTAATCAATGTGATACCGCGACGTGAAGCCAGTGCGCGGACAAACTCGAACGTCGTGGAGCCCGAATCGCAGAAAATCGTTTCGCCATCGCGAACAAGCTGAGCAGCTCTGGCTCCTATTGCAATTTTTGCTTCCTGGTGCTCTGCAAATGCGGTATCGGCAGGTTGCTCAACTGCGACAGCTTCTCGAACCACGGCGCCACCATGAGTGCGACGAAGCAAGCCTGCGGCATCGAGATCGCGAAGGTCGTTGCGAAGCGTCGCGGGGGATACGCCGAATCGCATTGACAGATCGCCTACCAGCACACGCGACTCCGATGCCAGTAACTCGAGGATGCGATTTCGTCGCTCCTCCGCGAACAGATTGAGGTCATTGCAACTAGGCGTACCGGTCGAATTGTTCATCTGATTCTCCGACATCTGCAGTTCTCATTGATCTTCACATAATAGCTTACGAAAAATAACACCAAGGCAGTTACCGTTAACGGTTCCTATTCTACCGTCTGCTGAGAAGAATGCCTGTAAAAAGAAAACTAAATGAAAGAGAGTAGAATAAACGCTAGCGATCGTTAACAACCGTGAATCAATACAGAAGCAAACAAAAACTGTAGATCAAAAGGAGCTTGCATGCTTATCAATCTGAAAGACATCACCGCTATTGCCGAACAGCACACGATGGCGATCGGTTCATTTAATTGCCCAAGTCTCGAATCCATTCGCGCGTCCATCGATACCGCAGAGAAACTCGGTTATCCCGTGATCATCGCACATGCACAAGGGCATGAGGATATCGTTCCGTTGAGTGTGATCGGACCGATCATGGTAGCGCTTGCCGAGCGCTCATCGGCACCTGTTTGCGTCCATCTCGATCACTGCGAGGATCTATGCTATATGAGGCGCGCGCTTGATCTGGGATTTACCGGCGTCATGTTTGACGGGTCCATGTTGGAATATGAACGCAATGTCGAGCTTGCAAAGCGAGCTGCTGATATGTGCGGCCAATTCGATTGCGGATTGGAGTGCGAGCTTGGTTCAATGGGTCCGCGGGAAAATGGACGCGGTCATGAAAAGGAGAACGTTGACACTCCCGATGCGATTTACACAGATCCCAAGCAGGCAGTCGAGTTCATCGGCTCCACCGGTTGCGACCTTCTCGCGGTCTCGTTTGGAACGGTACACGGTATCTACAAGGGGACGCCCCATCTTTCGTTCAAAGTCCTCGAAGAACTGCGTTGCCACACCATGACGCCGCTCGTCATGCATGGTGGATCAGGTGTTTCCGATTCTGATTACCATCAGGCTATCCAAGCTGGTATACGTAAGATCAACTACTATACATATGGTGCAAAGTTTGCGGGAGAACGTGTAAAAAAAGTCATCTCAGATTTTCAGGGTCTAGATCAGAGCGCCATCGTCTACTGGCATGACATGACTGAAGCTGTTTACGATGAATTATGCATCGCATTCGAACATGTCATGAACGTCTTTGCAAACAAGTTATCTTGACGTATGCGAACAGGGAAAAACCTGCTTGCACCCGTGGAGCGCGTATCAACATTATTAAATATACCAGCCTAACGTTGTTGATTGGCAATCTCTGCTTTAAAGCGGAAGGAGTTGCTCATGAAGTACATCTTGGCTTCGCATGGGGGACTGAGCAAGGGAATGCTAGAAACCGTGCAAATGATTTTGGGTCCTCAGAAAGATATGTTCGCCTTCAGCTTGCACGCGGAAGATGAAGCCGCGCGATTGGGCGAGCAATTGACTGCAATACTCAGCCCCGAAGATGAGGGAAACGTGATTTTCTTCACGGACGTCTGTTTTGGAAGTCCTTTCAACCAGGTGGTAGAGATATCGCGTGCGCACGATATCTTCCATATCACTGGCATGAACTTGCCATCCCTGATCGAAGCCCTCGTGTGTCGCAGCTCCGGCAAAACCGCCTCAGAAATCGTAAGCGCTGTTGTCTCAGTTGCTCAAAGCAGCATAAAAGACGTACGGGGTCTTTTGAGTCAAAGCTTGGATGTAACCGAAGGGGAGGAGTGGTGATGAGAAATGTTGTTTTGGCACGCGTAGACGATCGTCTCATCCATGGGGAGGTGGTCTCGGTGTGGACGCCCAGCCTATCAGCAAACTGCATTCTCGTTGCAGATGATGCGGTTGCGCAAGACAAGTTCAACAGCCGAGTTTTAAAATCGCTTGCCCCTGATGGCGTGAAGGTATTCGTAGCAACAATCGAGGCGGCGATCAAGGGCTTGAATAAAGAACCTGTTCCCGGCGAGCGGGTCATCGTTTTGACAAAAAGTCCGATCACCTTCCTCCGAATGATCGAAGCAGGTGTACCGATCACACAAGTCAATCTCGGTGGCATGGGCCTACACGGAAATCGAGCTCCATTCATCAAAAATGTCGCAGCTGACCCGGATGAGGTAGCCGCTATCAAAAAGATGCACGACAGTGGTGTACATGTCTACTATCAACTTGTTCCCGAGCAAGCAATGATCGAAGTAAATGATGCTCTCAAGCGTATGCAGAGACAGGAGTGACCCATGACGATTATTCAAGCCGGATTATGCGGCATCGTTTACTGGCTTGCAGTGGGAAACCTCCCTTTTGCCGGTCTTTGGTCTTTACAGCGTCCCCTCGTATGTGGTCTCATCACGGGCGTCATTTTGGGCGATCCTGTTCAAGGTGCTGTAGTAGGCGGTAGCATCAATCTTGTCTATCTCGGTTTCATTTCTGCCGGAGGCTCCATGCCTGCAGATATGGCGCTTGCTGGTGTCCTGGGCACCTCATATGCCATCGTCGGTGGTCTTTCGGCGGAGACTGCTCTTGCGTTGGCCGTCCCACTTGGATTGCTCGGCACCATCGTTTGGTATCTGCGTATGACATTCGATTCGATCTTTGTGCACATAGCAGACGGCTATATTGAAAAAGACCAATTTGAGAAGATCTGGATCGCGAACATATTGTTTCCGCAGATCTTTGTATGTGTGATTTCACTTGTGCCCTGTGCGCTTGCAGCGTATTTCGGTGCCTCCTACATTCAATCGTTCGTCACTATGATGAGTGGCCGAGTACTCACTGTGTTTGAAGTCATCGGTAACATGATGCCTGCACTTGGCATTGCCATCACCCTGCAGTATATCTTCAAAGGAGAGTCAATCGTCTTTCTCTTTCTTGGATTCGCGCTCGCGGTCTACTCCGGACTCGATCTGTTGCCATTGGGCATCATCGCTCTTATCACAGCCATAGTTTACGTTCAGCTTTCGTACCAAAAAAATGTTACGGCTGTACCACCCGTCGCATCTGAATCGGAGGAGGAATTCTGATGGCTGAAAAGAGCAATCTTGCTCGTAAAGATGGTCTGGTCACAAAGAGTGCGCTGCGGCACGCTTGGTTCAACTGGGAAACATTTGTACAGACGTGCTACAACTATGAACGCATGATGGGACAAGCCTGCGCGCATGTTTTTGTTCCGATCGCTCGGATGCTATACAGGGACGACGCCTTGAAACGTCGCGAACTGATGAGACGAGAAATTGAATTCTTCAATGTGGAACCTGAGTTCGGTGCCTGTATCTTGGGAATGTCGATAGCCGCTGAAGAAGAAAAGGCGCAGGGTGCGCCTATACCGGGGGAGTTCATCACAAATATCAAGACCTCCTTGATGGGGCCCTTAGCCGGAATCGGCGACACCATCTGGCAGGGCGTTGTCATCCCTATACTCTTAGGCATCTGCATCGATCTAACCACATCCGGATCAGGCAACATCTGGGGAGCACTGCTCTATGCAGTTCTTATCACCGCAGGCGCCTATGCCGTTTCTTATGCGAGCTTCATGTTCGGATACAGGGCGGGAAGCGATGCAGTCGTAGATTTTTTGGAAAAGGGAACTCTTGGAAAGCTATTGAAAGGCGCATCGATCATGGGGTGCATGGTCATGGGCGGTCTGGTTGTGAAATACGTTGTCGTGACGTGCGGTATCGAGTTTTCAACCACCGGAACCGTTTTCAATGTGCAAAAGGATCTCTTTGACACGATCATGCCGAAGATCCTTCCATTGTGCGTAACCATGCTTGTTTACTGGCTACTTAAAAAGCGCTGGTCATCTTTAAAGATCATCGCGCTCATTGTTGCTGTCGGGATTATAGGTGTGCTGAGCGGCGCGCTCACATACGTGGCTTAGCAACTTCACGAAGTGATCCAATTATCTCAGCTCTGGAAGGTGGAATCGACATGCAGGTAGAAACTATGAAAACCGCGGTGTTTCGAGGAGTGAGAGATATCGTCTTGGAAGAATGCCCCAAGCCTCACGCAATCGGAAGCGATGTTTTGATCAAAGTTGAGAGTTGCGCTCTGTGTACCTGGGAGCAACGTGTGTACACCGGTATGAATAAGGTCGAGTATCCGTTTATCGGCGGCCATGAAGTCTCTGGAACGATTGAAGAAATCGGTGAACATGTCGATTCCCGAGAATGGAAGATCGGAGACCATGTTGTCATCGGAGCCAATCTGTCATGTGATGAGTGCTTTCTTTGCAAGACGGGGGAAGGGCAGAGTTGTCCGCACTTTGACCATCAAACGAAACTGGAAGGTCTTCCGTATCACGGAATGGGAGGGCTATCGGAATATCTTCTCGTTCCGACCCATTGCGTATTCAAATATCATGATGTGAGTTCACAGGAGGCGGCGATCATCGAACCGCTTTCCTGCGTGGTCCACAGTGTGGAATCTGCTGACATCCAGTTTGGTGATTACGTTCTGATCATTGGATGCGGCATCATGGGTCAGTTGCATATTCAGCTAGCTGGAAAACGCGGAGCATCTGTCATTGCGGCAGACATCGACGAAAAAAGACTTAAACTCGCCTCACAGCTCGGAGCGAATCACACGATCGATCCCTCGAATGAGGATCTTGCTCAGAAGGTACTCGAATATACAGATGGTCGCAAGGCGCAAGTGGTTTTCGACACGACGCCGTTTCCGAGCGTGCTCGAAGATGCCTATCGTTGTGTTGGCAACACCGGGGCGGTCATCCTTTACAGCTCTATCCATCCCAAGCCGGGCGAGGACAGACTTGTGCCCATCGACGCGGGTTGGATGCATAGCTGCTCTATACGAACCATCGGCACTGCAAATTCCAATGCTCGTGATTTTGTAAGAGCAGCTACGCTGGTGTCAGAGGGAATAGTCGATATGAGACCTTTCGTGAGCGCGCAATATACTGCGGATCATGTTAAAGATGCTTTTGAAAAGGCGATCGAGGGCACGTCTTTTCGTGTCGTCGTAAATTTCAACGTCATGTGACAGACGGTTCCCTATAGCGGACTGCTTTCTCTTTGGGGCCCCTCTATGCAATGCATAGGGGGCCCTGATGTCTCGAGGATTCACGCTATAATTCTTGTTGCAGGTTTTTTATAAATCGCAATTCTGAACAGCAAACGTTGACGTTGTTTATACGCAATCGTATTCGTAGAGTATCGAGACATAGGAGTGAGAGCCGTGAGCCCACATCGCAGCATCTTGATCAAGGACACCACACGCGAGCAGCGCGAGGAGATCATTCGACGCTCGCTGGCCGGCTGTGGCGACGGAAGCTGCGAGATGTGCAGCTCATGCAGCCTCGGAGCGGGTGACCCGTTCGCGATGTACCAGCCCTATATCGATGGAGATATGGAGATTCGCGATATCAATGCGAAGCGCGCTGCTGACAACGAGCGCCTCTTCGGACTGCAACGCGGATAGCTCAGCGGCGATCCGATCGGATAGGTCTCAGGACCGCGGCATGGTCGCCCTCGCACTTCAAAGACGGGTGCCCGAAGTCCGTGGAGGGCTGATCGCGGACACGTACTTCTGCTACAATCGTTTCACGGTCTGACGTCATGTTTCTTGCTCGGAAAGCTCACCAAGTCATTGGATCTGATTTGATTCTTGCTTTGGAAGTCCAACGATGCGGAGCCAAGTTTTCGTTTCATGGCCATTGTATCGCTGTCGGAGGCATGCGCCCGGATACGAGACGCATGCGAGCGGCGCGTCACATGCGATCGACGAATGGGTATCAGCAGTCTGTCTATGTGTTCGCGCCAACGCAACTAGGGGATCAACGTGCGTCTCAAAAGGAAGATCAGAAAGGAGCTCATCGGGACCTCCGACTACCCCTCGAACAAGGTCTTCACCGTCTCCAACTTCATCACAGGCTCGCGCCTCATTCTGACCTTGGTGTTCCTGTTCCTGTTTGTCACCGATGTGAATCGCTACGTCGCCCTTGTCATCTATGCGATCGCAGCATGCACCGACTGGCTCGACGGGCAGATCGCCCGCATGACCAAGACGGTCAGCTGGCTGGGCAAACTCATGGATCCTCTTGTCGACCGCGCCCTGCTGTTCACCGGTGTACTCGGACTGGTGATCAGATCCGAGCTTCCCGTGTGGATCTGCATCCTGATCATCGCGCGCGACGCCTATCTCGCGCTCGGCAACTTTATCGTGCATCATTTCCACAGGCGCCCCATCGATGTCGTCTACACGGGCAAGGCCGCGACGGCACTGCTCATGGCGGGGTTCACGCTCATGCTGCTTGGAAAGCCGATAGTTGAGGGTCTCGATGTGCTGCCGGCAGATGCCGCGGGTTTTCCCGGTTTGAATGGAGAGGACGCTCCGTTCGGCATATTTCTCGTCTATCTGGGCTCGGTCTTCTCGATCCTCACAGCCCTTGTCTACACGGCCAAGGGGGTGCTGCTCGTCAAGCGATCGCAAGAGCACCCAGAAGACGAGGAGGAGGATTTCCTCAACCCGGAGATCGTGGAGTCAGACGATGATGGACCGGTCGCCGAAGGCTTTCGTGACAGCTCTGAGGTAGAATGATGTACATGTTCGGATGATCAGCCCTGGCATCGCTGCGGGGGACACGATGGAGGTTCCACATGTCTGGCAATTTACATGAAACGCCTGATATCAGGCGTGAAACTGATTCGACGCGCGTTTTTCGCATGCCGTCTGACGATGCTACGGCACCCGATCTCATGAAGCGCGCTCCGTTTGCCAGACCGATTCTGCTCATCATCAAGGGGCCGCAGACCGGTAACGTCTTCGAACTCGACGAGGACGAGACCTCCATCGGTCGAGATCCCTCAAATCAGATCTTCTTGAACGACATGACGGTATCACGGGTTCACGCGAAGATCTTCTGCAGATCACGGGGAACGATGATCGAGGATCTGGGTTCGTTGAACGGAACCTGGGTTGACGGTGCCATCGTGAACACCGCTACGCTGCATGACGGGTCCTCCATTCAGATCGGCACCTTCACGCTGGTGTACCACGAAAGTCAATCGGAGCGCATCGAGACTGGTGAGTAGCTTTGGCTGAGCGCAGCTACCTCAGTATCGGTCAGGTCGTCAACCTCCTGCGCGGCGCGTATCCCGATCTATCCAATTCCAAGATCCGCTTTCTCGAGGATGAGGGGCTGATCGCCCCTCATCGGACACCGAAGGGATATCGACAGTACTCCAAAGAGGACGTTGATCGCCTCGAGGTCATCTTGCACCTTCAGAAGACGCGCTACATGCCCTTGAATGTCATCAAGCAGCGCCTCGATGGCGCGACTGACCTGTCCAAGCTCGCCTACGAGGTCGGCCTGCTCTCCGATGTGCCGCTCAAAACCGAGGCGAAGGAGACCAAGCAGAAGCTTCATCCGATCGATAACATCCCCGACCTGCTCGGGGTTGACATCTCGTTCGTTCGCTCGCTGGCTGAAAACGATCTCATTCGCATCATCAGGAGTCCAAAGCACCGCGATCTGATCGATGGACGCGACTTCCAGATCATACGCTACTGCGCCGAGCTCTCCCGTTTTCATATCGAGGCTCGCAACCTCCGTCAATACGTGCTTGCCGCCAATCGTGAATCCACGATGTTCGAGCAGGTCCTGATCGGCATGCTCGGAATGGATGACAGCGACGAGGACCGAGACGCCAAACTGGAGCGCGCCTTCAAGAAGTTGCACGATCTCACTGACGGGGTGCAGACCGAGTTGCTCAAGAATCGCGTCTTCGAGTCGCTGCATGCGATCGTCGAGGACGCCGACGTCGACTCGATCGATGAAGAGCTGACTCGTTCGGAGGCGGAGGTCGATTCGAGTCGGGAACCGGCTCCGCAACAGATCGATCTCGGGAAGCTTTCAGCTCCGCTGCCGCTCGAGATCCCCGTTGCCTCGGAAGCGGCCGTCATCACCGGAACGCCATAGTCGCACTTCAGCCGGATCACATCTGTACTCGACCAATAGGGAGCCATCGTGTCCACATTCGACTTCTCTGCCTACATCGCCGACATTCCCGATTATCCTGAGCCCGGTGTCCTGTTCAAGGACATCACACCGTTGTTCGCCGATGCCGTCGCGATGCGCGCGACGATCGCGACGATCGCGGAGCATTTCCAGGGACAGGGCGTGACCAAGGTGATCGGTCCCGAGGCGCGCGGCTTCATGGTCGGCGTACCCGTCGCGCTCGAGGTGGGTGCGGGTTTCGTCCCCGCGAGAAAACCGGGCAAGCTTCCGCGCGAGACGATCTCGGTGAGCTATGATCTCGAATACGGAACCGACACCCTTCAGATCCACGCCGATGCGCTCACCGCTGAAGACCGCGTGCTCATCATAGACGACCTTGTCGCAACCGGTGGGACCCTCGCTGCGACCGGCGAGCTCGTGCAGACCACCGGGGCGCATCTCATCGGATACGGTTGCATTCTCGAGCTCGGTTTTCTGCATCCGCGCGATGCGCTCGCAAAAGTCGGCGAACACGAACTCTTCAGCCTCGTCAAGGTCGATTGACGTCGAAGTCGTTTCCATGAGCTGTCTGGCTGCGCATCAAACTCAGCGAGGAAGCGAATTCATCTCCTTGCGATGCCCGTTATTTCTTGACAGCACCTCCATATCTATGTGGCATTTTCTTCGCCCATATGGAGTATCCCCGTCGGTCGGCTCGGAACCCTTCCTGTCGCTCTCCATTCGGGGTAGGGTGGACACACGATGGGAATTCCACGTCACACCTTGAAAGGGCACTGTCTATGCTGAAGCAGATTCGACATGCACTGACGCTCATAGCCATCTGCGCGGGCATTTTGCTGGCTGCGGCACTGGATTCGGCACCCTCAGCATACGCCGATACCGCCTCGGATCTGGCGGAAGCTCGCTTAAAGCTTGAACAGTACGCCTCGAGCTATGGCAAGATCTATGATCAGGTCACCGCCTACACGGCTGATCTCGAGGTCACGAAGGGCAACATCGAAAAGAACGCGCAGCAGATCGAGAGCAGGCAATCCGAGTTGCGCGATGCGCAAACCGAGCTTTCGCGGCACATATCGGATACCTACAAGGCCGGCGGACTGTCGTTTTCCGAGGTTCTGTTCGGATCGAACAGCTTGAACGAGCTGATCTCCCGCATCTATTACATGAACAAGGTCTCTGAATCCCAAGCTGCCGCGATCGACAATATCAAGACCATCAAAGGAGAGCTCGAGACCGCGCGCCAACAGCTTTCCAATGAAAAGAGGGATCAGGAGAATCTGCTCTCCAAGGCGAAGGAGAGGGCCGCCGCCGCCGCGGCTGAGCGCGAGCGCGCCAGCAGCCTCGTTGAGTCCCTCGATGCGGATCTCAAGCAGCAGATCGCCGATCAGGCAGCCAAGGACGAAGCTCTCGCGAAGGTGATCGACAACACTCCGAGCCCTTCGCCGACGCCCACGCCGGATACGCAGAAATCCCCTGATACCCCCGCGGACTCCGGTGGCAAGCCCTCCCCGAAGCCGAATCCCGGTCATGCGACCGGCAGCTACATCGAGAACGCCAAGCAGTTCATCGGCGTGCCCTACGTGTGGGGCGGCTCCACCCCCGCAGGATTCGACTGCTCAGGTCTCGTGATGTACGCCTATGCCATGGAAGGGGTGTCCCTTCCGCACAACTCCGACGCGCAATGCGAATACATCAAAAAGCATGGTCGCTTCACGACCGACAAGTCCCAGTTGCAATACGGTGACCTCGTGTTCTTCGTCGGCCATGTCGGCTTCTATGCCGGCGGTGATTCGATCTTGAATGCGACGCAACCGGGCGACGTTGTCCGCATCACGAGACTGAGCGCGCAGAGGAACTTCATCGGCGGCGGGCAGCTCTGAGGTGCCGTGGTCGTCACGCGGCGGCCACGGTTGGCCCGTCTGCCTGCGCGAAGGAACCCTTAAGATAGCGTGTGGACACTCTGGAGGTTTCGCTCTGAGATCGTGAGCCGCCTGACAGCTCCGATGACTGGCCGCTATACTGAAGTCGTGTATGACCTGAACCATCACCGGACTTGTAGGAAGTGTTTGCATGCGATTCGCGAAGCCCGCTCGCACTCGGATACATCTTTTGACGCGCAGATTGCTTGCGGTTGCGCTCTGCGTTGCCACGGCCGTCACATGCAGCCCCCTGAGCGCATTCGCCGACGCTCAGTCCGATCTCGCCTCCGCGACAGCTCAGCTCGAGCAGATCGGATCAGATTACCAGAAACTTCAGGAGCAGCTCGTATCCTCCACCGCCGAAGTAGAGGATACGAAATCATTGATCGAGGAGAAGCACACCGAGCTCACCGAGAAGCAGGCCGAGCTGGCAGGCCATGTCTCAAGCGAGTACAAGACAGGCGGTGCCTCGGTGATCAAGCTTCTGCTCGACTCGACCACGTTCAACGATATCCTCGAGCGCGTCTTCTACATGGACAAGGTATCGGCGGCTCAAGCGGCGACGATCAAATCGGTGCGCGATCTCAAAGCTGAACTCGAGCGAAAGCAGGTCGAACAGGAACAGAAGCTCGCCGAGATCCAGCAGCAGGTCGACGATCTGGCAGCGAATCAGAAGAAGGCCCAGTCGCTCGTGAACTCGCTCAGCGCAGAGGTCAAGCAACAGCTTGAAGAGCAAGCCAAGAACAACGCAGCGGTCGCATCCGGTATGGAGTCCTCAAACGATGCCGCAAACGGTGCCGCAAAGGTTCCCGTCGACGGTGATGGCAGCACAAATAACAATACCGCTGACAAGAGCGGCGGCAATGTGACGCCACCTGCACCGAACCCGGCTCCTGTTCCGACCCCGACGCCCGCCCCCGCACCAGATCCCAGCGGTGGCAAAACGACTATCTCGTCTCCTATCGGCTATGCGCTCGCGCAAGAGGGTGCAGCCTATGTGAGCGGCGGCAGAAGCCCCTCGGTGGGATTCGATTGCTCCGGACTTGTCTGGTACGCCTACCGGTGCATCGGTATCACCCTTCCCTCGACGACCTCGGGCGGACAGGAGATGTATTTCCGGACTCACGGTCGCTTCACCACCAACGTCAACGAGCTCCAATACGGCGATGTGGTCTTCTTCAGCGGACATGTCGCGTTCTATGTGGGAGGCGGCAAGATCTTCGGTGCAAGAACGTTCGGCAAGGGCGCGGGGACAAGCGATATGAGGTATTTCGGTTCCTTCCACGGCGGCGGGCAGCTCTATCGATGAGTGCTTCGTCTCGCTAGAAGGCCGGAGCTTTTCGTTCTCATTCAGTCGTGAGAGCAGATGGACACTTCTTATATAGCGCGTCTGCTTCAAATCCGACTCAGTTAGACGTATTATGATTGATATGATAGCTGGTTCGCATATGTGATTTGGTTGCAGTGGGTTTGACTGCAACCGATTCAATTCGGATATGGATACACTGTCATGAGCGAACCTGACCTCGTGCCACGCGGTCGCGCGGTATGCTCGCCGATATCACCGTGGCTCATCTGAAAGGACAGCAATGACTTGGGCAATCGTAGCGGACTCCAGTTGCAACCTGCGTTCGTTTGAACCCACGGCCCCGGATACCGTCTACCGCTTCGCACCGCTCAAGATCAATGTCGCCGGCCGGGAGTATATCGATAATGCCGACCTTGATGTCGAGGATCTCAATCGTCGCGTAGCCGCAGAGGGTGCGGCATCATCGAGTTCGTGTCCGAGTGCGGGGGAGTGGGCGGAGCTTTTTCGGTGCGCGGAGAACGTGATCGCGGTCACGATCTCATCCAACCTGTCCGGAAGCTATGAAGCGGCCTGCATCGCACGTGATCTGGTGCTCGAGGAGGGCGGACACCGTATATACGTGCTCGACACGCGGTCCGCCGGTGGCAAACTCGAGGTCATAGTCGAAATGCTCGATCGGTACCTGCATGACGGCGAGCGGACCTTCGAGGATGCCTGCGACTACGCTCGATCTCTCGAGCGCTCCTCACAGGTTCTGTTCTCCCTCATGAGCTATGAGAATCTGTCAAAGTCTGGTCGCATGCCCAAGATGGCAGGTATCATCGCGAGCAAGCTGAGCATTCGCATTCTCGGCACGGCGAGCCCGGAGGGCACGATCAAGATCGTCGGTCCGGCTCACGGTGAGCGAAAGATGAATCAGAAGACCGTCAACACCATGGCTGCGGATGGTTACCGCGGCGGCCTCGTCTATATCGATTACGTCGATGGGCAACGGGCTGCCCATGAACTCGCTGACATGATCGTTCAACGTTGGCCGACCGCACAGATTCGCATCTTACCCTGCGGGGCTCTCTGCTCGTTTTACGCGGAGCGCGGCGGGCTGATCATCGGATACGAATGGTTCACCACTCGATAATCGTACTCCTTTGAATATCACCCTTTTCAGGGGCCAGCGACCAAGCCATAATTCAACAATGGATCAGCGAAAATTTACCGCCGTCTCGATTACAAAATAGCCGATAGCTCGAATGAACGCCACACATGCAACGAGGCCAATGAGCATACACATTTCAATCTTCATAGCTGTTTTGAATCTGTTTTGACGACGAGCCCATGCGTGAGGGCAGAGGTGCAGACCCCACAACATTACATAAGATATATTATCGTGATTTGATATCCACACGACCTCACGTCGATGACTTCCGCCTATCCGGGATCAAGCGGCATGACAATCGATGTAACGGTATGCGCTCACCGCGGCGATCGCTCCATCGGAGATCGCGGTCACAACCTGACGAAGATCCTTCTCGCGCATGTCGCCGGCGCAGAACAGCCCCGGCGTTCTCGTCGCCATGGCCTCGTCGGTGATCACGCCGCCATCGGTTCCCAGATCGACGTAGGGCTTGACGAGACAGACGCTCGGGTCATTGCCGACGAATACAAAGACGCCGAACGACCCCTCATCGTGGGTCTCCTCATACGTCTCCATGGTCGCATTATCCTGAAAAACGATGCGCGAAAGCATCGAAGACCCCTCCACGCCGAGAACTGAGGTACCGAATCGAACAGAAATCGCCTTGTTGGCAAGGACCTTCTTGATCAGGCTCTTGGGTGCGCGAAACTGGTTGCGCCTGACGACCATGATGACCTCGCGTGCGAACCTCGTCAGAAACATAGCCTCCTGACAGGCGGTGACTCCGCCTCCGATGACGAAAACGAGTCTCCCCTTGAAAAATGCGCCGTCGCAGGTGCCGCAGTACGAGATGCCGCGTCCACGATAGGTGTCCTCGCCTTTGAAACCGACGGTGCGAGGGGCCGAACCCGTGGCCGCGATCACAGTCGGAGCAGCGTGGATCGCATCGGTCGTCTTGACATGGAACATGCCGTCTTCGGAGCGAGACAGCGACTCGACCATGGCGAACTCGACCAGAGCCCCTGCGTCCTCAGCGTGCCTGTGAAGCTTCTCGCCGAGTTCGGTTCCGGACATGCGCTGGATACCGGGATAGTTGTCTATGAAATCCGTGGATGCGATCTGTCCACCGGGCATGCCCTGCTCGAGAACGAGAACGTTGAGTCCGGCGCGGGCAGCGTATATGGCCGCTGAAAACCCTGCCGGTCCACCGCCGATGACGATTACGTCGCAACGCGTGATCTGATCCATGTTGTTCCTTTCAGCTTCCCCACAGGATCGAGATTTATCCGATCTCTCTGGTCATACCCAATTCTAAACCCGCGCGGGGCCTCTTAGCGTAAAATATACGCAGACCGAACGTGACCTCAAGGAGCGTGAATGCCTTCAGATGATACCGTTGTCCCGTCGCCTGCGCACAGGACAGCGCTCGGATCAGATGATATCTGCACAGGATCCTTCGAAATCCGTCCGGGAAGCCCGAGGCCCGTTGTGATCGTCATTCACGCATCGGTCGGTTCCGGGCACAGAGCGGCGGCCCGCGCGATCGCCCAGAGCATCGATGATCTGCGAGGCAGATACCGTATTCCCGAGAATATCGAAATCGAAGTTGTCGATGTGCTCGATTTCGGTCGCATCAAGTTTGATGGCAACAAGACCGCAGCGTCCTTCACGGGGGCTACGCGTCCCATCTACGATATCACGTGGCGATACTCGCTCACCGGTCGCCTGCTGTGGGGCGGTGGAACGGCATGGTCGCATATCATGTTTCCGAAGTTCACCGAGCATGTGCGTCAGCGCCGACCTCTCGCCATCATCGCAACCCATATCGTCGGCGCCAATGTCGCGGTGGGAGCTCGCTCCATTACAGGGATGGATTATCCTGTGGTCTGCGTGCCCACTGACTATGAGATCGAGGGCTGGTGGCCCCATCGACAAACCGATTTGTTCTGCGTCGCAACCGAGTACATGGCGGAGACCCTGCGAGCGCGAGGGGTCATCGATGAGCGCATCACCATCACCGGGATCCCCGTTCGCAACGGCTTCGAGCGCCCTGCGGATCCCGTCGCGGACCGAGCGCTCTTCGGCCTCCCTCAGGACAAGCTCATCGTTTTGATCATGGCGGGGGCGACGCTTCCTCAGCCCTATGTTCGGTTTCGATGCGCCATAGAGCAGACCGTTCCCTATCTGCGCGCTCTGGAGGGAATGCACTTCGTGTTTCTTCCCGGTCGGGATCAGGAGTATTCGGGAAAGCTCTCGGCGCTCTTCGCGGGGATGGGTCTCGGCAATGTATCCGTGCTGCCCTTCGTAGATGATATGGCCGCTCTCATGCATGGTTCCGACCTTGCGATCATGAAATCAGGCGGCCTCACGGTGACCGAGTGTCTATGCGCCCAGCTTCCCATGGTCCTGCTCGGAAAATCATACGGTCAGGAAAAGGCGAACACGACGATGCTCACATCGATGGGTGCCGGCATGCACGTCACAACCGCCCGGGAACTCGTGCTGACGCTCAAGCACCTGCACGACAATCCCGCCGCGCTCAAAGCTCTGATCATCAATGCGGGCGCGCTGCGCAGACCCCACGCGGCAAGCGATATCGTTAAGGCCACCATGAGCCATGTCGGAGTTCCCATCGACCGGGAACGTCATTTCATCTCGTTCTATTGGGGCGCGAAGCCCGCGCACACGCGGTAAGCGAACGAGATTTCACAAGGTGCGCAACCGAGCCTCACGCGACGAGAAATGAGATGATAAAGGCGATATCGACGATCCAGGTGAGCGGCTTGATCTTTTTCATGTGACCGGTGCAAACCGCGATCAGGGAATACACGATGAAGCCGAGACCGATCCCCGTTGAAATCGAATAGGTCAACGGAATCCCGATGATGGTGACAAAGGCGGAGATACCATCTAAAGGCTTATCAAAATCGATATCGGCAACGACGCTCATCATCAGATATCCGACCAGAACAAGGGCACCGCAGGTCGCAGCTGAAGATACAACAGCGATGACCGGGGAGAAGAACGCTGCGACCAAAAACAAACAACCACAGACAACGGAGGTCAGTCCTGTGCGCCCGCCGTCTGCGGCACCTGAGGCCGACTCCATAAAAGTCGTGCATGAAGAGGAACCCACGAACCCGCCGAGCGCCGCAGCGATCGAATCGATCAGAAGAATACTGCGGATATCCTCCACATTTCCGTCTCGGTCGAGAAAGTCCCCTTGTTTTGCCACGGCGACAACCGTTCCCATCGTGTCAAAGAAATCGGAGAGCATGATGGAGAAAACGAATACGAGCAGCGTCGGGCTCACGAACACCTTGAGGATCGCCATCCCCGATCCGTCCTGTGCGGTTTGAAACGGTGCGCCGAATGTCGTGAAGTTCGGCAGCTGCAAGATTCCCTGCGGGATCGCGGTGACGCCGAGCGGTATGCCGGCGAGTGAGGCGATGAGAATGCCGATCAGAAGGGCGCCGCGAACGTGAAATACAAATAGAACGAACGTCACGAGAACCGAGAGAGCCCCGACCATGAACTGAGGTGAGTACACCGAGCCGAAACCGATCAGCGTGGACTCGTTGTTCACGACGATGCCACCGTTGATCAGACCGAGCAAGGCGATGAAGATGCCGAGTCCAACCGCTATCGCGCGTCGAAGCGAGATGGGAACCGCATCCATGATGGCCTCGCGCAGACCGCACAGGACAAGACCGGTGATGATGATCCCCTCGAGGAAAATGACGCCCATAGCGACTCGCCAGTCACCGCCGCTCGCCGCAGTGAGCGAGAAGGCGACGACCGCGTTGATCCCCATGCCCGATGCGCACGCGAGCGGGCGATTCGTGCAGACCCCCATGAGAATCGTCATGACACCGGCCGCAAAGCATGTCGAGGTCACAGCGGCCTCTGCAGAAACACCTGCCGCAGCCAGCAGAGATGGATTCACTGCGATGATGTAGGACATGGCCAAAAACGTTGTCACACCTGCACGCACCTCGGTACCCGAACTCGAATTGCGTTGCGTGTATCTGAAGAATCTCTCAAGCATGTGGTTATCCTCGGTTTCGTTTTTCGATCGCATCGAGCTACATCGTGCCGCTCGACCCGAACCCACCTGTACCGCGTTGCGTTTCATCAAGGGTTTCAACTTCGATGAGCCGTATCGCGGGCACCTCCTGAATCACAAGCTGCGCGATGCGCTCTCCGCGCTCGATGCAAATGGACTCGCGCGGATCGAGGTTCACGGCGATGACCTTGATCTCTCCGCGGTAATGAGCATCGATGAGACCAGGCGAGTTCGCGATGGAGAGCCCCCGTTTGAGCGCCATGCCGCTCCTGGGCTGAACAAAGCCCGCATAGCCCTCAGGCAAAGCGATCGCGAGACCGGTGGAGACGAGCGATCGCTCGTGCGGACCGAGCTCGATCGTTTCGCTGGCGCGAAGGTCGAGCCCCGCATCGCCGGCGTAGGCGTAGGACGGAAGCTCGACCGACGGATCGAGACGCTTGATAGAGACCGATACGCATGCCATATTCTCACCTTAACTTGTCAAGTTCCTGAAGGAACTCATCGATATCCTGAAAATCACGATACACCGAGGCAAACCGCACATAGGCGACCTTATCAAGCCGCTCGAGCCGCTTGAGGACCATATCGCCGATCTCGCGCGAGTGTATGGAGGCGAACGTTCCAGCCCGCAACTCGCGCTCGATATCATCAATGAGAGAATTCAGCGATTCAAGGCTGATCGAGCGCTTCACCGTGGCACGCGTGAGACCGACGAGCAGTTTGTTGCGATCAAACGGTTGTCTCAACCCATTGCTTTTGATTACCTCGATTGGATCTTCGCAGCGTTCATAGGTTGTGAAGCGATATCCGCAATCTAGACATTTTCGACGACGCTTTATCGCGTTGGTCGTCTCATGCATCCGCGAGTCCACGACGTGGGTTTCCTCGCTGCCGCATTTGGGACAGCGCATCCAGACCTCCTCAAAATCGGAAACGAGGTAAGAATACCACGACTCCCCCCAGATAGATCACAAAAAGGTTTTGATTCGAGGGTTGAGATCATATATCGGGAGACGCACGGACATCATGGAAGTCATGTGGTCCCGCGGGAACGACGAGCCGTGCACCCGGCTGTATCGTCGCGGAACCCAAGTCGTTCCAGCTGCGAATGATCTCGCAGACATCAGCCGTCCCGAGGCCCTCGATGGGATGCTCGCAAGCGAGCGACCACAAGCTGTCCCCTTGAACGATTTGGGTCGCGCTCCGCGACGCGTGATCGCGCGCTGACTCGTAGCGGCCGCGCGCACCACCGATAACACCCAAGCCGGCAGCGAATACCGCGCCCGCGAGCAAGCTGACGAACAAGACCGTGATAACCTCGCGCGCGATATGCTTGCCAGTCACGCGCAGCGACGCGACAGGTGAGCAAGCTGAAGGATGAGAGAGACCGCCGGAAAGCACCTTGAAGGTCGGGCGCGGCTCGCTTGATCCAAGTGATGGGAAACGATCTTGGACGGCGACGTAAGATTCAATCATCAAAGTTCCCTTCAAATGCTGAATTGAGATCGCTCTATCGCATTGGTAAGACAAAGTGCTGGCATAGGAACGAATGTTCGTATACAATTATCTTCGAACAGTTGTTCTTGTCAAGCATAAATAGAACATATGTTTGTTTTTCGACGTGAGAAAGGTGAACATCGTGCGCAAGATCACAAAGAGACAGCAGCAGATCTATGATTTCATTCGCTCATATCAGCTTGAGAAGGGCTATCCGCCGAGTGTTCGCGAGATGGCCGCCGCCGTGGGGCTCTCCTCTCCCTCCACGGTCCACGCCCATCTGAGTGCACTCGAAGACCATGGATTCATAAAACGAGATGCGACAAAGCCACGGGCCTTGGAGCTTTTCAACGAGGACGGAAGCTCAGCCAAGCTCGCCGAGGTCATAGAGAAACCCGACCGCGGAAGCATCTCGCTGCCACTCGTCGGACGTGTTGCGGCGGGCATGCCCATTCTTGCCGAGCAAAACGTTGAGGACACCTTCACGCTGCCGACCGAAATCGCCACCGACTCCAGTTCCTTCATCTTGGAGGTGCACGGCGATTCGATGATCGATGCGGGAATTCTCAATGGCGACTATATCGTGGTGCGCGAGCAGAGCAGTGCCATGAATGGTGAGATCATCGTTGCGATGATCGACAGCGAGGCGACAGTCAAAACATTTTACAAGGAGCCCGGACGCGTTCGCCTTCAGCCGGCCAATGATGCCATGGAGCCGATCTATGTCACCGATCCCGTTATTCTGGGAAAGGTCGTTGCTTTGATGCGACGCTTTTGATGTTTCGCGGCGAGAGTCGAGGGGCCCCTCATCATCGCCAACGAGTGCGCGCGCTCGACGTGCTACGAGGTGCAGCAGTCGTCTCGATGATCATCTATCATGCATGCTATGACGCTGTGGTGCTTTTCGACGCGAATACGATCTGGTTTACGAACACGATCGTGCGCAGCGTATGGTCGGCGTCGATCAGCTGGACCTTTCTGATAGTCTCCGGATGGATGACGGTCTTCTCTCGAAGCAATGCAAGGAGAGCTCTGCTATACGGTGCCTGCGCCCTCGGCGTGTCGGCTGCAACATGGGTCGCAGAGGTGGACACGCCTATAAGCTATGGCATTCTATTTTGCATGGCTGCCAGTACTCTGATGTACTCGTTGAGCCGCCCGATCTTCGAGCTGGTCTCACCATGGTTGGGGCTGTTTCTCTGTTGCGCCCTGTTCATGCTCACGTGGGCTGTTCCCACCAGGACATATCCGGTGGAGCATCTCGCTTGGCTTGGCCTGCGTTCGAGCGCATTCAGTTCGGGCGATTACTATCCCCTGCTCCCCTATTCCTTTCTCTATCTCGCAGGCGCGTTTCTAGGCCGTGTGATGCGGCCCACGCACCCCCGAGGCTATCCCGCATGGATGCTCCGCGACCGCTGCAAGGTGCTCTCCGCGATCGGCAGGGCGAGTCTTCCGATCTACCTTGTGCACCAACCAGTGTTACTGCTTTTTTTCCATCTCTGGCTCAGATAGCTGGTCGGTGGACGCATCCCGGTAGCGTATCAAGCGTTCGGCGACGCGCGGCGGGATATCGGCCACCAGCCTTACCGCATCCTCGTCAAACACCTCTTGAAGCACATGCCCCTGTTCATGTACCAGCGAAATCAGCGCAGCCTCGCGATACGGGATGCGCAAGCTGATGACGCTGTCGAGAGTTGAGGCCTCGCAGCTCAGACGCTCAAGCAACCGCTCGATTCCCAAACCGTTCACAGATGAGACGAGCTCTGCATCCGGATGACGTCTTTCGAGATCGGCCCGATCGAGAGGATCGATAAGATCGATCTTGTTGAGCACCGTGACTCGCCGCTGCTCCGAAGCACCGATTTCATCGAGCACGACGTCCACGGCCGACATCTGGCGTAGATAGTTCTCGTCTGAGGCATCGACGACCTCGAGAATGATATCGGAATCTCGAGCCTCGGCGAGCGTCGACTTGAAAGCATCTACAAGACCATGGGGAAGCTTCTGAATGAAGCCGACGGTATCGGTCAAGGTGCACAGACGGCCGCCGGGAAGCTTGAACGCGCGCGTCGTCGGATCGAGCGTCGCGAACAGCTTGTCGGCTGACATGATATCCGATCCCGTCAAACGATTCATCAATGTGGACTTCCCGGCATTCGTGTAGCCGGCCAGAGCTATGCGAAAAGCAGGAGACTCCCTGCGCGCTCTCGACTGGACATCACGGCGCGTCTCAATCTGTAGAAGCGATCGCTTCAGTGCGGATATCCGTTTGCGGATCAGGCGACGATCGACCTCAAGCTGACTCTCCCCTTGTCCGAAGCGGCTGCCGATTCCACCTCTCGTCTGCTCCTTTGCAAGATGGGTCCACATCCCGCGGAGCCGAGGCAGCAGATACTCAAGTTGCGCGAGCTGGACTTGAATGCTTCCCTCGCGCGTCTGCGCCCGCATGCCGAATATATCCAAGATCAACGCTGTTCGATCGATTATCTTGACAGACGCTCCGATGGCGCGCTCGATATTGTTCTGCTGCGAAGGGGTTAGATCTTCATCGAAGATCACCACATCGACATCAAGGCGAGACACTGTCGACTTGAGCTCTTCGAGCTTCCCCGATCCGATCATGGACCTCGGATTTGGCCGTGCCATGCGCTGCACCATGCGGCCGACCGGATTCGCGCCAGCGCTCTCGACGAGCCGCGCGAGCTCATCCAGGGAGCTCTCGGTCGGCCAGCCGCCATCGTGCAGGTCAACACCGACTAAAAGCGCTCGCTCAGGAATGAGCTCTGTGGATACCGGACGAAAATGAGTCATACGACCTCCCCATCTTCTCGACGATCATGTGGGCTGCCTCTTCAACTCGTAGCTCATCCATGTGAATCCACTCGATCCGCTGATCGCGTCCGAACCAAGACATCTGCCGTTTGGCATATCTGCGTGTTCGCATCTTGATCGCCGCGATCGAGGCCTCCATCGTCTGCTCGCCCATGAGGTACTGAATGATCTCATTGTACCCGATCGCCTGACGAGAGGTGAGCGCGTCAGCGACGCCCTCGTTCACAAGCTGCTGCACCTCTGCGATGAGTCCAGCCGCGATCATCGCATCCACACGGCTCTCAATGCGTCTGTACAGAGCACTTCGCTCCATAGCGAGTCCGAAATATACGGTATCGTAGACCGGCTCGATCTTGGTGAGGTGCGATCGTCGCTCGGCATAGGACACCCCTTGGTCCAGCATCTCCAATGCGCGTATGACGCGCCGGACGTTATGAGGGTGAATGGCGAGCGCGCTGTCCGGATCGCGCCGCGCGAGCAGATCGTAGACAGCCTGATCGCCCTTTCGCGCGGCAAGCGCCTCATAGCGACGTCGGCGCCGATCCCCCTTCTCTCCGGGGGGAAAGACGCAATCATCCAATGCGGCGCGCACGTAGAGACCCGTGCCTCCGCAAACTACAGGTACCGAGCCGTCTGCAAGCAGTCTCTCGATGTGCTGGCGTGCATCTTTTTGATAGAGCGCCGCCGAATAGGACTCAGTGGGATCGACGATATCGATGAGACGCAACGGTGCGCGGCGCTGAGCGGCGGGCATCTTCGCGGTGCCGATATCCATACCGCGATAGACCTGCATCGCATCGGCTGAGATCACCTCGCTGCGCATCGCAGCGGCAACCAGATCGGCTACATGGCTTTTGCCCACACCGGTAGGTCCGACGATCGCGATCACCGGGATGCTCACGGACGCGGCACGTGTCTTGATCAATGCGGCTCACCGACGACCGATCCGGTAAGATACCACGTTCGCGCGCGCTTGATTGTTACATCGAGAATCGATCCCACGAACCGTCTTGCGTCAGCCGTGTCGGGCACCGGCGCGTGAACCGTCTGATTTTTGGGACTCTTGCCCTGCAGCATGTCGGGATTCTTCTTCGATGAGCCCTCTATGAGAACGGGCACCGTCCTACCCAGATCTCGCTCATTGTTTTCAAGGGCGCCTTGCTCCACGACGCGAAGAAGACGATTGTAGCGATCAAGCACGACATCGCGGGGCGTGGAATCCTCGATCTGCGCAGCAGGCGTGCCCTGACGTCTGGAGTAGATGAACGTGAACGCCTGCGAGAAGCGCACCGATCGAACCAGAGAGAGCGTCTCCTCGAAATCGTCCTCGGACTCGCCGGGGAAACCCACGATTATATCGGTCGACAAGGCGATCTCGGGCATGCGCTGACGCACGCGATCGATGAGCTCGAGATAGGATTCCCTCGAATAGCGCCGATTCATAAGCGATAGGATGCGCGAGGAACCCGATTGCACGGCAAGATGAAGCTGCGGCATAACCGCCGGGAGATCGGCCATGGCCTCGATCGTTTCGGGAAGCAGATCCTTGGGATGTGAGGAGGTGAAACGAATGCGCTCGATACCGGTGTCGGCGACCTCGCGCAAAAGCTTGGCGAAACGGGGGCGTCCCGCTGAATCCCTTCCGTATGAGTTGACATTCTGACCGAGCAAGGTGACCTCGCGCACCCCGCTTCGGGCAAGTCCGACCACCTCATCGATCACTTCGTCAGCAGGCCGGCTCCGTTCGCGTCCACGGACATACGGGACGATGCAGTAGCTGCAGAAATTGTTGCACCCGGTCATGATCGGCACCCATGCGTGATAGGTGCGCCTCCGACTCCACGGCATGTCGGTCGCGGCCCGTTTCTCCTGGTCGCGTGTTCTGACGTGCGGCGACTCATCTTCAAACGCCGCTGCGAGCAGCTGTGCGACATGCGCGATGGAATGGGTTCCGAAAACGACATCAACATTGTCCAGGTTGCAGAGCAGATCGCGCCCGTCCCGCTGGGCGATGCAGCCCCCCACAGCCACGATGCGTCTGCCCCCCGGTGGCGAAGAGAGACTCTTCAGCGACGAGCACTGGCCATACAGGCGCACATCGGCTGCCTCGCGAACGCAACAGGTCATGAAAACAACGATATCGGCCTCTTGAGGGGTCTCGACCTCAAGGCACCCGCAGGAGTCCAGCAAGCCGGCAACCCGCTCGGAGTCATGTAGGTTCATCTGGCATCCGAAGGTGCGAACGAAATATGTCTTTCCCTCGAGCTGAGAAAGCGTATCGTGATCAGTCATGAAAGCTCTACGCCAATGCGGATCGGTCGGAAAGATACTCGGGCAGCTGCTCTGTCGCCTGCGACAGAGCATGGACGTTCACGGTGAGACGAATGGCCGTCCTCATCTGCCCCTCGATATAGATATCCGAGAACAATGGTGAACATGAAATATCAAACCCCACAGGGATCAAAAAACCACGGGCAATCGCTATCGCCTTGATCGCTTGATTTACGGCGCCCGCGCCGACACATTGCATCGTCACCGGAAGCCCGTCCTTGACCATACCGGCAACGGCACCCGCGACGGAGGCAGGTGAGGATTTACTCGATACCTTTAGATAATCCATCAAACGATCTCCTGCGGCATGGTGTGTTTGATTTGCAATTCTGTAAGCTTCTTCTTGACTTTAGCGCATCATGAAGCCAAGGGCAATAGACCTTATTCCTCTTTGTCGACATCGAATGTCACGATCAGCCGATTGCGGTAGACGCGAATTCTCGGCATGCGCGCAAGGTTCACATAGTATCGAGACGAGAGATAGGAGAACTCGCGCTCCATGGCGCGAGAGAAGTGATCGAGATCCTCTTTTGCAATGATGAGCCCCCTGCGATCACGAGAGAGATCCACAGGTCGCGATGAAACCGCGCTGTCGCGCTCCCGCAACAGGCGGGCGGTGACGCTCTTCAGAGGATCGATGGATCCTGCGAGGATCCTGTGAGCGGTGCGCTCGGAGATGACGATGCCGAGCGCTGCGGCGATCCGCATGAGATCTGCCGCATCCGCGGCGCATCCCAACCGCTCGCAGACCGGCAGATCGCCTTCATCGTCTGTGAACAGGAGTCGCGATGCGTCCAGTCGCGCTGAGGCGTGGAGGAACAACGTTGCGGCGATCTCGGTCGGTGTTCCGAGGAAGACGTCGCAGTTGTTGAGTTCCTCCAGACCGAATTCGCATGCGGCCCGCACGATGTTGTGCGGGCCGCGAAGCTGCGTGTAGGCGCCGTCCTCATCCCTGACTGCCTGCGGCCAGCTCGATTGATCGGCGCGCTCGCTCAGACATGATGTATCGACGCGAACGAGCAGCGCCGTGCCCTGACTCGGTTGAGATGCGATAACGCGCGCCTCGCGCGTGTTCTCCCGAATGGAGAACAGCGCCATACCGCGACCGTGGACGCCCCACCGATCCATCTTCATGTTCTCGAGCTTCGAGGTGACACGAGCGTCAAAGATTCGCTCCTGCATGTCAGCCGGGATGCCGCCGCCGTTGTCGATGAACACGAGCGTGCGAATGTCCTCGTCTTTACCTGTCGCGACGTAGATCTCGGTGGCACCGGCATCTCGCGCGTTGCGCAGCATCTCGATGACGATATCCTCGACGCAGCGAATGTCATGCTTTGCCTGACGTCGCTCCGCCTCTGAGATGCGAAGCCGAACATAGCCGTCGCCAAGGTTCTCCTCGACGCGCAGACTTCCCTCACCTGACATCGAAGCGACGAACGAAATGAGATCGTGCGATTCGTCCATGCTATTTTGCGATGTCGACAGCACGGCTCTCACGGATCACGACGACGCGAACCTGTCCCGGATACTCCATCTCCTCCTCGATCTGCTGCGCGATATCATGTGCGAGCACGGCGGAATCCGCATCCGAGATCTTCTCAGGTTGAACCATGACGTGGACCTCGCGGCCCGCCTGCATAGCATAGGTTCGCTCGACCCCGGCATGAGCATTGGCGATGCGCTCGAGCTTCTCCAAGCGCTTGATGTAGTTCTCCGCTGATTCACGCCGCGCACCGGGTCGAGACGCCGAGATGGCATCTCCTGCCATGACGAGCACAGCGAGAACGCTGCTCGGGTCGACGTCCCCATGATGCGCTTCGATGGCGTGCACGATCTCGGGCTTCTCGCCGTAGCGACGCGCGAGATCGGCGCCGATGACAGCATGCGGCCCCTCGACCTCGTGGTCGATCGCCTTTCCCAGATCATGAAGCAATCCGGCACGGCGAGCTGCGACATCGTCGACACCCAGCTCGGTCGCCATGATACCGCATAGATCAGCGACCTCGAGCGAGTGCTCGAGAACATTTTGTCCGAAAGAGGTGCGATACTTGAGGGCGCCGAGGGTCTTTACGAGCTCTGGATGAAGATCATGGATGCCCGTATCGAAGGCCGCCTGCTCGCCGGTCTCCTCGACACGCTGCTGCACGAGATCAAACGCCTTTTGATACATCTCCTCGATCCGGGCGGGGTGAATTCGACCGTCAGCGACCAGGTTCTCGAGGGCGACGCGCGCGGTCTCGCGACGGACCGGATCGAAGCTCGACAGAACCACGGTTTCCGGCGTATCGTCGATCACGAGGTTCACACCGGAAATCTGCTCGAACGTTCGAATGTTCCTCCCCTCGCGGCCGATGATCCGGCCCTTGAGATCATCTGAGGGGATGTGAACCGATGTGACCGTGATCTCGGCGGTGTGATCTGCGGCACATCGTTGTATCGCTGTGGAGATGACCTCTTGCGCGCGCTTGCGGCTCTCCGCTTTCACACGCTGGTCGGACTCGCGAATGATCGCCGCCGCCTTATGGGTGACCTCCGCTCTCACCTTGTCAAGCAATTCGGCATGAGCATCTTCGCGTGACAGCGACGAGATGCGCTCCAGCTCGTCGGTCTGCCGGCGATACAGCTCATTGAGCTCGCTGCTCTGCTTCTCGATTTGACCAGCGAGACTCGACAGCTGGTGCTCGCGCTTGTCGAGGACGTCATTTCTCCTGTCGAGTGACTCCTCGCGCTGCATCACGCGATTCTCGAGCACACGAAGTTCCTTCTTGCGCTGTCGCTCCTCGGCCTCAGACTGCTGCCGGCTCTGGATGATCTGCTCTTTAGCCTCGAGCAGGGCCTCCTTTTTAAGTGTCTCGGCCTGACGCCGCGCATCGCCGACTACCCGCTCAGCCTTCGCATGTGCCGACTCGACCTTCGAATCGGCGTCACGTAGGCTGCTATTCTTGGCGGTGCGCATGATGGCCGCGGTTCCGGCTGCGCCGATTGCGAGAAAGACGAGGCCGATCACGATTTCCATGCCCACGGTTTTCAACTCCTTGTCAAAAATCTGCTGCAACTTTGACGGTGCCCTTGCGAGGCATCGGACATTTGCGCAACATGATCACGCGTCGATATGTCTAACGTATCTTTCGCCATCACCTGAAGTGAGGGCGTATCATATGGCAAATGACACGTTCATGCTACGTTGAAGCGAGGTTTCTGTCAATTGAGAGGACCTGTTTGCCGCAGGCTTCACCGATGGACTACAGGCGCGGCACCGGCCGCGCGCGGCCGCGCTTACCCGCGCATCGAATCTGCCTGCTCGGCAAGGCGGCTCAATCGATCTCTCGTTGCACGTCGGGCGATCTCGAGGGCATATCCCCTGCCGACGAGATAGCGCGCAAGTTTTTCAAACGCCCTCACCGCAGGCACGGGTCGGCGCTCAAGCTGAGCGCTCGCACGTGCGAGCTCGTCTTCGAGCGACCCGGACATCTCAAGGGCTCGATCGATCTCTTCCGCGCAAAACCCACGCGCACGCAGCTTCCTTCCGACCATGGCGCGACCCCAGCCCTTTTGCATGAGACGCTCGGCATAGGTGCGCGCGATGCGACCGTCATCGATCATCCGAAGCTCGCGGGCGCGCTCGAGAACTCGATCAACCGAGTCCTCGGCGAACCCGTAAGCGATCAGCTTCTCACGTGACTCGGCGGAACCGTGATCGCGGCGAGCGAGCATCTTGACAAGCTGCTGCATGCAGCAGGTGCGATCAGTGGCATCGAGGAAGCTGGAGATCGCATCGAGATCCCGAGGCAGCGACGGCTGCTTTCTTTGACAGGCATGCGCCACACATGTCGCGACGAGACGGGTCCGGCGCTCTTTGTCCTCGAGCACAAGAATGATCTCGGCCGGCGGGCGATGCGCGCGTCCGCCGAACGATGAATATGATTTCTCGGGATATGCGAAGGCGATCTCGATGACGCGCGGCTGCGATTGCCCCGGAACCTCTGATCTCAAGCGGAGACCTCCACGGCATCGCCTGTGCTTTCATCGGAGAAGTCCAGACCGCATGCGACGCGAACCTTCCCCTCGATCTCCTCTGCGAGCTCGGGGTGGACGCGCAGAAACTCCTTAGCGGCCTCGCGGCCCTGCCCGAGTCGCTCCGACTCATAGGTGTACCAGGCACCGGATTTGTTGACGATCTCGAACTCCACTCCCATATCCAAGATGGAGCCCTCCTTCGAGATTCCGGTGCCGTACATGATGTCGAACTCCGCCGAGCGGAACGGTGCCGCCACCTTGTTCTTGACGACCTTGGCGCGCACGCGGTTGCCCACGACTTCCTGACCGTTCTTGATGCTGTCTATACGCCGAATGTCGATCCGAACCGAGGAGAAGAACTTGAGCGCGCGGCCACCTGGAGTCGTCTCCGGGTTGCCGAACATCACGCCGATCTTCTCGCGCAGCTGGTTGATGAAGATGCACATGGTCTTCGATTTGGAAAGCGATCCCGCCAGCTTTCTCAGCGCCTGACTCATAAGACGAGCCTGCAGGCCCACCGTGGTGTCCCCCATCTCGCCCTCGATCTCAGCACGCGGTACGAGCGCGGCGACCGAATCGATGACGACCGCGTCGATGGCACCCGAGCGAATCAGCATGTCGCAGATCTCAAGAGCCTGCTCCCCGGTATCCGGCTGCGAGATGAGCACCTCGTCGATATCGACCCCGATGCGAGCAGCGTAGGCGGGATCCAGGGCGTGCTCGGCATCGATGAACGCGACGACGCCCCCCGCCGCCTGCGCCTCCGCGAGAATCTCCAGGGACAGGGTCGTTTTGCCCGATGACTCCGGTCCGTAAATCTCGATGATGCGACCACGGGGGACCCCGCCGATGCCCAGAGCCGCATCGAGCGCCAAGGCGCCCGTCGAGATCGCTTCGACCTCGAGCTGTGGCCCCCCGTCGCCGAAGCGCATGATGGAGCCCGTGCCGAACTTCTTCTCGATCTCCGCTCTGGTGATGTCGATCATCTTATCGCGCTCGGCACCGGTGGTGCGCTCGTGCACCTGACGGACGGGACCTGAATTCTTTGCCATGCGGTATCCTCCTTGATACGTTCACGGGTTGATCATATTCGAACAGCTGTTCGCTGTCAACATGAAACGACTCCATGGTAGAGATTCCATCTGACCCGAAAGACGAAATATCTTGCGCCTGTCTGACAGAATTCGAAACGCATCTGACTCGTGATCCTACGACGGTGCCACCTGCGGGAACAAATGTATCTCCGCGCTAGCATAAGCGCACCTCAAAGCCGCTGCAGACGTCTGCGTCTCGGCCGCGGGCCTGCATCGTCACCGCTGTCAGATCGATGTGGGCAACAGGCCGTGGCGCTCAATCACATGGAATCTTCGCAAGGTGCTCAAGCAAGAGCTCGAGCGCGCGTCTCGCGCAGAGCAGGCGGATCTCATTGCGATCGCCGACGAAGGCGTCGCGCTCGCAGCATGTGCCATAGTTATCGCTGACGGCCAGATAGACGGTCCCGACCGGATCTATCGGCGTACCGCCGCCGGGACCGGCATAGCCCGTCAAACTGACGGAGATGTCAGCGCCGAACAGCCGTCTGGCTCCCTGTGCCATCTCGCATGCGGTCTCGCGCGAGACGGCGGAGCGAAGCGAAATCGTTCTCTTTGAAACACCGAGCAACCGCTGCTTGACGGTATCGGTATAGGTGACGGCGGAACCCAGAAGAACTCGCGATGCCCCAGGGATCGCCGCGATGGCCGATGCCACGAGCCCCGCGGTCAGCGACTCGGCGAGCGCCACCGAAGCGCCATGCGCGCAGGCGCACTCCACCACATCGAAGGCGATATCGTCGAGGCGAGACAAATCGGCCATGCTCACGCGATCACCTACACCCGAAAAACGATCATGCGGCAGCTCCAGAAATACTGAATCCCCGACGCGATCGTGAGCGCCACGGCAAGCGTCATCAGAATGTCCGCGATGAAGGTGACCGATGCAGTCCATGGAAGCATCCAAGCGGCCAGCATCTCAGCAAGCAGATATGCGCAGATGGCGACCATGGTGATCGCAGTCTTCCACTTGCCGAGCACATCCGCCGCGATAACGATTCCCTCCGCGCTCGCAACCATGCGCAGAGCGCTCACGAGAAACTCGCGAAGCAGGATCACGAAAACGATCCAAGCGCTCAGGGTGCCCTGTTCGATGAAGATGAGCAAGGCGGCGAAGACCAGCAACTTGTCAGCGATGGGATCGAGAAACTTTCCGAAATCGGTGATCTCATCTCGAGAGCGCGCGAGATGTCCATCGAGTTTGTCAGTCAGGCTCAGGGCGGCATACAGTATGAACGCGCCGGTCCTCTCGATGCTGAGCGGAACGCCCACGGCCGCGGGGCCGCCGAGCGCAAAGATCATGAACAGCGGTATCGCCGCGATGCGAACGCATGTGACCACATTGGCCGGCGTCCAAACGCTGCTCAAACCGCGATCGGGCCCGCTGGGACCGTTGTATCTGCTCGTTGTCTCCATGGGTCTCCGTTACGCTATGACGCTTCCGACGAGCTCGTAGCAGAAGCTATCGGTGAATCTGACCTTCAGGATATCACCAACCGAGGCATCCGTGGCGTCGAGATGAACCGCGCCGTCCAGATCGGGGGCCTGAAACCAAGCGTGACCGATGAGCTCGAGCTCGCCGTCCTCATCCTCCACACCGTCGACGATGACATCTGCGGTCTCGCCCACATGCGCGGCGGTGGCAGCGAAACCGAGCTCCTCAGCGAGATCGACTGCGGCCTGCTGCCTCTCGAGTTTGACTTGCTCATCGATCTGTTCGGTAAGGCGCGCGGCCACCGTGCCCTCCTCGGCGGAATACGCGAACACGCTCGTGTAGTCGAAGCCGACGCTGGCCATGAATTCAAGAAGCTCTGCGGCTTCCTCGTCGGACTCGCCGGGGAAGCCCACCATCGCTGTCGATCTGATCACCATATGCGGTATCGTGCGACGCAGGCGCTCGAACAGGGCCTCGAGCTCCTCGCGGGACCCGGTGCGACGCATCGCCGCGAGCAGGCGAGCGCTCACATGCTGAATCGGGATGTCTATGTAGGGAAGCACCTCGGGCGTATCCCGAATCGCAGCGATGAGTTCGTCGGTCATACCCTCTGGCTGCAGATATAGGACTCGTATCCAGACGTGAGCCGGCCGGAGCGCCGCGGCGAGAGCCACGAGGAGCTGAGCGAGATTCGCAGGACCGCCCGTCCCGGCAGCCGCAGGCAGATCGCCGCCCCATACGCCGGTATCCTGGCCTATGAGAACGATCTCGCGAACGCCGCCCGAAACCAGCTCGACCGCTTCGGCGATGATGTCTGCCGCCGGGCGAGAGTGATAGCGACCGCGAATGAAGGGGATGACGCAGAAACTGCAGAGACGATCGCAACCATCCGAGATCTTTACATAGGCCACCGCCCCCTCCACGGTCCGTTTGATCCGAGGAATGAATGCAGGGGTCTCGCGCTGCACGCCCAGAAGATCGTCGAGGACCGAAACGATCCGATCCTCCTCGTCGGTGCGCACGAACGCAGCGACCTCGGGCAGCTCGGCAGGCAGATCGTCGCCGTAGCGAGACGGCACGCATCCGCACATCACGAGGGGGACATCGCGAATTCCCGCCGTGGTCTGCTCTGCCAGGGCCAGCGTGCACTCGATGCTCTCAGAGGTGGCCGAGGTGAGAAATGAGCACGTGTTGACGATGACGACGTTTGCGTCATCGCTTGAGGCGGCCTCTTGGTAACCGTTCGACAGAAGCAGGGCGCGCATGCGGTCGGTATCGACCTCGTTTTTCGCGCAGCCGAGCGTGACGAACAAAACAGAACCACAGGAGTTGTGCACAGAAGGTCGTCTCCCTTTCGAAGTCGGTCTCAACGGTCGCATCTCATCGATAGTTCACGAACTGAAGGGGCTGGCCGTAATCGTTGTCGCGCAGCATTTGAATAACCTGCTGAAGAACATCCCGAGAAGCGGAGAACACGCGAAGCTGATCGGTTTCGATGGTAACTCTGACCTTGAGCTTCATCGCCTTGATGTCTTTGCTGATCCGTTTGGCGGTCTGCTGGTCGATGCCCTCGATGATGTGACCGACCACGCGCGTTGTCCCACCTGACGCCGGCTGCGGGGAATCCCAGCGCATCGCACGAGGATCAAGGCTGCGCTTCACGAACTTTGCCATGAGAACATCGATGATCTGGCGTGCCACGAAATCCGCCGGCGCGCTCACCGTCACGGTAGCGCTCTGCTTGGAGAACTCGACGGTCGAGCCGGAGTCTTTGAGATCATAGCGCTGCGCGATCTCGCGCGTCGTCTGCTGATAGGCGTTATCCACCTCCTGCATGTCGATCTGGGAGACGATATCGAAGCTCGATTCCTTTGCCATGTCTGCATCCTTTTCTGTTGTCTACCGAGTCGCCTGCGCGCCGCCGGTCTGCGGCGATCCGTCCGGTGACGCCGCCGATGTCGGAGCAGGCGCGGTGATGGTCATCCGCGCCACCCCGGCCATCTTATCGCTCCACTTGACCTCGGTGCCGTTCTTCGTGACCTTGACGCTGTCCGGAGTGTTCACCGTGATCTCCAAGGTACTCGTCACCGTGTAGCTCTGATCGAACGGCCCGATGACGTTGTCGGACTTGACGTATTTTCCATCGAGCTTCACCTCGATCCAAGAGGTCGCACCCTGATCGACGTGCACGTTGACAATCGGCTGCTGGGGTTCTTCGATCGCACCGGATGACGCGGGGGTGGAGCTCGAGTCAGGCGAGGCGGACCCTCCGCTCGAAGCGGAAGACGCCGCGGACTGGGAACTCGCCGCCGCTCCGCGCGCGGAGCCCGATCTGTTCGCTGCGCGATGAGCGCAGCCTTGCATCAGCAGAAGCACCAGAGCGATAAGGATGACGAGGAGCAGCGCGGCACCTCCGATCGCGACGCGTCGATCGGACAGCAATCCGGCCTTGCGCTCCGCAGCGCGCCCGACCGGCCCGCGATGCGGAGCGGCGGGCGCCCCTCGTCCCATCCCCCGACATCCGGCGGCGGACGCGCGGCCGCTCGGCTGGATCGCCCCGGAGCTCCCGCCCCGTGGGCGGCCGGGTCTCAGGCCCCTGTCCTGTCCTGCTCGATTGCTTCCGCGTCGAACTCCGGAGACCCGCTGCATATCGCCGCCGGACGTGCGCTCACCACGTGCGCGGCCCGAGCGCAGCGCTTGCGTGCTCCGCTCATGCGTTCGATTCGCATAGGGAGGGACCGGCTGATCGCGTCGGGATGCGAGCTCATTTGACAGACGAATCGACTCGTGATCCGAAACCGACTCGGGCACATAGCCCGCCTGCGGGGGCCGCTGCGCGAAACGCGATCGAGACCGATCGCCCTCGGGAATATCGCGCCGCCGAACATCGCATCCGGAACGCGATCTCACAAGCCCCGCAGCGCCTTCAAGACGCCCTCCCCGCCGTCTGCCCAGTCGTTCGTACTCATAGAGCTCGTCGAAGTACACCTCAACGATCTGTCGCGAATTGAGACCGAGATACCGAGCGTAACTTGAGATCATCCCCTGAGCATAGCCCCTGGGAGGCATTGCGGCGAAATTGCCCGCCTCGAAGTACTCTATGATCTGAGGCCTGATCTTGATGACATTGGCGACCTGTTGGATGGATAGACCCATCTGGCGTCGTCTGTTCAGCAGCATCTCTCCGAAGCGCGCGGCCATCAGAACCCTCCAAGCTCACCGTCGTCGGCCATGCGAGCCTCGACGGAGCGGAGCTCCTCAAGATCCTTGGCATCAAGCAGAACCTCGCGGGGTTTCGAACCGTCAGGAGGGCCGACGATCCCCTTTTCTTCGAGCATATCCATGATGCGACCCGCGCGAGCATAGCCGACCTTGAGCCTACGCTGCAAGCCCGAAGTCGAACCCATCTGGGAATCGACCACGATCTTGGCGGCCTCCCAGACGAGCGGATCGTCCTCTGAGAGCTCATGGCCCCCCATTCCCCCGATTGAGGCGGGAGCGACTTCGGAGAGGATCTCCTCATGATATTCCGGATCGCCCTGATCTTTCACGAATGCGACGGCTTGATTGATCTCGTCATCTGAGACGAAGCACCCCTGAATTCGCTTGGGCTTGCCCCAATCGACCTTCGAGAAGAGCATGTCACCGCAACCGGTGAGCTTCTCGGCGCCCACTTGGTCGATTATGACGCGCGAATCGATGCCCGTAGCGACATTGAAGGCGATCCGATTTGTGATGTTCGCCTTGATGAGACCGGTCACGACGTTAGAGCTGGGGCGTTGCGTGGCGACGATCAGGTGGATGCCGGCAGCGCGACCGAGCTGCGCGATGCGCACGATGGAGGCCTCGACATCTTTGCCCGCAACCATCATAAGGTCGGACAGCTCATCGATGATAATGACGAGATAGGGCATTCTCTGAGGAGGATTATCATATTTTTTGAATGCGCCGGCTCTCTGCTTCTTGTTGAATGTGGAGATCTTGCGAACTGAGAGACGCTCAAAGACCTTGAGACGGCGCTCCATCTCCGATACGGCCCAGTGCAGCGCACTGGCAGCCTGTTTGGGCTCGGTGACGACCGGAACGTAGAGATGTGGCAGCCCGTTGTAACCGGCGAGCTCGACGCGCTTGGGATCGACCATGATCAGCCGCACGTCCTCGGGGACGGTGCGCATGAGAAGAGCCATGACGATCGAGTTGATCATGACCGACTTTCCCGAGCCAGTCGTTCCCGCGATGAGAAGATGGGGCATCTTGGCGAGATCGGCGACGATCGGCTCGCCCTCGGCGTCGCGACCGATCGCGAACTCGAGCGGGCCGCCCTTCACATACGGCAAGACATCGCCCAGATTCACATTCTGACGCTTGCGATTCGGGATCTCGATACCGACGAGGGAAGTGCCCGGAATCGGGGCGAAGATCCGAACGGACTGCGCGGCGAGCGACAAGGCGATATCGTCCTCGAGATTGGAGATCCGGCTCACCCGCTCCCCTTCCCCGGGTTGAACCTTGAATGTCGTGACCGTGGGTCCGGAGATCCATCCGACCACGAGCGCATGGAGGTTGAATTCGTTGAGTGTCGACTGCAGACCCTCGGACGTCTGGCGAAGCTCCTTATCGGAAGACGCTGCCGTGGCGGAGCGCGGATTATGCCGCAGAATCGAGACGGGCGGAAGCTTGCGGCCCGCCAAGTTTTCCGATGTCTCATCCGTCGCATCGGTGCGTCGAGACCGAGAGGTGCCGGCAGCCCTCTTCGCTTTGCGAGCGGCGCGCGTGGGATTGAGGAGGAACGCCGGCACCTGGCTTTGCCGATCCTCGCCATCGGCGAGCACCTTCGCCTGCTCGCTCTGATCACCTCGAATCGCCTCAGGGCTTTCGGCAGATGCCGAGGCCGCATCGGTGTAGGTCTCCGCAATCGGAATAAGCGTCGTCCGCGCGTGCTCTTCAGCAAGTTGATCTGACACATCTACGAACGGTTCATCTTCGTAGGAACCCAAAGCGACAGCCCCTTGAGCAGACCGCCCGCTCAGAAGCATCGTCGGCGCTGCGTCACCGGCGCGATCCACAGCAGAGCCTCCATCGACGTCATCACCGGCGCTCAAGCTCGAATCCCCCCAGGGGCTCTCATTCACCTCGATATTCCGTCGGCTGACCAGCTCGCGGAAACGACCGGCCGCGAGTACCAGGAAATCGCGTACCGAGAAACCGATCAGCAACAATCCCATGATCGCCGCTCCCGCCACGACGACGAACGATATGAACTTTCCGAGCGCACCCTGCAGGATCGAGGCCAGAAACGCACCGATCAAGCCACCCGATGTCGAAAGCGAGCTCGGCTCGAACATGGCGGCTGTCGAGACCTGCGTGTCGGGAACGAGCAGCGACAGGAGCGCGCTCAGGAACAGATAGATCAAGCAGATACCCGCCAAGCTGCGCCCGCTGAACGAGAAACTCTGCCGTCGAAAGACTATAAGAGCCACAAACAGCAACCCGACCGGCAGAACGTAGGCGCCCACCCCGAAGCCCATGTGGTAGATGTTCGAGATCGCATGGGCGATCGGCTCGTTCGCCGGCGAGACGACGGCGATAAACGATATCGCCGCGAACATCGCGATCACGACGCCGACGATCTCACGGCTCAATGAGCTGCGATCCTCCGGCTCTGGTGAGGCAGCAGCCGGGCTCTTTCCCTTGTTGGCGCGCAGCCCCGCTGCGGCCGGCTTCGTGCTGCCGGTTCGCTTCTTCGTCGCTGCAGTGGTACGACGCTCCGCCACGCTAGACCTCCATGACAACCGGGATGATCATCGGCCTCGTGTGCGTACGGCTCCAGATGAAGTTGGACAGCACATCGCGCACCGCCTTGCGCAGCGCGTCGGTGCCGCTGTTGGTGTAGTTGAACGACCCCTTCTCGATCGAGCGCATGATCGAGGCGGACGCATCGGCCGAGAACGAGTCATCGATCGTGAAGGAGACCCCTCGACCTGAGAACTCGACGGCATCGATGCGCTTGCTTCTGAGCGATACGATCGCGACAACTGTGACGGTGCCGTCATTCGCGAGCTTCTGACGATCCCTCAGCACGATCGGGTCGGTGTCGCCGATGCGAAGACCGTCGACATAGACCACGCCCGATTCGACCGAGGGGCCGACGCGCACCGAGCCGTCGCGCATCTCGAGAGAGTCACCGTTGTCGAGGAGAAATATCCGCTCATCTGGGATCCCGAGCCTGCGCGCGAGATCGGCGTGCGCGCGCAGATGCACCGTCTCGCCGTGAACGGGCATGAAATGCGTCGGATGCGCCATGGCCAGCATGAGCTTCAGCTCCTCTTGGCTGCCATGCCCGGAGACATGCACGAGCTTCTGCGATTTGTCGTAAACCTCGCAGCCGAGCTTGGCCAAACTGTTGATGACCTGCTGCACCGCCTTCTCGTTGCCCGGCACCGGCGTCGCGGAAATGATCACGGTGTCGGTCTCGCGGATCGAGAGGGTCTTGTGCTCGCCGTTTGCCATGCGCGAGAGCGCGGAGAGCGGCTCGCCTTGAGATCCGGTGCACAACACGACGATCTTGCTGTCCGGAATGCCCGAGACGTCGTATGCGTCCAAGATGTCCCGCGCGTCGATCTTGAGGTATCCCAGCTCTCGTGCGACACGAGTGTTCGTGAGCATGGAGCGGCCCGTGACGACGATCTTCCTGCCGCAGGACCGCGCGGCATCGCAGACCTGCTGCAGGCGATGGATATGCGAGGCGAACGAAGCGACGAAGACGCGACCCTGAGCCTCTTTGATGACCTCGTAGAGCGCCTCGCCGACCGCTGCCTCAGATTTCGTGAACCCGGGCATGTTCGCATTCGTGGAATCGGAGAGCAGAAGATCGATTCCCTCCCCGGCGAAGCGATTGATGAGATCGAAAGCGGGTCGGACGCCGTCGATCGGCGTCTGGTCGAGCTTGAAGTCGCCCGTGTGCATGACGTTGCCCTGAGAGGTCTGGATGAAGACGCCGAAGCCACCGGGTATGGAGTGCGTCATGGAGAAGAAGCTGACCGATATCCCCCCGAGCTCGATCTTGTCGCCGCTGACGACCGGGCGAAATCTCGGTGATTTGATCTTGAACTCAGCGAGCTTGCCCTCTATCAGACCGAGCGTGAGCTTACTGGAGTAGATGGGCACTTTGTTATTCAGATCCTGGAGCAGATAGGGAAGTGCTCCGATGTGATCCTCATGTCCGTGGGTTATCACGATGCCGCGAAGCTTGCTCTCATTCTCGAGAACGTAGGTGTAGTCCGGAAGGACGAGATCTATTCCGGGCTGAGAATCATCGGGAAACATGAGTCCCGCGTCCAGAAGGACCATATCCGGCCCGCATTCAAGGACCGTCATGTTCTTGCCGATGCCATCGAGTCCGCCCAAGGGAATGATCCTCAAAGGTTGGTTCTTTTTTGCCATAACGTGCGTACGGCTCCTCTCGCATAGATTGGTATTGCTTTACACGCAGCACAGCTGCGGAAACGTACCGTAGGAAAACACAGTTGTATGAAATTATAGACGATGAGGTAGCGAATGGGCTCTCGCGGGCCCAGTACCCACAGGAACACCTCAGCACGCGCTTGGCGACCCCTGCGAGCGCTGCGCATCATGAAGCATCTGACGCGCATGGGAAAGCGAGGCGTCGGTGGCGTCGCCAGACAGCATCCGAGCGATCTCGCGCACCCTCGTCTCACCTGTCACCTGCGTGAGAACGGTCACGGGCTCATCGGTGCCTTGGCGCTCCACGACGTAGTGAACCTCGGCGAGCACGGCGACCTGAGCGACATGAGTGACAACGATCACTTGGTGGGTGCGGGCGAGATCCGCCAGAACCTGTGCGAGCGAGCGGGCGACGGCCCCTCCGACACCCGCATCGACCTCATCGAAGACGAACGTGCCCGCTTTGTTCGCGTCGCCGAGAACGACTTTGCAGGCGAGCAGGACACGCGACAGCTCTCCGCCTGAGGCGATCTTCCTGAGAGGCCTGGGCGTGAGGCCGGGTCCGGTCCGATAGAGCAGCTCGCAGGCGGCGGGACCGGACTTCGTCCACCGCTCGCGCGGCAGCTCGCGGGTCTCCCAGACCAACTCGGATGAGCCCATCTCGAGGCGGGCCATCTGCTTTGCGACCTCGCGGCAGAAACGCGGGGCGAGCTCGGCTCTTCGGCGCATGAGAGAGCGCGCTGCCGCTGTGAGCGAGGCCTCTGCCTGATCGCGCGTCTCGCGCGCCCGCGCGATCTGCGCCGCACCGTCGTCGACCAGACCGATCAGCTCGAGCGCCTCGTCACGACGAGCGAGGACGTCGCTCATACGCGGACCGAACCGCCGCAACAGACCCTTGAGCTCAGAGAAGCGAGCCTGGCTGCGTTCGAGCTCACGTGGATCGAACTCGATCTCATCGCGATATCTTCGAAGATCGGATGAAACATCCTCAAGTGTGATGGCGGCCTCTGCGAGCGCGTCGGCGTGGGTTCCGAGCGTCGGATCGACCTGGCGCATCCTTTCCAGCTCGGCGATGGCTGAGTTGAGCCCATCGAGCGCCCCCTGCTCGTCGGAGAGCATCGCCTGCGCCTGGTGCGCGCATCCTGCCAGGGTCTCCGCGTGTTCGATTCGCGGCAGCGACTCCTCAAGCGTCTCGAGCTCGTCGGCTCCCGGATCCACCTCGTTTATGCGCTCGAGCGTGAAGCGCGCCTCATCCAGACGCGATCCGCGCGTCCTGATCGCGGCCTCGATCCGATCGAGCTCGCAACGAGCTGATCGAGCCTGCTCGAGCGCGGCGACGTAGGCGCTTCTCAGCGGCTCGATCTCACGGGAGGCCCACGCGTCGACCATCTCGACATGGGTCGCCGCATCGAGCAGCCGTTGATGCTCGTGCTGTCCGCACAAATCGATATGCGAAGCAACGCGCTGCGTGAGCGCGCGGACGCTTGAGATCTCGCCATCGAGTCTGACGCGGCTGCGACCGTCAGATCCGATGCGCCGACAGACCGAGACGCCCTCGATGTCGTGCGGATTCAAAAACAGACGCCCCTCGACCGATGCGCTGCGCTCCCCTTCTCGCACCATGGAAACGTCGGCGCGCTCGCCCATGAGCAGCTTGAGTGCTGAGAGCAAAGCGGTCTTGCCGGCACCGGTCTCGCCGGTCAGCACCGTCAGCCCGGTGCCCGGAACGAGTACGGCGTCGCGGATGAGAGCAAGATTCTCCACGTGAAGCTCATCGAGCATTGTTCACTCCGAAGAACACGCGTGAGACCGAGTTATAGAAGCTCTCCGGGCCGTAGTCGAGCAAAAGAATGTCACCTGGACCGCGACGCACCGAGACATGATCGACCGTGCCATCGGCGGTGACGAACTGACCGTCGATCGCGATGGCGGGAACGGTCGGCCGCTCCTTTGACATGGCGATCTCCACGATATCAGATGGTGATGTCAAAAAGGCGCGAGCCTGAATGGTGTGCGGCGCGATGGGAACGCAGACCATACCCGTGTAATCCGGGCTCACGATCGGCCCGCCTGCAGATAGCGCGTAGCCCGTGCTCCCCGTCGCCGTCGAGATGACGACCCCGTCGCCGCGCAGCCGGTCGATGTGATGTCCCGAGACGGTTATGGCGAACTCGACCATGTCCGACAGCGGGCCCCGCGCCAAGGCGAGGTCGTTCAGTGCGAACGTGTGGACCGTGTCGATCCCCCCGTCATCGCGCACGGACACGACATCGCATGCCAGCGTCGCCCGGCGGCTCACATGAAGCTCTCCGGCGAGAGCGTCTTCGACCACGGCCAGCACATCGCGATCCTTCGGGCTCGCGGCCGTGAGAAAGCCGACATGTCCGTAGGAGAGTCCCAGAATGGGAATCTCGCGGTAGTTCACGATGCGCGCCGCTCGCAGCAGCGTCCCGTCCCCGCCCAGAGAGATGACGAGATCGCAACCTTCGACGTCGGCGGGAGCGAACGCCGCATCGCGCTGATCGGGAACCCAGCTGACCTCATAGCCCTGCCTATTGAGCCACAGCTCGAGCGCCAGACCGCTCCGCGTGGCCTCGTCATTGAAATAGTTGGGAACAAGCAGTATCTTCATATCTCGCCGATCTTTTGATGGAGCTCGTTCAGTCGGCGCTCCACAGCATGCGGATCGCCCATCGTTAGCATAGCGCGATCCCCGAGCAAAAAGAACTCCCGGTTCCCCTTCGCGCCCTTGATCGGAGATGCGCACACCTTGATCGGCAAGAGCCCATGCTCGACAAAGAGCGTCGCGGTGGCATGAAGGACGCGACGGTGCACATCGGCGCGGGTCACGACGCCTCCTCGGCCCACATCACGAGAGACGGCCTCGAACTGGGGCTTCACGAGGGCGAGAAACCGACCCCGGTCAACGAGCAGCTCCACGGCGGCATCGATGATGTTTCGAACGCTTGTAAAGGAGACGTCGCACACAGCGAGATCACAGCTCGAGCGATATCCCAGCTCGGGCACGTCGATGACATTGGTTCGCTCGAGGAGCTGAACGCGCGGATCGCCTCTGAGCGACCAGTCGAACTGCGCGCGTCCGACGTCGATGGCGATGACGCGCCTCGCGGCGCGCTTGAGCAGACAATCGGTGAATCCGCCGGTGGATGCTCCGATGTCGGCGCATGTCAACCCCCTGGGAGAGACGCCGAACTCGTCGAGGGCGCCGGCGAGCTTGATGCCGCCGCGGCCGACATAGGGCGCTCGCCGCCTCACATGAAGCTCGATGCCGGGTCGAACCATGCGCCCCGCTGAGACCAAGCGCTCACCTCTGCTTGAGACGATGCCGGCCATGAGCATGCGCAGGGCGCTGTCCCTGTCGGGGCAGAGCCCCCGGGCGACCATCTCGTCATCGAGGCGCACCCGCTTCATCGTCGGGCGCTAGCTTCGAGGTGCATCGGCCGCCGTCGCCTCGGGCGGCTCAACGGAAGCGCGCTTCCGATCGGTGTCTTCGCAAGACCGAGCGGCGTCCGCGGTGAGATCGGCGACCTCGCGATCGCTCAGCTTGGAGGTATCGACCATCTCGACCGCTTTGGAGCCCAGCGCGATCGCCTCGTCGAATAAGTCGAGGCTGCGCTCAAGCGAGGTGTCCTTCGAACGCACCTGGCCTATGATCTCGTCGAGCCGAGCCGTGATGTCATCAAATGAATGCGTCGGAGTCTGCGCCATGTTGTCCGTCACCGCCCTCGTCGGGATCGCACCCGACCGCGCCTTCGGGGTCCTCGCCGCAGGAGCTCCCGTCATCTGTCTGATCGGCTGCGTCTGCGGCCCCCTCAGAGGTTTCGGAAGACGACGCGCGCGTCAACCTATCGGCGTCGGGCAGCTCCTCGGCACGCGAGATCTCTCCGAGAACGCCATTGACAAACCCAGCGGACTCGTCGGTCCCATATGCCTTCGCGATCTCAACCGCTTCGTTGATGACGACAGCATCCTCGATGGGCTCGTCCGCCAAGCGCATCTCATAGATGGCGAGTCGCAAGAGATTGCGATCAGAGCCGGGCATGCGGGACAGCTCCCAGTTCTGGGAGACGGCGCACAGCGCCGAATCGATGCGATCGAGATGCGCGTAGCATCCGCGGACCAGCTCCAGCGCGTACGGCTCGAGAGGCCCCTGCGATAGGAGGTAATCGCCCTCGAGGACCTCATCGAGCGAACACATCAGCGCCTCAGCCTGAAACAGCAGCTGGAGCGCTTGGCTGCGAGCAAGCGTGCGCCCGCGGTTCACCTTTATGCTCACGCGCTACTCCTTGGGAAAGACAAGGCCGTCGATAAAGACATCGACCCGAGAGACCTCGACGCCGACCTGTGCGTCGATGACGCGCACCGCTGCCTCGCGGACAGCGGCAGCCAGATCCATGAAAGGGTATCCGAAGAACACGACGATGCGCACGATCAAAACAAGCCGCTCGCCCTCGACGACGGCCTCGACAGGCGGCATCGACGCAGGAGCCTTCGTGAACATCGATACCAGGTTCGTGGCAAGGTCTCTCACCCCCACCGAGGCGACGCCCTCGACCTCCTCGACCGCACGCGTGACGATCGTCTCCAGCACCTCTGGCGCGATACCTATACCCGCGATACAGATCTCCTCAGACATCGATCTCCTCACCTCTCAGACGCGTGAGACGAACTTGCCGTCGCGCGTATCGACTTTGATAACATCGCCCTGGTTGAGATACATCGGCACTTGAATGAGCGCCCCCGTATCGATTGTGGCCGGCTTCGTCGAGCCCTGAACGGTGTCCCCCTTGAACCCCGGATCGGTCTCGGTGATCTCCGCCTCGATGAACATGGGAGGATTCACGCCCATGAGATCGTCATCGGCGAAGAGCAGCTGCGCGGTATCGTTCTCACGCAGCCATCTGGCGTTGTCTCCCACGAACTCCGCGGAAACCGGGACCTGCTCGAAGGTCTCGTTATCCATGAAGATATAGTCGCCCGCATCGTGATAGAGGTACTGCATCTCCTTGGTGATGAGCTGTACGCTTTCGAACTTCGTGCCCGCGTTGCAGGTCTGCTCGACCACGCGGCCCGTGCGAATGTCCTTCGTCTTGTAGCGGACGAACGCGCCGCCTTTGCCAGGCTTGACATGCTGGAACTCGACGATCGTGCATATCTTGTCCTTTATGCGCAAACCGATGCCGTTTTTGAAATCGGCGGTGGAGATGCTTGCCATGTAATACCCTTCTGACGAGCGAGCGAAACCTTGATCAACATCGACAGCAGTATACTCTTTCAGACTGCACCGCAGGACAGCTCCGTCAAATCTCTAGCAGTCGATGATCTGGAGCTCATGCGGTGAGGCCGTGAAGGGACGATACCCTTCTTGGGTGACGACGCCGAAATCCTCCAAGCGCACGCCGCCGCGATCCGGCAGATACACGCCCGGCTCGACCGTGATGACCGCGCCAGCCTCCACGAGGTTGCTCGAGCGACCGAATACGGGTAGCTCATGGACCTCGATGCCGACACCATGGCCCAAGCTGTGAGCGTAATAGGCACCGTAGCCCGCCTCGTCGATGATCCTGCGAGAGAGCTCGTAGATATCCCGACCGTCGACGCCGGCGCGTATCGCGCTCGCACAGCTCTCATGGGCGAAGCGCACCAGATCGTAGATCGCTCGCTGCTCATCGCTGGGCTCTCCCAGACAGATCGTGCGCGTCATATCCGAGCAGTAGTCACGATAGGTCGCACCGTAATCCATGAGAACGAGATCGCCCTTGCAGACCACGCGATCGGTGGGAATGGCATGCGGATTCGCCGTGTTGGGACCAGAGGCGACGATCGAGGCGAACGCGAGGCCGTCGGCGCCATTGCTGAACATGTTGCTGTCGAGCTCGATGCGAATCTGTTTCTCGGTGAGACCGGGCTTGATGAATTCGAGCATATGTTCGAAGGCGGCATCGGTGATGGATTGGGCGCGGGCCATGAGCTCAAGCTCACTTGGATCCTTCACGGCGCGCATGAGACGCAGATCCGCATGAAGGAGGGGCAGCTGAATCGCCAGCGACGCATCATCGATAGCGCGCAGCAGCGCGCCGTGAAACGACAGCTCCATCGAGTCCTCGATGGCCACGGTGCGGCAGCGCCCGCTCGCCGCGCGACGCTGCGCCCAGACCGAGGCGGGAACCGCGTCCATGTCGATCTGCCAGGGACTGGACTTCGGCATGTGCTCCATGAAGCTGTTGAAATAGCGCGAATCCGTGTGAAGGTAAGCTTTCTCGCGGGTTATGAGGGCGACGTGGGGAAGCTCCCCGGTGAAGTCGAACACGTCTGTCGCACCTGTGAGCCAGCGCAGATTCGCCTCATCGCGAATGAGGATTCCATCGTAGGCGCGCTCATCGAGCATGGCGCGCACGCGCGCAAGGCGCTGCTCGGGACCATATTCTTTCTCTGACATGCCATCTCCTTATTTCATATCGCTGTTCTCGATGCGAGATCAACCTTTAACCGAACCAGACGAGCGCGATTTCAGAAACGCTCGAACATGACGCTCGAGAACATCCGTATCGACCGCAGTCAAACGAATTGTACCCGGGTTGCGAGGCAAAGCGAAAAGAAATCTGTTCGAATGAGCAGCGCTCGTCTCGGTGAGCGCCTCTAGAAACATCGCCTCATCGAAATCGATGCGCAACTCCGCAACACCCAGTTCCTCGAGATAATCATCCTGCGCGAACACATCGTCGATATCGAATTGGGTCACCTCGTGAGCGAGGCGCGCTTCAAATCGCATGCCCTCGGCGAGCAGCGCATAGTCCGCGACGTCGCCACCTAGACATCGTCTGAGAGCGCGTGCGCAGGTCAAACCGTATGATCGCGCGTGACGCGCAGAGGGGTTCGAAGCCTTGGCCACCGCCAGCCGAGACGACTGGGCTGAGATCAGCTCATCGGCGATCGCGATCTCGTCGCGATTCAGAATGGGGCGAATCTGCTGACCGAAACGCTCCCAAGACAATCGGCTGCCGAAGATCGCCGAGCGAAGCAGCGCCACATAGCCGGCTCGCACGGATTCAGCGGGCGCCCCCACAACATAAGCGAGATCGCTCAAGACCAAGGCCGGCGAGGGCTGCAAGAAGACCATCTCCCGCGCATGAGCCGTATCGAGCGCGCGCATGGAGGTCGCAGCGGTGACCATCGCATCGAGCGTCGTAGGAATGAGCAGCGCCTGCGTGCCTCCGCACCAGAGCGCGGCGCAAAACGAAACGATCGAGCACAGATCCGCATCGCCGTAACCGATGATCGCGTCATCCACGTTGATCTTGGCCTTCGCCAAGGACTCGAACACGGAGCTGGCCTCAGCGACCGTGGGGATGCGCTCGCCTTCGCTCAGCTTGATCGACACGGGCTCGATACCGAGATCTCGAAGCTCCTCGCATACCGAGGCGAGCGAATCATCCGAGATGTCGGGATCATAAAGGATCAGGGCTCGCCGCATCTTGCCCATGACAGAGCGAACCATGCGGTTGATCTGCTGGAGCGCCCCGATCCCGACACGGTAGTCCACGGTGATCGAGTCACTCGTGAGCAGCTGACGTCTGATGCTCAAATGAGACCACACTCCAAAAGTTGATTTGCGCATTCAAAACTGACCTGCTGAAATGTTCGTCCGCGAATGTCGACGCTGAGATCGGCGGCGGCCTCGTAGAGCGGTCTGCGGTGCTCGAACAGATGCGCCGCATGGGAGCATGAGCGAAAATCCGGTCTCGATCTGCGCGATTTGATCTGGCGAAGCGAGTCCTTGAAGTCTCCATCAAGAAAGACGCAGTATCCCATCTCGTGCATGAGCTCGATATTTTTCGGCGTCTCGACGATACCGCCGCCGCAGGACACAAGCAGGCTCCGCTCGCGCTCGAGCGATCTGAGCACGTCGGTCTCCAAGATCCGGAAGGCTCGCTCCCCCTTCGTCTGAAAGATCTTCGCGACGCTTCTTCCCGCCCGCTTCTCCGCGAGCCGATCCGTGTCGACGAAGCGACGGCCGAACATGCGTCCCAGATTCCTCGCAAGCGTGGACTTGCCGGAACCGAGAAAGCCGATGAAGAAGATATGATCGCACCCGCGCTTGGGGAACTGAGGCATAGCGCAGCTACACCTCGCACACTCGGTTTTTGAGGATGCGCTTCTCGAGGAGACGAAATATCCTCGTGTACCACAGATCGATCTTCGTCTGCGGCTTGACGAGAATGGTGTCGACCCCGGCGATGTTTCCGGCCCACACATCGGTGCATATCTGGTCGCCGATCATGACCGCCTCGCGCGCGCTCACGTGGAGCCGGGCGAGGGCGCGCATCAAAGCGATCGGAGCGGGCTTCATCGCGCACGGAATCGCCTCGAGGCCCAGCTCGCATGCCGAGATCATGACGGCGGAGCGATGCCAGTTATTCGAGATCACGCACACCCTGAAACCGAGGTCGCGTGCCTTGTCGAGCCATTCGACAACGGAATTCGGGGCGCAGGTGGCACCGAACGGAACGAGGGTGTTGTCGCGATCGAGCAGAAGCGCTCGCTTGCCCTCGGCCCGCAGGGCCATGAGATCCACTCGATCGACGGAAGACACATAGCGCGCAGGCGACAGGACGCCGTTCATGGACGTGAATCCTGATACTCTTGAGCGAACTGAGCGAATTCGGAGTCATCCGAGGTGAAGCGATGCGTTTTGGCACCCCAGCTCGAAAGCACGTAGTACAGGTAGTCCGTCTTGGCCGGCCTCAGCGCCGCGCGGATGGAAGAGATCGACGGCGAACAGATCGGTCCGGGGGGCAGCCCATCGTGTTTGTAGAGGTTGTAGGGAGATTCGATGCCAAGATCTTCGCTTGAGACCGCTTGGTTTCCTCCGCCGCGCGCATAGACGATCGCGGCATCGATCTTGAGTCTCATCGGTTTCGCAAGTCGATTGTAGATGACGCTGGCGACCTTGGGCCGTTCGGTATCCTCGGCGGTCTCTCGCTCGACCAGCGATGCCATGGTGACGATCTGTCGCGCGTCAAGCCCGTTGGCGCCCTTGTCGAGATCAAGATCCGCGGTCTCCGCTTTGAACTGATCGAGTAGCGCTCGGATGATCTGATCTGCCGTGGGCTTCTCGGTGAACGAATAGGTCTTTGGATACAGATATCCCTCCAGGGAATCGTCATAGGCATTCGCGAGGAAGGAGTAGTCGCCGACATAGTTGGATGCCCTCGCCTGAGCGAGAAAATCGCTTCGGGCGATTCCGAAGGTCTCCTCGACCTTGGCAGCGGTCTCCTTCACGGTCAGGCCCTCTTGGATGACAAGCTTCACACCTTCCACGTTGGATCCGTGCGCGAGCGTCTCTACGACCGATTTCAGATCCTGTCCGGTGACGAAGCTGTACTTGCCGGGTTTAAGCTGGGTCTCGACCATCTGGCGCTTCACCTCCGCCTCGAAATCCGTCGCGCTTTCAATCACATGATCCTGCTTGAGCAGGGATGCGATCTCTGTGCCGGCCGAACCCTGCGGGATGGTGATCTCCACGGGCTGTCCGGAGGCGACCGATGACTCGGGTGCCACCCAACCGAGGTTCGCGAGTCGCGGAAGGATCAGCAGCGCACCCGCGGCGATCACGCCGACGATCGCAACGATGGCGACGATGGACGGCACGGGCGAGACCCGCCTGCGCCTCCTGTCGGGATACCGGGCGCCGCTCGCGCCGCGACCCGGATTTCGCCGGCCGTCCCTTACCTTGTATGAAAAAGGTTGCGAAACTCTGCTCTGCTTCTGCGCGGGAGCTCGGTGCTGCGCCGGACTTGCACCCGATCTGTCGCAGCGATTCTGCCTACCCGATCCATGACCGGTCTCATCGATCACAATGCCCCCCTCTGATGCAGAAAACACAGCAATTGTATCGTATCGCATACCAGCAGCTCAACCGAGCAGTGTTCGTTTCATGCAGACGTGCAGCAGCAATGCTCGCATTCTGAGTCGAGGCGCTCATCGTCCGGTCCGGTTCCTCCTGTCAAGCCACGTCTGGAGAAACAGGCTCGCTGCGATCATATCGAGCTTGCCGCGCATCTCGCGCTCCGTGCACCCTCGCTCCCGAAGAATCCGCTTCGCCTCGCGCGAACTCATCCTCTCATCAACGAACGCGACAGGCAGATCGGCCGCCGAACCGATCGCCTCCGCCTCAGCTCGAATTCGCTCGGCCTGTGGTCCGAGCTCTCCCGCCAGGGTCAGCGGGCTTCCGCAGACGAGCATCTCGGGCTCATATTCGGCTAGGACATCGCGAAAGCTCCGCGCGAGCGAGACCACCTCGATAGCTGGCAGCACCTTCACGGGCAAGGCGACGCGCCCGGTGGCATCGGATACGGCGATGCCGCATCTGACCTCGCCGATATCGATCGCGAGGGCGATCATCGACGTTCAAGCAGCTCGGTGCGGGCCATCGAGAGAGCGGCATCTATGCCCCCGGTCTCTTTTCCACCCGCCTGCGCCATTGCGGGCCGGCCGCCGCCGCCGCCGGCGATCTTCGGCGCGATCCGCTTGATGAGAGCTGCACCGTCGAATCCAGCATGAACGGCATCTTCGTCTCCGGCTGCGATCAGCACAGGGGTCCTTTTGGATGTCGCTCCTGCTAGAACAGCGGCGACCGGACCGTCGCTTCTCTTGCGAATCGTATCCCAGGCACCCCGAAGATCCTGCGGATCCAGTCCGTCTATGCGCGCGACAACGAGCGCGTAGCCTCCCGCGTCGACAGCCTCTCCGATCGCACGGTCGATCGCATCGGAGGTGTCTCCCACGAGAGCGCGACGCAGCTTGTCGGAGGTCTCGCGAAGACTTCTTTCGAGCGCGGAGACCCTGGCGGGGACATCCTCGGGGCGCACGCGCAGCTTCTCGGCCGTCTCATCGAGCAACGCCAGTCGTCTTCTGAAGAAGGAACGTGCGCCCGCCGAGCTCACCGCCTCGATGCGGCGGGTGTTCGTTCCGACGGAGGATTCCGACAGAATCTTAAAGATTCCCAGCTGGGATGTGGTATGAGCATGCGTTCCGCCGCAGAGCTCGCGTGATGCCGTGCCGCAGGAGACCACCCGGACCCGAGATGAGTACTTCTCGGAGAACAGCGCGAGAGCACCTGAGGACTTCGCCTCCTCAAGATCCATGACATCGGTTGCGACCGGCAGATCTTCGAAGATCCAATCATTCACCCGATCCTCGACCGCAGCGAGCTGATCAGCCGTGCAAGCCGAGAAATGAGTGAAATCGAATCGCAGCCGCTCGTCGTCGACGAATGAGCCCTCTTGGGCCACGTGCTCGCCGAGAACGCCGCGAAGCGCTGCATGAAGCAGATGCGTCGCCGTGTGATTGCGTCGAATGCGCTCGCGACGAGCGACATCGATCTGCGCGATCACCGTGTCTCCGACAGAGAGGCGCTCCGCGCCGACGCGACCCACATGGGAGCACAGGATCCGCTCGCGCCATTCCGTGCGCTCCACGACGAAAGCCGTCCCGCCGTCGGGTCGCAGAAGCGTTCCCGTATCGCCGATCTGTCCGCCGCGCTCCCCGAAGAAGGGCGTGCGATCGAGGACGATCTCGGCAACCTGATCCGCTTCGACGGCATCGACGGATCGATCCTCGAGTATGATCGCGACGATGCGGGCCTCGGCCTCATAATTGTCATAGCCCACGAAGGCCGTGGGCGAAATCGTATCGGCAAGACCGATCCAGACGCTGTCGAAGCTCGACCAGGCGACATCTCGCACTTGAGCGCGAGCGCGCTCGCGCTGTTCGGTCATAGCGTTATCGAATCCCTCCTCATCGATGCTGATGCCGCGATCGCGTGCGATCTCGATCGTCAGATCGATCGGAAAACCGAACGTATCATGCAAGGTGAATGCGACTCGGCCATCGAGTGTGTCTCCGCGCGCGAGTCCGGCGAGCGCATCCTCGAGAAAGGCGCTGCCGTTGTCGATCGTTGCGAAGAAGCGCTCCTCCTCGCTCGCCAGAAACGACACCACCAGATCGCGGTGCTCGATGAGCTCGCTATAGTGGGGCCCCATGGTCTCGATGACGCTTCGCGCGAATCGACTCAGAAACGCGCCTTCGATACCGAGCAGACGGCCGTGCATGACGGCACGGCGAATGAGACGCCGAAGCACGTAGCCGCGTCCTTCGTTGGAGGGTCGAATTCCATCGGCGAGCATGAACGTCGCCGCGCGAGAGTGATCGGCGATGATGCGCAGTGAGCGGGAATCGCCCTGATAGGACAGCGGATCGTAGGCGCGACCGGATATCTCGACACCGAGCGCGATGAGCCCTGAGAGCACATCGCCTTCATAGTTTGAACTCGCGTGCTGCACGATGGCGGCGACGCGCTCTATACCCATGCCCGTGTCGAGATTGCGATGCGGCAGCTCGGGCATCGATCCATCGGCCTGCCGGTCATAGCGCGTGAAAACAAGATTCCAAAACTCGAGGTAGCGGTCGCACTCGCACCCGGGGGCGCACGTCGGGCTGCCGCAGCCGAAAGCCTCCCCCTGGTCATAGTAGATCTCCGAGCACGGGCCGCACGGGCCGGTCGGCCCCGCAGCCCAGAAATTGTCTTCGGCACCCAACCGGGAGATATGATCCTCGCTCACTCCGAGCGCGCGCCAGATCTCATGAGCCTCTTCATCCTCGTCAAAGATCGTGAAATGCAGTCGATGCGGCGCAAGCTTGAGAACCTCTGTGCTGAACTCGTACGCCCACGCGCAGGCCTGCTCCTTGGTGACCCCACCGAATGAGAAGTTGCCCAGCATCTCGAAGAATGACAGATGGCGACCGTCCGATCCGATGATATCGATATCGGTTGTTCTTATGCACTTCTGGCACGAAGCCGCACCGATCTCGCGCATGGTCTTCTTTCCGAGGTAATACTGCTTGAACTGATTCATTCCGGCATTTGCCAGCAAAAGAGATGGGTCTTCGGGAAGCAGCGAGGATGAAGGTACGACCTTGCAGCCCCGCCGCTCGAAGAAATCCAGAAACGACGCGCGAATCTCAGAGGTGCTCTTGGGCGGAGTAGGTGCAGCCACGATTATGATCCTTCCCTGATGAGGATTTCGAATACGAGACGAATACGGGCGAGCTGGATACCCACCAAGCAGAAAGAGTATACACTAACCGCCGAAACGAACCGAACCTGTGTTGCGATGGGTTCGCGCGCAGATCAATGTCGGGATCAATGACGATCCGGGTCCTTTCGATCCGGCGTCGCCTCAGCGCCGGGTGACGATGCGACATCCGCCGGTAAGGACGAACAGCCGCTGCCATCCTCACCGCGCTTCGGCGATCCGCTCCGCGATGCAGCGCGCTTCTCAGCCAGAAACTCCATCTCATCAATAAAGCTATCGTCTCCGAGGGCATCGTAGGCGGCAACCGGCTGGCCATCGGCGTCTCGAAAGGGACGCCCCTTGAAGATCGCACCATCAGGTGAGATGAGCGCTCGTTTCGTCGATCCCTCGAAATAGAAAATGAACAAGCCCTTCAGAGCGGCGCACAGCGGGATCGCGATGACCATTCCGAGTGCGCCCATGAGGGCGGAACCGGCCACGATGGCTGTCAGGCTCATCGCAGGATGGACCTGAACGGCGGATTGCATGATCTTGGGCGAGATGACGTTGTCGGTGATGTTTTGCGACACGACCGCGACAACGAGAGTCCACGCAGCGAGGGCCGGACTGTAGAAGACCGCGATCAGCGTCGCGATCGAGCAGGAAACCCAGGGCCCGACGACGGGCACCAGATGAAACAGGGCCGCAAGCACCGCCATGAGCGCGGCATAGGGATGGCCGATGATCAAAAAGCCCGCATAGGCTAGCACGCCATTGATGAGCGAGGTGATGACCATGCCGCGCATGTAGCCACCCACAGATCGCGCGATGATCGCGATCATGAAATGGTAATTCAGCTCGTGACGCTCACCGACGAGTATGCCGATCTCCCGGTGAATTCGAGGATAGTCGCGTGCGAGCCAGTAGGCCAGCACGAGCCCCAAAAAGAAGATGAACAGCTGCCAGGCGAACGCCGAGATAAACGGAAACACACCTTCGCCCACATCGCTGGCAACCTGTCGCATATACGACGACGCCACATCGGCGAGCGAACTCAGCGCCATATCGAGCTGCGAGGCCCATGCGGACTGCGAAAGCGACCTGAACTCCTGAGATACGCTCACGACCCATTCCCCGAGCGATCTCAGCTGCTCGGGAAGCCTCGTCAATATCTCTAACGACTGCTGGGCGAAGACGGGCACGAGAACGACCCCGATGCAGATGACCACCGCGGCGATGACGAGCAGGCCGATGAGGGCGCCGATGCCGCGGGGGACCCCCTTTCGCTCGAGCGCGCGCACCATGGGCGAAGCGATGAACGCAACAAGCGAGCCGACAGCCAGAAACTCCACGACGGCGGCGAGAACCCCGAGGACGCGCATGACCGCGACAGCGATAACGATCGCACCAACCGCGATCCACACGCGCAGAGCGATTCTGCGCTCAAAGGGCAGATCTCCCCTCGGGGTTCTCGCCGCACATGAACGCAGCCCATCGCTTATCACTGACTCATGACCCCTTCCGGATCGATGCGATCTTGGATCTTCTTCAACGTGCGTCTGAGCAGGCGAGAGACCTGGACTTGAGATATACCGAGCTGCTCGGCGATCTCGATCTGCGTCATGCCCTTCAGAAACCGCAGGTTCACCACTTCGCGCTCGCGAGGTGAAAACGATTCGAGAGCATCCTCGATGATGAGACGGTCATCGGTGAACGACAAGACGTTGTCATCTATGGCGTAGCGGTCGATGATGGAGGGCGCGTCATCATTCTCCGAGCTGCCGGTGCCTTCGAGTGGCACGGAGCTGTATGCCGAGGAGGACTCCATCGCTTCAAGGACCTCATCGACGGTCGCATCGAGGTACTCTGCGATCTCCTCGACCTTGGGCGAGCGCTGCAGCTCGGTCGTGAGCAGATCGGTCGCCTGATTCACCTTTGCGGACAGCTCCTGCAGGCGACGCGGAACCCGCACGCTCCAACCCTTGTCGCGGAAGTGCCGCTTGATCTCACCCAGAATCGTCGGCGTCGCATAGGTCGTGAACTCGAGTCCGCGTGCCGGTTCGAAGCGATCGATCGCCTTGAGCAGCCCGAGATAGCCGACTTGCATCAGATCATCGAGCGGCTCGCCGCGATTTTTGAACTTGTTGGCGAGGAAACGGACCAGATTCATATGCGACATGACCAGCTTCTCGCGGGCGTCATCGTCGCCGTCCTCCTTGTACCTGCGAAAAAGCTCATGGGTCTTCTCTTTATCCCAAGCTGTTTTGCCCCTCGCGGCTCTCTCGGACATATCAGACATCCGCCTTGAGTTCGAGCTGAAGAGCAGCCGGATACTCACGTTTGACGTAGGAATCCGGCACCGCCGTCAGGATGAGATCCGTATAGACCGCCGTGGGTCCATGCGCATCCAACGAGGAGAGATGCACGTCACCGAGTTCGAACGTCATGCGAACCCGGCTCTGATCGACCTCGAACTCAATGATGAGGCGCGCACCGGGCTCACAGGAACAGGCATAGATGAACGCCTCCTCCGCCACCATGCGGATATCCTCGATGCGATCAACCGACATCGACGACAGCATCGCCACGTTCGCCGCTGTCATCCGAACGAGTCTGGCGAAGCGCGGGTCGGCGTGAACTTCAAGTGATATCGGCATATTCGGACAATCACAGCTCATATGAGTTCTCCTTGTCATGTCCCACGGAGATCTCCTCGAAATATGGGAAGTCCGGATGGGCGGCTTCACGATATGTATAGTAGCGGCGCTGCGCCATGTGCTTCGGTGTCGTCGAGCTCGAGCGCATCGAGCTGTCACAGCAGTGCTTCAAGGCTCGCCCATCATGCAAGCAGGCGGAACCAGAGCGGCCCTTCGAGGATCCCGACCTCCGATCGAAGAACCTGTGCACCGCATCGGATGCAGAGACGGTGATACCGCTCACCGCGCTGCTCGCGTTCGCCGCGGCCCCGCTCACAGCCGACACATCGCGCACGATCGCCTCGACTTCGATCAGATCCGCCGAAAGCGCCTCGGTCGCCATGTTCGCGGATCTGATCAGCGGCTCGATCTGGCCGAGAGCAGGCTGCAACGCCTCGACCGTGGTGTCGAGGCGTCGCATGAGCGGATGGACCTCCTCGATGACGTCGGTGATCTCCTCGACCGTCCGATCGATCGACGAAATCGTCGCGCGCGCGCGACGGATGGTGAGCGCGACCTCAGAAACCGCCCAAATACCTGCGCAGACGAGCACAATGAGGACTATCTGTATGGGACCCATTTCGCCTCCCAGCATGACGCGGCACGACGAATCCCTGTGCCGCTGCAACCATATGACGATTCTAATAGTACCCGAAGCGGGCGGGATAATGCGGCGAAGCCTCAAGAGGTCTCAATCACGTCGTTTTCCTCGGGGGTGTCTGAATTCGCCGACGCATGGGAGCTCCGGCCACCTGAAAGCTCGACGCGCCACTCCTCCCATCCGCGCCCGGCAGATCTGAAGAACGTCCCCCTCTCGAGACCCTCGGGGAGATAGCGCTGATCGACATAGCCCTCCGGGTAGCTGTGCGGATACAGATAGCAACCGTAGTTCTGCGATCCCGGTCGATGCCGGTCGCGCAGGTGGCTCGGACACGGGCGCCGTCCGCCGGAGCGGATGTCAGCCAGCGCCGCATCGATCGAGGCGAGAGCGGTGTTCGACTTCGGAGCAAGCGCGATGTAGAGCGCGGCCTGAGCGAGGTTGATCCGGCATTCCGGGTACCCGATCGCCTCGGCGGCCTTGAATGCCGCATGCGCCACGAGCAGGGCCTGCGGGTCAGCGTTGCCAACGTCTTCAGAGGCGGCGATCATGATGCGCCGCGCGATGAATTTCGGATCCTCGCCGGCGTCGATCATGCGAGCGAGCCAATAGATTGCTGCATCCGGATCGCTGCCGCGCATGGATTTTATGAACGCGGAGATGACGTCGTAGTGCGCGTCCCCGTCTTTGTCATAGGACAGACCCGGGCGCGGATTCACCATATCCACGTCATCTCGGCCGATCTCGATGACGCCCGCGTTCGTATCACCGTCTTGTCCTTGACCCTCTGAATGCGTCAGAGCGATCTCGCTGGCCAGCTCGAGCGTGGTGAGTGCGGCGCGAGCGTCGCCTGCGGCCATCAACGCGATCGCGTCGACGGTCTGCTCGTCCGCAGCAAAGCGACCCGCCAGCCCCCTGGGAGAGCCGAGGGCGCGTCTGATCAGCGCGCCGATCTCCTCATCTTGAAGGGGTTTGAGTTCGACGATGCGTGAACGCGAGAGCAGCGCGGAGTTGACCTCGAAGAATGGATTCTCAGTCGTGGCGCCGACCATGACCACCACTCGATCCTCGACCGCGTGAAGCAAGGTGTCCTGCTGCGATTTTGAGAAGCGGTGTATCTCATCGATGAACAGGATCGTTCGACGATCAAGCGACAGCAGGCGGCGCTTGGCGTCCTCGATCGCGCGACGCAGATCCTTCACGGTTCCAGACACGGCCGAGACCTCGATGAACTCGCTTCTCGTGTTCATCGCGATGATGCGAGCGAGCGTCGTCTTGCCGACACCGGCGGGTCCGAACAAGATCACACTCGACAGGCGATCGAGCTCGATCGCCTGTCGAAGCCAAGAACCCGGGCCGACTGCCTCGCTTTGGCCGACGAAATCTGCGAGCGACGATGGTCGCATGCGAACAGCAAGTGGCGCGTCTCGTCGCGTCTCATCCGACTCGACTGCTGTGAAGAGCGTATCCATGTCCACCATTGTACCAGTCATCAACGAGAGGCCGCGGAGCTCGCGCGCTGCACCGGAAGAAGACACATCCGGAGCTCAAGTTGGCTCGACCGCGCTCGAGAGCACCGACTTCACGGTGAGCCGCCCTCATGGCGGGAGCGTTCACGCACCTCGATGGCGCTGTTGCACAAAGCAGATGCGCGCTGCGATAACCACGGACGCGCCGACGCTCACAGATCGCGGATGTAGGTTCGGCGCGGGAAGCACAGATCGGGAAACAGCTTTGTCGCCAACTCGGTGAAATAGCCGTCGGTCATGCTCGCGATATAGTCGACCACGGTCTGATCCGGATCTCTTCGCCAGTCATAGTGGCGACCGTAATGAGACAGCGCGCTCTCAAGACGGTTGATATGATGACGAAAGATGTAGCTGGACTCGTTCTCGTCGAGCAGATCGGCGAGAAATTTTTCGTACATGAGCTGAAACGCTCGAGACAGAACTTCAGAGCACTTGCCCTCGACCCCGCTCGCGCGATAGATCTTCTCGTAGTTCTCGGCCTTCGCGCGGCGGATCTCACAGAACAGCGCCTCGCTCATCTCGATGCGATCCCTGCCGTAGCTGTGCTCGATGATGTCAGCCGAGGCGTGCGAGAGAATCCACGAGTTGTACGCGCCCCCCAGCCCGTCCTCGAATGCATCCTCTTCGAGCAGACCGGCGGCGATGGCGTCCTGACGATCGCGACCCACATACGCGATGATGTCCGAGATCCTGACGACGCAGGCCTCCAGCGTCATGGGCCGGAGCCGAGAGAGGGCGGCCTCCCCCGTGGTGCGGCAGGCCTCCACCGCGCGATCGAGTCCCTCGAAGTCAGAACGCTCCGACAGCTCGAACACCCGCTGCTCGTACTCTCCGTTGTGACACAGAGCCCCGTCGAGCGTCTGCAGGGTGAGATTGCGCCCGTAGAGCACATCGAGCACGCGAACGGATTGCACGTTGTGCAAGAACCATCGACCGCAGTGGGGCCGGTACACCTCGTTCAGACATCTCTCGCCGGCATGACCGAACGGCGTGTGCCCCAGATCGTGTCCCAGGCCGATCGCTTCGATGAGATCGGTGTTGAGTCCCAGGGCGTATCCGATGTCGCGCGCGATACGTGCCACGAGCTGCACATGCAGGCCGCGTCGCGACAGGTCGTCGTTGCTCCTGAATGAAAAGACCTGAGTTTTGCCCGCATACCGGTTGTACGCGGGGATATGCATGATCTTTTCGACGTCGCGAACATAGGAGGGCCTCCACGCGCTCATCGTATCGCGGTCGCGCCGGTGGCGGCGCCGCGCGTCGACATCACGAGAGCACAGGGGGTTGCGCCAGCCCTGAGCTCTATCGCTCAGCATGCGCTTTACCAAGCCGTCGGACAGGGAGTCCGGAATCGTCGCCATGCGTCGACGCACTGCCGATCGATTGCTCGCTTTATAGCTCATCTCAGGCCTCCTCTTTGATGCGCTGCATGCATCATCGCACAGCGCGGGGACGAACGCGAGGCGCGATGGGATTCGCGTCAGGGCCCTCAGGGCGAACGCTCAGATCAAAAGAGGCGAAGCGCCGTTTCCGTGCATATCACAAGCAGGTAGGACAGGGCGAGAAAGGGAATAAAAGGCAAGGCACGCCGACCGAGCGCGACACCGGTGATCGCAAGCGCGACCAAACCGATCACAAAGGCGACAAATGCACTGAGCGGTCCGGCGAGCACGAGAGCGAACACGGCTTTGATGTCTCCGAAGCCGATACCGACCTCCGAGCGCCGAGAGCGCCAGAGGAGCTCGATCGCTGCGAGCAGACACAACGCGACAAGGGCGCCCCCCAGGCGCGCGAGCAGCATATCGACTCCTCCTGTTGCGAACGCATTCGCTGCTCCCGCTGCGGCAAGGGCGCAGGCGAGACCGTTGGGCAGCCGGCACCGCATCGCATCGATGCGCGCCGCGATACCCAGAAGCACCAACAGGACGACCTGCGCTGCGACGCGCGCCGGCGCAGCGGACAAGACGGTCACGATCGGGAGGAGCCCATGCCGAGGCCCTTCGCCGGACCATCGCTGACAAGGCAGCCCATGTTGAGCCTGCCGGCCGCCTCGCCGATCACAGCGTTCGTGCCGCAGCGGGTGAACACCCCCGAGAATCTCCCATCAAACAGGTACAGACCCTCCATGTTCATGTACATCTGCGGATCCGACCCGGCAGCCGAGCTGGCGCCCTCGACATTCATCGTGCTGTAGGGGCAGACGTATTCCTGGATCGTGCCGCCGGTGCGCGCCATCTCCTCGAGAACGGAGACCCACTGCTCATCGGTGCAATCAAGTCCCGCGCGAACGCCGATGCTGTTATATCCGTCACGCGGCTTGACGATCCATCTGATTCGATCGGAGAACCTGGTGAGATCGCTCTTCTGGTCGAGGAGATATGTCTCGGGAACGTGCTTTCGGACGAAATCAAGCTGCTCCTCGGTGAGGAACTCGGCGACATAGGGGTCGCGGAGCACCGAGAAGACCGTCTTGGTGGCACACGGCCATGAGCGAAACCCGCCGACGATCGGCACATGCGGCTCACGCGAGCACGCCATGAGCGCATCTGGTCCCGAACCGGGCTTCTCGAGCATCTCGGAGAGGACGGCGCGACGCCAGACGCAGTCGATCGGCCCGATCGCATCGCGCAAGACGCCGTTCTCGTAGCTCAGATCGCGTATATCGCAGAACCGCAGAGCGGCGCCGTGGTCGGGAAAAACGCGCGACAGAACCTCGATCTCCTCGGCCGCGATGCTTTCAGCGTAGTCGACCGCCGCGATCGTCGGAAACTCGACGTTGCCGGCGGCCTCGCGATAGCATCCGATGACCGTCTCGGCGCAGGCTCCGTACACATCGAACGCCGAGAGATCATGCCGCTCGGCGAAGCGCCTGCCCGTCTCGGTCGCCATGTATGCACGGCTCACCTCCTCGGTCACGAGCATCCCCGATGAGCCGTCGGTGTTCAGCTCGCAGAACTTGAAGTCCCCGGTCTCATCGTTCAGAAAGATATCCACGCGCGCGATCGGAAGCAGGCTTTCATAGCCGCAGGACAGCATCGTGAGCGCCTCGAGATCCGGCGTGAACCCGAACATCGAACGCAGAGTCGGATCATCCAGATAGCGCCGCGTGAGCTTATCCATGATGGCGCCCATCGTCTCGGCGATCCACGCGAGGTGACCCAGATCCCGCTTTGAGAATATCCTCGGGACGAAGCTCCACTGCACCGGACCGCCATGATACAGGGCGCCCGCGGAGACAAGAAACGAGTCGCCGGCCTCATGGGATCGCGCGTCTCCGTCAAGGCCTCGAGCGATGTCCAGATACTCCTGCTGAAGTCCGCGCGCGTCCAAGGGAGCGGCCTCTCCTTGCTGAGCCGCTATCGGAAGTGAGACGTGATCGAGTGCATTGCATGTGCGCATGGTAGCTCCTGACGCGTGTTGCGAGATCGCTGATGAGAACCGATCACTCGAAGCTCATCGGTACTCGCGCCGGTGAGCTTCGAGCATGAGTTCATTGTATACCCGAGCAAGCTCTGGGGGGCGCCCTCTCAGAGCGCTGCGATCCCGCGACGCGAACACTCATGAGCATTCACATCAATTGAATCTGACTCGTTGACCTGAGAATGGGTATGAACTCTGCTGTTGTGTTGGATATCAGAAGAAATAGAGGAGGTTATGTGTGATGGTCGGAATCGTCCTCGCAAGCCACGGTACCTTGGCAGACGGGATCAGACAGACCGGGTCGATGGTCTTCGGCGACCAGCAGGCCGTGGCATCGGTCTCGCTTGCCGCAAGCATGGGACCGGATGACTTTCGCAGCAAGGTCGAGGAGGCCCTCGCTTCATTTGATGATCGAAACGAGGTGTTGTTCCTCGTCGATCTGTGGGGCGGAACGCCATTCAATCAGATCAGCGCGATCTGCAAAGAGCATGAGAGCTGGGCTGTTCTCACCGGTCTCAATCTGCCCATGCTCATCGAGGCCTACTCCGCGAGGCCCGGGGCGGCCAGCGCTCACGCGCTCGCGGCCCATGTCGTGCAGGAGGCCCGTCGAGGCGTGCGGGTGCTGCCCGAGAACCTCGATGCAGCCGATACGAGGTCAAAGGGGCCTCAGCACGCACAGAAGCCATCCGGCGCTCAGATTCCGGAGGGAACCGTGCTGGGTGACGGTCACATCAAGTTCGTACTCGTTCGCATCGATACGCGCCTGCTGCATGGCCAGGTCGCGACGACCTGGACCAAGACTTCCTGTCCTGATCGCATCATCGTCGTATCCGACAACGTCGCCTCCGACGCGCTCAGAAAAAGCATGATCGAGCAGGCGGCGCCGCCAGGGGTGCGGGTCAACGTCGTTCCCATCGACAAGATGATCGAAGTCGCCCGCGATCCGCGCTTCGGCGACACGAAGGCGATGCTGCTGTTCGAGACACCTGAAGATCTGCTTCGAGCGGTAGAGGGAGGTCTCGATATCAAGAAGGTGAACCTCGGATCGATCGCCCACTCGCAGGGCAAGGTCGTTATCACCAACTCCGTCTCGATGGGTCGAGATGATGTCACCGCCTTTGAGGGGCTTCTCGAGCACGGCATCGAGTTCGATGCCCGCAAGGTGCCGAACGATTCAGCGGGGTCATTCAAGAACATGCTCAACAAGGCAAAATCCGAACTGCACCTGAGTTAGAAGGAGGCAGCATGCCACCGATCACCATTGCACTCATCGTCATCGTCGCCCTGCTCGCAGGTATGGGCGGCGTCTTGGACCAGTTCCAGTTTCATCAGCCCCTCGTCGCATGCTCGCTCATCGGCTTGGTGAGCGGCCATCTCGTCGAAGGGGTCACCTTGGGCGGGATGCTCCAGATGATAGCTCTCGGCTGGGCGAACGTCGGTGCCGCCATGGCGCCTGACGCGGCTCTCGCGTCGGTCGCCTCAGCCATCATCATGGTCCTCGCCCTGCCATCCGGCGGAACCTCGCCCACCGAGGTCGACCATGCCATCACCGCGGCGATAGCCATGGCGGTTCCGCTCTCTATAGCGGGTCTGTTCCTGACGATGGTCTGCCGCACCATAGCTATCCCGATAGCGCACATCATGGACGCGGCCGCGGTCAAGGGCAACTTTCGCATGATCGAGATATGGCAGGTCATCGCTATTCTCATGCAGGGAGTGCGTATCGCGATCCCCGCTGCGGCGCTTTGCTTCATCCCCTCCGCGGCCGTCGAGGGCATTCTGAGATCGATGCCGGATTGGCTCTCAGGCGGCATGGCGGTCGGCGGCGGGATGGTTGCAGCCGTCGGTTACGCCATGGTCATAAACATGATGGCATCCAAAGAGGTCTGGCCCTTCTTCGCTCTGGGATTCGCCCTCGCTGCGATCTCTCAGCTCACGCTTATCGCGCTGGGAGTCATCGGCGTCTCTCTCGCCCTGCTCTATCTCGGTCTCAAGCAAAGCGCTGAGGCCGGCGGCGGGAGCGCCACGGGAGACCCGCTCGGCGATATCTTGAACGACTACTGAGACCGCAGGAGAGTGAGATAACATGACGGACAAGACTCGGCTATCACGATCTGATCGATTCAAGATCGCCTGGCGACACCAGTTCCTCCAGGGATCTTGGAACTATGAGCGCATGCAGAACGGCGGCTGGTGCTATTCCATTATCCCTGCGATCAAAAAGCTCTACGGGGACAAAAACGACCAGATTGCCGCTCTCAAGCGTCATCTCGAGTTCTATAACACGCACCCGTACGTGTCGGCCCCGGTGATGGGCGTGACGCTCGCACTCGAGGAGGACCGCGCCGCCGGCACCGCGATCGACGATGCAGCCATCCAGGGTGTGAAGGTCGGGATGATGGGCCCGCTCGCCGGAGTCGGCGACCCGGTGTTCTGGTACACGCTGCGGCCGCTTCTCGGTGCCCTCGGTGCCTCCTTGGCATCAGGTGGCAGCGTCATCGGACCGCTGCTGTTCTTCTTTGCCTGGAATATCATCCGCATGGGATTCATCTGGTACACCTTGGAATTCGGATATCGCGTCGGCACGACCATCGCTCAGAATCTGAGGGGCGGTCTGCTCAGCAAGGTCACGCAGGGCGCGTCGATTCTGGGCATGTTCATCATCGGCGCCCTCGTGCAACGATGGGTCTCGATCTCGTTCACACCCGTCGTCTCGACCGTCAAGCAATCCGCTGGCGCGTTCATCGACTGGGACCACCTGCGCGGCGGAGCCCAGGGCATACATGACGCGTTGACGCAGTACAGTGTACTGGGCGCGGACGGTCTCAACGAGATGAAGCAGACGACGCTGCAGCAGAACCTGGATTCTCTCATTCCCGGTCTCGCCGCCGTTCTTCTGACGCTTCTCATATGCTGGCTGCTCAGAAAGCGCGTCTCCCCTATCGTCATCATCGTCGCGCTGTTCGCGATCGGAATCATCGGCCGCGTGCTGAACATCATGTAAGGAAAACAACGGGGTGCGGCGGCGACGGTAACCGAAGGGATGGAATGGACCTGCCATGGTGCAATCGCTTAACAGCGTCGTAGATCTCGTGATGCCGGCGACCTCGGGTGCGTTTGCCACCCGTGGCAACATCATGATCGGCAACCGAGCCATCGAGTTCTACAACAGTCGAAACCCGGCGGATTGCATCCAGATCCCGTGGGACGAGGTTGACCGCGTCGCCGCATCGGTCATGTTCAAGGGAACGTGGATTCCCCGCTTCGCCGTCCTCACCAAGTCAAGTGGAACGTTCTCCTTCAGCGCTCGCGACAGCAAGCGAGCGCTGAGAGCGATGAAGCGCTATATATCCGATGAGCGCATGGTCCGCTCGCTGAGCTTTCTCGATGTCGTGCGGCGCGGCGCGAGCAACCTGCTGTTCAACCGAAGAGGTCCGAGCAGTCAGGTGTGATCAGATCATGACGCCTGATGCTTCGACGCGCCGACCACCTGCTCCAGCGTGACCGATACCGCGTGCGGCGTGGGGACCCAGTCCACCTTCAGGAACAGCGCAGCGACCGTGATCGGCATATAGGTGAACATGAACAGCGGGAATGTGAACAGGTTCGAGATCACGCGCCAGCGCTTGGGACAGTGGATGTGCCTGCGCTCGAGCAACGTGGTGAGAGCGCCCATGATAAAAAATGACAGATACATGCTGACAAATGTCATCACAAGCGAGCCCAAACACATCTCGATCTCTGATTCGGTCACAAGAAAGCCTCTCGAGAGCATGGCCACGATGAGAAACGTTCCATTCGCGAGCACCGACATCAACGATAGCAGCATCGCGGGCCCGATCACCATGAGCAGATCATAGGCGGCGAAGCGGCGGAACAGCAGCATCGATTTGAACAGATGCCTGCCGTATGTGAAGAAGACCTGGTAGAATCCCTTCGTCCAGCGCATCCGCTGCTTCCAGGAAGCAGCGAAGGTGACTGGTTGCTCATCGTAGAACTCAGCGGGCGCGTATCCGATGCGAACGCCGTGGACCGCGCAGAACGTGGAGAACTGAATGTCCTCGGTAAGGGTGTGAAAGTCCCACCCATGCATCCCCTCGATGATGTTCGCGGCGACAAGATATCCTGATCCGGATACCGCGCACGATGTCTTGCAGATCATGCGCGCGTTGTTGAGAAATCTCGCCTCGCGAAGAAACCATGTCGCATAGGCTGCCGAGATCCAGGAACTTCCGAAGTTCTTAGAGTTGCGGTAGCTCGTGATGGCCATGAATCCCTGATCGAACGCATCGTTCATGACGCTCACATAACCTGACGAGATCAGGTTGTCGGCGTCGAACACGAAAAATGCCTCATGACGGCCCGGATACTCGGTCAGGATCCGATCGAATCCGTAGTCCATGACCCAGCTCTTTCCCTTGCGCGCGAGATCGTTTCTCTCATAGACGATCGCGCCCGCTTCGCGCGCGACGCGGGCGGTTTCATCGGTGCAGGCATCTGCCACGACGAAGATGTCGATCAGCTCAGAGGGATAATCCTGCTCTTTGATGGAGGTGACGAGATTCGCGATGACAGCCTCTTCATTGTGCGCCGCGATGAAGAAGCCATACCGATGCAGCCGTTTCGCAGGGGCGATCTTCACCTCTCCGCGAACCATACCAATGAAAAAGAAGACGATCTGGTAAAAAAGGCACACCAAAAAGAACACCATCACGAAAAGATTGAAGATCGCGATCGGTGTCAGTTCAAGAGGTATGAGCCGCACGAGAACACTCCATCGAGTCGAGGCCGTCAGACGCTGTAGTTGCAGACCATACCAGTGTAGTCCACAGACGATCTTTTGCACGTCGCGTACAACGAGGGGATACGGTGCTCCAGAGAAATATCTGAGAATGCACATGCGCGGCGCGGCGCGATCAGGGTTCGCGCGCTCCGAGGCGCTCGATGATTTCGGTGCCCGCATCGGTTCGACCGATCGAGCGCTTCGCGAGGTCGTCGAGTGAGGCTGCAAGGTCCCAGGGCAGCGTATCGGTCACCTCGACTCGCTCCCCGCTCACCGGATGCGTGAACCGCAGACGCCAGGAATGCAAGAACTGCCTCGTGAGCCCCAGCTCCGCGCGCTTCGATTTTCTTCCGTAGAGCGGATCGCCCACGATCGGATGGGATATATAGCGCATATGGACACGGATCTGATGAGTGCGCCCCGTGTAGAGATGGCACTCGATGAGCGTGTAGCCCTCATCACCCCGCGCGGCGTCGAATCGCTCGAGCACCCGAAACGTCGTGATCGCCTGCCGAGCCGCCGGATCGTCGGATACGGCCATCTTCAGACGGTCTCGGCTCGAACGAGCAAGGCCCGTATCGATCGTCCCGGCGTCACGGGCGATCACCCCGTGAACCAGAGCGATATAACGGCGATCGAGCGTGCGGAGCCTGATCAGGTCCTGCAGCGCGCGCTGGGTGGCATCATCCTTTGCTGCGAGCATGAGACCTGATGTGTCCCGATCAAGACGGTGGACGATGCCGGGACGATCCTCTCCCTGCAACGTTCCGAGATGATCGATGCCACAGTGATGAACGAGGGCGTTCGCCAGCGTGCCCGAATCGTGCCCGTGTCCGGGGTGGCACACCAGACCGCGCTGCTTCGATAGGACGATGAGATACTCGTCCTCGAAGCGAATATCGAGCGGAATCGGCTCTCCGGCGACGACGGCGGCCTCCACCTGCTCAGAATAAGCGAGGTCGACGCGCTGTCCGGACAAGACGATGAAGCTCTTCGAGCATTGCATCGCACCGTCGACGCTCACAGCGCCCCGCTCGATGAGACGGGCGCAAGCCGACCGCGTCGGACAGGCGCGCCGGCCACCGAGGTAGGCATCAAGCCGCTGACCGGCTTCGGTCGCATCCACGACATAGCTGAGCTCTCGATCGCTCACAGCAGCATCACTTCTCGTTGACCGATGAGCCATCGTCCTCGATATCCGAACGGATGTCTCGAGCCGCCTCATCTCGATCCAAGGCTCGCTGATTGGCCGGAGAGAGCTTCATGAACCCGAATAGCGCGACGAGAATCCCCAGAGTGATCCCGATATCGGCGACGTTGAAGATGGGAAAGTCCATGATTCTCACTTGAATGAAATCGGTCACGCTCCCGTAGAGAACGCGATCGATCGCGTTGCCGATCGATCCCCCCATGAGCATGCCGAGACCGATGGGCTCCAGACGCGACACGATCGGCGCGCGAACGAGATAGACGATTCCCGCCGCGCTCACGATCGCGGTCAGCGCAATGGACACGACACCGAGACCCGCACCCAAGCTGAACGCCATCCCCGTGTTGGCGGTCAGTCGAAACGACATGATACCGGGTATCATCTCGATGCCGCCGCGGCTCGCGAGCGCCAAGACCGCGGCGTTCTTCGAGATGCGGTCTGCAGCGATCAGCGATGCGGCGAGCAGCGCCGTTACAGCGAGACGCCGCGCGAGCGGCGGCCGCCGCGCCATCGACAGAGCCGGCAGCACCTCACACCCCCATCGCGTCCGCGCACCTGTCGCAGATGCGAGCGTGCTCTCCGTGGGGGCCGGTCGATTCGCGGTAGCGCCAGCATCGGTCGCAGCGCTCGCCTTCGGCGGCTGCGATCTCGATGGCGAGCTCCTCTCCGGCGACGAGCTCGACTTCGGCTACGATGAAGAACTCAGCCAGATCGGGAGCATCGGCTCCTGTGAGCAACTCGTGCATGGCCGCGGGCACGGTCGCGCGCACACGCACCTCCTGGCTTTTGGTGAACTCCCCGTCTGCGCGCCCGTCCTCGAGCGTCTTGGTCACAGCCGCGCGCAGCTCGAGAGCGGCTTCCAGAACCGGTGAGAGACTCTCGGCCTCGCCAAGGGAAAGCGGCGTCTCATACCATTCGAGCAGTGCAGCGTATGTCTGGTCGTCTCGGCAACCGGACGGGGCGAATGCCATGACCTCGTCTGTCGTGTATGCGAGAATCGGCTGCAGGTCCCGAAGCAGCATGGAGAGCAACTCGGACAGAACGGTCTGCGCGCTGCGGCGCGCGGGCGCGTCAGCGCGCTCGCAGTACAGGCGATCCTTGAGCGCATCGAGATAGACATTCGAGAGCTCGGTCACGACGAAGTCATAAAGCGTCCGGTAGACGCGGTTGAACTCATACGAGGCATACGCGCCCGTCACCTCCGCTTGGACCAGAGTCATCTTGGCGAGCATGAGCCTATCGAGCGGAAGCAGCTGCGCCACATCGACGGCATCCGTCTTCGGATCGAACTGGCCTTCCAGCTCAGAGAGCAAAAACCGAAAGGTGTTGCGAAAGCGGCGATAGGCGTCCGAGGTGCGCGCGAGGATGTCGCGATCACAGGCGACATCAGATGACGTATCGACCGAGGCGACCCACAGACGAACGATATCCGCCCCCATCTCCTCGCAGATGGCGTTCGGATCGATGACGTTGCCGAGTGACTTCGACATCTTCCTGCCCTGTCCGTCCAAGACGAAGCCCTGAGAGACGACCCCCCGGAACGGTGCCGTGCCCTCGGCGGCCACGCTCGTGAGCAACGAGGACTGGAACCAGCCGCGATGCTGATCGGATCCCTCAAGGTAAAGATCGGCGGGATAGCTGAGACCGGGCCGCTTTCGCAAAACGGCCTGCCAAGACACCCCGGAGTCCCACCAGACGTCCAAGATATCCTTATCCGCCTTCAAGCGATGAGAGCCGCATGCGGGACACGCGCACGCGGCCCCCAGATAGCTCTCAGGAGTCTCGGTGAACCAGGCATCGGAGCCCCGGTCGCGAAAGAGCTCGATCACGGCATCGAGCGTCTCGTCGGTCATGACCTTCTCGCCGCAGGCCGCGCACGTGTAACTCGGAATCGGTACGCCCCAGTTGCGCTGTCGCGAGATGCACCAGTCCGGTCGGCCCTCGATCATCGCGGACAGACGATTCGAAGCGTTGCCCGGATACCAGCGCACGCAGGTATCGATCGCCTCAAGGGCGCGGGATCGCAGATTCGCGGCGTCCATGGATACGAACCACTGATCCGTCGCCCGAAACAGCACCGGGTTGCCGCAGCGCCAGCAATGCGGATAGCTGTGCGAGATTCGCTTCTCGCCGACGAGCGTGCCGCGCTCACGCAGATACTCGATTATCTCGGGATTGGCCTCGTCGGTATCGAGCCCGGAGAACGGCCCCCCGGTACCGAAGCTCTCGCCTGAGTAGAATCGTCCGTCATCATCCACGGGCATGCAGATCTCCATGTCCTCGGCCATGCAGGCATAGTAGTCATCGACACCATGACCGGGTGAGTTGTGGACGATTCCGGTTCCCTCGTCCAGGCCGACGTAATCGGCGAGGAGCGCGATCCCCCGCACCTGATCAAAGATCGGTTGACGATAGCGCAGATGAAATAGGTCTTCGGCGACGACTCGATAGGGTCGGCCATCGACCTCAAGCGGCGTCAGATCCCAGCCGAGCTGCTCGCACACGCGCTCAGCGAGCTCCTCCGCCATGAGCTCGGCCCGTCCGGCGTGCTCGATCGCGGTATAGATGGCACCGGGTTTCAACGAGACAGCCTGATCGGATGGGAGCGTCCAGGGGGTGGTCGTCCAGATGATGAAATCAACCGGTCCGGAGAAGCCCTCCAATCCCTTCGGAGTATCCGTCAGCTCGAAGCGAACGTAGACCGACGGAGATGTCTCGTCGCCGTACTCTATCTCCGCCTCCGCGAGAGCCGTATGGCAGTGCTTGCACCAATGGACCGGTTTGTGGCCCCGGTAGATCATGCCTTGATCAAACAGGCTCTTGAAGACCTCGATATCCGCCGCGTCGTGCTCATGATGCAACGTGAGGTAGGGATTGTCCCAGTCCGCGAGCACGCCGAGCCGCTCGAACCCGGCTTTCTGGACCTCGATGTTCTCCACGGCAAAACGGCGGCACAGCTCGCGAATCCTCTCCACCGGCGTCCGGTTGAACCTCTCGGTGCCCAGCTTCTCCTCGACTCTATGCTCGATCGGCTGACCATGGCAGTCCCATCCCGGTACGAAGTGAACTTGTCTGCCTCGCATCATCCAGTAGCGATTGATCATGTCCTTGCCGATCTTGTTCATCGCGTGACCCATGTGGATCGGACCGTTGGCATACGGAGGACCATCATGGAGCACAAACGATTCCTGCTCGCTGCAGCGCTGCTGAGCCAGTCGATAGACGCGCGCCGACCGCCATGACTCAAGGCGCGCCGGCTCGGTCTTTGCAAGACTTCCGCGCATTGGAAAACCAGTCTTCGGAAGATTCATGGTGTGCTTGTAATCATTGCCCATGCGAGAGTTCCATCCTTTTCCAAGGGCACCGATGTGCCCGATCCCATCTGGTGCCGACGCGCGGTGACGAGAAAAAAACGCTCCGTCCCTCGAGCTGGGACGAAGCGCCTGAACACGTGCAAGACGAGATTCGCCCGCTCGCGACTGATACCCTTCGCTTTACCACCCAGCTCAGGTGCGCCTGGCACCCGTTACTCGGCTGGTCTGTGACGACGACCATCTCGGCGGCATCTACTGCGCTCTGAGAAACCCGAGCGGTTCGAACCGCGGCTCCGGGGTGATCTTCGCTGCGCCTGCGCGTACGGACTCGCAGCACCCGTCCGCTCTCTCATCCGTGCAGGGCGCATCTACTTGTCCCCATCACTGCCTGTGGCGTCAATGATACCACGTTCTCCCTTGGTGCGCGCACCGAGCATCGAGGCATGCGACGGGTAGGCACCAATGAAGCGCCGACTTGCTCAATCCTGTCGAAGTCGCAGATGAATCTGACGATGTCCCGACTCGCCGGAGGACTCGTCGAACTCGTAGGCGCCCAGCGACTTCAGAAAGGGAAGCAGTTTCTTGAAACCGTAGTTGCGGACATCGAAATCGGGCATGCGCTTGGAGAGCTGGTCTCCGAGACGTCCCAGAGAAAGCCAGCCCTCATCGTCTGAGAACTTGTCGATGACCGAGTTGATCGTCGTGCGAATCGTGCGCATGCGTCGACGCCTGTCGGCGCGACTCAGCTCATCGAAATCGGGCTCCGCGCTGTCCGGCTGCGCCGAGGCGAGCAGGGAGGGCCGTCGATCCTGCGCTCCCTGGCCGGGATGGGGTCCCGTGACGCGCTCGCGATCGCGCTCGCTGGACGCTCGTCTCCCGACACTCGAGCCCTTTCGCTGGTGCTTGCTGCGCGGTGCCTCCTCGACCTCTTGCTCTTCCTCGGCCGCCTCGTCTGCCTTCCGGGCCTCGAAGAGCAGATCAAGATACTTGAACTGGTTGCAGGCGGAGATGAACGGCTCGGGGGTCTTCTGCTCGCCCATGCCGATGACCTGCATCCCGCTTTCTCGCAAACGGGCGACGAGACGCGTGAAATCCGAATCCGAGCTCACGATCGTGAAGCCGTCGACCGTGCCGGAATACAATATATCCATCGCGTCTATGATCATCGCTGAGTCCGTCGCGTTCTTGCCGTAGGTGTAGCTGTACTGCTGCATCGGCAGAATCGAATTCTCGAGCAGACAGTTCTTCCACGATGCGAGCCGCGGGCTCGTCCAATCGCCGTAGATTCGCTTGTAGGTGGCGATACCGTAGTTTGCCACCTCGTCCAAAACGATCTTGATGTATTTATCGGATATGTTGTCCGCATCTATCAGGATCGCAAATTTCAGGTCGCTATCCAAATTGGCACTCATGGCTGCCTCTCTCGTATCCTATTCCATCGAGCTGTCTGCGCCTCGTTGAGCGAGCGAGCGATGGCGCTCGCGCAGAGCACGCGGCGGGCGGTAGCTGCCGCTCGTGAAATCAACGTATTCGATGGTATCCATCAGCTGCTCGAGCATCCCCTCATGATCGATGAGGTCCCAGCTGCGACGCACCTCGCACATCTTTGCATGGGTCTCTGGCCGACGCGGCATAAACAGCGTGCAGCAATCCGAAGCGGTCTCGCAGGAGATGTCGAAGGTGCCGATCGCCTGCGCTCGATCGATGATCTCCTGCTTATCCGAGCCGATGAGGGGCCGCAGGACAGGTATCGACACGACGTCGTCCACCGCCTGAATGTTCTCGAGCGTCTGCGAGGCGACCTGGCCGAGCGACTCGCCGGTCACGAGCGCCCGAGCCCCCTCGATGCGCGCCACGCGCTCGGCGAGCGCATACATCATGCGGCGGTACATGATCACGCGCAGGGCACTGGGACACGCCAATGAGATCGCGCGCTGACAGTCACCGAATGCCACGACATAGAGCCGGCCTATCTGGATGGCCGGCGCATAGGCAGAGATGATGTCCTGGCACAGATCCTCGCTCGACGCCGCCGTCTGAGGTCGACCGGAGAAGTGCACGGGAACGCAGACCGCACCGCGCCGGGAAAGCAACCAAGTCGCTACGGGCGAGTCTATCCCCGATGAGAGCAGCGTCACAACCTTTCCCGCGCTTCCGACGGGGAGGCCGCCCGCACCCCTTTCCGAACGCGCGTAGACGAACACCTCCCCTTGCACCACGAGGACGTTCACGACGGCATCGGGTTCGTGCATCCGCACTACCTTGTCGGGAAACGCCTGACACAGGGCATCTCCCACCTGAGCGTTGAGCTCGAGCGAGGACAGCGGGTAATCGGTATGCGATCGCCGCGCATGAACCTTGAACGTCTCAAATGAGCCGAACTCGGTGAGCGCGGCGATCGCGGCGCGGCAATAGTGCTGCGGAACGCGTCTCGTGCGGAAGGCGAGAGATACCCTGGCGACACCCGGCACCCTTGCGATCACATCGAAAGCTCGCCGAGCGTCGTCAGCATCCGAGAACGTCACGAGCACGTGCCCGGATATTCGAACGACGCGGTCCACGGAAAAGGCGGCAAGAGCCGCCTTTATCGTATCGATGAGCAAAGATTCGAAATGCGCTCGGTTCTTTCCCTTGAGTCCGACCTCATGGTAGTGGACCAAGCAGACGCGACTGGTCATCTAGACGTCTGCGGCGCGGTGGCCGAGTGCTTCCTCGAAACGCGGAAGATCAAACGAGATGTCACCATCGGCGATCTCATCCATCGCCATCGAGATGGTGTCTTTACCGGACAAAGCTATGGTGATGTCATCGACGTCCTGCACGGCGAGAACACGGCTGTGCTGACCGCGCAGCATGCTATTGATATCGCATGCGCGCTTGGAAGCGAGCGAGGCCAACAGGAATCGGTTTCGTTCGGTTTTGTCCAACAGCTCATCAATCGGTGGTTTGACGACTGACACGGGCATCATATCCTTTCGTTGCGTTTGATGATGCGGACGAGCTCCTCGCACGCCCGATCAAGATCATCGTTGATGACGACGGCATCGTATCGACCGACGAGCTGAAGTTCCCGCTCGGCATCGACCAGACGGCGCTCCAGCGTCGAAGCGGTCTCGCTGCCTCGGCTGACAAGCCGCCTTCTGATGACACCGAGACTCGGCGGCATGATAAAAATCAAAACAGCCTCAGGGAACTGTTGCCGAACCTGAAATGCACCCTGGGGGTCAAGCTCCATGATCAACGAGACGCCCAAGCCCAGACAGCGGTCGATCTCGCTTCTCAACGTGCCGTAGAAGTTTCCATGCACTTCCGCCCACTCTACGAATTCGCCGCCATCGATCAAGGCCGTAAACTTCTCGCGCGACAGAAAATAATACGTTTTGCCATCGACTTCACCTTCGCGGGGGGCGCGCGTGGTAGCCGAAACCGTCAGGCCCAAGCGAGGAAGCAGTGCGCGCGCATGCGCGACGAGTGTTCCCTTGCCTGCTCCTGACGGTCCTGAGATCACGAAAAGCGTTGATTCAGCGCAGTCCACTACTTACTTGGTGAGCTGGGCGAGCAGCTGCTCGCGCTGGCGAACTCCGAGCCCCTGAACGCGCCGCGTAGCAGAGATACCGAGCTCATCCATGATCTTGGCAGCCTTGGCCTTGCCGTAGCCGGGAAGCGACTCGATCAGGGTGGAGACCTTCATACGAGAAGCGATGGGATCGTCTGAGTTCAGAACCGACTCAAGCGAGATCGCGCCCTTCTTGATCTTCTCGCGAAGCTCGGCACGTGCATGACGGGCGGCAGCCGCTTTCTCAAGTGCGGCCTTGCGCTGCTCGTCAGTGAGCTGAGGTAGCGCCATTAGAACCTCCAATATCTACGTTTCTACTATCAAATCAGGTAGTCAAGCTTGGAAAACGGGCTAACCGACCTGCGAACCGCATCATAGGTTAGACGAACGGCGATCAAAGTTCAAGTGCACAGGTCTCAAGAAGTGCGGATATCAAGCTAATTCATAGAACGTTCGCTAAGTTTCAGCAGGTTAGGGGGCAACACATTATCTCAGGCGACATCGTCGACCAATTCGCCCACAATGGCATCGAATGCGGCAAGTGGATCATCCGCGCAGGTGATGGGCCTGCCGACGACAATGTGGCTCGCTCCTGCGCGCACCGCCTCAGCAGGCGTCGCGACACGGCTCTGATCCCCGCGAGCCGCCCCGCGAGGACGTACCCCAGGCGTCACGACAAGGGCATCAGGACCGAGAAGGCTGCGCATGGAAGCTGCCTCTTGGGGCGAGCACACCACGCCATCGATCCCGCTGTCATGCGCCAGACGCGCCAGGGCGAGCGCCTGCTCGGCGATCGGGCGCGTGACGCCCACGCGCGCAAGCTCTTCCTCATTCATACTCGTGAGCACGGTGATCGCCGCAAGAAGCGGACGCTTGCCCATGACATCGGCAGCCTCATCGGCGCCGCGGCGACACGCCCGCAGCATCTGCGCGGAACCGGCACCGTGAACGGTGATGAGATCCGCGCCGGAAAAAGATGCGCTTTTGACCGCCCGCTCGACTTGGAACGGAATGTCATGGAACTTCGCATCCAGAAAGACCTTGTAGCCGCGTCGCTTGAGCGCCATGACGAACGCAGGGCCCTCGTCGTAGATCAGCGTGATGCCGACCTTCATCCATCGCGCATGACCCTCCAGAGCTGTCGCCAAGGCGAGTGCCTGATCCGAGCGGCAATCGAGAGCAACCATCACCTTGTCCTGAGCATCACGAAGCTCCACCGTATCCTCCTTGCGAGCGCGTTCACGCAAAACGTCTGCGATTCGCAGTATAGCATCGGTCGAGCTCTCAGAGAGCGATCCGGTCCGATAGCGGGCGAACTGCGAAAGAAGAACAGGAACGAGAGCGGCTATCGGGCGAGCACGCCGCGAAGCACCGCCGTCGCGGCGCGTTGATGCACGCGCCTGTAGTCCTCCTCGTCGGTCCACATCTCGTTTCTTCGACTGACATGAACGACCAGGGAGTTGGCCACCGGCACGCTGTAAATCGAACCAAGCAGATAGAGCGCCGCGGTCTCCATCTCGCAATTCAGGATACCGCGGTCGGTCCAGTATTTCATGAGCCCCGGATCCGGTCGCAGACGCGATTCGAATCCCTGCCGCCTGCCCTGACCCAGATAATAGGTCTCGGACGTGAGACCGACCCCGATATGGGCGGTGATGCCGTCTGAGTCCATGGCGCAGCGGATGGCGCTCAGAAGAAGCGGATCGGCGACTGCGGGATAGGTGCTCGGCACATATGAACTCAACATGCCCTCGGAACGAGCCATGCCCGAGTTCATGATGATCTCCCCCGGTTCGATACCGTCCTGCCATGCCCCGCATCCGCCGCAGCGCACGATCGCGCGCGCGCCGTTCTCGATGAGCTCGGTGACGGCGATCTCGGTCGATCCGACTCCGATGCCGGTCGAGCAGATGGATACCTGCGTTCCTTCGAAGCTGCCCACCGCCAGCGAGAACTCGCGGTTTTCGCTCACCACCTCGGATTCATCCCATGTCGAGCTGATGAGGGAAACGCGACCGGGATCGCCCACGATGATCGTCGCATCACCGAGCACGCCCTCGGTCAGACCTTTCAGATGAACGCTCATGATAGCTCCTGTTCCGTCGATGAGCCTGTCTTCGCCTTCGTCATGTTCAGCGTGAGGACGCAAAACAGGGAGATGATGTACATGATCGCGAGAAAGGCCATGGCCGCCCTCAGCGAGAACGATTCGAGAAGAAACCCGATCACAACCGATGAGAATCCACCGACCGCCCGACCGATGTTGAATATCGTGTTGTTCGCCGTCGCCCGAATCTCGACTGGATAGAGGTTCCCGACGATCGCACCGTAACCCGCGTTCATACCGTTGCAGAAAAAACCGACGAGCGCGCCGCCGATCAGCATGACAGCAGCGCTTCCCGCAAACGAATACGCGAATACCGCGATCGCGGATGCGATGAGAAACAGACCATAGGCGACCTTCGCGCCGAGCCTATCCATGATCTGGCCGAACACGATCATGCCGATCGACATGCCAGTGATCGTGGCGATCATCCATAGCGAGGAGCCGGAAACACTGAGGTTGAGCCTTCCCTGGAGGATGGCCGGCAACCAATTCATGAGACCGAAGTATCCTGCGACCTGAGCAGTGGCCATGATCGTGAGCCGGATCGTCGTCGTCGCTCGGCCCCTTGAGAACAGATCTCGAATCGATGGCCGGCCCTCGGCTGTCCCAATCGCCCTCTTCCATGCGTCACCCTCTCTGAGCGCGAATCTCGCCCAGATCGCCAAGAGCACAGGGAGGGCGCCGAAGGCGAACAGTCCGCGCCAACCCAACACCGGGACTATCAGCGCAGCCGCGATGGCAGCGATGATGCTGCCGATCTGCCCGGACACCGTCACATAGGACGTGATCCTGCCGCGCTGCTCCCTCGAATAGGCATCGGCGATCATGGACATGACGACTCCGTATTCGCCTCCGGCGCCGACACCGACGAGAAAGCGGAACAGGTAGAGCATATTTACGCTGCTCGATATCGCACCGAGTCCGGTGGCGAGCGAAAACAGCGCGACCGTGGCCGCGAAGACCCGCGTCCTTCCGCAGCGATCGGCGAGCGTGCCGAAGATGATGCCGCCGATGAGCATGCCGATGTTTGTCACCGTTGAGATGAGGCCACCGGCCGCACCGCTCAGCCCGAACTCCGCGATCAACGTCGTGAGCACATATGAGAGCAGCATGGTGCTCATGGACTGGGACCCCAATCCCAACATGGCCGCAGCGAGCGTGGTGCCGCGCCGCGCAGCGGATCGGCCCGCGTCAAAGCTCATGTTTCCTCCTGTCATCATCATGGGGGTTCAATCAACAAGGTTCTGCCCCTCAGGCGGGGGCAGGCATCCGAACAGTCTAGGGCAATGCCAAAACGCCGTATATGGACGGGTAACCAGAAACGGCACGTACCGACTGTACGTTTCACCTCAGATTCTGAAAACGATGCCGCCGAGCTAGCTAATCATGAAAAAACCGCGCAGATGGAAAAGCGCTGCGTACGATGCTAAGACGAACCCCCTTATGCATTATAATACGAACCCCCTTGTAAAAGAAAGGTGACATCGCATTGCATAAGGGTTACCCTTGGTAGTCCTGCCCCGACAGAACTGCCACTAAGCAGGAAAAGAGCAACAATTGCAACTCAAGTGCAATTGCTCTGAGGAGGTATCCGATTTGAGTGAACGGAATGTATCTGGGTTTTTATCAATATAGATAGCAGATTATGTGCCATTGTTTATCCCACGGGTATGTAAAAATATGGCTAAACATCGCGCTGGGATAGCAATCCATAAAACACTGCCCTGCACTATGGGGCGATGTGATGTTTCGAGTCATTTGCTGACGCATTTCTTTATTGTGTGTGTTTTTTGGAGGAAAGGGAAATCATGCTGACCTTACACAGCCTGTTACACGACATATCTGCACCCATTGAGCCGCTGAGTGACATCTGGAACGCCTCAAAGGTGATCCGCTCCGCCACGGTTGTCGAATCTACCGAGACGACTGAATGGTTCCGCGGGGGCGCGCTGCTCATGGCAGATCAAAACGTGCTTGCCAGCATGGGGGAGACGGCGGAGTTCATCACCGATCTCTCCGAACGCCGATGTGCGGCTCTGGCTATAAGGGGAACAAGGGGGTCAGAAATAATCCAGCGCATTCTTGCCCAAGCCAATCAGGCGCAGCTGCCGTTGCTTCTCATCCCTGAGGGTGTTTCTTTTTTTGAGGTCCTGAACCCTGTCAACAGAGAGATCGGCAACGATCAACGGGGAGCCTATTTCACGCAATGCGCGATGAAGCAGCTTCTCCAAGCGGGCGATGCGCGATTGGAGAATGTGAAGGTGCTCGGTCTCGATCATCCCGACGAGCTCGGACTGATCTTGTTTCGCACGGAGTTCTGCACCGATCTCCTCATGTCACAGGATGTCGAGAGCGAGACGGTCACGCTGATCGATCGCTTCGAAGACTCGGTCACAGACGCCTGCGAGTATCTGAAGAGCACGGGCCTCGCCGCGGACTACGCGGTCGTCAACGAGCTGAATGAGATCTCGATGGCGTTGTTCGTTCAGTTCTCGATCGATTACAACCAGCTTATTTCGTCATTTGAAAAGCAGATCGACACCGATGGAACGTTTCACTTCGGAGTGAGCGACATTCGTCCGCTCACCCAAGCCGAGGAAGCCTATGAGCAAGCTGACTTCGCATATCGCAACGGCAGCTTGCTCACGGGGCCGACGCCGATCTGCCGATATCGCGACGTTGAGTTCTACCAGCATATCAACAAGCTCAGCGAGTCACCCGAGACCGACGCGTTCTTCGCGCACACAGACGTGCTGGCCGACCATCCTCATCTGCTCAAGACGCTCACCACATTCTTTGCAATGAATGAGCAGTTCAAACCGACGAGCAAAAAACTGTTCATTCATGTGAACACGCTGAGATACCGCTTGGAGCAGATAAAAAAGCTGACCGGACTGGATTACACCGTGACATCGGAGAAGGTCTGGCTGTTCCTCGGCTCCCTCCATATCAACGAGATGTAGCCGGGCTTGTGCTCGGAGCCCACCGAGCACAAGCCCGGCGCGGACGAGAGACTCGCGTTATGCCTCGAACGCGCCGACGAGCTCGTTGATATCGCTCACACCCTGTCTGTCCGCCCACGCCTCAAGCTCTGCGAGGATGCGCAGGGAAGCTCCGGGATCCACGAGGCTCGCCATCCCGACGGCAACTGAAGTCGCACCCGCGAGGATGAACTCGGCTGCGTCGGCACCGGTCATGATGCCTCCCACGCCGATGATCGGAATCCGAACTGCACGGAAGGCCTCCCAGACCATTCGGACCGCGATCGGGTGCAGCAGCGGTCCCGAGAGTCCGCCGGTGGGTCTGCTGAGTCTGGACCTGTGCGTCTCGATGTCGATTGACATACCTGGGATCGAATTGATGATCGTCAGGGCATCCGCACCGGCATCCTCGACCGCCCGCGCGATCTCGTCGACGCGCACGGGCGCCATCTTCACGAGAAGGGGCCTGTCGCAGACCCGTCGGCAGGCGCGCACCACTTCGGCTGCGGCCTCGGGAGTCGAGCCGCAAGCGATGCCGCCCTCCGCGACATTGGGACAGCTCACATTGAGCTCGAAGCCGGCTGCCCAGGGACACAGCTCGCAGAACAGCTCAAGGGCGCTCACGTATTCAGCGGTCGAGTGTCCGGCAACCTGGCAGATGATCTGCGTTCCCTTGCCCGCCAAGCGCTCGAGATAGGTTCCCGATTGCTCGACGAAGCCCCTGACGCCCGGGTTCTGCAATCCGACGGAGTTCATCATCCCTCCCGGCACTTCTGCCATACGGGGGGCGGGGTTGCCCGGCCAGGGCAGCGCCGCGCACCCCTTGGTGGTGATGGCCCCGAGCGCGGAGACGTCCATCAGGGAATCGAACTGCCATCCGTAACCAAACGTGCCCGCCGCCGTGCTGACGGGGTTTTTCATCTTGATGCCGCCCACGTCGACGGCCATTCTGACCGCACTCACCAGACCACCACCTTTGAAGCATCGAACACAGGGCCGCACATGCACGCGCCCTCCATTCCCTCGGTCGTCTCGACGTTGCAGGTGCCGCAAGCGCCGAATCCGCAGCTCATCATACGCTCCAGCGAGGCCTCGCAGTAGGTGCCCGCTTCAGCTGCCGCAGCAGCCGTCTTGCGCATCATCGGTGCCGGACCACAGGTGGCCACATAATCATAGCCACCCGCAAGGAGCATATCGGCTGCGGGGTCGGTGCAAAAGCCGCACAGGCCAGCCGTGCCGTCATCGGTTGACACGCATACGGTTCCCGCGCCGAGGTAGCGGAACTGCTCCGCTCCCACGAGCGTCTTCGCCGACATGCTGCCGAGACACACATCGAAGGCGATGCCGCGCTCGTGGAGCTCATGAGCGAGACAGAGCACCGGCGGCACACCGATCCCACCGGCGACGAGCAGCGCCCGAGTCGTCGAGTCGGGCACCGACCAGCCTCTGCCCCCCGGGCCGAGGAGCGTAGAGGTCTCCCCCGGTTTCATCCTCGACAAACGTCTCGTTCCATCACCCACGACGGCGTACCACATCACGATCGATCCCGCGTCGATATCTGCGCGCACATAGCTCAACGGAATGCGCAAAAGCGACATCGCGTTTCCGGGAACGGCGACATTCACGAACTGTCCGGGTGAGATGGCGCGCGCGAGCTCGGGAGCCGCTATCTCGATCGAGAAAATGCGCTCAGCGATGCTCTCGTTCGAAACGACCTCGAAATCATGCACGCGAGCAGGAGAAGGCGTTGGCATGCGCGCTCCTAACCCCATGGTTCAGCATGGTCAAGACGGATTTCACGCGGTACGGGGTGCCGCGCACGACGAACACCCATATTAGCAGATGGCACCATCGGCCAACGTCGGTCGGCCGGAAACGAACACGTCAACGGCACGACCGGTGAGCTCCGTTCCGGCAAATCCGCAGTTTTCGGCTTTGGACTGGTAGCCATCGCGCCCGAGCGTCCATGTCAGATTCGGATCGAAGACCGTGACGTCTGCAGGGCTTCCCGCGGTGATCGAGATCGAATCCACGCCGAGGATCTCGCGGGGCCTGATCGACATCAGCTCGACCATGCGCGCATATGAGATCGTTCCCGGACGGACGAGCTTGCTGATCACGAGCGCGAGAGAAGACTCAAGACCCGTCATGCCAAATGGCGCCAACTCGAATTCACGCGCCTTCTCCCATGCCGCATGGGGCGCGTGGTCGGTCACGATCGCATCGATCGTCTTGTCAACGAGACCCTCGACGAGCGCAGCCGCGTCCGCAGCCGTGCGCAGCGGCGGGTTGACCTTGAGATTCGTATCGTACGTGCCGTCCAGGTCATCCTCGGTCAAGAACAGATGATGCACGGTCGCCTCGCAGGTGACCGGGATGCCCCGGGCCTTTGCCGCGCGCACCAGCTCGACGCCGCGCGCGGTCGAGACGTGCTGGATATGAAGACGCGCGCCCGTGAGCTCGGCTAATCGTATGTCGCGTGCGATCTGAAGCTCCTCGCCGGCGGCAGGCCATCCGAGCAGACCGAGCTTGGTCGAAGCGACCCCTTCGTTCACCTGGCCGTCTCCTACCAGATCCTCATCCTGACAGTGGCTCATGAAGACCTTGCCGAACATCTTGCCGTAGTCCATCACGCGCCGCATCATGCCGGCGGACTGTACGCCGCGGCCGTCATCGGTGAACGCCACGGCGCCATGAGCGACCATGTCACCCATTTCGGAGAGTATCTCGCCGCGCTCCCCTTTCGTCATCGCCCCGCAGGGATGCACGCGGCAGTGACCGGCCGCCCGCGCTCGGCTGAGAACGAACTCGATCACGCTTGCAGAATCGCTGACCGGATCGGTATTGGGCATGGAGCACACCGCGGTGAACCCGCCAACTGCGGCGGCACGGGTGCCGCTCTCGATGTCCTCCTTGTGCTCATAGCCCGGCTCGCGAAGGTGGACATGCATGTCCACCAGTCCCGGCACCAGACAGCATCCCGTGAGGTCGAGCTGATCATCACTGTCGCCGCCTTCAAGCCGCTCTCCGACGCGCTCGATGCGCTCGCCCGCGATGCGCACGTCAAGCACGCCATCAAGACCGCAGGCCGGATCGATGACATGGGCGTTCCTAAGAATCAAGGCCATTTTCGGCACCTCCAAGCAGAAGAAACAGGGCGGCCATGCGCACGCAGATGCCCGCGTAGACCTGGTCGAGGATGACCGAGCGCACGGGGTGATCGGCCATATGCGAATCGAACTCGACCCCTCGATTGATGGGACCGGGGTGAGCGATGAGCGCGTCGGGGCGCATCAGCCGCTCTCGGGCGCGTGTGAGACCGTAGAGTCCGTGGTACTCCCGCAGACTCGGGAAGGGTGCCCCCTCAAGGCGCTCCTTCTGGATGCGCAGCATGTAGACGACATCGAGATCCGGCAGGACATCGTCCAGATTCAAGTTCACATGGTCGACGCCGAGAACATCCGGGCACGCCGGCATGAGCGTGCCCGGGCCCACGACCGTGACCTCGGCGCCCATGATCTTGAGTGCCGGGATGAGCGAGCCGCACACGCGCGAGTGACCGATATCGCCGACGATGCCGACGCGCAGCCCCTCGATGCGGCCTCGATGCTGCCAGATGGTATAGAGGTCGAGAAGCGCTTGCGTGGGATGTCCGTGCTTTCCGTCGCCAGCGTCGATGACTGAAGCCGGCGAGTGCTGGGTGATGATATAGGGGGCGCCGGCGTGCTTGTCGCGCACGATGATCATGTCGATCTGATAGGCATCGAGCGTCATGACCGTGTCGATGAGGCTCTCGCCCTTGACGGTCGAGGTCGAGGAGCCGCCGCAGTTCAAGCTGTCAGCCGAAAGACGTTTCTCGGCGAGTTCGAAGGAGCTGCGCGTGCGCGTCGACGGCTCGTTGAACATGTTCACGACCGTCTTGCCCTTGAGCGTGGGAACCTTTTTGATGGCTCTTCTGTTGACCTCGGAGAAGGCTTTTGCCGTCTCAAGCAGCGTCATGATGTCGGTGTCGGAGTACTCGGCTATATCGATGAGATGCTTGTGATCGAAGGACATGCTCATTCACCTCCCAAGGGAGCGGAGCCGACATGGGCACCGGGCTCGACCTCGAAGATCTCCACCGCGGTGCGATCGTCCACCTCTCTCAAATAGAGTCGCACGTTCTCGTCGCGGGAAGACGGCACGTTCTTTCCGACGAAGTCCGGGCAGATCGGGAGCTCGCGATGGCCGCGATCGACGAGCACCGCCAGCTCGATGCGGCTGGGACGCCCCAGATCCATGATCGCATCGAGGGCGGCGCGGATCGTGCGGCCGGTGTAGAGGATATCGTCCACGAGCACGATGCGCTTGCCATCGACGTTGAACGGAACATGCGTCGCGTGCACCGCCGGCGCGAAGTTCGTCATATAGTCATCGCGGTAGAAACTGATATCCAAGCTTCCAAGCAGGATCTTTGCGTCCTCGATCTGTTCCATCTCATGAACGAGCTGCTTTGCGAGCAGATCCCCGCGGGTCACGATGCCCACGAGAGCAAGATCGCGGGATCCCTCGTTGCGTTCCAAGATCTCGTGCGCGATGCGCGTCATCGCGCGATTGACGGCGACCTCATCCATGATGATCGCCTTCGGGGTGGACGTGCCCATCGGTCTCCTTTCCGTTGCAGGCGACCAGAGGCCGCCAAAAAAATGGACATCCGACCGTGGGCACGGTGAGACATCCGGGAAAAGGGCTCTGGACGAGCTATGTCATAGTCCTTGCGGGTATCTCGTACGCGCTTAAAGGTCTCCCCTATTCTAGGTTATCGATGAGCACCGTCAAGAGCGCGTCCGTGTCGAATCGGATCACCGCAGCTGCGCGAGCTGACTCCACGGGATCGTCATCGCCATGATGATGTGGACGCCAGGTTCATGTTGACCGCATCGATCAGAAACCGACCTTCCGAGTCGATCTCACCTCCGCCTGCGCGCGAGTCCGGCTGTCAGCGCGCGCAGCCCGCAGGCCAACGCGATCGCGGCGCCGCCGCCCTCCGCTACGGTGAGCGGCGAGGAGGCCCCGGCTGAGGGAAGCTCCGGGGTACGGGTGTCCGCCACGGCGACGCGGAAGGAGCCGTCGGGGCACACCGGAGCGGGCGAGCCCTCATCGGGGTAGCGGCCCTGCTCGTCGGCGACGAACACGGTGACACCGGAGGTGTCGGCGACGATGCGCCAGGGTCGGGTGGCCAGTTGGTAGCCGGACGGGGCGCGCGTCTCGCTCAGCAGGTAGGTCCCGTGTCTGATCCCGGCGATGAGCGCGACACCGCTGTCGTCGGTCTCGGCCGTGCGAGCGGTGCCGCCGCCTTCCGGCTCCAGCGAGAACCCCGCGCCGGCCAAGGGCGCGCCACCTTCGGCGTCGGACTTCTCGATCCGAAGCGTCACCGTGGGGATCCTCGTGTTGATCACCGTGATCGCGGCCCCCCGTCGAGTGACGGCCACCTCGTATCCGGCCCGCTCCGGGACGAGACCCCCGACCGATACCTCCCGGGCTGTGTAGGAGATCTCCCCGGTTGCGGCGGTCGCGGTCGGCATGCCCGCGAGCTCGACCGACCAGCCGCCGGCGGCGTCGAGCTGGCGAGTCCCGAGGACGCCGGATGCGCCCGGCTCGGTTCCGCTCCAGCTGAGCTCGACGACCACCGCGGCGCGCTCCGCCTCGGCGGTGTCCGGCCATGACTTGGAGACGCGGAGGTCCTCAACAGGCGCGCCGTACTCGTTGACGAAGGCGACCCGCGTCTCGACTCCGCCGATGTCGACCTCGGCGGAGTCGGACAGGCTAAGCGCTCCGGTGCCGACGCGCACCTGCGCGGCCACCGTGGTCGAGGCGACTGCGTATCCCCGCTCGGTCAGGATCGTCCGGCCGGTGGCGGCCCGCGAGAGCCGCCAAGTGCAGGTGACCTCGTCGACGTCCTCGTCCAGGATCCCCCCTGCCGGCGTCGTCTCCGTGGCGTTGGAGAAAGTGAGGGCCGGCAGGGCGCCGGAGCCCGACTCGATCGAGAACGACCCGGCTAGATCGATCCGATCCCGGCTCGTCAGGCGCGACAGCCCGGTGAGGGTCTTGGTGATCGTCAGCTTGCCGGTCGCCGCGCTCACCTCGTTGGTCGCCGTCACCGTCTGGGGGCGCCCCTCACCAGTCGCATCGGGGCGTCTGGCCGTCGCCGAGCCGTTATCGCCGCCGGTCACATCGTTGGTCCAAGAGGTCGAGAACGCCGAGGGATCCCGATCCGGTGCCCCGGTCTCGCTGAAGCGCACCCGTGTCCCCTCGGGCAGCCCGCGAATCGAGACCGCGCGATCCGGCAGCGCCGCGATGCCGGTCATCTCGCCGCGAGAGGGATCGGCGGCGTCCGGGGTCACCCTGAGCTCGGTCGCGCCGTCGGCCAGACCGCGCGCCGGATAGCTGGGATGCAGAACTGCGCCGGCAGGCAGCTCGAGGTGGGCGGAGAAGGTGAACGGCTCGCTGCGGTAGCGGTCGGCGTCGGCACCGGAGAGGCGCTTCACGAGGCCGACCTGCGCCGTGCGGGAGACATAGACCGTGAAGATGGAGTGATGGGGATCGCCGCCGTCCCATGACAAGCTCATGGAACCGTCGTGGGCGCGCGTGTAGTCATATGTCGCGAACGGGTGGCCCGGATCCGCCTTCTCGGTGGAGCTCCAGGGATCGGTATCACCCTGATAGGCCGCTTTGTACGCCTCGATCCTTGTGATGTGATACTGATTCTCGTCGATTGCATCTACTGTGATGTTCTGAACACCGAGGTTGTTGCCAACGTAGTACATTGTATCGCTCTTGGCGATCTGCTTGCCGGAGTCAGCATCGATCACCTCGGTGATGACCGCACAAGGGGTTGGGCTCGAACTGGTCGGAGGGCAAAAATACTGAAGGAACCACTCCGAGACACGAAAGTGCAAAATCGGATTCTTGGAATCGACGAGCGTGTCCTGCAGGTAGTAGAACACGAACTGCAGGCCGCTCCCGTCGCCGTGCACCCCGGTCCACTCGCCTGTCTCCTCGGGCATGAACTCGATCTGACCGTCCGCGGCCACCCTGATACGCGCTATGTCGGTGCCCGTGCGCGATTGAGTATTTCCGATATTACCCTGGAGGGGGCCGTAGTCTATCCCCCCATCCTTGCCCTTCAGGCTGAGCTTCCAGAATGTGAAGTCTCCTTCAATCGTGCCGTCGCCATTCCAGTAGTTGCGAGGCAGCTTCGCTATGTCCTCGATTACGGCACCTGACTCCCCTTTCGCATTCGCGAGATCAACCTGAAAAGGATCATGCAACCTGTCTGCGCCGTAGCGGATGGCGCTGAGCGTCGTAATCCCTCGAACATCGCGTGGACCTGCATCATCTGAAACCCGATCGGGTGCGTTGCCCGCCACGCCGCCCTCTGAAACGGAATCTTTGTCGGCCGCTGAACTCGCATGCCCGGCGGGTGCTGTGCTGGACTTGCTGGCAGGCTTCTCTCCAGCCTCGGATGCGTTCGCCTTCGCAGAGCTGTCTGCGACGCGACCAGAAGCGGCTTGATCAGCCGAATCGTCGACGCCGGGTTGGTCCTCAGTCGACCTCAGGGAAGAGTTGGACCCCCCCCCCGATCACGGGGGTATCGGCGAAGCCGGAGGAGAGCAGGGTCGCGGCGCAGGTGATCATGATGAGGAGGATGACCAAAGCGGTCATTGGGCGACGATGCGCAATCTTTTTATCGGAATCCTTCGTGCCATGTGAGAGAGGTTGGAGCCACCGTCTCATGATCGACCTCCACGTAGGCTTCAGCCTGAGCCTGCTATCTTCCTATGCGAACACCAGTACGGCAAAGCCGTATCATCGATAGCCTTTGAATGGAATCTTCAACAATTGCTTTTAACTCTATCACAGCCCTGTTCATCAGGCAACCTTCTGAGGGTGCCGTCGGTGGACGTCCGCGTGTTCGGTATCGATCAGCATGAAAAGACGTCGCATGAGACGATGCGCGCGCGACCGACTTTCTACGCGAACTGGTTCCTATAAGCCTCGCAGACCTCATCGACCGAGCCGTCCATGCGAAGCTCGCCCTTCTCGATCCACACCGCGCGGCGGCAGATCCGCTCGACCTGCTCGATCGAGTGGCTCACGAACAGAACCGTCACCTTGCCTGAATCGATGAAATGCCGGATGCGCTGCTCGCACTTCTCTTGGAAGAACACATCGCCCACCGAGAGCGTTTCGTCGACGATGAGGATGTCGGGCTCGGTAACGGTCGCGATCGCAAAGGCGATACGCGCGACCATACCGCTCGAGTAATTCTTGAGAGGCATGTCCATGAAATCGTGCAGCTCGGCGAAGTCGACGATATCATCCAGATGAGCGTCGATGAACTGCTTGTTGTAGCCGAGCAGCGCACCGTTCAGATAGATATTCTCCCGAGCGGTGAGCTCCATGTCAAAGCCGGCCCCCAACTCGATCAGAGGCGCGATGTTGCCGTGAACGATGCACGCGCCCTCACTCGGTTCGAGAACGCCGGCGATGACCTTGAGCATCGTGGACTTGCCCGAGCCGTTCGTCCCGACAAGACCCACGACGTCGCCTCGACGAACCTTGAACGAGATGTGGCGGAGCGCGCGAAACTCCTCGAAGAACAACTCGTGGCGCATGATCTTGATGAAGTACTCCTTCAGATTGTTCAGCTGCTCGGATGCCATGTTGAAGATCATGGTGACGTCGTCGACCTCGACGGCGCACTCATCACGTGAGACTTCAGTGATTTCAGATAGTTCCGAATCGCTCATCGGATCTCCTTAGATGTAGAGGATGAAACGGTGCTCAGTCCTGTGAAACACCGTGTATCCGATGAGGAGCGCGAAGACCGCCCAACCGGTGCACATCACCAAGGTGATGGGGGCCGGATTCGCCTGATAGAGAAAGATCTGGCGCATGAACGTCAGATAGTTGTACATCGGATTGGCATACATGAGAACGCGCAGGGCATGAGGCATGGTCTGAATGAAGTCGACGCGCCAGAAGATCGGCGTGAAATAGGTCCATGCCGTGAGCACCACGCTCCACAGATGCATGATGTCTCGGAAGAAGACGGTGAGCGCCGACAGCAGAAGCCCAAGCCCCATGCAAAAGGCGACCAGAAGCAGAAGACAGACCGGCAGCCAGACGACATGCCACGTGGGAATGATCCTGAACCACAGCATGACCAGCGCCACAGCGATGAGCGAGAAGCCGAAGTTCACAAGCGAGAACAGCACCTTCTGCACTGGAAATACAAACCGATGGACCCTGACCTTCTTGAGCAGCGCCGAAGCGCTGAAAATGGACATAAGCGCCTGCGAGGTCGAATCCGACATGAGAGAGAACGTGACGTTGCCCAAAATCAGATAGAGCGGGTAGTTCGGAATGCCGCCACCTTCGGCCTGAGCGAACATCGTTGTGAACACGATCGCCATGACGATCATCATGAGCAAGGGGTTGAGCACGCTCCACGCCACCCCCAGCCGAGAGCGGCGGTATTTGATCTTGAAGTCCTTGGTGACCAGCTGCCGCAAGATGAAGATATCTTTTTCAACGTCGCTCCCGGCATGGGAGTTCGTGCGAATGGTTGAACTATCTGGCACGGGGCCGCTCCTCAGCAGTTCGGTTCCGTATTCATGAAGTGTCATTCTAGCACACCATCTTTTTTCGATTTCCGCCTTGTCAAGCGCCACGAGTTTTGTATACTGATCTCTGTTGCTCGAGGGCGACACAACTCATTCCTCGGTAGCTCAATGGTAGAGCCCGCGGCTGTTAACCGCGTTGTTGTAGGTTCGAGTCCTACCCGGGGAGCCAGATCTTTTAAAGAACCCCACCGGTTTCGCCCGGTGGGGTTCTTTGTTCACAGCAATCTGGGACACCGTTCATGGGGCCATGGGCCGGCATCAAGCTCCAGCCGTCCGCGGGCAATCAGGGAGTCGCGCGACCGATGCACGATGATCGACATCTCTTCGCGCGCGAGGATCGAGACCGCATCAGCTCTCGATGTAGTCCTTCAACTTGCTCGAACGGCTCGGATGACGAAGCTTCGCCAGCGTTTTGGATTCGATCTGGCGAATCCGCTCGCGCGTGACGCCGAAATCGCGACCGACCTCCTCGAGCGTGCGCGGATGACCATCATTGAGACCGAAGCGCAGTTCGATCACCTTGCGCTCGCGATCTGCGAGCGAATCGAGAACCTGAACGAGTTGCTCGCGCAGCATCGAGAAGCTCGCAGCATCAGGCGGAACCACAGCCTGCGCGTCCTCGATGAAGTCACCGAGCTGGGAGTCCTCCTCCTCGCCGATCGGCGTTTCAAGCGAGACGGGCTCTTGGCTGATCTTCTGGATCTCGCGAACCCGATCCGCGCTCATCTCCATCTCTGCGCCGATCTCCTCAGGCGTCGGATCGCGTCCGAGTTCCTGCAGCAGCTGGCGCTGCACCCGAACAAGCTTGTTGATGGTCTCGACCATATGGACCGGAATGCGAATGGTTCGCGCTTGATCTGCGATGGCCCGGGTGATAGCCTGACGGATCCACCACGTCGCATACGTGGAGAACTTGAATCCCTTTTCATAGTCGAATTTCTCGACAGCGCGGATCAGACCCAGATTGCCCTCTTGGATGAGATCCAGAAAGTGCATTCCGCGACCCACATATCGTTTAGCGATGGATACGACGAGGCGCAGATTCGCTGAGATAAGCGCTTGCTTCGCCTCGAGACCCACCTGCTCGATGCGCGAAAGGCGACGCATATCGGCACGAGTCAGGGCGATTTCTCCTCGATCGCTCGATTCGAGTTTCTCCGCTGCCTCAAGACCCGCTTCGATCTTCATTGCGAGATCGACCTCATCGGCAGCCGTGAGCAGATCGACTTTGCCGATCTCCTTCAGGTACATGCGAACCGGATCACCGGTGAGCATGACCGTCGAAGCGTCGAGACCGCGCAGGCGAGCCCGCGAGCGCGACGAGCGCACACGGGATTTCTTCTTCGGCTTGGCCGCGGCCATCTCGGCGTCGGCGATCTTGGCCACCTTGATATCATGGTCCTCGATGTTGTCATCATCGAGGTCGGAAACGAGATCGTCCCCGGGTGCCTCCTCCAGGGGCACGGTCACATCCTCGTCATCATGGGCGATGACATCGATGCCCCGCTCGCGAAGCGATTGATAGATGGAAGCCAGCTGTGCATCGGATATCTCGATCTCCTTGAATGCGATCTGGATATCATCCTCGGAAACCGATCCGCTTTTTGTTCCCTTGTCCAGCAGCTGATCCATATAAGGGTCGAGTTCGGTCTCCGTGCTCCCCGTCTTTTTCTGCACAGATTCTCCCTTCCTGATTTACAAGAGTTTTTACTTTAACACACCTGTCTATACCCAGCGAAAAAAGTTGCAAGCAGCATAAAAGCTATCAGAGACATGCACCGAATACGTACAATGTGACAACCCGTGTACCCGTTTCGCAGCGATCATGCACCTTCATCGCTCGATGGAGCGTCGAGCTGATCCGCGACCCCTTCGACGGCGCGAGCGAGCTCGCGCAGGCGCTCGGTATCTTGTGACGCCCGGATCATGAGCTCACGGCGCTCATCCGCCTGTGAGCAGCGGTCCTGACGCAGCTGCGCCTGAGTCGCCCGCAACCGTCGTCGAACGGTATACAGCTCGAGCGCATCGAGCAGAAATGCGATGTTCGTCTCAGTCGGATGAACGCTCGTCGAGGATATTGTGCCTCCGGCCGCAACCTGATCCGCCTGCGGGCAGACCGCACGGGCTGCCGCCATGACAACGGAGGGCTCAGAGCCGCTCGGTGTCGCAAGAATCGCCCAGGCGATCGCCTCGTGGCGAGAATCGACCCATTCGATCTGGGTGATCCGCTCAGCGAAGGGTCGAAACATATCGGGATACAGCGTGAGAAGCGAGATGAGTTCGCGCTCGCCGACAAGGGCGCGGCGCTCAAGATCGCTCAGACAAGTCGGGCGCTCGCCAACTCCGCGATCAGATGCCATAGCGGACGGCGACGCGCCGTGCGCTTCGAGAGAATCGGCGAGTTCGCGTTCGGCGAAGTCCGGCTCGATTCGAGTTGTCCGGGCCGCGCGATCGACATCAGAACGCTTTCGAGTCGAGGGCGAAAGCATATGCACTCGTTGCCCATCGCGACGCTGAGCCACCTGCTTTTCATGCTGGATCTGCTGGAACACGCGCGCAGCCGAATTTCTGACCGCCGCGATGTCCAGCCCCACCAGATCAGCTATCCGCATGTAATACGCATCGACCATATAGCTCTCACGTAGCGGGAAAATGAGACGGCAGCCATCCTCCAGCGCCTTCACGCGTCCTGCGGGGGTACCGAGATTGCTCTTCTCCTCGAGTTTGCGAAAAACGAATGCCAAAAGCTCCTCGGATCGATCGAGCCGCTCGCGCAGCGCTTCGCCGCCGCGCTCGGTGACGAACTCCATGGGATCAAGGTTGTCGGGCAGAATCGCGCAGCGAAGATCGATGGAATCGCGTTCGATGAATCTGAGCGCGCGCTCGGCGGCGGCCTGCCCCGCCGCATCTCCGTCGAACAGATAGATCACCCGTTTCGCGAAACGGGTGAGCGTCTTCACATGATGCTCGGTGAGGGCGGTACCCAGGGTGGCGACCACGTTTCTGATGCCAGCCTCATAGCAGGCGATCGCGTCGGTATAGCCCTCGACGACGATCACCTCCGCCTTCGCGACGACGTGCTCCTTTGCCCAGTTGAATCCATAGAGGTTTCGCTTCTTGTGAAATATCGAGGTCTCGGCGGTATTCAGATACTTCGGCTGACCCTCGCCCATGATCCTGCCGCCGAATGCGATGCAGCGTCCCTGTTCATCGAAGATCGGAAAGATCACGCGATCGAAAAACCTATCGATGAGGCCCGAGCCATCGCGCGCGAGGGCGACATTCGCGTCGACCATTTCATGAGGGGTATAGCCGGCCCCGCCCAGATGAGCTACGAGCGCGCCGTGACCGGGTGCGAATCCCAGCCGATACCGCTGGCAGACCTCGCGGCCAATACCGCGGGATCTGAAATAATCCCGGGCGCGACCATCCTTTCCACGCATGAGCAAGGTGTGATAGAAACTTGCGGTCGCCTCGCAAACGTCCATGATGCGAGAGCGCTTCGTGCCACTCGAGGACCGCTCGCCGCGCTCCTCGAGTTCGATGCCGGCGCGCTCAGCGAGAAACCGAATAGACTCCGGAAAGCTCAGGTTCTCGCGATGCATGATGTAGGCGAAGCAGTCACCTCCCAGTCCGCAACCGAAACAGTGCCAGACCTGCGTCGAGGGAATGATGTGAAACGAGGGCGTCTTCTCCCCGTGGAACGGACAGCAGCACCAGAACTCCTGACCGCGCTGACGCACCTCCACGGTCTCTTGAACAAGCTGAACGAGATCGGTCGCAGCGCGAACGCGATCCTTGTCCTCATCGGTGATCATCGTCTAGGTCCACCCCGCTCTCGCCGAGATCCGCGCGCACGCGGTCGATGTCCGCGAGCACCTGGGCTGTGAGATCCTCGATCGATGGAAAGACCTCGGCGGCGCGCAGCCGCCGATCGATGGTGAGCGCAATCCGGCGGCCGTAGAGATCACCGGAGAAGCCGAGCAGCGTCGCCTCGAGATGAGCAGAGCGTGGGTCGTCGCGAAACATCGGCGGCACGCCGATGTTGATCGCAGCGGGCCAGACGCAACCGTCGACGGAGGCAAAGCCCGCATACACCCCGTCGGCGGGAAGCGCCATTTCGGGTGCAACACGAACGTTCGCCGTTGGAAAACCCATGCCGGTGCCCTCGCCCCGGCCGGTCGCAACGCGACCGCGCACGAGATAGCGCCGACCCAAACAGGCACTCGCCTCCTTGATCTCGGCGTCGCGGATGAGTCTTCTGATTCTGCTCGCGGTGACCGGCGCGCCTCCCAGCGAGACCAGCTCGCGAGCGCAGACGTCGATGCCGCGCGGAGCGCACCATGCGCGAATGCGCTCGACGCTGGCGGCGCCGTGCGCGCCGAGTCTGAAATCTGCGCCGACATGGATGGAGCGGAGCCGGACGCTGCGCAGCAGCACCTCCTCGAAGAAGCGGACGTGATCGAGAGCTGCGAGCTCGCGCGTGAACGGTATGACGAGCACGCCGTCGACGCCGAGCGTCGCCAACTGACGCAGACGATCGCGCGTGGTCATGAGCTCGGGCGCCGGCTCAGCGCAGACGATCCGATCGGGATCGGGATCAAATGTGACGACCACCGCGGATATGCCCTGGTCACGTGCTCGAGCAACCGCCTGAGCGATGAGATCTCGATGACCGATATGAACGCCATCGAAGACACCGATCGCAACCGCGGCGGCTCGCGGGCCCGCGAAATCGGCTGAACCGTCGAACACGTCGATGGGAGCATGCGATGCGGATACCAGAAAATCGCGTCGCAACTCAGCGAGGGGCGCATTCATATCCGCACGCCTTCGATCACCTCGGGGAACACGGTATCCATAACGAGATCGTCCCCCCTTCGGCGGGCAAGGGCCAAAAGCTCCCCCCTGCGGACGCATGCAACGCGATCGCCCGACCGAGGCAGCCGGGAGAGGTCGCCTGCGGCAGAAATGGGCACGCGCCTGCCGCACAGGATATCCTCGCGATAGCGCGCGGGGATATCGACGGCGGCGATACCGAGCGCTCGTATCGGATCCAGACAGCTCTCGCGAGCGATCGAGCGATCGAGCCCGTCCATCTCGACGCAGCTGTCAAGGCGAATAGACCCGGATGCGGTCCTGCGCAGAGCCGAGACGTGAGCCGCGCTGCCGGCGGCGCGGCCTATGTCGCGCGCGAGAGCGCGAATATAGGTGCCCTTGCTCACTTCGAAGACGACGGTCCACATGAGCGAGCCGGCGCGCTCGAACGCTGCGAGAGCATCGGCGCGATAAATCGTCACGGGCCGCGGGGGCAGATCGATCTCGCCGCCAGAGCGCGCCACCCGATAGGAGCGCACGCCGTTCACCGAAATCGCCGAGAACGCGGGTGGGATCTGCTCGCCCGAACCGAGAAAGCCATCAAGGACGCGCTGCGCGCCCGAGAGATCGACGAGATCGCGTGGGACAGCTGCTGCGCGCGTCACCTCGCCCTCGATATCATCGGTGTTCGTCTCACATCCAAACGATATCTCGGCGACATAGCACTTGACATCGAGCGTGAGCATTCCGAGCAGCCTGGTCGCTTGGCCCGCCCCGATGATCATGACGCCGGAAGCCAGCGGATCGAGCGTGCCAGCGTGACCGACGCGACGCTGACCCAGAGCGCGACGGCAGCGAAGCACCACGTCATGTGACGTGCATCCGCTCGGCTTGTCGATCGCGAGCAGCAAGTTGCATGCCCCGGCTGTGCAATCACTCATAGATATCGCATCCTCATCGGCTCTTCGCCGAAACTCCGGATCTCAGCGAGGCGGGCATCTCGGAGACATCAGCGCCAACCAGTTCGAGCAAAAGCGGCAGAATCTCGCTGAGCCCGGCCTTGATCGATCCATGATAGGTGAACCCCGCGGCGGCGGCATGGCCGCCGCCGCCAAAGGCGTCCGCAACACCGGAGACATCTATGTCGGCTTTGGAGCGAAGATTGCCGCGAATCCCCCGATCTCCGTCAAGCTCCCTGAGAAACAGGCAGACCTCGACTCCGTTCACCGACCGCACGACGTCAACGAGGCCGTCGCACTCATCGGCAGAGACGCCGCAGCGTCTGAGATCGACTTCGCGAGCATAGCTGTAGGCGACCTTGCCGCCTGCAACCGTCTTGATCCGCCCCATGACGAGCGACTCCAGGCGCAGATACTCGATGCGCTGACTCTGATAGACCTCCAGAGCGATGAGAGCCGGTTGCGCACCGCACGCGACGAGTCTCGATGCGCTGAAGAACGCCGCGGAATTCGCGTTTTGATATTGAAACCTGCCGGTGTCGGTCACGATGCCGCATAGAAGACAAGTGGCCACCTCACTGGATATCGTCATGTCGGCGGCATAGAGAAAGACCTCTATGAGCACGGCCGTCGCGGCGGCATCGACGCATCTGAGCGAAACACCTGCGAATTCATGACGTGCCGGATGATGGTCGAACGAGATAACGGTTCGCGCGCGACGCGCGACATCGGACGAATCCGCCAGTCGATCAAGAATCGGACAGTCGACCGAGATGAACAGATCGGGCGACGCATCGTAGCGCACCGCGCTCAACAGCTCGTCCGCGTGGGGCAAGAAACGATAGATACGCGGCACCGGCGCATCGTCGGCAAGCAGACACGTGACGGACTTGTCAGGGTAGCGCTCGCGCAGGGCCAAACCCAAGCCGAGCGCCGACCCGAGTGAATCCCCATCCGGCGACGTGTGCCCGGAGATCGCGATCGTCTGCGCGCCGACGATCATCGAAGCCACGCGATCGAGATCGGCAGCGAGATCATCGCCGACGAGCCCCGAGTGACTACTCATCGACGCGGTCATCCGATATCGGATATCCTTCCTCGTTCTTGGCGACCGACAGCGTCTCGGGAACGTTCTTCAGCGCTCGCGTGATGCTCTCGGCCTCATCGGTCGCCTGATCGATCCTGAAGTCGAGTTCGGGGGTCACGCGCCAATCGAGCGATCGAGCCAAGATGCTGCGTATGCGGCCCTTCGCCGATTCGAGCGCCTCTGCGACATCATCGTAGCGATCGCGCTCGCAGGTGATGAAGACGCGCGCGAGCGCTCGATCAGTCGAAACCTCGACACCGGTGATCGTCACGAAATCGAGCCTTGGATCAGATATCTCGGTGAGCAGGATATAACCCAGCTTCTCACGAAGCTGCTCGCCGAGTCTACGGGTCGCACTGGTCTGCTTCACCTGATGATCTCCTCCTACTCGGTACGGGCGACTTCGACGATCTTATATGCCTCGAACACATCGCCCACGTGGATATCCTGATACTTCTCTATACCCAGACCGCACTCATATCCGGCCTTCACGCTTTTGACATCGTCTTTGAAGCGGCGCATCGAGGAGAACTCTCCATCGAACACGACGACGCCATCGCGCACGACCCGAACGCGATCGTCTCGATCGATCTCGCCCTCGGTGACCATGCAACCAGCGACGACACCGGCCTTGGGAACCCGGAACGTGTCTCTGACCTGAGCGGTTCCTGTTTGAACCTCTTCCTCGGTGGGCTTCAGCATGCCGATGCGGGCCGCATCGATGTCCTCGATCGCCTTGTAGATGATCGAGTAGGTCTTGATCTGCACTTTCTCCTTCTCAGCAAGGTCGCGCGCCTTGGCTTGGGGCCGCACGCCGAAACCGACGATGATGGCGTTGGATGCGGCCGCGAGGGTGACATCCGTCTCGGAGATGGCACCGACAGCGGAGTGGATGATGTTGATGCGGACCTCGGTCTGGTCCATCTTGTCGAGCGCGTCGGCGAGCGCCTCGATGGAGCCCTGGACATCGGCTTTGACGACCAGGTTGAGTTCGGACAGCTCGTTTTCACTCATCTGAGAGAACAGGGTTTCGAGCGTCACATGTCTGATCTTGCTCTGCTCCTCGATGCGGGCCTTGAGCGACCTCTGCTCGGCGAGATCGCGCGCGTCGCGTTCATCGGCGAAGACGCGAAACTCGTCTCCTGCTGCAGGCACCGAGCCCAGACCCAAGATCTCGGCGGCATCAGACGGAGCCGCTCCCTCGATCTGCTCGCCATGCTGATCGAGCATCGCGCGGACGCGCCCGTAGCTCATGCCGGCGACCAAGGAATCGCCGACGTGCAGGGTTCCTCGGTTGACGAGCACCGTTGCGACCGGGCCGCGGCCGCGATCGAGCTTCGCCTCCAAGATGTAGCCGGAGGCGAAGGTATCGGGGTTGGCGCGAAGCTCGAGAACATCAGCCTGCAGCAAGATGGTCTCCAGCAGCTCATCGATGCCGGTGCCCTGTTTGGCGGAGACGTTGACGAACATGTTCGCACCGCCCCACTCCTCGGGCATGACGCCGTAGCCGGAAAGCTCCTTGCGCACGCGCTCCGGATTGGCACCGGGTTTGTCGATCTTGTTGACGGCCACCACGATGGGAACATCGGCGGCCTTCGAGTGGTTGATCGCCTCGATGGTCTGCGGCATGACGCCGTCATCGGCGGCGACGACGAGCACGACGACATCGGTCACGCGAGCACCGCGCGCCCTCATCGCGGTGAACGCCTCATGGCCCGGCGTGTCCACGAACGTGATCTGCCGATCGTTGATCGTGACCTCGGAGGCGCCGATGTGCTGCGTGATGCCACCGGCCTCTCCGGCGGCGACACCGGTGTGACGAATGGCGTCAAGAAGAGAGGTCTTTCCGTGATCGACATGACCCATGACCGTGACCACGGGCGGACGCGGACGCAGGTCATCCGGATCGTCGAAGAACGTGAACGTGTTCTCCTCCTCAGGCGTCGTGATCTTGATCTGACGATCGAGATCATCGGCGACGAGTTCTACGAGGTCATCGGACATAGATTGCGTCATGGTGAGCGGCGTTCCCAGCAGAAACAGACGCTTGATGATATCGTTGGCGGAAACGTCGAGCGCCTCGGCCAGCTCAGCCACCGTCACACCTTGTGACACCTGCACGCAGTCGAGCTCCTCGGGATCGAGCCCCTTGGCGCGCGCCTCCTCGATCTTCCTCTCTTGAAGAACCTGCTCGGCCTCCCGCACGCGCTTCTCCTTGCGCTTCTTGCGACGACCGGTCGACTCGCGCGATGCCTCCTCGATGGCCGCACGGGCCTCCTCGAGAACGCGCTCGCGGCTGTACTCCTCCGCCTCGCGCGCCATGCGCGTGTAGCGGTCCTCATCGGTGTGCTTTTTGGCCCGCCGTCCCTTCCCGGAGGCCTTCTCGGCTCCAGAGGCCTCTGATGCGCTCGGCACGGCGGGTATCTCCGCACCTCGACGCGCGCCCTGAGAAGCCTGCGCGCCCCCTTGAGCGGAGCGACCACGCGAGCGATCCTGTCGGCGCTCGCGTCGCTCGGCTGCCAGAGCGGCCTTCTTCTCCTCCTCAAGGCGCTTGCGCTCCTTGAGCGCTGCTTCCTGCTCGGCGATCTGATCGAGCAGAGAGCGGAAGCGCGATCCGGAGTCTGAGGGGGGGACGGCCATGCGCTTCGCGCTTCTCTCCGCCTCGATGGCGCGCTCACGCGCGAGTCGCTCCTCCTGCTCGGCGCGGGCGCGAGCCGTCTCCTCGGCTGCCAAGGCGGCTGTGGACAGCCTTCGCTCCTCCTCGCGTCGCGCCTCGGCGGCAAGGCGCGCCGACTCTGCCCGGCGGGCCTCCTCCGCCTTCGCGGCGTCGGCCGCCTCGCGCTCCTCGGCGCGCTTCGCCTCGATCTCGGCGGCGCGCGCCTCGATGAGCGGAGCGAGATTCTTCCGCACCACGGCAACGTAGGCGCTCTCGAGCGTCGAAGACGGCGCCTTCGCGGGAATCTTCATCTCATCAAGATGCTCAAGCAGCTCTTTGGACGTCATTCCGAATTCCTTGGCCAGACTCGATACGCGAACCTTCGCCATGAGCCATTCACCTACCTCTCGGGCACGCAAGCGTGCACCACCATGCATTAAACGAATCGAAGCTGGGTGCAGAAGGACGCGCGCACAGCGCAGCGGAGCCCTCCGACCGCTAGATCAGATCCTCCGCACCCTCGATGGCGTCCTGTTCGTGCACGCCGCAGTAACGTGAACCCGGACGAGCCTGATTGCGGCAGCGGATGTTGTCCTCGCTGACGTACTGGCAGCGTCTGGGCTCATCATCGGAGATGAGGTCATCATCGACGGCCGCAGGGACCGGAATGTTCTTCAGGATATCGGCCGCGAGGGTCTCATTTTTGATATCGATATGCCAGCCGGTGAGCCGCGCCGCGAGCCGCGCGTTCTGGCCCTCCTTGCCGATTGCGAGCGAGAGCTGGTCATCGGGTACGATGACGCCGGCGTAGCTCTTCTCCTCATCGATGAGCACGCGCGACACCTTCGCCGGTGACAGCGCGTTGGCCACGAACACCGAAGGGTCCGCATCCCATAGAATGACATCGACGCGCTCACCGCGAAGTTCGCCCACGACGGTTCGCACGCGACTGCCCTTGGGCCCGACGCAGGCACCGACCGGATCGAGACGATCGTCGAGCGAATGAACCGCGACCTTGGAACGCTGTCCGGGCTCGCGAGCGATAGATTTGACTTCGACGGTTCCCTCGTAGATCTCGGGGACCTCAAGCTCGAAAAGACGCTTGATGAGCGCTGGATGCGTGCGCGAGATGACGATCGGCGGTCTGGAGCGCTCTCCGCGTTGCGGCTGCATCGTAGAGTTCGGATCGCGCACATCGATGATGACGGCCTTCAGACGCTGATTGTGCATGTAGCGCTCACCTGCGGGCCGCTCGTTGCGCTCGTTCTCGAAGCGCCGCAAGTCAAAATGGGGCAGCTCGGCTTCGACGCCCTCTCGAATCTTCACGATGGTGAAGTCGGGAGTGGACTGCAGAACCGTACCGGTGATGATATCCCCGATCCGATCCGAGAACTCCTCGTAGATCTGCTCGCGCGCTGAGTTGCGCACGATCGCGTTGATCTCAGCTTTCGCATGCTGAGCGGCGATCCGCGAGGTGTCCTTGGGCGTTACATCCTTCTTGTCGAACTCGGTGTACTCGCCGGTCTCCTCGTCGGGCTCGCCTTTGGGCACGAGCTCGTAGACATAGACCTTGCCGGTGGCGCGATCGATCGTGACCTCGGCGCCATACTCCAGATGCAAAATGTCGGCATAGCTCTTGGACAGCGACTGCTCCAGGCAGTCGATGAGGTAGAGCTGATCGATATGCTTCTCTTGGCAGAGCTCCATGAGAGCGTCCATCATCTTGGATGCCATGCTATTTCCCTTCCCTCGCGCGCCCGAAGTCATAGCTCGGCTTCAGCGTGGCCTTCTTGATAGCTTCAAACGGAACCGCAAGCGGCTCGCCGTCCTTTGGCGCGATTGTGACGCAGTCTTCATTCGCGGATTGTATCAGACCCGTCAAACGGCTCCGACCATCCGGACCCTGCGTCTGGATGAACCCGATCTGCGCGGTCTGACCGACGAAGCGCGCGAAGTCGCGTGGACGGCGCAGAGGGCGCGCCATACCCGGTGAGGAGACCTCGAGCGTATAGCGACCGGCGACGGGATCGATATCCTCAACGACGGCCGAGACCCAGCAGTTCTGCGCGCACACATCATCCAGTGAGAGCGCGGACCCGTCTGCTTTTTCCAGTCGCACGCGCACACAGGGCGCCTTTGTCGCACCGGTGAGCTCGACATCGACGATATCGATGTCGCGCGCGGACGCCTCGGCCTCCAGCGCGTCGATAAGCCGCTGCTCCAGCTTGGTCTTGACCACGCGACACCTCCTCATACAAGAAAGGAAGCGGGGTGAAACCCCACTCCCTTCTGTTTGCAACTTCAGTTTCCGAGATAGCATACCATAAGGACCACATCATGTGAAGCGCTTATCTGACAATCAGGTTCACAAGTCTTCCTGGAACCACGATAGCCTTCACCACGGTTTTATCAGCGATCCATTTGCGCGCCGCATGCTCTGCCGCAAGCCGCATCTCCTCATTCGTTGCACCCGAGGGCACAACTGAGCGCGTACGCAGCTTGCCCATGACCTGCACGGCGATCTCAACGGTATCGCTTGCGGCCTCCTCGGGGTCAAAGGCCGGCCAGGGTGCGCTGTAGACGTCCGCGGCGTGACCGAGGGCCTCATGCCACAGCTCGTCAGCCCAGAACGGGCAGATGGGTGCCAGCACCGAGACGATATCGGTGGCGATGAGGCCGCAGAGGGCCGGATCGCGCCGCCCCTTCGAGCCGACCCATGCGCTGGCGGCCCGCACCAGCTCCATCACCGCTGAGATGGCGGTGTTGAACTGATGACGATCGAAATCCGCCGTGCACTTCGCGATCGCGCGATGGCGCTCCCGCAGCAGTGCGAGCGCGGCGTCATCGAGCGATGACTTGTCAAGCGAGGAGCACGTCGCCGAGAGGGCGTCCTCGCCCGCGTCGCGGGAGAGCCGCCATACGACGCGCCAAGCGCGCCTGAGAAAGCGGTTCGCCCCTTCCACCGCATTCGCATCCCAGCTGAAATCCTTTTCGGACGGCGCGATGAACAGGATCGCCAGGCGAAGCGTATCGGCCCCATAGGGCTCGATCACCGTAGCGGGCGCGATGACGTTGCCGACCGACTTGGACATGACTTCCCCGTGCTCGTCTTTGACCATACCCTGAGTGAGCAGATTCTCGAACGGCTCGTCGATGTCCAACAGCCCGATGTCGCGAAGGGCCTTCGTGAAGAATCTCGAATAGAGCAGATGAAGAATCGCGTGCTCTATGCCTCCGACGTAGTTGTCGACAGGCATCCAGCGCGACGCCGCCGCTCGCGAGAACGGCAGATCGGTGTTGTGGGGATCGCAGTAGCGCAGATAATACCAACTTGAACAGGTGAACGTGTCCATGGTATCCGTTTCGCGGCGCGCGGGCTCCCCGCAGATCGGACAGGTCGTCTCATAGAATTCCGGATGGGATGCGAGCGTCTCCCCCGCGCCGAGATCGAGATCCTCGGGCAAGACGACCGGAAGCTCGTCTACGGGCACGGGTACGATCCCGCAGTGCGCGCAGTGGATGGCCGGAATCGGGTTGCCCCAGTATCTCTGGCGGGAGATCAGCCAATCGCGCAAGCGATACTCGACCTTGCGTCTGCAGACGCCTGCGTCCTCCAGATCGGCGACGATGGCGGCCTCCCCCTCGGAGTGCTTTCCACCTCGCAGTCCCGTGTACTTACCGGACTGCACGAGCGTGCCTTCAGCCGTGTGCGCGCGATCCCAATCGACGGACTCGCCGTTGTAGGTATCGATGGACTCACCGGACTCCTCAAGAGCGAGGCGATCCTCATCAGATAGGATGATCGGGACGATGGGCAGATCGTACTTGCGCGCGAACTCGAAATCGCGCTGATCGCCGCAGGGAACCGCCATGACGGCACCGGTTCCGTAATCGGAGACGATGTAGTCGGCGACCCAAACGGGAACGCGCTGACCGCTCACCGGGTTAACGACGTAGCGCCCGGTGAACGCGCCGTGCTTCTCAAGGGTGCCCTGCGCGCGCTCGACAGCGGATACCCGTTGCGCGCCCTCGATGACAGCGCGCACGCCGGCCTCCCACGAGGTGCCCTCGACAAGATCGATCAATCCGTCGTACTCGGGGGACAGCAAAAAGAACGTGCAGCCGAACAGGGTATCGGCGCGTGTCGTGAACACGGTTATGCGTTGATCCGGGTCGGGTTCGCCGTCGGAATCACACAGGATGAAGTCGATATCCGCTCCCTCGGAGCGACCGATCCAATTCGCCTGCATCTGCTTGACGCGCTCCGGCCACCCGGGCAGCTTGTCAAGGTCGGCCAGCAGCTCATCGGCGTACTCGGTGATCCTGAAGTACCATTGCTCGAGGTCTCGCCGCTCCGGAAGCGAGTCGCAACGCCAGCAACGGCCGTTGACGACCTGCTCGTTGGCGAGCACCGTCTTGCAGCCGGGACACCAGTTGACCGGGCTCTTCTTGCGGTAAACGAGTCCACGTTCCCACAGCTTCTCGAATATCCACTGTCCCCAGCGATAGTACTCAGGAGAGCACGTCTGCTGAAGGCGATCCATATCGTAGGAGAAGCCCATGCGGCGCATGGTTGCCAGCGCGCACTCCATATTGCGGTATGTCCAAGCGGCTGCCTGCGTGCGGTGCTTGATCGCCGCATTCTCCGCCGGCAGGCCGAAAGCATCGAATCCGATGGGATGCAAGACATCGAAGCCGCGCATGCGCGCGGCTCGCGCCATGGCGTCACCGATGGTGTAGTTGCGCACATGGCCCATATGCAAGTCGCCTGAAGGATAGGGAAACATCTCGAGAACGTAGCGCTTGGGACGCGCTGAGTTCTCGTTGAGCGCAAAGAGGTTCTCGTCGTCCCAGATGCGCATCCATTTCTTCTCGATGCGTCCGGCATCGTAATCGGGAACATCCATGTTGTGAACCGTGTCATCGCACATACGGCGTGACTCCTCCTTGCTCCTAGCGGTAGCTGATAGACTGGTTGTGATCCTTGAGCACGACGTCGTGAGCGCCACCCTCGATGATCGACGTCGATGAGACGAGCGTGAGTCGAGCCTTCTGCTGAAGCTCTGGGATCGTGAGGGCTCCGCAGTTGCACATCGTGGACTTCACCTTGTACAGCGTCGACTCCACGCCGGCCTTGAGGGAACCGGCATAGGGAACGTAGGAGTCGACCCCCTCCTCGAACGAAAGCTTCGCTGCACCACCAAGGTCGTAGCGCTGCCAGTTGCGGGCACGCACTGAACCCTCTCCCCAGTATTCCTTCATGTACTGACCGTTCACGTTCACACGCGCCGTGGGGCTCTCATCGAAGCGAGCGAAGTAGCGGCCGAGCATCATGAAGTCCGCACCCATGGCCAGGGCGAGCGACATGTGATAGTCGTAGACGATGCCGCCGTCTGAGCAGACCGGCACGTAGACGCCTTTCTCCTTGAAGTACTCATCGCGCGCGCGGCACACGTCGATGAGCGCCGTGGCCTGTCCGCGTCCGATCCCCTTCGTCTCGCGCGTGATGCAGATCGATCCGCCGCCGATGCCGACCTTGATGAAATCCGCGCCGCAATCCGCGAGAAAGCGAAATCCCTCGGCGTCCACGACGTTGCCGGCCCCGACATGGACATCCTCGCCGTACGTGCCGTGTATCCAGCTGATCGTGCGCTTCTGCCATTCGGAGTAGCCCTCCGAGGAGTCGATGCACAGCACGTCAGCCCCCGCATCGAGCAAAAGCGGAACACGCGTCTCATAATCTCGGGTGTTGATACCGGCACCCACCATATAGCGCTTGTTCGCATCCAGAAGCTCGTTGGGGTTCGTCTTGTGCGCGTCATAGTCCTTGCGAAACACGATTCCCAACAGATAGTCGCTGGCATCGACAACCGGAAGCGCATTCAACTTGCTGTCCCAGATCACATCGTTGGCTCGCTTGAGGGTGATGTGCTCGTCGCCGACGATGAGCTTCTCGCGCGGCGTCATGAATTCCTCCACGCGTTTCGCAGGGTCGTCGCGCGACGGTCGGTAGTCGCGCGAGGTGACGATACCCAGCAGCTTTCCGTGGGCCAGCCCGTCATCGGTAACGGGCATGGTCGAATGACCGGTGCGCATCTTGAGCTGCATGACCTCGGCCAGGGTCATACCCGGTGTGAGGGTCGAGTCCGAGATGACGAAGCCGGCCTTATGATCCTTGACGCTCTTGACCATGGCTGCTTCGTCCTCGGATGACTGCGAGCCATAGATGAACGACATACCGCCTTCGGTGGCCAGCGCGATGCCCATCGACTCTCCTGAGACGGATTGCATGATGGCAGACGTCATAGGGATGTTCAGGCTGATGGCGGGCTGCTCGCCGGCTCGAAAACGCGTGAGAGGGGTTTTGAGCGAGACGTTGTCGGGCACGCACTCTTGGGATGAATACCCTGGTACCAGCAGATACTCTGAGAACGTGTGGGACTCACCCGGAAAAAATGTGGCCATTGTGCTCCTTCTTGGACCCGCGGCGACCTCGTTGCCGCACTGTACGCTATGTGCAGCTATTGTAGCGCAGACGCCGCTCATGCTGCGCTGTGCGCGCGAAGAACATGAGGGATTCCAGTGGATACCACGCAGGATCGGCCAGATCATCGCATCCACCTGCGCCCTGAACGCCGATGGGACCGGTGCGCGCGCACGGCGGCGATATGCGCCATGATCAAGAGCTTCCCGGATCCCGCGCGAGCGCTTCAAAGAACTGTCGAGCGAGATGTAAGGCGATCTGCCGACAGCGGCCTCAAGAGAGGCCCCGGAGGGCCGCCGGACCGGGATCGACCTGGACCTCTAGCATCGTTTGAATCCGAACAGATGCTCCGGAGCTATGTAGTCGAGCAGGAACAGCTCCTCGGGGGGCACGGCGCCCACCAGGTTGCGCGTCCCGTCATCGGGGATCTCTCTGAGCGCTATCTCGAGTTCGCCGCGGTAGTGCTCCATGTTGTCGTTCACCACGAGAACGTCACCGCGCTTGAAGGATTGGACTCCTGAGGGCCGCGCGGCGATGGATCGATCGCGAAACGCGAGGCGCGGCATCGACGAGCGGAGCATATAGGCCGAGGCGTCACCGCGGGTCGCATGCGACGCACCCCAGATCACCTCCCGCTCGACCGGACTCACGCCGCTCTCGAGCACGAGCCCCAGCTGCGACCGGCATTGATCAACGGCGGCGACCGAGGCGAGCTCCTCTTCGGAAGCGAATGCGTTTCCGAAGATGACATCATCGGCGAGCTCGGTGGCGAACAGATGCCGGGCCTGAAGCTCAGCCGGGCGGTGACGATCATCCTCGCAGGTGGGAAGGCCCGCAAAAACCGGCCATGGGCCGAACGTATCTGGTTGCCGACTCGAGATGAACGCCGCCGTGCCAAGCCCCATGTTTCTGTATCTCATCGACAGGCGCGTAAACGCTTCCTCGGAAAGACCGGTATAGGGTTCGGGATAGAAGTTGTGGCACGTCCGCATCGCATGGGGATCCGCCCCGCGCTCGATGAGGTTGTCCAACGCGAGCGCGGCGCTTCCGTTGAACTCGATCGAGATGCGCTCGCGGTTGCGCGTGATCGCGATGTCGCCGCAATCTCCGAAATGGGCGTCCAGACGAATGATGTCGATGCCCAGGCGCTTGAACGGCGAAAGATCGCAAGGCGTGGCACCGAGCCGATCGAACACGGTCTCGTTCGTGTCGACCGCAACGACGAATCCCAGTTCATGCGCTGTTAGAGTGAAGCTCCCAAACGTGTCGAGCGCCGCGGTGTCCGCCGAAAGCAGACACGTGAAGATACGTGTGAAACCATAGCTCGCGGCGAGCTTCATGTACTGCTCATCGCGCTCGGGTGTCGAGCGCTGCGGATAGACGGAGATACCCAACCGATGCATGCGAGCCGCCTTTCTGATCGTGTTGTTGAGATCGACTCAGATGTCTGCGGTGACGCGTGCGATCGAGCACATGGCACCGGATCCGCATGCCATCTGTACGTCAGCGGGCCGATGTCGCCGCCCTTATCTCCCGCCGCGCAGACGCTGCTCCATCTGGCGCAGCATATCCATATCTGCGGACCCCTTCCCTTGTGAGTCATCTCCGAAGGCAAGGGGACTCTGGCCGCCGAGAGCGCCCATTCCCGGGATCTGGGGCATGCGCATCTTCTTTCCGCGCTTGCCCTTCTTTCCGCGCTTGCCGCCGCCCATCTGGTTGGTCATGGAGCGCATCTTGCCCATCATCTTGTTCATCTCGCCCCATTGCTTCATGAGGCTGTTCACATCAGAGGGCTGGACACCTGAGCCCCGAGCGATTCTGGCTCGACGTTGCCCGTTCACGATCTTGGGATTGAGACGCTCCTGAGCCGTCATGGACATGATCATGGCCTCGTTTCGATCGAACACGCGCTCGTCGAGATTGCCCCCCATCTGGTTCAGCGCCCGCTGGCCGCCGGGAAGCATCCCCAAGATGGACTTCATACCACCCATCTTCTTGAGCGAGCGCATCTGGTCGAGCATGTCGTTCATCGTGAAGCCCTCGCGCAGCATGCGCTCGGCGGCCTCCACCTGCTCGACGTCGGCCATCTCCTGAGCCTTCTCGATGATGCCGACGACGTCGCCCATGCCCAGGATGCGCTTTGCCATGCGATCGGGATAGAACACCTCGAGCGAGTCGGGCTTCTCTCCCATGGAAACGAACTTGATGGGCTTGCCGGTCACAGCGCGAATCGAAAGCGCGCCGCCACCGCGGGCGTCGCCGTCGAGTTTCGAGATGATGACCCCGTCGAAATCGGTGCGCTCAGCAAAGGTCGAGACCACGTTCACGATATCTTGACCGGTCATCGCATCGACGACCATGAGAATCTGATCGGGCTTGACGGCGCGCTTGATGTCGACGGCTTCCTGCATCATCTGCTCGTCGATCTGCAGCCTGCCCGCGGTGTCCACGATGACGACATCGCGCATCGTGTCGACGGCTTCTCGAATGGATCCGCGAGCGATCTCTATCGGATCGGCTCCGTCGCCGCGAAAGACGGGAACCTCGATCTCGCTGCCGAGCGCGGAGAGCTGGTCGGCGGCTGCGGGGCGATAGACATCGGCTGCCGCCAGAATCGGCGAGCGGCCCTGCTTCTTCAGCAGATAGGCGAGCTTCACCGCTGCGGTCGTCTTGCCCGATCCCTGTAGACCCACGAGCATGATGACATTGGGTATGCGGTTTCCGAGCACGAGCTTGCTCTCAGTCGAGCCGAGCAGCTCGGTCAGCTCATCAAGCACTATCTTGACCACGTTTTGAGCCGGCGTCAGCGAATCCATCACTTCAGAGGTCGAGCAGCGCTCCTTGGTCTTCGCGACGAAATCGCGCACGACCTTGAAATTCACATCGGCCTCGAGCAGCGCCATGCGGATGTCGCGCATGGCGCTGACGATATCCGCCTCTGTGAGCCTGCCTTTGCCGCGCAGGCGATCGAACGTGTCATTCAGACGTTCAGAGAGACTGTTGAACATCGGTTACTCCTCACCGGTTCCGACGAGCGCGCGAGAGAAGTCGCCCGCATCGAATGTCTGCAGATCATCCACCTGCTCGCCGACGCCGACAGCCAGAATGGGAAGTTCCAGCTTCGACGCCACGGCCAAGGCGATGCCGCCCTTGGCGGTTCCATCGAGTTTGGTCATGATGACACCGTCCAGACCGAGCGAATCGTTGAAGCGACTCGCCTGGGCCAGTCCGTTCTGGCCGGTGGTCGCATCGATGACGAGCACGACATGAACGGCCATGGGGCCCGCCCGCATGCGCTCGGCCCGCTTTCTCGTCACATTCACGACCTTGGCGAGCTCGCGCATGAGATCGGCGGAGGTGTGCAGTCTGCCCGCGGTATCTATGAGCACGAGATCGGCGGCGATCCGATCCGCTTCATCGAGCACGTCGTAGCACACGCTCGCCGGATCCGCCCCGCGTGTCCGCTTGACGACGGGGACGCCCGCGCGCTCCCCCCAGATGTCGAGCTGCTCGATAGCCGCTGCTCTGAACGTGTCGGCCGATCCTATGACCGTCCGCTTTCCCGCAGCGACGGCCTTGCTCGCGATCTTGCCCACGGTCGTCGTCTTGCCGGCGCCGTTGATGCCCACGAACAGCACGCACGAGGGAGTCTGGGAGATGGGATCGCACGAAGACGGCACGAAATAGTCCTCGAGTCTGGCGGCGAGCGCGCAGCGCAGCTGCCGGGAGGTCTTCAGATTCTTGCGTGCGGCGATCTCGCGCAGCTCATCGGTCAGCTTCATGGCGATCTCAGCGCCCATGTCATCCATGACGAGCGTGTCCTCGAGATCCTCCCAGAACTCCTCGCTGACCTCGCCGCCGAAGTAGAAGACCTCATTGAGCGTCTCACGGCTCCGCTCGAGCCCACGTGAGAGCGCGTCGAATAGACCCATTATACCTTCACGACCTTTCCTGTCACTCGGTCGAGCTTCTGATTGACCACGCGACTGACGCCGTCCGCCTGCATCGAGACGCCGTAGAGCACGTCAGCATCCTCCATGGTGCGTCGCTGGTGCGAGACGACAAGCAATTGAGTCGATTTGCGCAGCACGTCGATAGCACCGAGCAGTTTGGAGAGGTTCGAGTCGTCCAAAGCGGCCTCGACCTCGTCGAGCACATAGAACGGGACGGTGCGCGTGCGATAGACGGCGAACAGAAGAGCAAGCGCCGTCAGGCTCTTCTCGCCTCCGCTCATGAGCATCATCTTGGAGATGCGCTTGCCCCTCGGCTGAGCTATCACCTCGATACCCGTCTCGGCCGGATGATCCGGATCGGTCATCTCGAGATACGCCTGCCCGCCGGGAAAGAGCATGGAGAAGACGCGCTTGAAGTTTGCATCGACTTGCTCGAACGTGGTCAGAAACTGTCGACGCATCTTGCGATCGATCGCCGATATGATCTTTGCGAGCGCGCGGCGCGCCGACTCGAGATCCGCAAGCTGCGCGGCGATGTAGTCAGCTCGGCTCCTCAGGCGCTCGTATTCCTCCATGGCGACCTGGTTGACGGGCCCCAAGCCGTTGATCTTGCGCACGAGCTCATTGAGTTCTCGCTTCTGCGCGGGGGGGTCCTGAGGTGCCGGCAGCGCAAGGGCCTCCTCGAGCACGGTCGTTCCATCCGCGGTGATCGCCTGTATGGCGTGCTCCACCTGAATCTCGAGCCGACCGCGTTCGACTTGAATCTCACTTTGCGTCTCGCTCGCCCGATTCAGATCAGCCTTTGCAGAGGCGAGCTGCGCCTTGGCGTCCTCGATCGTCTTTTTGAGTGTGGCGGAATCCGCTTCCTCGAGCGTCGCCTGATCGCGCAGACGCGCAGCCCAGCTCATCGCGCAGGCTGCAAGCAAATCATAGCGCTCATGCAGGGGATCAATACGGAGCCGCAAGACCTCCAGCGCGCCTGAAGCCTGCGTCGTGGCGTCGATGCGTCGATCGATCCCCTCCAAGCGACGCTTGAGCTCGGGCAGTCGCATCTCCAATCCTCGTTTGCGCTCCTGTGCCTGAGCCTGCCTGACCTTGGCATCCTGCAATTTCGCGGCAGCCTCCGCGTCTTCGGTCCGCACGCGATCGAACTCTTCGGCCGCCTCTGCCAGGCGCTGCTCGAGTTCGCCGACGGAGGCTCTCGCCTCATCGCGAACGCGCTCGATCTCATCGACCCTGGGCTGCGCGGAGCGCATCTGCTCGGCGGCGGTCTCGCGTTGACGTCTCAGCGCGGCCTCGTCAGCGAGCAGCGCGGAGAGAGACTGCTCGAGTCGACCGACCTCGGCGATCAGAGAGCGACGCTCCCCCTCGATGCCAGCCAGCTCGCCTGAAGTCGCGCTCTCACGAGCGCGCGCCTCCTGGAGCTCGCGCTCCGCATCGCTCACCTGTGCTGCAGCATGTTCGAAGCCGGCGGCGAGATCGGGTTCGACACGGCCCAGCTCGCGGATGCGGCGACGCCGCTCGAGCGTGCCGCTCGTGCCGCCCGACCCGGCGACCCCGACGCCGACGACCCCTCCGTCGCGCACGCGGGCGCCGTCGGCGCTCACGTAGACGACCCCGGGAGCAGCTGGTGCGTCGAGCGCATCCGCCAGCGTGGGAACCACATGCACGTGCCCCAGAAGCGCAGCGATCACCGGTCCGTAGCCTTCACGCACCTGCAGCCGCTCCACGAGTCGATAGCCGTGAGCGCCGTGATCCGCGTCGGGGGCGCGGACATCGCGCGCGACCAGAACCGCCGAACCCGAGACGCCGGTCTGCTCGAGCGCGAAGGAGCCCGCATCCGCAAGCGCCGCTGAGTCCTTGAGCACGATCGCGTCGATATCATCTGCGAGCAGACTCTCGACGAGATCCTCGAGTTCGGGTGGGGCCTCGATGATGTCAGCAAGACGCGACACCACCGACCCTTTGCGCTCGCGGGCGACCTTTGCCGCCAGAGGGGATGCGTCGCCGAGGCGATCATCGAGCTTCTCGAGGCTCGAGAGCTCGGAGCGCACCTCACCCAGCCTGTCGCGCGCTTCACGCTCCTGTGCTCGCAGCTCGCTCAGAACGCTCTGCGCGAGCTCGATCGAGCGCGTCGCCTGGTCTCGGCGGGTTCGCACCGCGACAAGGTTTTCATCGAGCTCGGCGGCTCGGGCGCGACTGGCTGCCAGCGCCGCGCGGGTCGACTCGATCGCCTCGCCCATCTGCTCGAGGCGGGACGCGTACAGCGCGTCCTTGACGTCGGCGTTCGAGAGCGCCTCCGATACGCGCGCGAGCTCGAGTGAGGCGGCGTCCGCCTCGGCTTGGGAGTCGCGCTGATCGCGACGAAGCCTCGAGATGCGCTCATCCAGCTCGGCTCGGCGCGCGCGCAGATCGGTTGCCGCGGGCTCGAGCTCGGCCGCATCGCCCTCAGCGAGGCTGAGCGCCGCGCGCGCCTCGTCAAGCGAGCCCGTCGCCGATTCGAGTTCCTGCGTGATGCGGCGGCGCTGATGCTCCGAGCCGGAGAGGACGCCGCGCATCTCGGAAAGGCGCGAGACCATGTTACGGCCCTTTTCCTCGAGCAGCCGCATATCGGAGCCGATACGACCCACGACATCTTGCATGCGGCGCCGCTGCTCGCCGAGATCTCCGACGAACAGGCCCTTCTCCTCGAGTGTGACCTGCATCTTCTCGAGATCTCTCTCGCGCTCCGACAGGCGGTATCGAGCGAGCTCGAGCTCCGCTGCGCTCTCCTTGCTCCGCGTCTCGAGCTCGCTCCAAGATGACTGCAGCCGCCGCAGCTCGTCCACGGCGAGTATCTGCGTGAGCTCTCGGGCGCGCGCAGTCAGCTCCTCGTAGGTGCGCGCGAGATCGACCTGTCGCTCAAGCGGTTTGAGCTGACGAGCGATCTCGCGTCTGATATCGTGCGCCCGCTTCAGGTGCTCGTCCATCGATGCGATCTTTCGCTGCGACCGCTCGCGACGGCGCTTGTGCTTGGCTATGCCTGCGGCCTCCTCGATGAGAGCTCGACGCTCCTCCGGCCGACTCTGCAGGATCGCATCGAGCTTGCCCTGCGAGATGATGGAGTGGGTGTCCTTGCCGAGGCCGGAATCGTGCAGCACGTCTTGGATATCCATGAGACGGCACGGGCTCGAGTTTATGAGATACTCGCTCTCGCCCGAGCGATACATGCGCCTCGTTATGGCGACTTCCTCGAACTCGACGGGCAGCACGTGATCCGCGTTGTCGAGAACGAGCGTCACCTCGGCGACGCCGACCTGCTGACGCGCCGAGGAGCCGGAGAAGATGACATCCTCCATGGCCTGGCCGCGCAGCTGGCGGGCGCTCTGCTCTCCGAGCACCCAAAGTATGGCATCCGAGATGTTCGACTTACCCGATCCATTCGGCCCGACGATGACAGCCAGACCCGGTTCGAACACCATGTGAGCGCGATCGGCGAACGACTTGAATCCCTTGAGGGTGAGAGACTTGAGATACACGATGCGCTCCTACCCGAGCTTTTCGTTCGAGCTGACGCCTTGATGGGAGCAGCCCATGCGCTCGAGGGCATCGCGAGCCGCGGAGGCCTCAGCCTCCTTCTTCGACGAACCCGTCCCGCGGCCGCAGCGAACGCCGTCGACGAGCACGACGGCGGTGAAGGTCGGCTCATGCGCCGGTCCGCTCATGCCAACGAGCTTGTAGCAGGGTGGCTCCCCATGGTCCTCTTGAACGCGCTCCTGAAGAATGGATTTGGGGTTCGAGACGCTCTCTGGACGGTCATCGGCGAGGTGGGGCTCGAGGGTGCGCAGAATGAACGCCTCGGCGACATCCCAGCCGCCGTCGAGATACATCGCCGCGACCAATGACTCGTAGACGTTCTCGAGTGCTGAGTGCATACCGCGCGCACCCGTGCCGGTCTCGGAGGCACCGAAGATGATGCATCGGTCGATGCCGAGTTCGAGCCCGACGTCAGAGAGCATCGCACCCGAGACGAGCGATACCTTGAGACGGGTGAGTCTGCCCTCATCGATGGAAGGATAGCTATTGAACAGGGCTACGGCCACTATCGCTCCGAGAATCGAATCTCCCAGAAACTCGAGTCGCTCATATGACGCGCAGACGGGCTGTCCCTCGACCGCAGAGGGATGAGTCAGGGCGCAGCGCAGCAGCTGCCTGTCAGCGAACCTGTGGTGGCATATCTGCTCGGCAGCGCGCAGTTTCTCAGAGACTTGCAATGGGTCTAATCCTCCTGTGCTGCTTCGATAGCATCCACGACGTCGGAAACCGAGCCGATTGACTCGAGCTTGTCATCGGCGATCTCGATATCGAACTCATCCTCGATCGCCGTCACGAGTTGGAGACGATCGAGAGAATCGGCATCGAGATCCTCGAACGTCGTCTCTTCGGTGATCTCATCGGATCCGATGCCGAGCACATCGCTCGTGATCTCGGCAAGCTTCTCGAATATCTCGGTGCGGTCCATTCGCGCTCCTCTCGCGTCGCCGGATAGCCGGCCTGAATAAGCTCCCATGATTCTACTCGCAATGCCTGCATTGGCAAAGCTGTCAGAGGCATTGTTCCCCGTCGGCTTGGCCTGAGTCGAGCGCCGTCGAAATGCTTTCGACCAAACCGGCGCGCACGGCCGACGCTGCGCTCAGCGTCCCGTTCATCACGGCTTCGCTCGAGGTCGCACCATGTCCGATGAGCACGACACCGCGCACACCGAGAAGCATGGCACCTCCTCTGGAGTCTCCGGACAACCGTTTTTTGAGATCATTGAGCGATCCCCTCATGACAAGACCGCAGATTCTGCCGCGCACCGAGCCCAGAAACGTCGACTTGAGCTCGTTCATGAGCAGCTTTGCCGATCCCTCCATCGCCTTGAGCGCGATATTGCCCGCGAATCCATCCGCCACGACGACATCATAGTCGCCCGACACGACGCCATCGCCCTCGCAATTGCCGACGAACCCCTCGATCTGATCGCGCAGCAGCGGAAAGCACGCTTTCGTGAACAAAGAGCCCTTCGAGTCCTCGGTCCCATTTGAAAGGAGCGCCACGCGCGGTGCGCGCACATCGAGAACCGCGCGCGCATATGCCGCGCCCATCTGGGCGAAGCGAACCATATCCGACGGCTCGACATCCGGGTTGGCACCCATATCGCAAAAGACGGTGAGCCCACCGGCGCGGTTTGGCAGCGCCGAGGTGATACAAGGCCGCACAGGCCGCAGCGCGCCCGCGCGCTCGTGACGAAGCGGCGTGACAAAGGCGGTTGCCGCAGCCGTGACGGCACCGGTCGAACCGGCGGAGAACAGTCCCTGGGCGTCGCCGCGCCTGAGCGCGCGGCAGCCGAGCACGATGGAGCTTCGCCTCTTCTTCATGACCGCGGAGATCGGATCGTCATCCATCGCGATCGCCTGCTCGGCGACGAGCGCGCGCACGCGCTGGCGTTTGTCGGCGAGGGGCACCACGATGCGCTCGGGCCCCGCCGCGAGCACCTCCAAGTGCTCATCGGCGGCGAGCGCGGCATCGATGCCGCGCAGCACGGGCTCGGGACCCTCATCGCCACCCATGACATCGACGCAGATCACAACGCTGCTCATTGCATACTCCCCCAGACGAGATGTGGCCGACTCTTCGAGCCGGCCACATGCATCCTCGAGCTGTTCGCGCATCTGGCGCTACTCGACGACGATGACCTCACGATCTTTGTAGAAGCCGCAGTTCGGGCAGACATGATGGGGAAGCTTCACGGCCCCGCAGCGCGGGCAGACAGAGCGTGCGGGCGCCTCGATCCTCATGTTTGCGGAGCGACGGCTATGAGTGGCCCCACGGCCCTTTTTTTGCTTGGGTACTGGCATGTCAACCTTCCTTATGACCTGACCTTCAGGTGCGATTACGCGCAAGTAGCGATGATAGCACAACCAATCAGCTGACAGCGACGAATATTTCGCGTTTCAGCGCTTGCTCATAGATCGCGGCGGAGATGCCGCTCACTCGATCTCGAGATCCCGCAGCGCCGCGAAGGGACTCTCCTCGCCGGATCGCGCGACATCGAATGAGTCTGTCATGCAATCGCAGGCGGCATGATTGAGGTTGCACCCGCACACCGGGCAAAGACCCGCGCAATCAGGGCTGCACAGCAGCGCGAAAGGGGTGTCCGTGATCACGGCATCCGACAGCGGGGCGGCGAGGTCGACGACGCGATCGGATCCGAGCAGTTCGAATCCATCCTCATAGCAGGTCGGATCATGCGGCTTCTCAAGAAGATAATACTCCTCGATGGCTCCGGCGATATCGATGCGCGCCACGTCGAGGCAGCGATCGCACACCCCCGCAGCACGGCCCCGGACCATACCCGTCAGCAGAATGCCATCGCCCGTATTCGTGAAAGCGACCTCGAATGAGAGCCCATCTTCGAGCTCGAGATGCCGCTCGCCCATATCGTAGCCAGAAGCCGCCGCATGACCGGAGAAGGTGAAGCTCTCGCCGGGACCTTCCGCTTTACCGGTGAGATCGATGAGAACGGGATCGATGAGAGCCATCCTACCAGGAACCGCCCTGCTGGCCGCCCGCACCCTCATTGAGCTGCTGGCGACAGCGGGCGACAGTGCTGGTGAGGCTCTTCAGATTCTCCTCCAGATGCGTGAACACCTGCTCGGCGTAATCTTCCGCGGCATAGCGCGTCTCCCGCTCGTACTGCTTGGCGCGGTCGTGAATATCATCCGACTCCTGCTGCGCGATGCGCACGATCTCCTGCTCGCCGGCGATCGTGAGCGCCTGCTGCTGAGCATCCGCGATGATCGAATCGGCCTGCGCGGCTGCAGAGGCCATGAGCTCGTCTCGCTCCTTCAGAATGCGACGAGATTTCTGCCATTCATCGGGGTAGCTCATCCGGATTTCATCGAGGATGTTGAAGAATACATCCGTCTCGATGATCTTGAACTGCGCGCTTTTCCCGAAAGGCGGTTTTGCCTCTTCGATAATCCCTTCAAGTTCATCGACTAAGCTCTCGATCCTCTCGCCAGGAAAGTTATCACCCGGCATCCGGTCTCCTTTCATCGGGTTCATTTAGAGGTCCATAGTACCACATACCCAAGTGTGCTCTCAGTTGAAGTGACGCTTCAGCGCTGCCACCACATTCGGGGGAACGAACTCGGACACATCCCTGCCCAGAGCGGCGATCTCGCGAACCACCGAGGAAGAGAGGTAGCCGTAGCGCGGGGTGCTCATCACAAAGATGGACTCGAGACGCGGATCCAAGCGATAGTTGAGGTCCGCCTGCTGCAGCTCGTATTCAAAATCCGTCATCGCGCGCAGACCCTTCACGACCGCATCGGCACCGACCTCCTGTGCGAAATCCACGAGCAGACCCATGAAGGGCCGGACCTGAACGCCTGGCATGTCGCGAAGAGCCTCCTTCGCCATAACAACACGTTCCTCGAGGGTAAACGTCGTGCCGCACCCGTTCTTCCCGAGGGAGGCGGCGACGGCCACCGTCACCCGCGAGCAGATGCGTCGCGCGCGGCGAATGACATCAAGATGCCCGTAGGTGATGGGGTCGAACGTCCCCGGTACGAGCACGTGCGAGAATATGCTATCCATATGACACCTCATCATCGAGACCGGCATCGCCTGCCGTCCAGCGCAACAGATCGACTGCGACCGCCCCATAGCGCTTTTCACGCAGCGTCACGAAATCGGGCGGCGGGGGCGCGGCGGGGGCGAAGGCGTGTTCGAACGATACCACGGCACCGGGCTTGAGAGAGCTCCGGTTGACGAGTGCGCGCAGAAGATCCCATGTCAGGTCCGGTCCCCTCAGATAGGGCGGGTCCGCGAGCACGAGATCGAACGGGGACCCGGGGACCTCGCCGCGCGCGGCGAGCGCGGGCGCGTCAGCGGACAGAACGCTCCAAACAGCAGGATCCGCTCCAAGCGAGGCAAGGTTCTTCCTGATGAGCGAAGCCGCCTGTCGATCGGAATCAACAAATGTCGCATGGGAGGCACCCCGTGAGAGCATCTCGATGCCAAGTGCTCCTGTCCCGCCGAAGGCATCCAGCACCCGCGCGCCGGCGATGCCGCCCTCAAGAGCCGCCTCGATCATCGACGCGCACGCCTCGCGCACGCGATCCTGAGTGGGACGCGTCACATCGCGCCCCACGGGCTCGATGAGACGCCTGCCCCGCCATCTTCCCCCTACGACCCTCATCCGCCGCTCACCTCCTTGAACACGTCGCCGTAGCGATCGATGACCTCGAGACGAAGCGGAACGGTCCGCGCGCTGCGCAAGCCCCCGGACGACCCGAGCAGCTCTATCGCATCGTCATGCGCCCACTCGATGAGGTCGGTGTCCGCATCGAAGTCAACATAGCGAAGGCTCACACCGCCATGCTGGCGAAGACCCAGGATCTCTCCCTCGTGCCTCAGCCTCAGATCCATCTCCGCCAGCGCGAATCCATCAGATGTGCGCTCGAGCGCGCGCAGGCGTACCCGAGCTTGCACGTTCAGCTTGCCGGCGGCCCGAGTGAGGATGAAGCAGGTGCCCGGAGTCGAGCCGCGGCCCACGCGACCGCGTAGCTGATGCAGGGTGGCCAAGCCGAAGCGCTCCCCGTTCTCGATGACCATGACGGTTGCGCCGCCGACGTCGACGCCGACCTCGACGACCGTTGTCGATACGAGCACATCGATCTCGCCCGAGCGGAACGCCGTGATGACGCGATCCTTCTCGCGCGGTGGCATTCGTCCGTGCAGCCGTGCGATCCGCGCGGTCCCCAAGACCTGTCTGAGACGCTCCGCCTCCTGCTCCACATTGCGAAGCGGTGCCGCCTGAGACGACCCGGAATCCCTTGCATCCTCGTCTTCGAAGACCTCCTCGAGGTCATCGCCTTGATCTGTCGGCTCGACGAGCGGACAGATGACATATGCCTGCTCCCCTCGCGCGATCGCGTCGCGAAGAGCACCGATCGCGATGTCTCGGCTCGACTCGCTGAGCACGCGCGTCGCCACGCCGGCGCCCGCGATCGGCCGATGCCGTATGACACTCGTGTCAAGGTCGCCAAAGACCGATAACGCCATCGTTCGCGGAATGGGCGTCGCAGTCATGACGAGCAGATCGGCGCCGATACCCTTCGCCCTCAACATGTTGCGCTGATTCACGCCGAAGCGATGCTGCTCATCGATCACGACGAGCGAGAGGTGGCGGAAGCAGACATCTTCTCCGAGCACGGCATGGGTTCCGAAGAGCACGCAGAGTTTTCCGTCGGCAAGGCGCGAGACGATGTCAGCGCGCTCAGCCGGCGTCGTCGAGCCGGTGAGCAGCGCCCAGGTGACACCGGCCTTGTCGAGTATGGATCCGCACCGCGCAGCGTGCTGCTCGGCGAGCACGCCGGTCGGGGCCATGACGCACGCCTGCGTCTCAGTGTCTGCGACGCAGGCGAGGCCGATGCAGGCGACCGCCGTCTTTCCGGTTCCGACATCACCCAGAAGCAGACGATTCATGATGCGATCGGGATCGGCCATGTCCCGCAGGATCTCATCGGACGCGCGCTGCTGCTCATCGGTCAGCTGAAACGGCAGAGATTCGCGAAGCGCGCGCACGTGAGAGGCGACGAGATGCGCCGATGGACGCACGCCCAGCAGATTCGCATCGTTGCGCAGCCTCAGGGCTAGCTGCAGAATCAGGATCTCGTCGTAAGCGAGACGACGTCGAGCGGCATCCCGCTCGACGAACGAAACCGGGAAGTGAATGGCGCGCATGGCGCGCGCGGCGCTCATGAGACCATGCCGCGCCCGAAGATCCGCCGGTATCGCGTCGGCGAAGGAACCCAGACGCCCGAGCGCGACCGAGATAATGCGCCGCATCCATGCCGTTGACAGACCTTCGCTCACCTTGTGCACCGGAAGGATCGACCCTGTCGTGGCAGCCGGATCGAGACGCTCATAATGGGGAGATGTCATCTGCTTGAACCCGTAGGCGAATTCGATTTTGCCAAGGACTGCGAGCCGGTCCCCGATCGCGATCTGTCGAGCGATCCACGGCTGTTTGAAGAACGCGACCTGAAGCACCCCGGTAGCATCCACCAGCGATATCTCGGTCACGCTCAAGCGCGGTCTCGGCCTGCGTTCGACCACGCGATCGACGCGTGCAACAATGGTCGATACCTCTCCGATCGGAGCGCTCTCGATATCATGCGCATGTGAAAAATCAAGATAGCGATATGGAATGCGGGAGAGCAGATCGCCCACCCGCTCGATACCGAGTCTCCTCAGTGCCTGCTCGCGCGCCCCCGAGACATACAGAAGCCGCGAGATATCCTCACGCCATGTGCTCGAGTGCGCGATGCGCGCGCTCGACGGCGGCACGAGAAAATCGCATGTCGCCTCCGACATGCTACTCTATTGAGAAGATAACGGGATACAGGGGCTGCTCTCCTCGGTGCGCATCGATCTCGAGGTCGGGATGCGCCTGAGACAGAGCGGCCAAGATATCGGCGAATGCGTCATCGGATAGCTCCTCGCCCGCCAAAATGGTGAGCGAATCTCCCTCGTCGCTGGCTTGCATGCGCTTCACGCACTCGAGGGTGACCGATTTGACATCGGCTCCGACGACATCAATCGAGCCGGAGATGATACCCATGACATCACCAGTGCGAATCGGAGACCCGTCCGCAGCCGCGGAATCGCGCACCGCGCGGGTGATCTCCCCATCGCGAACCTCGATCACAGCATCGGTCATGGACGCGACCGCCTCATCGAGCGTGGCATCTGGAAGCACCGCGAACAGCGCGGAAAAAGCCTGCGGCACGGTCTTTGTCGGAACGACGACTACGCGACGATCTCCGGCAGCGGTCGCGGCAGCTTCGGCAGCCATCAGAATGTTGCTGTTATTCGGCAGGATGATCACCGATTCAGCGTCAACGCGCGAGACCGCCTCGAGCAGATCCGCAGTGGACGGGTTCATTGTCTGACCCCCAGACACCACGACGTCGACACCGAGTGACGTCAGAATGTCCGCCTCACCGGACCCGGCAGCAACCGCCACGAAACCGATCGGCTTGGGCGCACCGGGTCGGGCGGCTTGAGTCTCTGCGCGAATCTTCGCTCGGCGCTCAGCAGCCTCGATGTCCATGTTGTGTATGAACACCTCAAACACCTGACCGAGTTCAAGCATATGCGCGATCACGCGATCGGGGATGTTCGAGTGGACATGGATCTTATAAGTCGGATAGGAGCCGACCAGCAACTCGCAGTCACCCATCGTCGAGAGGAAGTCGAGTACCTCCTCCTCATCGATAGGGGCTTCGGCCTTGAAGAGGAACTCGTTGCAATAGCGATACCGCGAGCCCTCCCAGTCGTCGATCGCCTCGATCTCAACGCGACCGAGAGCGTCAAGACGGGAGTTGGAGGCATCAGTGGAAAACGTCGCGGAGAAGTCCTCGACCGCTGAGGAGCGACCGAGCGCAGAGGACACGAAGCTCTCGAGAAAAATCGCGAATCCGAATGCACCGGAGTCCACGACACCATTGTCCTTCAGCACGGGAAGCAGATCGGGGGTGCGCGCAACGGAGCGATATGCCTCGGCGACGATGGCATCGAGCGCCTCCGCGACCGAGTCGTGCGCCTTCTCGCAGGCATCAGCCCTGGCTGAGATGTCACGCAGAACCGTCAGAATCGTCCCCTCGACTGGTTTGCGCACCGCCTTGAAGGCCACCTTCACAGATCGCCGCAGCGCAGAGGCGATGTCCTGAGTGCTGACCGGATCGGAGGCGGCACCGAGTCCCTCGGCTACACCGCGCAGAATCTGGGAGGTGATGACACCGGAGTTGCCACGTGCACCCATGAGCGAGCCATGCGTGATCGCCTCGGCGATCTGCGGCATACCGGCATCAGCGGGCAGCTCACCGAGCTCTCGTACAACCGAAGCGAGCGTGAGGGACATATTCGTCCCGGTGTCGCCGTCTGGAACCGGAAACACGTTGAGCTTGTTGATCTCATCGGCGCGCTGTGAAACCGCGCGCGCGGCAAGTGGAAAGCAGGTTCGTATGGTTTGCGCAATCATCAGGATATGTCTCCGTACTTCCGTTTCCGATCCGGCATTAGATGCGGCTCTTCAGAGCCTCGATATGTATGACGATCCTCAGGTTTGCCGGATCGATCTGGGCGATCTCCTCAAGCGCGAACGTCACGGCGCTTGAGAGATTCTCGGACACCGATCTCATGTTGACATCCTGCTCGAGCACCACGTGCAGATCGACCTCTATACCGCCCTCATCGGTCGAGACGAGCACGCCCTTGCGAAGCCGCTGCCCGGCTAGCAGGCGCACGGACTCCGTGCCTTGAAGTTGCTCGGACATCCCCACCACGCCGTAGCACGACAGGGCGGCGTAACCGGCGATATCGGCGATGACGTCGTTTGAGACGCTGAGTGTTCCTGGAATTTGCTCAGTCACGGAAATCTCCTTTCAAGATGCTTTTCAAGCATCGGATCGCGAGGGCGATCCCTACGTATCTTACTACGAGCTCGTCTCGCGCGGGCCAACAACTCCGGGTCCACAGCTACCTCTGATCCCATGCAGGAATCGCCCAGCCGGCCGGACCGGCGCGGTGTCATCTATACAGCGGCCTTGAACTGGGAATTGTAAAGCTCCGCATAGAACCCGCCCTTCGAGAGCAGCTCGGTGTGCGTGCCGCGCTCCACGATATCGCCGTCACGGAGCACGAGAATGGTGTTCGCCTCGCGAATCGTCGAGAGCCGATGCGCGATCACGAAGCTGGTGCGACCACGCATGAGGTTGTCCATCGCGCGTTGGATTCGCTCCTCGGTGCGCGTGTCCACGTTCGAGGTCGCCTCATCGAGGATCAGGATCGGGCGATCCGCGAGAACGGCGCGGGCGATCGTCAGAAGCTGCTTCTGACCCTGCGAGACATTGGACGCCTCCTCGTTGAGCTCGAATTCGTAGCCGCCCGGAAGCGTGCGGATGAAGTGGTCGGCGAAGGCAGCCGCCGCAGCGCGCTCGACCTCCTCATCGGTAGCGTCGGCCTTGCCGTAGCGGATGTTATCCCGCACAGATCCCTTGAACAACCACGTGTCCTGCAGCACCATGGCGAAGTTGCGCCGCAGATCACTCCGAGCGTAGTCGCGCACATCAACGCCGTTCACGAGGATGCGTCCGTCGTCCACATCATAGAAGCGCATGAGCAGTTTCATGAGCGTGGACTTGCCCGCCCCGGTTGGACCCACGATCGCGACAGTCGAGGCGGGGGGCACGTCGCAGCTGAAGTCATGGATGATGGTCTTGTCGGGCACATAACCGAAGCGCACGTGCTCGAATCTGACGGAGCCATCGCTTGAAACGCGCTCAGGGGTCGTCGCGTCGGCGCCCTCCTCGCGCTCTGCCAGAAACTCGAATACGCGCTCGGCCGCGGCAGACATCATCTGGAGCATATTGGAGACCTGAGACAGCTGCGTTATGGGCCACGTGAAATTGCGGACGTATTGCATGAACGCCTGCACGTCGCCGATCCTGATCGAGCCCGCGATCGTCAGGAGCGCGCCCACGACGACGACGCCCACGTAACCCAGATTCGCGATGGTGTTCGTGATGGGCTGGATGAGACCCGAGAGGAACTGCGAGCGCGCACCGGAGATATAGAGTCTGTCGTTCACATCGTTGAACTCGGAGACGGCGCGGCGCTCGCGGTTGAACACCTGGATGACCGTCTGCCCGGAGAAACTCTCCTCTATGATGCCATCAGCCTCGCCCAGAAAGGTCTGCTGACGGCGGAAGTAGCGCTGGGAGGCGCGAACGATGAGAACCACCATGATCAGCGAGAGCGGCACCGTGAGAAATGTCACGCCCGCCAGCGTCACCGAGAGCAGAAGCATCTGGATCGCCACGCCTGCGATCTGCGCAATCGAGGTGATGAGCTGCGTCACGCTCTGATTGAGCGATTGCCCGAGGGTGTCGACATCATTTGTCACCCGTGAGAGCACGTCGCCGACGGCATGCGTCTCGAAGTAACCGAGCGGCATGCGGCCGATCTTCTCGACGATCTGACGACGCAGTCGATAGCATACGCGCTGCGTGATGCCAGCCATGAGCCAGCCCTGCACGAGATTCAAAAACGATGAACCGAGATATATGGTCAGCGCGATACCCAGTATGTGCCCCACATTTGAAAAATCGACGTCCCCGGTGCCAGCGACCTTGGCGCTGATCCCCTCGAACAGCGCGGTCGTGGCGTTGCCGAGCACGCGGGGACCCATGACGTTGAACGCCACGGACAGGATCGCGGAGACCACGGCCACGATGAGCCTCGATCGCTCTTCTGCGATATAGTGGAAGAGCTTGATCAATGTGCCTCGGAAGTCGCGCGCCTTCTCGGTCGCCGGGACGCCGCGCATACCCATGGGTGCCGCCATCAGCGCTCACCTCCCCTCGAGGATGCGTCTCGTCCGTCAGCGTGACGCTCTTTCTCCGATCCTGCCGAGACGCTCGCATCCTCTTCGAGACCGAGCTCCTCGCAGGAAAGCTGGCTTCTGGCGATCTCCAGGTACTCCCTGCTCGTTCGCAGCAGCTCCTCATGGGTTCCGGCGGCCACCGCGCGCCCGTCGTCGATGACGATGATCTCGTCGGCGTGCATGATCGTGGCGATGCGCTGCGCCACGATGACGACCGTGGTGCCTCGCACCTCCTTGGCGAGCGCATCGCGCAGATTCGAATCGGTTCGATAGTCGAGCGCGGAGAACGCGTCATCGAACACGAGGATCTTGGGACGTGTCGCCAGAGCGCGCGCGATGGCGAGACGCTGGCGCTGGCCACCGGAGACGTTGCTGCCCCCCTGAGCGATCATGCTGCCGAATCCCTCGGACTTCGCCTCGATGAAGTCGCACGCCTGGGCGACCCGCGCTGCGCGCTCCATGTTCTCATCTGACATCGAAGGGTCTCCGTATTTGATGTTGTCCTTGATGTCGCCAGAGAACAGCACCGCGTGCTGGGGCACGAACCCGATAAGCGAGCGCAGCTTCCTGAGGCCTATATGGCGCACATCGCGTCCATCGATTTTGACCGAGCCTCCCGTGACATCATACAAGCGGGGAATGAGCTGCACGAGCGTTGACTTGCCCACGCCGGTCGAGCCGATGATCCCGAGCGTCCGACCGGGCTTCACCTCGAAGCTCACGTGCGCGATCGTGGGATCAGGAGCCCCCGGATAGGTGAATGTGACGTCATCGAAAACGAGATCGCCGGACCATTCGCCCCCCTCGGCCGGCGTGTCGATCGCCTCGCCGCGAGCCTCGGGATCGTCGATGCTCGGATGCGTGTTCAGCACCTCGATCACTCGCGCGGCGGCCACGTCGGCGCGGGGCAGCATGACGGAGATCATCGTGAGGATCATGAAGGACATGATCACCTGTATGGTGTAGTTCATATACGCCATGAGCGAGCCGACCTGAAGCGTCCCGGAGGCTACGCCATGGCCGCCGAACCACACGATCGCAACCGACGTGACGTTCATGATGAGCATCATGCACGGAAGCATGAACGACATGGCGCGATTCGTGAATATATAGGTAGATGTGAGCTCGGAGTTGACGTGATCGTAGCGCTCCTCCTCATATCGCGTGCGTCCGAACGCTCTGACGGGCATGATTCCGGTGATGATCTCACGCGCCACGAGATTGTTCCTGTCGACGAATATCTGCATCTTGCGAAACCGAGGCAGGGTGAGACCCATGAGCACGCCGACCACGACCGCGATGACGCACACGGCCGCGACCACGATCCACTGCATGCCCGTATCCCCATAGGAGATGACCCGCCACACGGCGCCGACTCCCATGCACGGAGCGAACAAGACGATGCGAAGACACATGACGAGCACCGTTTGGATCTGCTGGATATCGTTGGTCCCGCGCGTGGTGAGCGAAGCCACGGAGAACCTCGACATCTCCTGCGGAGAGAACGCCAGAACGCGCTCGTAGAGATCGTGCCTCAGATCTCGCGCGACGAGTGCCGCGGTGCGCGACGCGTTGAAGACCGCTCCGATGGCGCATGCTGCTCCCACGAGGGTGAAACCGAGCATGATCGCGCCCTCGTGCACCAGATAGTCGGTCTGCACCTGAGAAAGATCGGTGCCGATGCTCCTGTAGACGCCCTTCACGAACTCCACCGCGCGCAGACCGATGACCGTGTCGGCGTTGTCGCCCAGACTCCTCACGAGAGCCGAGCGCGCGCCGACGAGCTGATCTTTCGATATCGCGCCGGCTTGAACGAGCTTGCGCAGCGAGTCGGTGGTGACGGTATCACCGAGACTCGCTTCAAGCCCTTGGGATAGCTGCCGCTCGGCGCCGGACGCGCCCGGAGCGCGCGCCGCGCGCTGGTCTCGCGCTGCGTACTTCATGAACTGTTTCGTTGGTATCCCCTGATCAAACTGGTAGGTGAGCATCTCCGCCTCGCCCAGAGCGCCCTCGATGGCAGCGCGATCTGCATCTGAGCCGATAACGTCGCGAACACCTTTATCGTCCTTTGGACCATAGAGATCCTCGACGCTGCGCATCTCCTCGGGAGACAGGAAGAGCTCGACGTTCTCAAGCGCTCCCTGCGCGATGCGATCGGGCACCGCGCTGGCTATGCCGCCGCGCGTGATGCCGACATCGACGATGTCGCTCATCAGCGTCGGCAGGGTGAGCTCGCAGTTCGCCTGTATGAACAGAAGCACCACGGCAATGAGCAGACTCACTTTATGGTGCCTGAGAAAAGTGAAGGTTCTCAAAAGATCTCCTCTTCGATCTCGCCGCATTCGATTGCGTTGCCACACCATTTTGCCCGTCGCGCGACCAGTTGTGGTCGTCGCGACGAAACGGGCGCGAAGTCTCATAGTTATTTCGCAATAATTCCTCGGTTCATGAAGGTCGCGCGCGCAGGACCGCAGCTGTTTGCATATCGGCGATCGACGCCAGGGTGAAGCGCGCGTCGGGAGAACGTCGACGGCCGCGCTCTCTGCCATCGGCACATCGAACGGCTCGGTCGCACATGACGGACGCTGGGCGCGGTATGTGCCTCTCTATGAAGATTGCATACGATTTCGCCTATCTATGCTATAGTTCCTATCTGTTTCTTGCGGTACACCAGACCGCCCGAGGAGGGTCCCGTCATGTCAAAAGTATGCGAAATCTGCGGTAAGCATCCGGTCGCCGGTCGCTCGATCAGCCACTCGCACCGCGTCACCAATCGTAAGTTCCGACCGAATATCCAGCGCGTGCACGTTGTCATGGACGGCCACCGGCGCAAGATGAACGTCTGCACGAGTTGCCTGAAGTCTGGCAAGGTGGCTCGCTCCTAGCGCCGTGCGGCTCGGGTGATACGAGTTCGCATATCCTGCGCAAACAGATCCGCATGATCGAGTCAGCGCCCTTCGGGGCGCTTTTTTCGTGCGCCGATCTCGTCTGAGGCAAATTCCGCCGAGGGCGTTTCGAACCCGAGACCGATTTACGCGCGCGCCGACACCCAGCCGACCTCGTATTGAATGATGCGGGGCTTGGCGCGTTGCGATTTCATCCTTCCGCTGCTGCCAGATATGTTCCTCGAGCGACCACCCGGTCATCTGATGATACGAAAAGCAGGCGATTCCCCCTTTACCGTAAATTGAAACGCTACAAATATTTGAAGCGTTTAAATACGCCGTTCACGAAATATCCGTACCGTTTCGCGACGAGACTTGCTATGATTTCCCCGGAAGGGTAGGTCACCATTCATGAGGAGAGACACATGGTGAAAAAGAAGCCTTCGGCAACCACTGCCCCTGAACTTGTAGATTCGGTCGAATCCCTTGAGGCGAAACTCGCGTCGATGCGCGAGGCCCAAGGGATTTTTTCAACCTTTTCACAAGATCAGGTGGACAAGATCTTCTACGAGGCGGCGATGGCGGCCAACAAGGCACGCATCCCGCTCGCGCGACTCGCTGTCGAGGAGACGGGCCGCGGCGTGCTCGAGGACAAGGTCATCAAGAATCATTACGCGGCGGAGTACATCTACAACGCCTACAAGAGGACCAAGACGTGCGGCGTCATCGAGCGCGACGACGCCTACGGCATCACGAAGGTCGCCGAGCCCGTCGGCATCGTCGGAGCGGTCATCCCGACGACGAACCCGACGTCCACCGCGATCTTCAAGTGCCTCATCTGCCTGAAGACGAGAAACGCCATCATCATCAGCCCGCATCCGGCCGCTGCCCGATGCACCATCGCCGCAGCGAGAATCGTCTTGGAGGCGGCGGTCGCCGCCGGCGCGCCCGAGGGCATCATCGGCTGGGTGGACGTGCCGTCCCTGGAGCTCACCAACAAGGTCATGGCAGATGTCGACACGATTCTGGCGACCGGAGGCCCCGGCATGGTCAAAGCCGCCTACTCGAGCGGCAAGCCCGCCTTGGGTGTCGGCGCGGGCAACACGCCGGTCGTCATCGATGACACGGCAGACATCAAGCTCGCCGTCAGCTCGATCATCCTGTCCAAGACGTTCGACAACGGCATGATCTGCGCCTCCGAGCAGTCCGTCACCGTTCTCGACCCGATCTACGACGAGGTCAGATCCGAGTTCGAGCGCCGGGGCTGCTACTTCGTCAAAACCGGAACCGAGCTCGAGAGCCTGCGCGGCGCCATGTTCAAGAACGGCGCCCTCGATCATCGCATCCCGGGAATGCCCGCGTCCGACATCGCGGCGCTGGCCGGCATCACCGTTCCCGCCAAGACCAAGATCCTGATCGCCGAGATCACCTCCACCGACGCGGCCACCGAGGAGTTCAGCCACGAGAAGCTCTCACCGGTCCTCGCGATGTATCACGCCGCGAGCTACGACGAGGCGCTCGACAAGGCCGAGACGCTCGTGCTCGCCGGCGGCCCCGGCCACACCGCCTCGCTGTACGTCCATCCCGCGGCGAGCGAGAAGATCGAACAATTCCAATCCAAGATGAAGGCCTGCCGCATCGTCATCAACACGCCCTCCTCGCAAGGCGGCATCGGCGACCTGTACAACTTTGGTCTGACACCCTCCCTTACGCTGGGCTGCGGCTCGTGGGGGGGCAACTCCATTTCCGAGAACGTGGGGGTGAAGCACTTGCTCAACATCAAGACCGTGGCGGAGCGCCGCGAGAACATGCTGTGGTTCCGCGCGCCGGAGAAGGTGTACTTCAAAAAAGGGAGCACGCCGGTCGCCCTCGACGAGCTCGGCTGCGTCATGGGCAAGAAGCGCGCGTTCATCGTCACCGACCAGTTCCTCTTCAAGAACGGCAACACCCGCGCCATCGAGGCGAAGCTCGACAGCATGGGCATCGCGCACGACTGCTTCTACGATGTGGAGCCCGACCCGACGCTTCAGTGCGTGCGACGCGGCGCGAAGCAGATGAGCCTGTTCGACCCGGATGTCATCATCGCCGTCGGCGGCGGCTCGGCCATGGATGCCGCCAAGATCATGTGGGTTCTCTTCGAGCACCCGGATGCGAACTTCGAGGACATGGCCATGGACTTCATGGACATCCGCAAGCGCGTCTACACCTTCCCCGAGATGGGCAAGAAAGCCTACTTCGTCGCCGTGCCCACAAGCTCGGGCACAGGTTCGGAGGCCACGCCGTTCGCGATCATCACAGACGCCGAGACCGGCATCAAATGGCCGCTGGCCGACTACGCCCTTCTGCCCAACATGGCCATCGTCGACGTCGACAACGCCATGACGGCGCCGCGCGGCCTCACCGCTGCCTCCGGCATCGACGTCATGACCCACGCGATCGAGTCCTACGTCTCGATCATGGCTTCCGATTACACGCAGGGCTTCTCGATGCGCGCCGCAAAGCTCGTCTTCGACAACCTGCCGGCTGCCTTCGAGAAGGGCGCCGCCGACCCGCATGCTCGCGAGGAGATGCACAACGCCTCGTGCATGGCGGGCATGGCCTTCGCCAACGCGTTTCTGGGCCTCAACCACTCCATGGCCCACAAACTCGGCGCGTTCCACCACCTGCCCCACGGTATCGCCAACGCCGTCATCCTGACGCGCGTCATGCGCTACAATGCCACCGAGGCCCCGGTCAAGATGGGGACGTTCTCTCAGTACCCCTACCCCAACGCTCGAGCGGCCTACGCCGAGCTGGGACGATTCTGCGGGGTGTGCGGCAAAGACGATGAGGAGGTCTTCGAGAATTTCGTGAACAGGCTCGAGGAGCTCAAGGATCTCATCGGCGTCAAGAAGACGATCGCCGAGTACGGCGTGGACGAGAAGCATTTCCTCGACACGCTCGATGATATGGTCGAGCAGGCGTTCAACGACCAGTGCACCGGCGCGAATCCACGTTATCCGCTCATGAGCGAGATCAAGGAGCTGTTCCTCGACGCCTACTACGGGCGCGAACCCCAGTCCTACGGGGTCTGATAGAAGGTGAAGTCGTCGGGGTCCGCGTGTCGGGCCCCGACTTGCATGGAACGGACGGATCCATCAGAAGGGAATGAGGCGTATGATTCTTCCGAAAAACAAGACGGAGCTCGCACACCGCGGCAACAAGATCGTCTATGATCTCGGCGACCGGATCGTCAAGGTCTTCAACGAGACCAAACCCGTCTCGGATGTCTTCAATGAGGCGCTCACGCTTGCGCGCATCAACGAGGCGGGTATCCCCTCGCCCAGGGCGCTCGAGGTCGCGCAGATCGAGAGCGACGATTTCGGCTGGGCGCTCGTGACGAGCAAGGTCCCCGGTGTCACGCTCGAAAGCAAGATCGATGCCGAGCCCCAGCGCTTCGGCGAGTTCCTCGAAGCGTTCATCGATCTTCAGATCGATATCCACGCCCACACCGCCCCGCTGCTCAACCGTCAGCGCGACAAGTACACCCGCATGATCGACTCCCTCGATCAGATCGATGCGACGACGCGCTACAATCTGCTCGAGCGCCTCGACGGGATGAAGAAGGAGTTCAAGGTCTGTCACGGTGACTTCAACCCCTCCAATGTCATCGTCAGCGATGACGAGACGCTGTCGGTATGCGATTGGGCCCATGCCACACAGGGTTCCCCCGCAGCCGATGTCGCGATGACCTACTTGCTGTTCTCCTTGAACAGCAAGGAGCAGGCCGACATGTACCTCGACCTGTACAGCGAGCGGCGCGGGGCGCCCATGCAAGGAGCCGTTCGCCAGTGGCTGCCGATAATCGCCGCCTCCGAACTCGCCCGCAAGCGCTCCATCGATGAGCGGTTCCTCATGGGATGGATCGACGTGTTCGACTACCAGTAGACGGTCGAGCGCGCTTCGAGCAAGCTGTTCGCTTGCATAATCAGCTCTCCTTCGCTCCCGGTGGCGCCAACGTGGCGCCACCGGGATTCTGTTGACGCGCACCATCGTCGCCGCGCGTCCGCGCTTGCGGCGAAGGACGTGGTCAGCAGGGTCGCGAGTCTCATGCAGGTCCGGCATGCATGCATGCCGAAGATCCTCTTGCGGTCTCAGGGCTGAAGGCCCAAGCGATGAGTGAGCCATCATGACAGATGATCGAGGCGTCGTCGCACTCGATCACATTCGATATCCCCAGATCGCTGAGCAGCCCGACGCGCGAGCGATCGAGTTTCCAGCGCATGCCCGAAAGCGAGACGGTCGCGCAATCCGAGATGGGAATGAAGGAGAAGCGCTGCTCGGTGGCGCACCTCAGACGCCATCGGTCGCCTCCGTGCAGAATCCGACCGCAAAATGCGTCCTCGACGAGCTCGATGTGCCCGCCTCGACTTTTAAGGCGTCCGAGCACGCCGAGCAGGTGATCGGGTGATCCGCCGAAGCAGCAGGTCGCGATTATCGATGCATCCGGCCAGCGCGCGTCGATGGCGCGCAGCGCGCCCGCCAAGTCGGTGAAATCCTTATGCGGATCATAGCGCTCAACCAACATGGGATCGGCCGCAGTCGAATGCGCCTCGGCGGCCCGCAACAGGGTCGCTCCCCGCGCGCTGATAGAATCAAGATCCCCGCAAAACAGGTCGCAGCCCGTATCGGCCCTGAGCGCGGTGTCGTATCCGCGGTCCACCGCGACGACGACATCGCAGCGGCTGCGCAGCTCTGCTACGCGCGCCGGTGTCATCGGGCACGGCGAACCGCCGATGAGCAGCACGCGCGTCGACTCGGATTTTCTGAAGCCCATAGCCAGATCCTTCCTCGGTTGTCGCGGAGTACCTATTATCCCCGATATGATGATGCGACGCCGCATTGCGCTGAATCCGCGCTTCCCCCTCGCGACAGACGGGAAACGCCACGCCCACGAGCCGATTGTTACCGTCTCCCCCCTTCGAGGATGGACAAAGCGCCTCCCATGGTATTCTTATGGCGGTCACAGGTTCCATATACGCCACACGCGTCTCAGGAACGAAAAGGATTATCCCCTGTCGATGTGCGCTTGCGAGCCAAAGGACTTGTATCGGATCGCGACCGCGCTGCCGATCCTCGGGCTTTTGTTCGAGCGCAGCTGCGGAAGCCGCATGATCGATTGGAGGGTCGGAGTTGAAGACCGAAGTCGCCTCGAGGGACATGAGCGCCGAGCGCATCTCAGCGAAGACGGATCCGCGCGCCACCTGCCTGATGATGACCGAAGATGATATCTATCTGCTCTCAAACGGCACCTGGCAGCGAAGCTGGGAGAAGATGGGGGCGCACCCGGATACGCAAGATGGCGCGCGCGGATGGCGATTTCGCGTTTGGGCTCCGCTCGCGAGAAGCGTCCGGATCGTCGGAGACTTCAATCGCTGGGACGTCGACGCGAATCATCTGAAGCGCATCTTGGACAGCGACATATGGGAAGGGTTCATCGCCGATCTCAAGCGGGGTGAGCTGTACAAGTTCGTTATCGAGACCGAAGAGGGAAATCTGATCTACAAAGCGGACCCCTATGCCTTCTTCGCCGAGCGAGCCCCGGGCACGGCCTCGCGACTCATGGACCTCGCCGACTACGCTTGGAGCGACGACGCTTGGATGGCAGCGCGGCGAAGCGCCGACCACATGAAGCGGCCGCTCAACATCTACGAGGTGCATCTGGGCAGCTGGCGTCGGCACGGCGATGCCCCCCAAGGTGAGCCCGACGAGAACGGCGGCTATCCCGGTCCCGGCGATTCGTTCCCCGCCCAACGCGGAGTAGGCTACACGTACGACGAGCTCGCCGAAGAACTCGTCGCATATATCGTCGAGATGGGCTACACCCACGTTGAGATCATGCCCATCATGGAGCATCCCTTCGACGGCTCCTGGGGCTACCAGCCCACCGGCTACTTTGCGGCAACGTCGCGCTACGGCGAGCCCCGCCAGCTCATGCATCTCATCGACAGCTTCCATGCCGCCGGCATCGGGGTCATCCTCGATTGGGTTCCCGGAGGCTTCTGCGCAGACGAGCACGGCCTGTCGCTGTTCAACGGACACATGCTCTACGAACGCGAGATCCATCCCAACTGGGGCACGCACAAATTCGACTACAGTCGCGGGGAGGTGCGCAGCTTTCTCGTCTCGAATGCCCTGTTCTGGATAGAGGTGTTCCATGCTGACGGCATTCGCATGGACGGCGTCTCGAGCATGCTGTACCTGAACTTCGGCATCGATGATCCCGCTCTGAAGCGGACCAATCGCTTTGGCACGGAGGAGGATCTCGATGCATCCGCCTTCATCCGCCAGGTCAACGGAGTCGTCGGCCGCGCCCATCCTGACTGCATGATGATCGCAGAGGAGTCGACCGCCTGGCCGCTGGTGACCTATCCCCCGGAGGAGGGGGGCTTGGGATTCCATTATAAATGGGACATGGGATGGATGAATGACACCCTTCACTACATGCAGACCGACTTTCCCTGGCGAGCGGGCAACCATCGGCTGCTCACGTTCTCGATCATGTACGCCTTCAATGAGAACTTCGTGATGCCGCTCTCCCATGACGAGGTCGTGCACGGCAAATGCTCTTTGATCGGGCGGATGCCCGGGGATTCGTGGAGACGCTACGCCGGACTTCGCACGCTGCTGCTCTATCAGATGGCCCACCCTGGTGCCCAGCTGAACTTCATGGGCGCAGAGATAGCTCAGACCATCGAGTGGCGCTATTACGAGTCCCTCCAGTGGTTTTTGATCGATGAGTCGAGCGATCATGCGCGCCATCAGGTGTTCACGCGCGCGATGAACCACCTCTTTCGCGACGAGCCGGCGTTCTGGCAGCGGGCCTATGCGCAGACCGGCTTCACATGGATCGATGCGGACGATGCGGCGCAGTCGATAGTGTCGTTCGTCCGCCACGCCGATCACATTGACAACGACCTCCTATTCATCATCAATTTCGACCCAGCCTCATACGAGTCCTTCCATCTCGGCGTCCCGCGCGAAGGCGTGTGGCAGGTCGTCATGGACTCCGATGATCCCTCGTTCGGCGGCAGCGGCTACCCCGTCGCATCCAGCTATGCGTCGCTACCCTACCCGTGGAATGGCTGCGACGACTCTATCGACGTAGCGCTTCCCGGACTCGCCGGTCTGGTGTTCAAGCGCATCGGTCCCAGTCCATGCGCGGCACCCCATGCGGGCTCGGCGCGAGTCGAGGCGGACGAGCCGCACGACAAGGGATCCGCGCGCCGCGCGCGCTCGTCGAAGAAACGGCGCGGTTCGGTGCGCGAGGCTCCCGAGGGGAGGCGGACGACAGGCGCGACGAGGTGAGGATATCCATCACAAGACACATGCAGGGAAAAACACCATGGAGAGCATCTTTAACAGCAAGCAGGAGTTCATCGAGTGCTACCGATCGCAGATCATGGCGATCACCGGCAAGGATTTCGAGCACGCGAGCGATTTCGATCGATTCAACGCGCTCGCGCGACTTATCGCATCGCGTGCGCGCACGGTCCAGACCGCGACGGACAACCGCGTCGCGAAAAGCGGCAAGAAACGCGTGTACTACTTCTCGATCGAGTTCTTGATAGGCCGCTTGCTCGACAACTACCTGCTGAACTTTGGCGCACGCGATCTGGTTTGCCAAGGTTTGAGAGACCTCGGTGCGGACTTGGACGACCTTTGCGATCTGGAACCGGATCCGGCGCTGGGCAACGGCGGGCTGGGCAGACTCGCCGCATGTCTTCTCGACTCGATGGCGCACGAGGGAATCGCCGGCTACGGCAACGGGATGCGTTACCGCTATGGCCTGTTCAAGCAGGAGATCCTCGACGGTCGACAGGTCGAGACGACCGACGAGTGGCTCGCAAGCGGCTACCCCTGGGAGGTGCGCCGCCAAGACAAGGCCGTGACGATCGGCTTCGGTGGCCGCGTCGTCGGTTACGAGGACGGCGGACGGATGTACTACCGCACCGAGGACACCCAAGACGTCCTCGCCGTACCCTACGACATCCCCGTCGTGGGCTACGGCGGCAAGACGGTGAACAAGCTGCGCGTCTGGTCGACCGAGCCGCTCGAAGAGCACTTCGACCTCGATGCATTCAACCGCGGCTCGTACGCCGAAGCCGACGCGCATCGCGCCGACGCGGAGGCGATCTCGGCGATCCTGTATCCCAACGACGCCGGTGAGCACGGACGATTGCTGCGCCTCAAACAGGAGTATCTGTTCGTCGCCGCCGGCATCTCCACGATTCTCGACACGTTCAGACTCGAACATGGTCGAGCTTGGAGCGAGCTGCCCGACTTCGTCGCCATCCACACCAACGACACGCACCCGGCCATGTGCGGGCCCGAGCTCATGCGAATACTCATCGACGAGGAACGCCTCGGATGGGACGAGGCTTGGAGCATCGTCACGAAGACACTGTCCTATACGAATCACACGATCCTGCCGGAAGCACTCGAGACGTGGTCTATCGGCACGTTCTCAAAACTGCTGCCGCGCCTGTACCAGATCATCGAGGAGATCGCCAGACGCTGGCAGGACGATTTCGACAAGAGTCGCACCGGTTGGCAGGATCTGCTGCGCAACACGGCGATCCTGTGGGACGGCCAGGTCCGGATGGCGAACCTGTCGGTCATCTGCTCTCACTCGGTCAACGGGGTCGCCAAGATCCACACCGATATTCTCGAGCATACCGTCCTCAAGGACTTCTACGCGCTCATGCCGGATAAATTCAACAATAAGACCAACGGCATCTCCCATCGTCGCTTCCTCGCGGAGTCGAATCCCGGCTACGCCCGGCTCATCACCGAGGTGATCGGTGATGCCTGGCTCGATGATGCCAGCCAGCTCGCGAGGCTCACCGAATTCGAGAGCGATCCCTCGTTTCTTGAGCGCGCCGCTCGAGTCAAACGGGAGAACAAGGCCAGACTTGCCCGATACATGGCCGCGGAACACGCGATCTCGATCGATCCGAATACGATCTTCGACGTCCAGGTCAAACGATTCCATTCCTATAAACGCCAGCTCCTGAATATCTTCAAGATCATGGATATCTACAATCGCCGCATCTCCGATCCGAACTTCGCGGTCGCGCCGACGACGTTCATCTTCTCCGGCAAGGCCGCCTCGAGCTACGCGTTCGCCAAGGAGACGATCCGTCTCATAAACTCTGTGGCCGATGTCATAAACGCCGACGCCAGGGTGAACGAGATCATGCGGGTCTGCTTCATCCCCGATTTCCGCGTTTCCAACGCACAACTCATCTACCCCGCCGCCGAGATCTCCGAGCAGATCTCCACAGCGGGCATGGAGGCCTCGGGGACCTCGAATATGAAGCTCATGATGAACGGCGCGATAACACTGGGCACGCTCGATGGTGCGAACATCGAGATCGTGAATCTCGCCGGCGCGGACAGCGAGATGATATTCGGACTCACCGCCGAGGAGGTGGAGGAGCTGCGCGAGAAGGGCACGTACTTCGCGTGGGATATGTACAACGCGGATCGTGCGCGACTCGGTCGGGTCATCGATGAGCTGACCGATGACACGTTCTCCGCGCTCTCCGGCAACTTCGAGTCGATTCGCAACGAGGTCATGCAGAGCAACGACGCGAACCTCGTCATGAAGGACTTCGGATCCTATGTGGACGCGTGGGAGCGACTCACCGCCACCTACGCCGATCCGATGTCATGGAATCGCCGCTCTGTGCACAACACGGCGACGTCGGGCTGGTTCTCCAGTGATCGAACGATCCGAGAGTACCGTGACGAGATCTGGCACGCATGAGCTTTCGGGCGGAAGACGGACCGATCGCGACGGCAGGGAAGGGACAGACGGCGCGCGCCCGAGCGATAGATACCATGAGACCGAGGGAAAGGTAGGCGACGATGAGCAGAAAAGAGTGCATAGCAATGCTCCTCGCAGGAGGACAGGGCAGCAGGCTGGGAGCGCTCACGAGCAAGATAGCAAAGCCGGCCGTATCGTTCGGGGGGAAGTTCAGGATCATTGACTTCTCGCTGTCGAACTGCGCGAACTCCGGTATCGATACGGTCGGTGTCCTGACGCAGTATCGACCGTACCTGCTTCACGCCTATCTCGGTTCCGGTGCGGCATGGGATCTGGACGAATACGGCGCGGGCATCTCGATTCTGCCGCCCTACGCAACGCAAGACGGGGGCGCATGGTACGCCGGCACCGCGGACGCCGTGACCCAGAACATCGACTACATCCTGGAACATGATCCGAGCTACGTCCTCATCCTGTCAGGAGACCATCTCTACCGCATGGACTACCACAAGATGCTGGCGAGCCATATAGATCACGGTGCCGATCTGACCGTCTCGGTCATGCCCGTCCCCTGGGAGGATGCGAGCCGCTTCGGCATCATCACAAAGGATGAAGAGGACGACAGCATCCTCAAGTTCACCGAGAAGCCGGACAAACCCGACTCGAATCTCGCGTCCATGGGAATCTACATCTTCACAACCGACGTGCTGATCGCCGCCCTCGAAGACGATGCGATCGATCAGCGCTCGAGCCACGACTTCGGCTGCGACATCATCCCGAAGCTTTTGGCTGACAAGCGACGGCTCTTCACCTATGAGTTCAACGGGTTTTGGAAAGACGTCGGCACGATCGCGAGCTTTCATGAGACGAGCATGAATCTGCTCGGACAAGATCCTGAGTTCGATCTGTATGATGAGGCGTTTCCCGTCATGAGCAATGATGCGACCCGTCCTCCTCACTATATCGGACCGGAGGGTCGACTCGATGATTGCCTCGTCTCGAACGGCTGCAAGATCTTCGGCACGGCGCGCCACTCCATCATCTCGACCGACTGCATCGTCGGCGAGCGGGTGATCATAGAGGACTCGGTGCTGCTTCCCGGTTGCGTCGTCAAGAGCGGCGCGCATGTGAGCCGCGCGATTCTCGGCGAGAACTCGGTTGTGGAGGAAAACGTCAAATTGGGGAGCGTGGACTCCACGAAGGACACCGCTGTCGTCGGAAACGACGTCGTCATCGGAAAGGGTGAGTGAGCGATGATCAACCAAAAGGCCATAGGCTATATCACCGCGAACTACGCGAGCAGAGCATCGAGCACCCTGCTGAAGTCGAGACCGCTCGCATCGCTGCCCATCATCGGTCGCTACAGACTGATCGACTTTCCCCTCTCCAACATGTGCAATGCCGGTATCAGAACCGTCGGCCTCGTCATGCCCGGGAACTTCCGCTCCATCATCGATCACATCGGCTCCGGACGCGACTGGATGCTCGATCGCAAGAAGGGCGGTATGTTCCTGCTGCCGGGAAACGCCTATGGCACGTCGAAACGGGGCATGCGGTTCCTTCTGCGTGACATCATCTCGAACAGAATGCTGTTCCTTCGCTCCGAGCAACCCCATGTCGTCATGTGCGCATCGAACATCATCTTCAACCTCGATCTCGATGCTATAATCGACGCGCACGAGACGAGTGGAGCCGGCATCACCATGATCTATCACTGCGCCGAGCGCCCCCAGCACGACGTCTCCTCCCTCGAGATCGGCGAGGGCGGCCGCGTGACGGCCATCAAGACTGGCTGCGATTTCGGCGACAACAAGTTCTTGGACTGCTTCATCATCGAACGAAACGTGCTGATCGACATCATCGATCATTACGCCAGCGCAGACTATCTCGATCTGTTCGAGGCGATCGCGGGCGACTTCGCACGCATCGACGTTTGCAGCTACGAGTTCAAGGGGCTCTCGATCGGCGTGTTCGACGAGAACACGTACTATCAGCGCAGCATGGAACTGCTCGATCCGGACCGAGCCGATCAGCTCTTCATGGCCGAGCGACCCATCCGCACCAAGGCGCACGACTATCCGCCTGCGAAATACGTTGCGGGGTCCTATGCGTGCAACTCGCTGATCTCCGCCGGCTGCATGATACGCGGCACGGTTCGCAGCTCCATACTGTCGCGCGGCGTCGTCGTCGAGAGCGGCGCCAGCGTGGCAAACAGCATCATCATGCAGTCCTGCGTCATAAAGAGCGGCGCGCGCGTTGAACACGCGATCATCGACAAGAACAACGTCGTCGCTCAGAACACCGAATTGCGCGGCACGCCCGAGTCGATCCTCGTGATCGGAAAGGTGGCCGGTGAAGCGCAGTGAGGGGAACGAGCGGCGGTGCGAGTCGCGCGATCTGTCCACTGCTATCGAAAGAGACGTCAGCGACGGTGGGGCGGTCGCACGGCGACGCGCCGCTCGCCGCACCATCAAGGGGTTCAGGAGCGATTATGGCAAATAAGAGGATTCAAGTGGTGTTCGCCTCAGCGGAGGCGGCGCCCTTCGTGAAGACCGGTGGGCTCGGCGATGTTGCCGGCTCGCTTCCGAAGGCGCTTGGACAGGCCGGCGCCGATGTCATCGTGATGGTGCCCAAATACGGATCCATCGCCCCCGAGTACACGGAAAGCATGACGCACCTGTGCGACTTCTACGTTCCACTCGGTTGGCGCAACGAATACTGCGGGCTCGAGCTTCTGGATCTCGACGGCGTGAGGTACCTGTTCATCGATAACGAGCGCTATTTCAAGCGAGACTCGCCCTATGGCTTCTTCGATGACGGGGAGCGCTTCGCCTTCTTCTCAAAGGCCGTCACCGAGAGTCTGCAGCATCTTCCCGCGGGATTCACCTGCGATGTCCTTCACTGCAACGACTGGCACACGGCGCTGGCCCCTGTCTTTCTACGCGAGTTCTATCAGGGACTGCCCACCTACGAGCGCGTCAGAACCGTTTTCTCCATCCACAACATCGCGTTTCAAGGGCAGTTCTCCGATCGGGTTCTGAATGATATATTGGGGCTCGCCCACATTCCGGCCGCGGCCGGACAGCTGCGGTGCGACGACTCATCGGTCAACTACATGCAAGGCGCGCTCCATTACGCAGATGCGATCACGACCGTGAGCCCCACCTATTCAGAGGAGATCCGCACGCCCGGATTCGGTGAGGGACTCGACCCTGTGCTGCGCGAACGCTCGGCTGTGCTGTCGGGCATTCTGAACGGGATCGATGTCGACGCCTTCGATCCCGCCACCGATGCGCGCATCGCTCAGGGCTTCACCGCGTCTCACATGGCCGGAAAGCGGGCATGCAAAGCTGCCCTCCAGGAAGAGCTGGGGCTTGAGGTCCGTCAGGATCGCCCGCTCATGATAATGGTGAGCAGGCTGACGCGACAGAAGGGTCTCGATCTGGTCACGTACTCACTCGAGCGAATCCTCTCAGGCGGGGTCCAGGTCGCAGTATTGGGCACCGGTGAGCGCACCTACGAGGATGCTCTCAATTTCTTCGCCAGTCTGTATCCCGGCGTCATGGCGGCGCGCATCCAATTCAACCCCGCGCTGTCGCATCGCATGTACGCGGGTGCGGACATGCTGCTGATGCCCTCTCTGTTCGAGCCGTGCGGCTTGGCGCAGATGATCGCGATGCGCTACGCGACGCTGCCGATCGTGCGAGAGACCGGTGGACTCAAGGATACGGTCAAGCCCTACAACCGCTTTACCGGTGAGGGAACGGGCTTCTCATTTTCCCACTTCAACGGCGACGAGATGGGCGATGCGGTCTTTCGTGCGGCGCGCCTGTTCTGGGATGATCGAAAAGGGTGGAGCGGCCTGGTCGCACATGCCATGGCCGAAGACTTCAGCTGGGTTCACTCAGCCTCCCGCTATCTTGATCTCTACCGGCATCTGCTTTTCACAGGCGATGGCGACGCATCGGAGACGCTGCCCGCAGGTGAATCGAGCGAGACCGAATCGGGGCGGATGCGATCCTCTGCCGAGCCGAGATCCGCGAAACCAGAACCCTGCTCTCAGCAGCTGTCGGCCGCTGAGACGCGGCCGCGCGCAGGTGCCGCATCCGATGCGATCCAGTCGCAAAGCTCTGCCAAGCGGGCACCCGAGATGACAGCTGGTCCAGTTGCGAAGACGGGCAGCGGCGCGCGGCGAGCCTCCGGCTCGAAGTCGGCGACCTCCAAGCGCGCCTCCGGGATCAGCCGCGGCTCCGGCGGCAAGGCGAACCCGGTGAAGCCCTCGACCGCAGGGTCGACGACCGCGCGGGTCCGAATCTCGAAGCGCGGCGCTCGCGGCAGCGCCGAACGTCTCGAAACCACGTCGACCAGCGCTGCGAAATCCAAGCGCTCGACTGAGAGCACCGTGTCCGCGCCCCCCAAAACCTCTCGAAAGGCACATGCGAGCGCAGATGCCACCGAGGCGCCCACGGGGTCGGTGCGCTCGAAGGGAGCGGCCGCACGAGGGGCTGCGACGAGTCCGAAGGGGGATGCGGGTTCGACGAGCAGCTCGTCTGCTCCATGCGACCTCGCGTCGGAGACCGTTTCACGCATGAAGCGCACACGAGGGCGTCGCTCGAATCGATCGAGATGAGAGGTGGGACTCCCCGGGATGACCGGTGAGCCCCATGCGCGATGGGACGCCTGGGGATCCGGTGCGGCCCGCCTTTCATCAGCCCCTCGTGCTATCATCTGATAGCGTGTACGAGGGCATTTTTTCGATGAATCAAACGACCATCCCACCTCGTTGGTTCGGATGCGCCGAGAAGATAAGGTATGTATGAAATTGAGACATAACTCCAGGAGCTGCGATTGCCGCGCGCCCTTCGGAGCTGTTCGCGCCGGCACCACGGTCCGTCTGGCGGTTCACGTGGAGGATGCCGATTTCGCGAGCATCCGGCTTTCACTGCGCACCTGGGTCGACGGCAGAGGCGAGCGGATCGATGATATGCCTGCTGTCGGAAACGGGACCTTCGAGGTCTCGCTTGCGTGTCCGGAGCCTGAGATCGTCTGGTATCTATTCATCGCACGTGCCGCTGACGGGACCGCTACCTATCTCGGAGCTCCCACGGGGCGAACAGGCGGTGAGGGTGTCGCATATGCGTCGATCGACGCCCCCTCGTTTCAGATCACGGTCTTTCAGCATCGTGCCATACGACCGACTTGGTACGAGCACGGCATCGTGTACCAGATATTTCCCGACCGCTACCGCCGCGATGCCGGATGGCGCGAGCGGACGGCTGCGGTGCTCGACAGACCCCGCGCCGGCATCGCGCGCCGACTCGTCGAGGACTGGAATGAACCGCCGAGCTATCGACGGGCGAACGACGGATCGATCGCGTGCTGGGACTTCTACGGGGGCTCGCTGAAGGGCATCGAGGACGATCTTCAGCGCTTGGCCGAACTCGGCGTCTCGGCGATCTATCTGAATCCGATCTTCGAGGCGGCGAGCAACCATCGCTACGACACGGCGGATTATCTGTCGATCGATCCCATTCTCGGAACCGAAAAAGATTTTCGTCACCTGTGCGCGGCTGCGCGCGAACGGGGAATCTCGATTATCTTGGACGGAGTATTCAATCATACGGGGGATGACTCGATCTACTTCAACCGCTACGGAAACTACCCGGGCGCAGGAGCCTGGTCCGGCCCGGAATCCCCATGGCGCGATGCGTATAAGTTTGACGATGACGGCGGCTACAGGTGCTGGTGGGGCGTTAAAAACATGCCCGATCTCAATCAGGATTCGCCTCTCGTCCGTGAGCTCATCCTGGGAGCCGACGGGGTCGTGAGACACTGGCTGCGCGCCGGCGCGCGAGGTTGGCGTCTCGATGTCGCCGATGAGCTCTCCGATGGATTCATCGCCGATATCAAGCGCGCTGTCATGGAGGAGCGCCCCGACGGCTTGGTTCTCGGTGAGGTCTGGGAGGATGCGTCGAACAAGTCGAGCTACGGCAAGCTTCGTCGTTATCTTTTGGGCCAGGAGCTCGACTCCGCGATGAACTATCCGTTTCGCTCTATGGTCATCGATTACCTGTTGGGCGTCAGATCCGCCCGCGATACGGCCGAGACCATCGAATCACTTCGGGAGAACTATCCTCCCGAGGCGCTCGCGTGCGCCCTCAATCTGCTTGGCAGCCACGACAAGCCCCGTATCGCATCTGTGCTCGGCGGCGGTCCGGACGAGTCCCAGCTGCCCGAGAGCGAGCGGGGTACCTGGCGGCTCGATCCGCACGCGATGGGACTCGCAAAAGGACGCTTCTGGCTCGCCTCGCTCATGCAGATGACGTTCCCGGGAGTCCCCTCAATCTACTACGGTGATGAATACGGTCTTGAGGGGCTATCGGATCCGGGCAATCGACGGACACTGCCTGATGAGCGCGATGTCTTCGATCATGATATGCTCACCATCGTGAGAAACGCCGCGGCGCTGCGCCGGGCGCTGCCTCTGATGGTGACCGGTGACATCTCTGCCGAAGCGCGCTCAGATGACGTTTTATCATACACGCGTCGCGACGCGAGCGGACTCAGCGCGACGGTAATTCTCAACAGCGACTGCGCCTCGCAGCACGCCGTGAGCATCCCCATGCTCGGCCAGGCCGCCTCAGATCTGATCTCGGGCAGAGAGCTCGGTCGCAACGAGGACGGCACCGTGACGGTGGAGCTCGCACCGCTCGGTTCCGCGGTCGTGCACTTCCATGATCGGCGACGCATGCAGAAGCCGCTTGCCCCGGGAGCGGGAATCATGTGCCATCTCACCTCGATGCCGACCGAGGACGGTCGGGCAGGTCGTCTCGGTGCCGCTGCACGGCGCTTCATCGACCGACTCCACGCGATGGGTGCTCGCTACTGGCAGGTCCTGCCCGTGAATCCCACTGATGGCTTCAACTCGCCGTATGCGGGACCCTCCGCGTTCGCGGGCAGCTCTGCGCTTCTGCCCGGGACGGCTGGCGAGATCGAGCGGGATTTCGAGAGCTGGCGCGACACGGGAGGAGAGCACGACGCCGCGTTTCTGGAGTTTGCGCAGACGCAGGCGGCTTGGTTGGCACCCTATTGCGCTTTCATGGCCATCAAGCGCCATATGGGGGGTGCATCGCGCCATGAATGGCCCGCTCGCTTCAAGCGCTACGATCCCTCGCTGCTCGACGACGGCGATCTCGCTCGGGAGGCGCGATTCCAAGCGTATCTCCAATTCTGTTTCGAGACCGCATGGGGAGAGATGAGCGCGTACGCGCACGAGCGCGGCATCGAGATCATCGGGGATATCCCGATGTACGTCTCCGACGAATCGGCCGATGTCTGGAGCGCACCGGAGCTGTTCAATCTTGATGATGACGGCAGGCCGACCGAGGTCGCGGGAGCTCCGCCGGACGACTTCGCACCCGACGGACAGCTCTGGGGCAACCCGACGTTTCGCTGGGACCGGATGAGACATGATGGATTCACCTGGTGGCTCGCGAGACTGCGACGCGCTCAACGACTTTACGACCATGTCCGACTCGACCACTTTTTAGGCTATCACTCGTATTTCAGCATTCCGGCTGGCGGTGCGTGCTCCGCGGGACGCTGGCTGCCGGGACCGGGAGCGGATCTGTTCCAACTCGCCTACGACGCATGGGGTCCGCTGCCCTTCATCGCGGAGGATCTGGGCTATCTCACGCCCGGTGTGCGCGCGCTGTGCGCGACATGCGGCTTTCCGGGCATGGACGTCATGCAGTTCGAGGACTATGACGTCCGCGCCGGCTTTTATCCTCAAGCCGGAAAGATCTGCTACACGTCGACCCATGACACTTCGACCCTCATCGGCTTCTGCGAGCGCTCCTACGCCAACGGGGATCGAGAACAGGCGCGTCGCATCGCGGAAGCACTTCTTGGCGCCGCGCTCCACAGCGATGCGGATGTCGTGATCACGCCGCTTCAGGACATTCTTGAGCTGGATGATCAGGCGCGCATGAACGTACCGGGGGTGGCCGAGGGAAACTGGACATGGAGAGCGCGCGAAGCCGATGTGATCGACGCCGTCCCACGCATTCGCGAGATGCTCGAGAGAAGCGGTCGCATCAGCGCGGCGAGCCGATGAATGAGGAGACTGCTTGAAGCCCGAGCGCCACGGAGCCGGGCTTCTTGCGCGGCAAAGCTGTTTTGAGTAGGGTAGCCTATGGCTTATCAGCGAAACGAAAGGGTTCTGGGACACATGGCACGCTATGACTACCGCTGTGCTGCATGCGGAACGACCTTCGAGGTCGAGCACCGTATGAGCGCTCATCCGAATATCAGCTGTCCGGCTTGCGGGGGCACCGCGGACAAGCAGTTCAGCGCCGCCGGCATCGTCTTCGAGGGGAGTGGCTTCTACAACACGGATCAGCGACGCGCCGACGCTCCGAAACCAGCTGCCCGAGAATGCGCGCAGACGCCCGCCTGCTCGGCATCGAAGAGCAAATCGAGCGGCGAGGGCGCGCATCCAACCGAATGCGCGACATGTCCGAACCACGAGAAGGTCCCGGCCCGAAGCGCAAAGAAGGCCTGATCGCAACGAAGTCGATCGGTCAGCTAGAGGCTATCGGCCGTATGACAGCGGATGAGCCGAGCGCAGAAGTGTCCATCGAAGTCCCCTGTCCGCGGCACGCTTTGCAGCGTGCCTCTTGCGCTTTCCAGGGTTTCGGCGAAGCGCTTGGCGTCCGCGAATCCCGCTGAGCGCAGGATCGGGGCGGCGGAGACGCGATCGAGCCTGAATGCGCGGCCAGTCTCACCACCCAGAAAGTCATCGATGACATCGTCGTTCTCGCTGCTCAGCACCGAGCAGGTGGAATAAAGCAGCTGACCGCCCATGGCGACACGGGAGGCCGCCGAGGCGAGCAGCGCTCGCTGAAGGTCCGGCAGTCCGCGCTCCACATCGCAGGGTCGCAGTCTCCAGCATATCTCGGGATGGCGTCGCATCGTACCGGTACCCGAACACGGGGCGTCCACGAACACGGTCTCGAACAGGCGGCGGCGATCTGAATCGCCGAGAGCCCCCTCGAGATCGCAGCCATCTGCCACCAGGGTGCGAACGCCCTCATCCAAGCCGGCTCGACGGAGACGCTGTCCGCACGACTCGGCGCGTCTCGAATCGATATCCAGCGCCACATGATGACGCGCGAAGCCGGCCCGGTGAGCTTGGGAGGCCATGACGAAGGTCTTGGTGCCGCGACCAGATCCGATCTCCAGACACGTGCCCACCGCCGTGGCCGCGGTCGCGATCAGCTGCGCGACAGCGTCGGATACGACAGCGTCGCCGCGCTCGAGCGCCGACGATGCGAGCAGCTCGGGCCCTGGTACGGGTCCGGCGCACCCGGGCAGCTCGATAGATCCCAAAACCTTCGCGAAATCAGCGGATTCGCGAAGCGGGTTCAGATGGATCGCGATGGGTGCAGCCGTGAGCTGGGTGTCGAAGAGCCGCCCGGCGAGCTCTGGTCCGAGTGATCCCTCGATCGCGCCAGCGAGCCACACCGGCATCCCGGCGCAGCGCGCCAGGGACACGACTCGGCGGTCCTTGAGCGGCGCGTCCGCAGCGGCGAGATAGGAGCGCCGCGAGGTGGCGACGCGGCGAAGCACCGCGTTGGCCAGGCCGGTCGCGCTGCGAGCGATAGAGCCGACGAGTTCGACTCCCTGACTGACGGCGACGGCGGGCGGCCGCTCAAGATAGATCAATTCGAAGGCGGCGATGCGCAGCGCGATCCGAACACGCGCCGACACGCGTCGCGGGTGATCCAGGTGCATATCGATAACCTCGTCGAGCGCACCAGAGGTCACCGTCGCGCCCAGGGCGAGCCGCATCGCGAACGCGGCATCGCGTCGGTCGAGATGCCGGTCGCGTGCCACGCCGTCGAGCAGCTCGCGAACATGGACTCCGCGCTGATATGCCAGAAACAAGGCGGATAGCGCGGCCGCGCGGCCGGCGGCGGGAGCGGGTCTTCTCATCATGCAAGCCGTTGCCAGGTACCCGTGCGAACGCGTACGCCGGAAGCCCAGGCGTCGGCGCCCATCTCGCGACGACCATCCGGTTTGAGGGACAGAACCTGAAGTGAGCCGTCCGCGCAGCCGAGCAGCACGCGCTCTTTTCCGACCGCGAGACAGCCCGCAGCGACATGAGCCGACCTCACAGCGACGGCGCGCGTCACGCGGACCGGCCGATCGACGATGACGCAGCGGGCGGGTGCCGCATCCGATGACGCTCGCACGCGACGCGCGTTCATCTCCGCCGAGGATTTCGGATCGAGCCACAGCTCGCCCTTCTCGATCTTGGGCGCGAGAGTGGCTCTGGTCTCATCCTGGGGCGACCACACGACATCGCCGGACCGGAGCGCAGGGAGGGTGCGCACGAGCAGCGATGCCCCCAGCTCGGAGAGATCCGAGCTCAACTCATCGGCGCCCTTGCTCGATACGGCACATGAAGCCTGGGCGCAGACATCGCCGGTATCGACACCGGAGCTGATCCGCATGATCGATGCGCCCGTGCACGAGTCACCGGCAAGGATGCAGCGCTGAATCGGCGCCGCCCCGCGCCAGCGCGGCAAAAGGGACGCATGAACGTTCACGCATCCCAAAGGAGACATTCTCAGGACCTCGTCGGGCAGGATCGAACCGAAGGCGACGACGCAAAAGATGTCAGCCTCCGTCGCGCGAAGGGCCTCGATCACATCGGAATCCATTCGCCTCGCCTCGAGCACCGGGATTCCCAGATCGACTGCCGCCGCCTTCACGGCAGACGGCTCGAGTCGTTTGCCGCGCGCGCGAACGGCATCAGGCCGGGTCACGGCGAGACAGACATCATGAGCGGCGGCGAGCGCGCGCAGGGGGGGCACGGAGAACGACGGGGTTCCCATGAAAACGACGCGCATGCTCGGTTCCCTCCCCTACTCCGTCTCGACTGGCTTCGCCCCGGTCTCGCCGGGCTTCGCCCCGCGAGCGAGCGCATCCTGATACGCGCGCAACGCGATGACGTGCGCAGCGGGATCGAGTCGCTCGAACATGGTGATCCCCTTGAGATGATCGATCTCATGCTGCAGGCAGACGCACATCAGATCTCCCGCTGCCTCATAGCGTATCAGGTTCGCGTCGAGATCATAGGCCTCGACGACGACATGATCGGGCCTGTAGATCTCACAGGAGATTCCAGGAATCGACAAGCACCCTTCCGAGAACGCTGTCAGCCGATCTGACTGCTCGATAATCACGGGATTGATCAAGACGTAGGGATCGTAGTCCTCACGTGACGTATAAGAGGTATCAATAACTATCATTTGAACAGTTTGACCCACCTGTGGTGCGGCAAGGCCGCATCCGGCGTTCTCAAACATCTCCTGTTTCATATGCGACGCCAGCCGCTCGATCTCGGGTGTGATCTCCTCGATCGGGGCACATTCCCGTCGCAGGCGCTCATCAGGCGACAAGACGATTCCATTTATCTCCACGAAGCGGTTCCCTTCCAGTTCAACGCGATCTCAGACCCCCCACTTGATCGACCGTGCGCCCTCGGGCAGACCGGTACCTTTCGGCTCACATCAGATCGTAGGCGTCAACGTCCACAGTCACGCTGATCCCCGATCTCGAGCCGATGCGAGAAAGAGTCGCGGCGATTATTCGAGATATATGATACCCCAGCGGGCATTTGATCACGATGTGGAAGCGAAAGCGATCGTGCGCGCGTTCGATGACGCAGCTCGCCGGACCGACGACGATGGGGCCGCTCATCGGATCAGGCGAAAGAGTATGCGTCGTATCCGCAGGTACGTGCCCCGGTTCCCCACAAGATTCCTCGGAGATCGCGCGCCTCAGCGCATTCGCCACAAGATCGGCGCAGGCGCGCACGGATTTCTCCTCACGACCCTGGCACACGATGTTCACCAAGCGCACAAAGGGCGGATAGAGCGCCTCGGCGCGCACGCGCAGATCGTGCTCGGAGAAGATGGATCGATCGTGCGCGGCGACGGCTCTGATGACCGGATCGTCGGGCAGATACGTCTGGATTATGACTTCGCCGGGGTTCTCGCCGCGCCCCGCGCGACCCGCAACCTGCTCGAGCAGATCAAACGCCCGCTCTCTCGCACGGAAATCCGGCATCTTGAGAGCATAGTCGGCATTGATCACGCCAGCGAGAGTCACCTCGGGAAAATCGAGACCCTTGGCGATCATCTGTGTGCCGAGCAGAACGGAGCACCGGGCGGCATCGAAGCGCTCGAGCAGCCGCTTGTGACCGTCGCGCCCCCTGGTCGAATCGGCATCCATGCGAATGATCTCGACATCGCAGGGCAGCAGCGCGTGAAGCGCATCCTCGACCTGCTGGGTGCCGAGCCCCATCTTCGCGAGGTAGGGGCTGTTGCACCTGGGGCAGCGCGCGTTCTGGTCGGGATAGGCGCGAATGCGGTAGACGGTCGAGCACGTATGGCACTCGAGCGTGTGCGTCCGCTCATGATAGGTCAGGGCGGTCGAACAGTGGCGGCACGTCGGGACGCATCCGCACTCGCGACACATGAGAAAGGGCGCGAAACCCCGACGGTTGTGCAGCAGCACAGCCTTTTCACCGCGCTCGGCGACCCGCTCGAGCGCGGCGGCCAGGGGACGCGAGAAGATCGAGCGCCCGCCGGATCGAAACTCTCGCCGGAGATCCGCGATCGTGATGTTGGGCAGCTGTGCGAAACCCGGCCGATCAGGCATGGTGACCCGCAGCCAGCTTCTGTTCGCATAGCCTTTCTCCCGGCAGCGCATGAGTGACTCCGCCGAGGGAGTCGCTGAGCCCAGTACGAGCGCGCAGCCGTATCGGGCGGCCATGGCTGCGGCGACCTCGCGCGCGTGATAGCGAGGATTCGAACCCTGCTTGTAACTTTGCTCGTGCTCCTCATCGATGATGATGATCCCCAGATCGGAAAAGGGGCAGAACAGCGCCGATCGCGCACCGACGACGACTCGCGCGGTGCCATCGCGCACGCGATCCCACTGATCGAGGCGCTCACCGGCAGACAGGCGCGAATGAAACACGGCTACCGTCGCACCGAAGCGCGAACGGAACCGACCGACCGTCTGAGCTGTGAGGGAAATCTCGGGGACGAGCACGCAGGCCGAGCGGCCGGCTTCGAGAACTGGCTCGATCGCGGAGAGATAGACCTCGGTCTTGCCCGAACCCGTCACGCCGTCGATGAGCACGACGTCGCCGCGACCGGCGCTCACCGCGCGGCCGATCGCCTTCAAGGCAGCGACCTGTGCGCCCGTCAACGTCTCCGGTGCCAGCCCGGATGCCGATGAAAGCGTGGTCTCCTGATCGCATCCGCGCCAGACTCTGCGCTGCTCGACTGAGACGAGTCCGCGGCGCTCGAGTGCGCGCACGGTCGCGGACATGCTCGTGTACAGAGCTGCCAGCTCTCTGGTCGTGACGGGTCCGCATGAAAGCGCTTGGATGAGCTGTCGCTGACGGCTCGCGCGAGCAGGAGGCTCGAAACGCCGGCCGCGCTCGGTGAGAGACACCCAGCGATCGCAGACCTCTGAGACGCGGGGCTGCTCGAGGACATAGGTGCCATCGGCCGCCCGAGACAGACGAGCGGAGCGCCCCGGTGGCAGAAACAGCCTCAGGCACTCCGAGGTCGACGCGACGTATTCGCGCGCCATCCAGCGAGCGATATCAGCTGAAATGGCTGAGAACGATCGACGCGCGAGAACCGATCGGATCGTCTTCACACTCCGACCCTCGACAGCCCCCCCGTCGGGGAGCCCCTGAGGCTGCTCGGCGATGGCGATGACATAGCCCACGGCAAGACGCCGGCCGAACTCGACCAGCACGGTGGATCCGATCTCTATCTCATTGACGGCCGCGTCGTCCACGGCGTAGGTGAATGGCTCGGTGAGCGCGCGCGATGCGATGTCAACGATCACCGAGACGAATGCGCAGGCGACGCCAGCTGCGCGACGCGCCGTCCCTGCCGATTCCCCCGAGCGGGAGCCGCTCGCGGATCGCGAGATCGACGCGGGCTTCTTATCAGAGATCTTCGGCACCGGCTCAGGACCGGCTACCGCAGGCGCTGCGCAGCAGGTCCGCTCGATCCAGGCGCTCCCATGTGAAATCAGCGTCGTCGCGACCGAAATGGCCGTAGCTCGCCGTCTTCTCGAAGATCGGTCGTCGCAGATCGAGCGCCTCTATGATCGCCGCAGGGCGCAGATCGAACACCTTCTCGATCGCCCGCGTGATCTCGCGCTCCGAGACGGTGCCCGTACCGAAGGTGTCGACCATGACCGAGAGCGGATGAGCGACTCCGATGGCATAGGCGAGCTCGATCTCGCAGCGAGTCGCCAAACCGGCTGCGACCACGTTCTTCGCGACCCAGCGAGCGGCATAGGCCGCCGAGCGGTCCACCTTCGTGCAGTCTTTTCCTGAAAAGGCGCCGCCGCCGTGTCGCCCCATGCCGCCGTAGGTATCGACGATGATCTTGCGGCCGGTGAGCCCGGTATCGCCCATGGGACCGCCCACCACGAAGCGCCCGGTCGGATTCACGTACAGCTCGCATCCCCGCCATGAGATGTCCGCGCGCTCGAGCACGGGCTCGATGACGCAGGCGAGTAGATCGGCCTTGATCGTCTCCATGGAGCGGATCGACGGCGCGTGCTGCGCGGAGATCACGATGGTCTCCACGGCCTTCGGGCGACCCTGCTCGTACCTGATGGTGACCTGCGTCTTTCCATCGGGGCGCAGGTAGTCTATCAGGCCCTCATGGCGCACCCGAGCCAGCCGCTCGGCCAGCCGGCTCGCCAGATGATGCGGCATCGGCATCAGGCTCGGCGTCTCGTCCGTCGCGTAACCGAACATCATGCCCTGATCGCCCGCGCCGATGAGATCGATCGCGTCGGTGGTGAGACCGGCCTGCACGTCGAAGCTCTCATCGACCCCTTGAGCGATATCGGGGCTCTGCTCGTGAATCATGTTGATGACGCCGCACGTGTCGCAATCGAAGCCGTACTTCGCGCGATCATAGCCGATGCGCCGAACGACACCGCGAGCGATTTCCTGCACGTCCACATAGGACTGGGTGCGTATCTCGCCGGAGACGATGATCGATCCGGTGGTGACGAGCGTCTCGCAGGCGCAGCGCACGCAATCGAGTCTCGCCGGCGCACCGCTCGGCGCGATGTATCCTCGAGCCTCGAGCGCGGCCTCCTTGGCGAGTATGGCATCGAGGATGGCATCGGAGATCTGGTCGGCCATCTTGTCCGGGTGTCCCTCGGTCACCGACTCGGAGGTGAACAGGAACGAGCGCGGGCGGTCCGTGGAACGAAGTCGATCTGGCATGGCATGCCCTTTCTCTCGAGTTGCCCGACGACCGTTGCCATTCCGCCGGGCGCGTTGATGCGAGATGATTGTACTCTTGGGTCGAGACGATTATGTCAGGTCGCTCCGATGCGCCCACAAGCATCACACCTCGCTGGTCGCGCGAACAAGACCGACAGGGAGCACCCCGTCTGCGGCGTGCGATCTCGTCGTGATCCGAGCCGGCCCCCGACTCGGCTGGACGGGAGGCGCCGCGAACGATGCCCCGTGCCGCTCGCCGCTTCCATCGCGTGCGCAGACGGCAGGGGCAACCGGATGGGCGCGCGTCTCCTCCAGAAGCGAGAGAACTCAGATACGTTTTTCATACCCGGAGTCGAGCTTCGCCTCCATAGCGCTTCAGCTTGGCATATAATGCTTGGCGCAGCAAGCTGCTCAGCATACGACCAATCCCTCGAGGAGCATCCATGACCTCTCCCGTTCGCGTTCGCTTCGCACCCTCCCCCACCGGTCGCCTTCATATCGGCGGCGCCCGCACCGCGATCTACAATTGGGCTTTCGCGCGCTCACGCGGCGGCACGTTCATCTTGCGCATCGACGACACGGATCCGGCCCGCTCGACCGAGGAGAACACGCGCGTCATCCTGAGCGCGATGCGCTGGCTGGGACTCGACTGGGACGAGGGCCCCGAGATCGGCGGCCAAGCAGGGCCCTATTCCCAAGCCGAGCGACTCGACCTCTACCGCGAAGCCGCCATGCGCCTCGTCTCGCAGGAGCGCGCCTACCCATGTTTCTGCACTCCCGCTCAGCTGGCCGCCGAGCGCGACGCGGCCCGTGCCCGACGCGATCCCTATCAGGGATACAATCGCAGCTGCCGCGGGATCGATCCGGATGAGGCGAGAGATCGCATCCGAGCCGGCGAGCCGCATACCCTGCGCATCAAGGTTCCCCTCGATCGAGGCGATGTGGTGATCGAAGACGCCGTGCACGGCTCTGTGAGCTTCGCGGCCAAAGAACTCGATGACTTCGTGATCATGCGCACCGACGGCACCCCCACCTACAACTTCGCGACCGTCGTCGATGATGCGCTCATGGGCATCACCCATGTCATCCGCGGCGACGATCATCTCTCGAACACACCGCGACAGGTCATCGCTTACGAGGCGCTCGGAGCCACCGTCCCGGTGTTCGCGCACATATCGATGATCCTCGGAGAGGATGGGCGCAAGCTCTCCAAGCGTCACGGAGCCACGAGCGTCGAGGAGTACCGCGATGCCGGCATTCTGCCTGACGCCCTGATGAACTACCTGGCGCTCCTCGGATGGTCACTCGACGGCGAGACGACGATCATCCCGCGCGAGGTGCTGGCGAGCGAGTTCTCACTTGATCGCATCTCGAAGAATCCCGCGACGTTCGATCCCAAAAAACTCGCATGGATGAACGCCGAGTACATCAGGCGCATGTCCGAAAGCCGATTCATCTCAGAGATCCTCGTCCCGCAGATAGAGCGCGCTGGCCTCGGCAGCTGCCTCATCGGTCGCAGCGAGAGCTGGCTTGGCGACCTGGCGCGCCTCGTTCAGCCGCGAACGAAGATGCCCGAGACGGCAGCGCAGATCGCGCGTCCGATTCTCATCGGTTCCAAAGAGCTCGGCTATGATGAGAAAGCGCTTGCGAAAACGCTTGAGCGACCCGGGTCCTCCGCGATTCTGAACCCCGTCATCGACGTCCTTTCGGCCATCCCGGAATCCGCATGGACGACCGAAGCGATCGACGCGGCGATCGATACCGTGCCGGAGCTTCTCGATAAGAAGCGACGCGATGTGTTTCAGGTCGTTCGGGTCGCGCTGATGGGCACCATGGTCTCACCGCCCCTCGGAGAGGCCGCCCAGCTCATCGGGCGCTCAGGTTGCCTCGAGCGCCTCGAGCAGGCGCGAGTGCGGTCCGCGTGATGGGAAAACATCTCCTTGGGAGGAAAAATCATGTCCCGTCTGTCGGCATTTGAGATTCTGGGTCCGGTGATGGTCGGGCCCTCCAGCTCGCACACAGCCGGTGCCCTGCGCTGCGCGCGCGTAGCGGCATCGCTCATGGAGGGCTCCGTGACGCGGGTGCGCTTCACGCTGTGGAACTCCTTCGCCCACACCTACCGGGGTCATGGATCCGATAGAGCCCTTGTAGCGGGGATTCTGGGCCTCGACACCGACGACGAGCGCATTCGCGACGCCCTCTCTCTCGCCCGGGAGCAAGGGCTTGATTGCTCGTTCATCGTCGGCGGAGATGACGGATCGATCCATCCCAACACCGTCGACATCGAGATGGCGGGCGCCGCCGGTGAGCGCCGCCGCGTGCGCGGAGAGAGTCTCGGTGGGGGGCGCGTGCGCATCAGCCGCATCGACGGCGTCTCAGTCGATCTCTCGGGCGAGTACGATACCTTGTTCATCGCTCACCGCGATGAGCGCGGCGTGCTCGCCCGTCTCACCGTCGAGCTCAGCGAGCGCGGCATCAACATCGCGTTCATGCGCACCTACAGAACAGCGCGCGGGGGCAGCGCCTACACGGTCTTCGAACTCGATGAGCTGCCCGAGGGGGACGCGCGCGCCGAGCTTGTGCGCAGGCTGCGGGCAAGCCCGGAGATCGCGACCGCGACCGTCATAAGCATTCCGGGCTCGAATGGCTCCAGGGGCGCAGGCGAGATCGAATGCGATTTCTCAACAGCTGAAGAGCTGCTCGAGCTCTGCGACGGACGACAACGCGGGCGCCGGCCCGCGCGATCCATCGGCTCGGTCATGCGGACCCGCGAGGAATCGCTTGTCGGCGGCGAGCGGGCGACGGATTCGATGAAGCGGGTTTACACGGTCATGCGCAAGGAGACGACCGAGCCCATCGAGCGGCCACGCCGCTCGCTCGGCGGCTTCATCGGCGGTGAGGCGCGAGCCGTCCGCTCCTGCGGCTCCAGGCTCGCCGACGCGCTGATGGGCCCCGTGCAGACCGATGCCGTCGCCCGCGCGATGGCCGTCCTCGAGCGCAGCGCGAGCATGGGTGTCATCGTGGCCGCGCCGACCGCCGGATCATCGGGCATCGTACCCGGCTGCGTGCTCGCCCTCGCCGATCATCTCGGCTCCGATGAATCGGAGCTATTCGAGGCTCTCTTCTGCGCCTCCGCCGTCGGCCTCATTCTGACGACGCAGGCCTGCGTCGCCGGGGCAGAGGGGGGATGTCAGGCGGAAGTCGGCAGCGCCGCGGCGATGGCCGCCGCCGCCTGCGCGCAGCTGCTCGGTGCCGAGCCCGCTGGCGCGCTCAATGCGGCCTCGCTCGCTCTGTCCAATCTGCTCGGACTCGTGTGCGATCCCGTCCAGGGTCTCGTGGAGGTGCCCTGCCAGAATCGCAACGCCATCGGTGTGGCGTGCGCGCTCTCATCGGCGCAGCTCTCCCTATCCGGGGTCGAGAGCCTCGTCTCATTCGACGAGATGGCCGATGTGATGTGCGCAGTCGGACATGCGCTGCCCCCGAGCCTGCGCGAGACGGCCCAAGGCGGTATCGCGCAGGCGCCGACGGCGCTGCGCGCAAAAGGATGCTGCGGAGGCTGCGACTGAGATATCCGTTTGATAAACCTCGCGTCCCGAGGAGCGGTTGCAGGTATACTCGAGATGCATAAGGTTGAGCGACAAAACCGCGCGCGGTTTCGGCGCTCATCGCAACACAGGAAACGAAGTGCACGATGTCGCAGAATGACAGCTCATTCGATTCGCATGGCGCAAGCGCCGACCACCCCTTTGGGTCCGCGTCCCGCCCCGGCGTCAACAGGAAGCCGGAGGGAACCATCGGAGTGATCGGAACCCGGACGCCGAGCGGCACGCCTCCGATCATACCGCCACGACCCGTGCAAGCGCTTCTGCCCGAGCCGCGGGACCGCCGCACGACAGGTGGCGCCCACGCGGCGCGAAGCGGCGCTCGCGGACGGCTCGGATGCGGCAGCGGGCGGCGCGGCGGCAAAATCGCCCTTCTTCTCGTTTTGAGCTTCATCGCTCTGGTCTATGTGGGCGGCATCGCAGCGTTTTCGCTGGTGTTCTATCCGAACACCTCGATCGCTGGCGCAGACGTCTCGCTGCTTCCCGAGGATGGTGCCGCGACGCGCATCGACTCGATGGCGAACCGCTACAGCCTCACCGTCGAGGGAATCGGATTCAAATGGAGCTATGCGCCAAAGCATGGTTCGGACCTCATCGACGCGAACGCCGCAGCCAAAAGAGCCCTCGCCGGCAACGAGCCCTACCTGTGGCCGGTCAGGCTATGGCGAGCGTGCACGGGCGCGCAAGCCGATGCGGGGACATCAACCGATCGCTCCCTGCTTTCCCCCTCCTTTGACGAGGACTCCTTCAGCAGTGATCTGAAGCAAGCGATCGATACGTTCAACGAGCACCGGAGCGGGGCGTTCGATACGCAAAGCGCGTTCGATCCCACTTCAGGTGCATTCAGCGCCGAGCGGGCGCGCGGCAACGAGAAGCTGAGCGAGAGCACCGTGGAGCGGCTCGCCAAGGAGGCGCTGTCGAGCCTTCGCGAAAGGGTTTCGCTTGAAACGAACGCATACGAGCCGCTCAAAGGGGGTGTCAGCGATGGAGACCTGCAACGGGCATGCGACGCGGCAAATGCTCTGATAGGCACGAGCGTGACGTTCAAGCTGGCTGGCACTGAGGCCGGCGCACTCGATGGCGAGACGCTCTCGAAGTGGATCACGTTCGATGATGCCCTGTCGCCTGCCCTTGACAACGACAAGGTGAGCTCATGGGCCCATGAGCTCGCCGATACCATGAACACCGTCGGCAGCGAGCGCACCTACACCCGCCCGGACGGCAAGGTCATCACGGTCTCAGACGGCACCTACGGCTGGAAGGTCGACGAGAAGAAGCTCGTCGAGATCGTGCAGGACGCCGTCCACACCAAGCGAAGCGGGGAAATCGATGTTCCCACCACCTCTGAAGGCGTGACCTACGCGGCGCACGGCAACCCCGACTGGGGCGCCTATGCCGATGTCGACATATCCGAGCAGCGCGCGCGCTACTTCGATGCCAGCGGCAAGCTGCTCTGGGAGACCGGGATCGTCACCGGCAAGCCCAACGGAGAGGACGATACGCCGACGGGGATCTACAAGGTCAACAAGAAGCTGCGCAACATCACGCTGGTGAGCGGCAAGATCGATCCGAATACCGGCAAGCCGGTCTATGAGAGCCCCGTGCAATACTGGATCGCCTTCGTGGACGGCTCGATCGGGTTCCATGATGCGAGCTGGCAGAGCGCCTCGGTCTACAGCGATCCGGGCGCCTACCGCTGGGCCGGCAGCCATGGCTGCATCAACACCCCACTCGACAAGGTCATCGAGCTCTACGACATGATTCAGGTCGGCGACGCCGTCATCGTCCACAACTGAGGTGAGACCATGAAGCATCGGATCTTGCTTGTCGAGGACGATCCCATCATCGTCAGCTCTCTCAGCGAGCTGTTGGTCTCCGAAGGCTACGGCGTCGAGCACGCGGCGACCCAGAACGCCGCGATCGAGCGCGTCCACGTTTTGTCTGACAGCTCGCTCGGCGCTCGGTGCGAGCAGCGGGTGGGCGCGCCGCTCAGCCTCGTCCTTCTGGATGTGACGCTCGAGGAGGGCAACGGGTTCGCGGTATGCGGGGAGATCAAGCGCGAACAGCCCGACCTCCCCGTCATCTTCCTGACCGCCTCAGATGACGAATTCAACACGGTCACAGGTCTCACGATGGGAGCGGATGACTACATCGCCAAACCATTTCGACCCCGCGAGCTGATCGCGCGCATCGCCACCGCGATCCGCCGCGCTCAACCGAATGCCCGCAAGGTCTTCTTCGGACCGCTTGCGATCGACACCGAGCGAGCGCATGTCGAGCGTGATGGCTGCGAGCTCATCTTGTCAGCCCTCGAATATCGCCTGCTCCTTTTATTTGCCACCAATCCCGGACGACTCGTCACCCGCGAGATGATCCGCGAGGCTCTGTGGGATGATGCCGGTGCATACATCGAGGAGAACACCTTGTCTGTCTACATCAAGCGGCTGCGCGATCGCATCGAGGATGATCCCGCACACCCGAAGATGATCACGACGGTGCGCGGCATGGGTTACAAAGCCTCTGTGGCGTGATCACCATGCTGCTGCGCAACAGGGAGCTCACAGGATTCGTTCTCGCGTACGCCGCCATCGCGATCGCGGTGTGCGCCTTGGCCGCAGGCATCGACGGTCCGCCGGCGGCGCTATGGGCGGGCGCTGCGGCGCTGGCCGTCGGGGTTCTCGTCGCCGCCGAGACCCGAGCGCGCTACCGCGCTATCGCCCGCATGACCTCCGAGCTTGAGCGCGTGCTGCACGGAGGTCGCAGCCTGGATATCGATCACATGAGCGAAGGCGAGCTCGCTGTCCTCTCCAACGAGCTGAGCAAGATGGTCGCGCGACTGAATCTGACAGCCGATCGTCTCGGGCGGGAGCGCATGGCGCTCGCCGATGCGCTCGCCGACATTTCGCATCAGCTGAAGACGCCGCTCACCTCGCTGTCTATCACCACAGAGCTCGTTCGCAAACGGCTTGTCCAGCGCGGCGGATGCTCTCAGGAGGTCGAACGTCTGCATGTGATCGAGCGGCTGCAGTTGCACATCGAGCAGCTCGTGTCGAGTCTTCTCAAACTCGCCCGACTCGATGCGGGCGCCGTCGAGCTCGCGCGGCAGCCCGTTGATGTCGAGCGGCTCGTGGCCATCGCCTTCGAGCCGCTCGCCGTCGCCTACGACATCGCCGATGTGAGCTTCGAGCATGATATCGCAGCTGGAACCACGTTTGCAGGCGATCTGTCGTGGACGGCTGAGGCCGTGACCAACATCCTCAAGAACTGCATGGAGCACACCCCGCCGGGCGGACGCGTTCGCATTCGAGCCTGGGAGGATACCCTGGGCTGCCGAATCACGATAGAGGACAACGGGACGGGCATATCCAGCGGGGATCTCCCCCATATCTTCGAGCGCTTCTATCGCGGCAGCGATTCGGTATCGCCCGGGCATGGGGAGGGTCTCAGCCAAGTCAACCCGGTTGGCGTCGGCATCGGGCTCTCCCTTGCCAAAAGCCTCATCACCGCGCAGGACGGCACCATCAAGGCAAGCAACATCGATGAGTCTCGCCACGAAGGTCGTGGCGCGCGCTTCGAGATCACCTTCTTCAAATCAGTCGTATAGCACGGGCATGACGCCGTCCGAGAGATGACAGTATTGTCATGCGACGGTCATCTCGCGCCAAGTTGCTTGCTTCATGATGATCGATGGGCGGAAACCGAGCGACTCCGGAAGAGGCGATGAGACATGGGCATATTCGGCAGATTCGCGTTGCGCTCGCTTCGGCGCAATCGCGTCCGCACGATCACCTCGATCGTCGGCGTCGCGTTGTCGTGCGCTGCGATCACCGCGATCGTGACGACGGCGTTTTGCATCAGATCCGCGCTGATCGATGCCACCGCTCGGCATGAGGGCACCTGGCAGATCGTGTTCCGCTCGCTGAGGGACGCCGATCTCGCCTCGCTTCGTCGCGATCCCCACGTGGCGCACGTCTCCCAACAGGGAGAATACGGTCTCGCGGTGACTTCGAGGCCACAAAGCGCGGGTTTTCAGCGGCGCGCGAAGCCGAATTCGAACTCCGGTGAGTATCTGAGTCTGCTCTCCGTCTCAGACGCGAATGACCGGCTCTCACCCCGGCCAGACCTCGAGTCCGGCCGCTATCCCGAGAAGCCGCATGAGATCATCGTTCCGAATGCGCTTCTGGGCATGAGAGTCCCCGCGCTCGACGATGCCCCCGGAATGGAGGACTCCGTATCGATCGCGCTGGGATCCGTGCTCCGGCTCCAAATCGGATCACGGGCGGCCGGGGCGAATGCCGCCCGCGACGACCGATCCGAGCTGAGCGATGTTTCAGACAGCGGTCCGCTCACCGTGGTCGGCGTCTACATCGCAGACGGCGGCGAGGCCGCGCAGGGAGGCTACGATGTTTTCACAGGGGCGGGCGGCGGTGCCGCTCCGCGCGCATTCAGCGCATGGATCACCACAACGGGCCTGGACACCTATGAGGACGTGCAGAGGTTCGCCGATGCCTTCGTGAGAAAAAGCGGCGCCGGGGCCCGACGGATGAGCACGCGGGCGCTCGACCGCCCGGTCGCGCTTCACGACTCGCTGCTCGAACTCGAATTCAATACCCCGTTCTCGTCCCTGTGGACTCGTCTCCTCATCGCTGCGGCGCTGCTTTGCGCAATCGTGATGGTCGCCTCCTCCGTATTCATCTTCACATCCCTCGCGATCTCGGTTTCCGAGCGCACCAAGCAGTTCGCGCTGCTCGCTTCATTGGGCGCATCGAAGCGCCAGCTGCGGCGCGTCGTGCTCGCCGAGGCGCTCGCGCTGACGCTGATCGGGGTTCCCGTCGGAGTCGCGCTCGGTCTGCTCGGAGCGAAGATGGCGCTGAGCGCGGGCAAGGCGGGAATGAGCGTGCTGTTCCAAGCCGAACTCAACGGCGCGTCGTTCTCCATCCAGCCGGTCGCGATCGGTCTGGCCGCCCTCGCCTCGCTCATAGCGGTTGCGCTCGGCGCCGCTCTCCCCGCTTGGAGGGCGTGCCGGGTATCGCCGGTTGATGCCGTGCGCGGTGTTCGCGTGAGAAGGAAGCGTCGCTCAGCGCGCCGGGGCCGCGTGCGAGGCCAGGCAGCCGTGTCGCGGTGCGATCGCGTGCGCCTGCGCATCGGGGGCGTCCCCGGGCTTCTCGCTCAACGCAACCGTCGTCGCACCGGAAGCCATGCGCGCGTCGCGACGGCGGCGCTGACGGTATCGGTGGCGGTCCTCGTAGTCTCGGCCTGGCTGTCCTCCTTCATGAACGACGTGTTGCGTGCCTCGTCGCGCACACGCGACGGCGACATCGTGCTGTCGGTGGAGCAGACCGACCGCGTCGGCGAATCGCTCGAGACGATGCTCGCGGAGCTCGATGGGCTTCAGCGAGAGGCCGCCGGCACCGCAGGGGTCCGCTCACGGGGCACCGATACGATCATCCAGCTGAACGCGCATGTCGATGCGGAGATGCTGCAACCCGATGTCTGGCGGGACGCGGCGGCGAGATCCCCCTATCCGCAGGTCAATCTCAACTTCATGGATGACGCCGCATGGAGAAGATACCTCGACGCGCTCGGCCTGTCCGTCGGCGACTACTGCAACCCCGAGTGTCCCCTGGCGATAGCATTGAACACGAGATTGGTCGTTTGTGACGCCAACAGCTTCGCGTATCGCCCCGTCTTCAGGCACACGGGTGCCATCGACCTCGTCACCCGTGTGCGCGCCCACCGCGACGGCTTGGACTATCAGGGCCTCAGGGGGGACGGCGCGGGCGGGTGCGACGCCGTGTACGGCGCGGCCGATGGCGGCAGAACCGAGTTGACACCGTCCGGTCATGCGATTCTGTCGAGCACTCCGATCAAGATCGCAGCACTGAGCGAGCGAGCACCCGATGCGCTGGCGAGTCTTGGCAGCTCGAGTGCGATCGAGATCCTCCTGCCGCTCTCAAGTCTGCCGAAGATCGCCGCCTCGGCTCGGCACACGTCTGATGATTCGGCGGACGATGTCACATCTGAACCGTCCGCCCTCTCCGCAGGCGCGCTCGATCCGGCACCGTTTGGAGATGAGACCGGCTTCAAACGCACGCTGAAGACGAGCTGCTCCTTTCAATCCGCCGACGCCGCCAAGACCGAGCGCTCGCTGCGCGAGATCATCGAGCGGGCCGGCTATGTCGATGCGGGATTCTCCTTTTCTATCGTCAACAACGCGAAGGTCAATCAGGAGGGGCGCATCGGGCTCGCGGCGGCGCAGGTGCTCGCCACAAGCTTCTCCATGCTCACGGCGCTTATCGCGGTCGCGAATGTGTTCACTGCGATGAGCGCTTCGATCGTGCTTCGCCGACGCGAATTCGCGGTGCTGCGCTCGCTGGGCATGGACGGTCGAATGTTTCGCGCGATGATCGCGCGCGAATGCGCGACCTGCGCATTCCGGGCGCTGACGGCGGGCCTTATGATCGCGACCGGACTATGCTATCTGATCTTCTGGGGAGTGCAGCCCGCCCTCTTGCAGTTGACGTTCTCGCTGCCCTCGCTGTTCTCCATCGGTCAGGCCTGTTCGATCGTCTTCTGCGTCACACTGGTCTCCGTCGTCTACGCTCTGCGCCGATGTCGCTCGGATGCGCCGGTGGAGACCTTGCGTGATGAGGTGCTCTGATGGGAGCACCTTGACGACGGCTTGCACCTCGGGGTTCGAGTGGCCGTAAGCGACCGAAGAGAACATGCGTCATGCGCGACATCTGAGGTGACAGAACAGTCATGTGAGCGTCATCTGCGAGCAACCTTGGCGAGTCACCATGCATTGAAGGGGCCACGCTGGTTCTGAATAGGCTTGAGCCGGGCCTGCGACAGTGATCATGCTGCCAAGCGGGTTTTGGTCCGAAGCCTGATAAGGTTGTCAAGATGGGAGCGGAACATGAAGAATCGCACTCACGTCGCCTCAGCGGTCTGCGAACCGGAGGTGACCGGCACCGCCTCAGTCGACGCCGACGCGCTCGCCGCGGCTGAGAAGGCTGCCCGCTCTGATGCAGAGGCGTTCGCCAATCTCAAGCGGCACCGCGCCGAGCGCAGACGGCGCAGACTCATCAAGCGGGCGATCGTGGCTGCGGTGCTCGTCGCGCTCATCGGACTCGCCGCCGTAGGTATATCGCTAGCGACGCACGGCTCGACGCCTTCCGTCCAGCTTGTGACCGATCAAGTTGCAGCCGGAACGTTCACAAGCCAGATCGAAGACCGTGGTGCGCTCGAGGCGAGATCCTCGATCGCGGTCTCGCCGACGGTCGACGGCACCATCGCGGAGGTCCGCGTCTCTGCGGGCCAAACGGTCAACAAGGGCGATGTGCTCATGATCATCTCCAACCCGCAGATCGATACCGCGTTGAAAGACGCGGAGCGCGAACTCAAGGGCGCCGAAGCCGATCTTGTCTCAGCGAACAAGATCGCCGGACGGCCCCGGGGCGCCGACGCAGCCGACAGCGGCGGTACAGCCGACGCGCTCGCCGTCGCTCAGCGCGCCGTCGAGACGGCCCGAGCCGCACGCGACGCCGCACGAGCCAAAGTCTGTGAGAAGACGGTGCGCGCTCCGGCGGCGGGCAGCATCATCTCTATGAACGTGCAGGTCGGTGCCCGTCTATCGGAGCTCTCTTCAACCGGAGGCAGCTCCGATCCGCTCATGCAGATCGCCGATCTGTCTCAGATGAAACTTCGGCTGCAAATCGACGAGGAAGACATCGCCTCTGTCGTCGTCGATCAGATTGCAGACATCACCTTTCCCGCATTCGAGGGCCTCAAGCTCCAGGGGAAGGTCGCAAACATAGCCTCCTGCGCCTCGACAGACTCCGCGGCGAGCACGTCCATGAGCTATAACGGCTCCGCGGCGAACACATCCACCTTCGCCGTCGACCTGCTGATAGCCGAGCCAGACCCGCGCCTCAAGCCGGGCATGAGCGCTGAGGCGACACTCGTGACGAACCGCTTGGACAACGTTGTCATGGTTCCGCTCGTCTCGCTGCAGTCAGACGGCGGTACGGACTTTGTGATGGTGCAAGACGATCCGGAACAGAAGGGGGGCCGCCGTCAAGAGGTGCACATCTATGCCAGGAACGACGATGTCGCCGTCATCGGGAGCGCTCAGCCGAGGCAAGCGGGCTCCGATGAGTCGGGTATGGATGAGGCGCCGCTCAGAGATGGCGACTTACTCGTGATCGCGACCGGATCCGGCGCACGCGGGACCACGGGAAAGACGGAGGTCGCCTCATGAGACCCGCCATAGAGCTGAGGGCGATCCATCGGATCTTCGAGACGGAAGCCGGCTTCGCCCATGTTCTTCACAACATCTCGCTGACCGTCGACACCGGCGAGTTCATCGCTATCACCGGACCATCGGGCTCGGGCAAATCGACGCTCATGAATATTCTCGGCTGCCTGGACACACCGACATCGGGAACCTATCTGCTCGAAGGCCTCGATGTCGCCAAGCTGAACGACGACGAACTCGCCGAGGTTCGCGGCGGGCGCATCGGCTTCGTGTTCCAGAGCTTCAACCTGCTTCCGCGCATGAGCGTCATCGACAACGTCATGCTGCCGCTCTCCTACACGGACTGCCGCCGCGCCGACCGGGAGCGGCGCGCCATACACGCGCTGCGAGCCGTGGAGCTTCCCGTTGACCACTGCGATCACCGGACGAATCAACTCTCGGGCGGCCAGATGCAGCGCGTCGCCATAGCCCGCGCGCTCGTGAGAGACCCTGCCATCATCTTGGCCGACGAACCCACCGGCAATCTGGACAGCTCCACGGGAGCCGCTGTGCTCGCCACCTTCCATCGTCTCAGGGCGCAGGGCAAGACGATCGTGCTCATCACCCACGATGAGCGAATCGCTGCCGTCGCGGATCGCACCATCGAGATCCGCGACGGCAGACTCCGCGCGAGCGCCACGCGGCCCCCGCTCGAGAGCCCGACCGAATCGGATGACGCTCCGAGAGCCGCCGAAGCGGGCGTCGGCGGCATGAATTCGGATTGCGATCTGGCGAATCTCGTCCCACGCGTCTATCCCACCTTGCAGGGAGCGCGGCCATGACCATGCACGATCTCATCTCCTCCGCCCTGCGCGCGTTGGGTGCCAACCGCGGCAGAAGTCTGCTCACCATCTCGGGCATCGTGATCGGCATCACGGCCGTCATCGCTATGACCTCTCTTATCGGCGGCGTGCGCAATTATATGATGGGCTCACTCGGCCTCAACGCATCCAGGCTGCTGAACATCTCCGGGAATTTCCAGATGTCGCAGAAGGATCTCAAGAAGCTCGAGCGGCTCGTTCCCGATTACGAGTTCGTCAAGGGGCGCGTCTACGGATCCGGCGAGCAGCGCGTCAACGGAGTCTCCATGCAGGTCAGCATCAACGGAACCGATGCGGAGTATCTCAACCTCACCGGAGCCGTGAAGATCGCTGACGGCAGGATGTTCAACCCCTCCGAGGAAGTCGCCGCAGCACGAGTGATCATCATCGGCAAAGGTGCCGTCAAGATGCTGTTCGGAGACGCGGAAATCGACGCCGTCGGCAAGACGGTAAGCATCGGAAGTCGCGACTACACGATCGTCGGCGTCGACGAGGCCGGCACCGTCAGCGCGGGTCAAGACCCCGCCTTACTGGCATATGTGCCGCTCAAGACCTGCATACGCGACTATCCAGACACGAGAGGATCCGAGAACCAGGTGATGGGGCTCGTTCGACAGGGCGCGGACCTCGATGCGGTCGCCGACGAGACGAAGACCCAGCTCGCCAAGATCAAGGGTATCGCTGAAAAGGACATCGATCAGTCGATCACCATCTCCTCGATAAAGTCGCAGATGGATTCCATGAATATGTTCATGGGAGCCTTTCAGCTCATCATGGGCACGGTCGCCGGCATCTCCCTGCTGGTCGGAGGTATCGGCATCATGAATATGATGCTGACCAATGTCACGGAGCGCATCCGCGAGATCGGCGTGCGACGCTCACTCGGCGCGAGGCGGCATGATATCACAACGCAGTTCCTCGTCGAATCTGCGGTGCTGTGCGTCAGCGGCGGCGTCATCGGAACGGTTCTCGGTTACATGATCGCGTTCGGGATCGCGGCGGCTGCGAGCGCCATCGGCTCTTCGTATCTGTCCGCATCCGGGCAGAGCCTGAACATCCAGCCGGATTTCTCGCTGGTGACTATCGCGCTGGCCGTCGGTCTGAGCGTCTTCATCGGGATTGTCTTCGGGTTCTATCCCGCCAGACGCGCAGCCCGGCTCGATCCCGTCGAGAGCCTTCGCTACCAGTAGGGGGTCGCCGTCCGGCCGATCGCGCAGAGCCGACACCAGAGAGGGACCGCTCAAGGGGTACCATGGAAAACAAAGATGCGGAAACGCCTCCACGGGATGGGCCTGCGGTGGCGTGGCACGGGAAGGCGGCACCATGATGAAATCGCGCGCGACAAGGGCATCCGCCGCTGCCATCGCCGCAGCAGCCGCCGTGGCGATCGGATACAGCGGCTATCGCCTGTTCAGGTTCGGACTGGACCCGCATATGCGCGAATCGATGATCGCGCGGGTGATCAGCGGCGGCGTTGAAGCATCCGATGAGGCGGTTTCGCCAGCCGATGCGGACTTTGAGCACAGGGCAAAAGCGTGGTTCTTGGGGGCGCGGCGCTCAATCGAGCATCTCGCGGATGACGGCCAACGGCTTTTTGGCTGGCGCATCGATGCGGCCTGCGACGAGCAGCCCACGCACGACTACGCGATCGTCTGCCACGGCTACTCCAGCGCACCCGAGCACATGGCGAGATACGTCTATCACTTCTTCGAGCGCAACATGAGCGTGCTCGCGCCGGCGGCCCGCGCACACGAGCGCAACAGCGACACAGGTTTCATCCAGATGGGCTGGCGGGACAGCCTCGACCTTCTGGGTTGGATCCAAGACATCTGCAGACGAGATCATCGGGCGCGCATCATCTTGTTCGGTCTATCGATGGGAGCCGCCGAGGTCATGATGGCCTCCGGACTCGAGCTGCCGGAAAATGTCAGGCTCATCATCGAGGACTGCGGCTACACGAGCGTTTGGGACGAGTTTTTCTTCCAGTTCAAACGCATGTTCAAGATGCCGGCATTCCCCGTGCTCTATGCCGCCGATGCGATCTGCCGGCTGCGCGCGGGCTTCACCCTGGGCGAGGCTTCCTCCCTGGAGCGGCTCGCCCATGCGCGGATACCCATGCTCTTCATCCATGGAACGAGGGACACCTTCGTTCCATTCTCGATGCTCGATGAAGTGTTTGACGCGTGCGCCAGCCCGGTGAAGCGCAAGCTCGCCATCAATGGTGCCGGTCACGCCCGATCCGCATCGACCGATCCCGAGCGCTACTGGGGGACGATCGATGCGTTCATAGACGATAACCTCTGAGGAGCTGGATCAGCCCTGCGTGCCGGTCTCATCGCGCCCGTCGGTGCGGCGCTTGCGGATCAGATCCTCTGGAGACACGGTTATCCCGCCTGTCGGACGATGCGAGCCCCTGGTGGACACTCCCCTGCCTCCCGAAGCTTCGTCGGCTCCACTCCTCTGAGACGAACGGCTCGCCAGAAGCCGCCCGATCGTGCGATCCCAGCGGGCGTGGATGCTCGCGTTGTGCGGGCTCTTGAGACCGAGCAGCGGCGCGGCGATGATCGTGGGCGCGATGAAGGTGATCAGACGCCAGAGCAGATAGCCCGCCGTTGCCGCCGACCCGAAAAACTGTCCGAGGAACAAGGCGAAGCCGCCTTCCGCCCCGCCGGTGCCACCGGGCAGGGGGACCGCCGATGAGAGCAGCTGCACGAATGCTGCGGCCGCCATCACCGAGAAGAAGTCGATATCGTGCTGACCGAAGGCGAGCATGAGGAAGAACGGCACGAGATAGAAGAAGGCGAGTTGAAGCAGGGTGATCACGACGGTGAGCAGCATGGAGGAGGTGTGTCCGGCTGCCAGTTTGAACTTGCGCGAGAACGAGTAGATCTCCTCGTCGACGAACTCCCGCCAGTTCTCGATCTTGTCCTCAGCGACCCCGACGCGCGCCATGAGCGCGATGATCCAGCATGCGACCCGCGTCACGGTTTTGGGCATGAGCGCGATCGCGAAGATCGTGAGCAAGACAAGCACGTGTCCACCGAAACTGAACACGCACAACAGCATCATGTCGCCATAGCGCGCGGTGAAGAACGGCATCCGCGCGATGAGCAGGATCGCGCCCCACGCCACCAGACCGAACTGATAGACGATGAAGCGGGTGAACTGCACCGCACCCGCTTCGCCGACGTTCTGGCCCGCCTTGGTGAGCCGGTAGATCTGCGCCGGCGTCGAGCCCATCATCATAGGGGTAAGATTGCCGAAGAAGATGCCGCTCGCCTCGACGGAGATGAGATCTCGGATGCCCACCGGCGAATCGGGGTCGAGCCAGACGGCGATCGCGTAGGCAGCGATGCCGAAAATGAGGTAGAGCAGCATGAACAGACAGGCGACGAGAAGCCAGGGGATCCGCACCGTCTGCATCGCTTCGATGAACTGGGCGATCTGACCGCTCACCAGAAGATAGATCACGAAGGCGAGCAACGCGACCCCGATGAAGATCGCCCCCCTGCGCGCGCTCTTCCGCTCATCCCGACCTGAAGCCTGAACGGATACCTGGGGCTTGGGCGCAGAGGGTTTGGACGAATCTGACATGGATCTCCTCAGAGGCGCACGGCGACGATGAGCGCGGACGCCCAGCGCGATCGAAGGCCCGTGCGGTCGGTGGCATCGGATGCGGGTTCCCCTATTGTAGATGTTATCCGCCGTTTGGCGCGGGCGAGTTGGTCGATATGGAGAACCTTCAGATGCTGCGAGTACGCGCCGCGACGAGACGGGATCTCCTCGGCCCGAGATCTCACGCGACTCAAGAGTACAGCGGTCGTCGATCGTTGATAGACTTTCCGATCACTCTCGTCCTCAACATATTGGAAGTCTTGAGATCCGATGAGTTCACACCGCCTTGTCCGAGCCCGGTCCAGCTGATGATGAATGACGGCACGGTCAGATGCGAAGCGATCTCGCGTCTCTGTCCGCAGAGCTTGCGGGTGTTCGACGAAATGAAGCGAGACCTCTATCAGATTCTCCCAAGTGCTCTATGACGCTGCTATAGGCAACGCCCGCACCACTCAGGAACACCTGCCGACTACCGATATCGCTTAACGATGCCCGCCGTCCGGTGCGCTCGAACGCGTCATGCAGTTGCTCATTCAAAAGCTCGAGCAGAACGCTGCCGGCGGCTGCGCCGAAATATAGATAGACCTGCGTGAGATCGAGCAGATTCATATAGTCTATGATCCGTCCGCCGAGGATGCGCATCTTTTCTCGATACAGGCCGACGACGATTTCATTGTTCGATACGAGCTGGTCGTCAATTACATGTTGAGTGAGCTTTGAGAGATCTCCTCCCAGAGCTTTGAATAGCTTCGGAAATCTCAACGCGGACCAGAACGGACAAAGCTCGTCGCGGACATATTCAAGAGCGAAGATGTCCTCCAGACAGACCGGCGCACGACGAGATCGATCGTTCTTTAAACCTTCGCCGACCATCGAGCTGCCGATCTCTCCTGCCAAACCGTGCTCGCCGCGATACAGCTCGCGGTCCAGCACGATTGCACTGCCGATCCCGGGACCGACCTTCACGAAGAGAAACGACGACGCGCTCCGGTCGAAAAAGCTCGTCTGAGCCTCGGCCAGAGCGCAGACGTTGTTGGAAACGGTGACCGGTATCGACAGAACGCGCATGAGCAGCTCGATCATCCGCTGTTTCGTCTCGAACATCGAAGGCATCGGCAACCCTCGAGCACGGAAGTAGTACTCTCGCCCCACCATTCCGATCCCGCACTGCACGAGATCATCGCGGGTCAGGCCCGTCTTGCGCAGCATAGTGCTCAGCAGACTCGAAATCTTGCGCACGAGCTTCGGTGCACTGCCAGCATCGAGTTCGCGCAGGTCGAATGCAAACGAACGCTTGATCACGGGCCTGCCCTTGAAGGTGACGATGCCAAGAGACACGAGATCCATCTCGATGTCGATACCGAGAAGATACGAAAAGGTCTCGTCGATGTCGATGAGCACCTCCCGAGGACCCGCGTGGCGCTTCCGCGAGATGACGGGGCCCACCTCATGCAGCAGCCCCGCTTCGATCATACCGTTGGTCAGCTGCGTTATCGAAGCTTGAGTGAGGCTGAGCGCTTCAGCGATCCGTTTGCGCGACATCGCTTGCCTCGCCTGAATAAGCTGCATGATTCTGATTTCATTCTCGCGCTTTGCTCGATGCTTTGAGTTCACAATCATGCCTGTACCTTGGCTCCTCGTCTGAGATCGCGGGCTGCTCGGCGCGCGATCTCGCTGATTGATAAATATGAGCATTATCGCAGCTGTAAGATGGTCCCGTCAATCAAATGGAACTCCAAGGGAGCATGCGACCATACCGTTCGCGGGGCCTTTCGGCCCGGTCGCACAAAGCGCGCTTTACTGCTTCCGATCAGAAAGCTACGCTCGATCTATATCAGTTAATTAATTTAACTATTTAAGAAGGGGGTTGCGCGTTACACGGCACGATGCGAAATCGCAGATCAAACGCACCTGGCGTCGGATTCAAGGAGGATCCGTTTATGGAAATCAGGCACAAAACCCATATCCTGAAGATCACCGACCAAAAGATCACCTATGACGATCGCTGCCTGATGAGCGGCATCGATCAGACACCCTTCTGCTACCTGGGTCATGGCGACGCGGACATCACCATGTACCGCGGCAACTTCGATATAGTCGATGATGTCATCGAGAGACTTCCCCTGACACCGATCGATCACGAGATGCACGAAACGACGCTGACGCTCATCATGGGATATCAGGGCGCGCCATATGCGACCTGCATGTTCGAACTGTCTCAAAACGGCGATCTGAGTTTGCGCGTCGAGACGACCGACGCGAGATGGAACAGACTCTGGCTTCGCCTTGACGCGGAGCCCGACGAGCACGTATTCGGCTGCGGCGAGCAGCTCTCCTATTTTGATCTTCGCGGGCATCACTTTCCGCTTTGGACATCTGAACCCGGCGTCGGAAGAAACAAGACGACGCTGACCACATTCTACGCGGACTCGCGCGATCACGCCGGTGGCGACTGGTGGACGACCAATTATCCCGAGCCGACCTTCATCTCGAGCAAGCGGTATCTCTGTCACGCCGACACCTTCGTCTACGCCGACTTTGATTTTCGTCCCAAAGGCTACCACGAGCTGCAATTCTGGGGGATCCCGAAACGGATCATCTTCAGAACGGCGACGAGCTATCAAGAGCTTCTGCGGAAGCTGACCGATATGCTCGGGCGGCAGCAACCGCTTCCGAGCTGGACATCAGAGGGGTTCATCGCCGGCGTCCAAGGTGGGTCCGAACGTGTGGATGAGCTGATTTCGAGGTTCAGACGAGCTCAGGTTCCGCTAGCCGGTGTGTGGTGCCAAGATTGGGAGGGCGTGCGGATCACGGATTTTGGCAAACGCCTCTTTTGGAACTGGTCCGCTAACGACCAGCTCTATCCTGAACTCAAAAGCAAGATCGCCGCGTGGAGACGCGAGGGCATCCGATTCCTCGGATACATCAATCCCTACATCGCCGCCGATGCATCGCAGTTCCCCCAGGCCGAGCAGAGCGGCTTCTTCGCGCGACGCAAGGACGGCACCACCTATCTGGTCGACTTCGGTGGTTTTGATTGCGGCGTGATCGATTTCACGAATCCGGCGGCTTACGATTGGTTCAAGAACTTGATCAAGACGAATCTGATAGATGTCGGCCTCTCGGGATGGATGGCGGATTTCGGCGAGTATCTGCCGACTGACGTCGTGCTCTTCGATGGATCCAATCCGCTGGAGCGCCACAATGAGTGGCCGGCGCTGTGGGCGCGCTGCAACCGCGACGCGATCCATGAGGCCGGGCGCGAGCGCGAGATCATCTTTTTCATGCGTGCCGGAACGAGCGGAACTCAGGGATTATGTCCTCTGCTCTGGGCGGGCGACCAGAGTGTCAACTGGAGCTTGGATGACGGACTCGCCTCGGTCATACCCGCTGCCCTGTCCGCCGGCATGACCGGCTGCGGACTGACTCATTCCGATATCGGCGGATATACATCTCGATATGGCAACATCCGCACCCGCGAGCTGTTCATGCGATGGGCGGAGATGGCTGCATTCACCCCCTTTATGCGTTCTCATGAGGGGAACCGTCCGGATACCAACTTCCAAGTCTACGACGATCCCGACGCACTGAACCATCTCGCTCGCTATGTTCACGTGTTCCGCTTGCTGGCGAGCTATCGGACTCATGTCATGAGCGAGGCCGCAGAGCTCGGCCTACCTGCGCAGCGGGCGTTGTTCCTGCACTACGAGGATGACGAGATCACCTACTCGCTCAAGTACGAGTACCTTCTCGGGCAGGATCTGCTCATCGCACCGGTTTACGAGCAGGCGCAGACGACTCGACGGCTCTATCTACCGGAAGATACGTGGGTCCATCTGTGGAGCGGAGCGCGTTACGGCGGTGGCTGGCATAGCATCGAGGCACCTCTGGGGCAGATACCCGTGTTCTTCCGGGCCAGCTCCCCGTTCGTAGAACTCTTTGATGGCCTCAAGTCCGCCGTGCTCGATTGAGTCAACCAACTCGATTCAGCGTCACTCTGACCGTTTGCGACATGATTTTGCTCGCTCGCGATTTGATTCTTTACTGCTCTGGTTCACAAATCTATGCTCGGTTATGTTAGTTAATTATTTTAATTTAATGAATGGAGGTCCATCATGAAGTTTTTTCTGGACAGCGCGAAGATCGACGAAATAAGAGAGGCCCGTGACACGTTCGGCATCGACGGTGTCACCACGAACCCGAAGCACGTGATGAATTCGGGAAAACCCTTTTTGACGGTCGTGAACGAGCTCGCGGCTGAGTTCAAGGGCCATCCCGACTTTCCTATCTCCGTGGAGATCAACCCGCACCTCGAGACCGCTGCGGATATCGTCGACGGGGCCGAGAAGATAGCGAGGATCTCGGAGAATTTCGTGATCAAGATTCCGTGCACCAACGAGGGCCTGTGCGCTGCGCGCAAACTCGAAGCCAAGGGAGTCCGCACGAATGTGACATTGGTGTTCTCCGCCTCTCAGGCGATCGTCCCCGGCAAGATCAAAGCGAAGTATGTCTCCCCTTTCGTGGGCTGGAAAGAGGACAGCGGTGATGACGGCTTGGACTATGTTCGCGACATCGTCCAGATTTACCGGACCTACGGGTTCGACACCGAGATCATCGTCGCGGCCGTTCGCAACGGTTACCAGATCGGCGAGGCCGCCAAAGCCGGTGCCGATATCGTGACCGCTGGGCTCGCCGTCTTTCGCGCCTCCTTCGAGCATGCGTTCACCGCACAGGGCCTCGGTGTGTTCCAGAACGCTTGGGACAACACCGTGACCGACTAGGAGGCCTTATGCTGCAACAGATTCGGGAATTGAATCCCAAACTTCAGATCTTCTCCGTATCAGATCCGACGTTCCGCGATTACGGGCAGGTGCTCGCCGATATAGACATGGCGGCACCGTTGAAGGCGCTCGCAAAAAAGCCGCTGCCCGCCGAGGGCAACATCTACGTGGCCTCAGACAACGAACTTGAGAGCACCGATGCGGCCCTTTGGCTGCGTTATGAGATCTTCGGCGGTATGCCGGTCGAGGTCGGCTACTGCAACGGGCACAGCAGCCAGCTCAACTGCCTCGAGTGGCACAACGCTCCTGAGGTCAACATCGCCACCGATGATATTGTCTTGTTCCTCGGACGCACACCCGAGCTTCAGGGCGACCGCTATCGCGTCGAGGATATCAAGGCCTTCTTCGTACCTCGGGGTACCTGCATCTCGATATTCGGAACGACAATGCATTTCGCACCCTGCAGGACGTCCGAAGACGGCTTCAGATGCCTGGTGATGCTACTTGCAGATGTCAACACCGATCTGCCTGAGCACCCGTACGCCGAAGACCGCGCCCGGCCGCGGACACTGTTCAAATATGGCAAATGGCTGATCGCGCATCCTGACAACGAACGATTCGTCGCGTGCGGCGCCTACCCGGGCATCGTGGGCGAGAACCTGACCATAGCCATCTGAGAGGAACTCATTATGACAATACGCGCACTCTATCTGCCGGCGGCACGGCTCACATTCGATGTCGATCTGGCGCAGCGCATGTTCGAGCAGAGCAGACGGCTACTCGGAGATCTACCCGGCATTGAGCTCACTGCTCCCGATACGCTGCTGAGCGATCCTGCTGAGCTGGCGGATTTCGTCCGGGGCCACCGTTCGGCCACCGATGCGATCATCTTCCAGGCGATCACGTTTGTCGACGGTGAATTCATCGGCACGGCGATCGATCTTATCGACGCGCCGGTCATCATCTGGGGCCTGCGCGAACCGGGTATCGGCGGTCGCCTCAGACTGAACAGCCTGACCGGTGTCATGGCGGCGGCGAACACGCTGAAGTTCAACGGCCGCACCTTCCTGCACCTGATAGGCAACCCCGATCAGCAGCGCACCGAGCTCGATCTGTCCCGCAGTCTGGCCGTGCTCGGCCTGGCATGGCGATTCAAGACGACCACGGTCGGTGTGGTCGGAACCTATCCGAGCGGATTCTTCTTCTCGGATACCAATAACCAGGCGCTCCATGAGGCGTTCGGCATCTCGACCAAGAAGTACGAACTCGCGGACTGGTTCAGCGAGGCCGAGCAGGTGAGCGAGCAGGAGTGCGCGCAAGAGCTGCGCTTCGCCCGCGAGCACATCGTCGGCCTCGAGGCGAACGACGACACCGTCGGTCGTCTCGCCCGATTCACCACCGTCGCTCGACGCCATATCGAGGCTGACCATCTGAGCACGATCGCGATGCGCTGCTGGCCGGACTTCTTCGAGCGGATGCATACGGCTCCGTGCGGAATCTTCTCCCAGCTGACCGAAGAGGGCTTTCCGACGACCTGCGAGGCCGATATCCATGGCTCGCTGTCCATGTTCGCCCTGCGCGAGCTCACCGGAGGTGCACCGTATCTGGGTGACATCGTCAGCATCATCGAGGAGGAGAACGCGATCGTGATGTGGCATTGCGGATTCGCCCCGTATTCGCTCGCCGCCGACAGCGAGGGCGCCCGAGCGGGCCTGCATCCGAACCGCAAGATCGGAGTCGCCATGGACTTCGGACTGAAGCCCGGCGGCGTGACCCTGCTCCGGATCAGCTACACGCCGCAGGGCTACCGTCTGATCGCGACCTGCGGCACCGCGCTGGACAAACCGAACGCCTACACGGGGACCTCGGTCGTGGTCAAGCTGAGACCAGCCGTGACCAACTTCATCGATCAGGCGATCACCGAGGGCTACGAGCCGCACTTCGCACTCGCCTACGGAGATGTCACCGATCAGATCGAGCAGCTCGGACAGGTCCTGCATATCGAGACGACGATTCTGTAGAGGAGCGCCATATGAATATCGGATTCATCGGGCTGGGCATCATGGGTTCTGCGATGTCGGCCAATCTCATCAGGAAGTCCGGACACGAGGTCTTCGTCTTCGACTTCGATGCCGACAAGGTCGCCCAGGCGTCCTCGATCGGCGGGCGCGCCTGCGACAGCAGCCATGAGGTCGTCGAACGCGCCGACGTGGTCTTCACGAGCGTCCCCAAAGCCGAGCACGTCCGCGCCATCCATGAAAGCGTCTACGATGCGATCAGGCCGGGCCAGATCTTCATCGATATGAGCACCATCGCGCCGGCGGACTCGATCTCGCTGGCCGAGGCGCTCGGTGAGCGCGGCGCGATCTTTCTCGACGTGCCGGTAGTGAAATCCAAGCAGCAGGCGATCGATGGAACGCTCGGCATCTACGTGGGCGGACCGCGCGAAGCATACGAACAGGTGAAGCCGCTGCTTGAGATCCTGGGTCAGGATATCGTCTACATGGGCGGCAACGGCCAGGGCATCACCATGAAGATTCTGCACAACATGCTCGTCGGCGAGATCCAAAACGGCGTCAACGAGATGATGGCGCTCGCTGAGCGCTGCGGCATCGACTGGCAGCTGTTCGTGAAGGCGATCTCCATCGGCGGTGCCAGCAACTTCTATCTGCAGACCAAGGCGGAGGCGATCGGCACGCGGCAGTTCGCCACGGCCTTCTCGGTGGACAACATGAGCAAGGACACCGGGATCGCGCAGGATCTCGCTGCCGAGAAGGGACTCGACCTTCCGGGCGTCGCCTTGGTGCGCGGCATCTATCAGCAAGCGGTCGAGGAGCATCTCGGTGGCGAGGACTTCTCAGCCTCCTTCAAGATCGTCGAGGAGAACGCGTTGGCTCATCCGTCGCTCTGAGTTTCGCGTGACGGTGCGCTCATCTGGACCGAGAAGGACGGTGATTAAAAATGAGCACCTCTGTCGCGATGCTGGCCGCCCTCTTTCTCGTGGTGTTCGCATCAAACGTCATCCAGGGCATCACGGGTTTCGCCGGAACGCTCATCGCGCTGCCATTCGCGATTCTGCTCGTCGATCTGGAGACCGCCAAGCAGGTGCTCAACTTCCTCGGACTTGTCGCCAGCATCGCCATCCTGATCAAAGATCACCGATCGATCAGCTGGAGCGGCGTCAGGAAGATCCTCACGTGGATGATCACGGGGCTCATCATCGGCATCGCATCCTATGAGGTCGCGCCCCGAGCCGTCCTCATGGTCTGCCTTCCGCTGTTCGTGATCGCGATAGCCGTGCGCGGACTCATCAAGGTGATCGGGCATGAACAGCTCAGGACGCGCGGTCCCGCTCCTGCGCGGGACGCGGCCTGCCTTGTGGCTGCCGGGATCGTTCACGGCCTGTTCGTCTCAGGAGGCCCTCTGCTGGTCGCGTATGCGACCGACAGGCTGCCGGAGAAGCAGCGGTTTCGCGCGACGCTGTCAGCCTGCTGGATCGCTCTCAACTCGATCATTCTTGTCCAAGCGGCGCTCTGCGCGAAGCTCACCGCTCCGATGATGGGCTACATGGCGTTCTCACTTCTTCCCATGGCAGCCGGCGTGGCTGTCGGAGGGTCTCTGCTCAAGCGGATGGACCAGCGCACGTTCATGCTGATCTCCTATCTGCTGCTGCTGGCATCCGGTGCGAGCCTGCTGATCTCCATCTGAGCACGCTGCGCTGACATGCCGATCACATCCACCTCAGACGATGAAAACCAAAGACCGGAAAGGCGGTTCACGAGATGCAGGCAACCATTTCAATCGAGAAGGAGCGCAGCAAAGAGGAATTCCCCGCTGTGCTGTCGCTCAGGGAGAAGCTGGCCTACGGCCTGGGCGATGTGGGAAGCAACTTCTTGTTCGACACCGGCCAGCTTTTCCTGCTGAAATACTTCACCGACGTGGTCGGTTTGAACCCGATGGTCGCCGGCGGCGTCTTTCTGGTCGCAAAGATCTGGGACGCCTTCGCCGACGTCGGGGTCGGAACGTGGATCGACAACCGGCGCAGAATCGGGCCGCGCGGTCGGTTCCGTCCGTTCATGCTCTGGGCTGCGCTGCCTCTGGGGATACTCATGGTCTCAAACTTCATGATCCCGAATGTCTCGATCACCGCGCAGGAGATCTGGGCCTATGTGAGCTACATCGTGTTCGGAACCGTCTACAGCATCTCCAATGTCGCGTTCGGCTCCATGCAGCCGGCGATGACGCGCAACAGCGTCGAGCGCTCGCAGCTCTCCGCATGGCGCAACATGGGGTCGAACATGGGCAACCTGCTCACGACGGTCGGATTCATCCCCATCGTGCTGCTGCTGCCGACCCAGAGGATCGGCTATACCGTCGCAGCGGTCGTCTTCGCGATACTCGGGGTGGCCTGCCAGCTGATCTCCTATCGCAACATCAAGGAGAACTACCATGACGAGGCGCGCGACAACGCCGCTGCCGAGGTCCATAGCGTTGGTCGCAAGGAATTGCTGAAAGACGTCCTTCGGTCCTACAGATCGGTCTTTCGCAACAAGCCGCTACTGGTGCTGTGTCTGGCGAACCTGTTCACCTTCTCGGCATACAATGTTAAGCTGGCGGTTCAGTTCTACTTCGCGCAGTATGTCCTCCACGATATCACGATCGTATCTTACATGACCTTTGTCACCATGGGATTCGCCATCTTGGGCTCGGCGATGATCCCGGTGTTCAGCAGGAGGCTTGGCAAGAAGCAGACCTATATCATGGCCTGCATGATCTGGGCCATCTCAGACGGCATAGGGTATTTCCTTACGAACTCGGGATGGACGTTCGCCTTCTTCACAAGCGTATCCTACTTCGGAAACGGTCTGATCACAGGACTCAACTGGGCGCTCATCTCCGATGTCGTCGACTACGGAGAATGGAAGACTCACGTTCGCTCAGAGGGAATCGTCTACTCGTCCTACACCTATTTTCGCAAGCTGTCGCTCGCAGCAGCCGGATCGATTCCCGGTTTCATCCTGGCCTTCATCGGATACGTTCCCAACCATGAGCAGACGGCGTTCGCGCTCGAAGGCATCCGCGGTCTCGTCTTTCTCTATCCCGTCGCAGGTGCGCTGCTCACGATGGTTCTCATGTGGTTCTATCCCATCACCGAGCGGAAGTACACCGATATCATGCTCGATCTTCAGCAGCGACGCAACAAAAGCCAGCTGGACCGAGCCGATGAGAAGGCCTGAGAGAATCCTGAGAGCATGTGGAGCAGCATGCGAGGGGGGCTTTCGACTGATGGGACGCACTGCCAACCTTCATCACCATCGCTTGGATCTGGACGGCGAGCATGCTCGCACTCGTCCATGGAAGCTCGGCTATCGTATGGGGCGTGACCGTCGATATGACTCGGAGTCGTAGAAAGAAGACGCCTGTCCGATCGCCCGGGTGTCAGCTTGACCTTGGAGCTCTAAACGAAAGGATGCGGACCCGATAAACGGGTCCGCATCTGAAAGCTCTGGTAGCCCGTACCAGATTCGAACTGGTGATCTCCGCCTTGAGAGGGCGGCGCCCTAACCGCTAGACGAACGGGCCGACAATGTGTTGACAGCGCACTGGCTGGGATGGAGGGAGTCGAACCCCCATTGGCGGAACCAGAATCCGCTGTGATAGTTGCGTTTGATTCACGGTACGAACTTGCCGATCACCATGAGGACGACGCCCAATCTACCCCACATCACGTCGCACATGAAAGCAACCCCGCAGTGCCGACATCGGCTCCTGAGGATGGAAGAAGCAAGGGAGCTCAACCGCCCATGTGAAGACGATCATGAGAATCGTGATCGAGACACCCATGATCAGAAATGAGCTCTTGGCGTGATCGATATTGCGCGTCAGCGGACCGATGCGCGCAAACCCCCAAAAGCAACAGCAACATGGTGAAAGGTGCGGCAGAATACAGCGCGGAAACCCAGTTCGGACCCGTTGCATCATTCACTCCCCGCCAGCTCCAATGCATCGGCACAGCCGTCGGCAGAAAGAGGGCCGCGATAAGGTGCAGCACCACGTTCAGACAGCAGACGCCGATGAGAGCACGGTATACGACCGAGGTGCTATAATTGAGCTGCTGTCATTCCCTCCCGATGCGAGGTCCAACATGCGAAAAATCACCATCGACAACCCTTGGCTTCCTCGCGCCGTCGTGTGCGGCTTGGCCATCGCCGTCATCTTCTGCGCGCTGTTCGGACCGGGGCTGTACATGATGGCGACCGGCAGTGTGCTGTGGCTGCATCCGTATCACTATGCGCATATAGCCTCAGCCGAGCTACCCGTCTTCGCCGCGAGGGAGGGTCTGTGCATCGCCGGTCTCGCCATCGGATCCTCGATGGCTATCATCGGCGTGACAAGGATGCTCGCGGCCCCGGCACCTTGCTGGGCGAAGGTCCTCTTAGCCGCGGGCGGCGCAGTGACAGCGCTCTCTTTATGCGGCTGCCTGGGAGTCATCATCATCTTCAACGGCACGCTGCTCTGAGATCCCCGCATCCCCGCAGCTGACGTCTCCGCCGTCTCGGCGCATGCTTTGAGCGAGGGCTCTGAGCAAGATGCTGTGACGGAGCGCGCGGATCGGACGCAACAGCCCCTCCGACGGGATGCAGTGACGGGGCACCCCCCCCCCCGTAGAACGAAAAAGATGCGGACCCGATAAACGGGTCCGCATCTGAAAGCTCTGGTAGCCCGTACCAGATTTGAACTGGTGATCTCCGCCTTGAGAGGGCGGCGTCCTAACCGCTAGACGAACGGGCCGACTATGTGTGGACAGCGCACTGGCTGGGATGGAGGGAGTCGAACCCCCATTGACGGAACCAGAATCCGCTGTCCTGCCATTAGACGACATCCCAATGGGTGCCTGTCCTCGCGCACGCGCTCCCGCGCCTGCGCAGATAAGAATAATAGGTGACGCGTCCCGTTCACGCAAGCCAAAATGCGCTCTTTTTCAAGATGTGGACAAAAAGAGATCAAGCGGTCTCCCTGAACCGCAGATCCTGCTGCCAGAGGAAGAAACAGGCTGAAGCTGAGGAGCAGCTGAGAGCTGCGCGGCGGCCGCATGAGACTCCCTGGGTCCCGACCCGACCGACCGGATCACGCGAAACGGGCTGCGTCGAACCACACATCCTCGGTACCCATCAGATCCTGAAGTTCGCTTCGATCGCAATCGCGCGGCAACCTGCGAGCTCCCCACAGTCGCTCCAGCATGTGCAGGCCCTCCAGATCGAAATCGCGAGCCGCCCCGGTGTCGCATACGACCGGAACCGCCGCGTCGATCGGCGATGTGGAAGATGCATCGAGACAGCCGGCATGGCCTGCGACATTCTCTTTGGCGATGGCGAGCAGCGCATCTGCCATCTCGCCGACCGGGACCCCGTACACACTTGCGCCCCATCCCTGCTCCTCGAGGTGCACCCGCGCGACGACTGCATCGTTCTCGTCAATCTCATCGAAACCTTCGGGGAGCCGCGCCCGAAGTCGATCTACGAGTTTCGACTCGAGTTCACGATCGTAGAACAGCGCACCGGTGAAACTCGTGCAGGCGGCGGCAAGCCTGGGCGGCAAGGAATCCATCTCGCGCAACTCAACGAAGCCCTTCAAACGCACGTTCGGATAGACCGTGGAGAGCAGATGCAGAAGCTCGTTGCGACTCAGTAGCCGTTTGGACATGATGTCGCGTGTGTACAAATCGTCCGTCGAGGTCGTGACCTTCTGCTCATCGGTGAAGATCACAGGCTTCACCGATGAGACCCACAAGATATAGTCCTCGAACGACAATCCCTTGAGCGCGCCCGGGACGATGCCGCAGCGATCGACATCGACGTGGCGCCAGATGCGTGAGCGGGCCATGCCGAAAGCAGGCTGCCCGCGGAAGATCGGAGCGTTGTCGAACAGAAAGGCGAACATCGGTCCGAGAAGCGTGGCCATGCGATATATCCGCTCGGCGTCGCACTCGCTCTCGTAGTCAAGTGACACCTGTGTCGAGGCGGTGCAGCGCATCATATCCTGTGCGAATCGACCCCGACCAGACAGATAGGCATCCATGAAGGTGTAGCGCTTCTTCGGAATGAGTTCGAGATCGAGCGGGCTTCTCACCGAAGGGTTGCAGCCGAGAGCCACCAGATGCGCATCTATCCCCAGCGTCGCGAGAGCCCGTCGGACCTCCTCATCGAATCTGAGGACCGTCTCATAGAGAGCGCGGACCGAATGCGCCGGACCAGTTGAGATCTCCATCTGGGCCGAGGGCTCGAGCGAGACGGTCACGTCGACCGTCTCGCTCGAGGTCTCGACCGGGTATGCGAGGCCGAGCAGACTGCCGTCGATGAAGTCGAGCTGCTGCTCGGGCCGGGTACGCGCCATCTCATGCAGCAGAGCGCTGATTCCGCGCTCACCGGAGAAGGGAACGGGCGAGCCGTCGGCATAAAGCAGGATGCGCTCGAGTTCGAATCCGATCTTCTTGCCCGCCGGTCGCTTGTCGCCGATGATGAGCGTGGAGATCAGCGCATCGAGATTCTCGCGGAACGCGCCGGTAAACGAGGGGATGCGGTAAGGACGCGACATCACGTACCTCTCTCTGGATGTTAACCATAGTTTTCTTTATTTATAATACCCACTGCGCGCCGCCGCGATGACGAGAGCCCCGCTTCCCCCGCGTTATCATAGGAAAACGGCACAGAGCAGCTCAGAGCGACCATCGGGCGCGCAAGCTCTAACATCGACGCTGTTTTTGAGGCCCAGCATATCCTGTATGCGCAAGAAGCGAGACCCCATGCATGGAGCCTCGCTTCCAGCCCTATTTCATGATGACAGCATCAAAGTCATTGGATCCACCAGACCGACGGGTTTGTCTGGGGACATTTTTCAAATCGAGCAGGGCGCGATGTCACCGTGACCGGCGCGACCTTACGCGCGACAGGGCGATCAAGCCGACGCCGACCGCGAGCAGGACAGCCGAGACGCTCCCCGCGACCCAGTACGCATCTCCGGTCGAGGGCATCTTGGCCTTGCCGCGTGCGACTCCGCCATTTGATTTTGCAGCGGATCGACCGCTGGAGCCGGATCCGGCATGAACGTTGACGCCGTTTTGGCCCGCTTGACCCTGCGTGCCGTCGCGGCCATCCCGACCGGCTTGACCCTGCGTGCCGTCGCGGCCATCGCGACCGGCTTGGCCCTGCGTGCCGTCGCTCCCATCGCGACCGTCCTTGCCGCTCTTGCCGTCTCGGCCGTCCTTGCCGTCGCGGCCGTCATGGCCGTCATGGCCGTCGCCGAGGATGCCGGCTGTCGCGTTCGCGCTGGCGTGCCCCTCGGACAGGACGTAGTTTCTGGACCGCGGGCCGTCCTGCCTGAGACTGACGGTGACGACGACGCTCTTGTCCTGGCCGGGCTCGGCGTCGGCGAAGGAGCCGGTCGCCTCGTAGTCCTCGCCGGGCCAGAGATGCTCGCCGCCGACGAGGCCTGTGAACTCGACGCCGGAGACCGAGGCGTCGGTCTTGCCGTCGTAGGCCTTGGGCGCCGCGCTCGCCGAGGCGACCTCGAGCGGCCTGCGATCGATGGTGAGCTTCAGACTCACCGGTCCTTGCGGGATGAGGGCGAGCTTGCCGGTGCCGTCCGCGAAGGGCCGCTCGGTGACCTCGACCTCGTAGGCGCCGGCGTCTTCGGGCAGCCCGTCGGTCCAGGGGCCGCCCGCGCCTTGCGGCCGGTAGCGGAACGTCGCGTGATCGGTGAGCTCAGCGGGGTCGACCGCGACGTCGGCCCTGGCGCCGAGCGCGATCGCGTCGGCTCCGAGCGCGACGGCGTCGTAGACGGCCGGAACGTCCTGCGCCGCCGTGAGCGTGTAGGGGTCGTTCTTGAGCACGCGCACCGGGTAGTCGGCCTTCGAGTCGGGCTCCTCGTTGGCGATCGCGATGTAGCCGAGATCGGGCGCCGTGTTGTAGACAGCGCCCCGGTCGCCGTCGTCGCCGGGGGTCCCGCTCAGCGTTCCGGCACCGAAGAAGCCGCCGGTGATCGAGAGCTTTCCGCCGGCGTCGCGGATCGGCGTTGTGGGTAGCCGGTCTGAGGCGGCCGTTATGTAGCCGCCGGTGATGGAGACATCGCCGGGTGTGTAGACCCCCCCGTAAAACGACGAGTAAAACCCAATCGCGGCCCCTGCGAAGCTACCGCCCGCCGTGGCGCTCACCGTGCCGCCCTCGATGACGATGTCGCCATATTGTCCACTGGCATAATAGCCTCCGTTGCCGATGGCGCTAATGTTGTAGGGCGTGCCGCCCATGCCGTATACGGAGTCGGTCGTGGCGGTCACATCGCCGCCGCTGATCCGTATGCCGCCAAAGTAACCCAGACTGCTGCCGATCGCGGCCCCGGCGCCTTGCGCCCGCGCGTTGATCGTACCCCCCTCGATCACGATGAAGCCGCCGTAGTTGGCGCCGATGCCCGCCCCGTTCTGTTGGTGATATGAGCTGTTATCGGTGCTCTCGACGTCGAGCTCGCCGGTGCCCCCGATCGTGAGGGTCCCCTTGTTTCCAACGGAGATCGCGTCGCTCTGCGTGGTGCGCAACCTGTTCACGGAGCCGGGGGCGAGCGTCAGCCTCGTGCTCCCGCTCTTGGCGGACCCAAGGACTCCTATCGCCAAGATGTTGTAGCTGGACCTAGAAGCGCTGGTGTCGGTGAAATCCGCGTTCACGCCGTCGAGCGTCACATTCGCGTCGACGCCGTCCGCGACGGCGATCCGATCGCTCGCCGTCTGCTCCACGCCGTCGGCCATCGAGATCGTGACCTCGGTGCCCGTCAGGATGGTGAGGAGGTGCCTACTCGCATCATAGGTCCAATCGACGCCCTGCGCGCCGCCATCGACGCTGTAGTCGCCCGCCGTCACGGGTTCGGCGAGCGCTGCGCGCCCAGGCGCGAAAACGAGCGCCGCCAAGACAAGCGCGAACATGAGCAGCGCTCGACGTGGGGCCTTTCTTCGCATGAGTCGTTCTTTCATGTCGTTCCCCTTTCCGTGGGAGATGTCTGTCGCAAGGGTCTTGTTTCTCTACCCGAAATCGAGCCAACGTCCGAGAGGTTCACAGCATCCATATCTTAGCTGTCGCGAATCCCGAAAGCATACATGTCTGTCCGTCGCGGCTCGTATCCGCGCGACTGCGAGCGCATCGCAGCGAAAGACACCGTCTGAGGGGCCTTTCGGTTGCACATGCCTTGTCGTCACGCAATGTACACAGCAAAAGGTGCAGCGCAAAGAAAGACCCCCGATAGCGGGGGTCTCATCAATATCGATTGCTGTGACATGAACGCATGGGATCCGTCAAGCCCTCAGCGCCGTCGTGTCTCGTACGCGACATTTCGAGCCGACGATAGTCGATCCGTTCTCACTTGCATCGAAGAGCCTTCCCGCGTGAGAGCACGATGAAGCAGGAACCGGCGACGAGCAGAGCGGTAGACGCTCCACCGGCGATCCAGGCGGCGTCGCCGGTGGAAGGCATCTTGGAGCCACGTACCTTTGCATCGCCCTTCCTGGCGACCGCATCTCCTCGCGCGCCGCTCGCGGAGGTACCGTTCTTGCCGTTTTCGCCTTTCTGGCCGATGGTGCCCGCGCCGTTCTTGCCGTCGCGCCCATCTCGACCATCATGGCCGTTGCCGTCGCGGCCGTCGCGGCCGTCCTTGCCGTCGCGGCCGTCATGGCCGTCATGGCCGTCGCCGAGGATGCCGGCCGTCGCGTTCGCGCTGGCGTGCCCCTCGGACAGGATGTAGTTTCTGGACCGCGGGCCGTCCTGCCTGAGGCTGACGGTGACGACGACGTTCTTGTCCTGGCCGGGCTCGGCGTCGGCGAAGGAGCCGGTCGCCTCGTAGTCCTCGCCGGGCCAGAGATGCTCGCCGCCGACGAGGCCTGTGAACTCGACGCCGGAGACCGAGGCGTCGGTCTTGCCGTCGTAGGCCTTGGGCGCCGCGCTCGCCGAGGCGACCTCGAGCGGCCTGCGATCGATGGTGACCTCCGCGATCGCCGCTCCCCGCGGGATCAGGGCGAGCTTGCCGGTGCCGTCCGCGAAGGGCCGCTCGGTGACCTCGACCTCGTAGGCGCCGGCGTCTTCGGGCAGCCCGTCGGTCCAGGGGCCGCCCGTGCCCTGCGACCGGTGGCGGAACGTCGCGTGATCGGTGAGCTCGGCGGGGTCGACCGCGACGTCGGCCCTGGCGCCGAGCGCGATCGCTTCGGGGTCGAGCGCCCCAGCGTCGTAGACGGCCGGGCCGTCCTGCGCGGCGGACAGGTCGTACGGATCGTTCTTGAGCACGCGCACCGGATAGGCGGCCTTCGAGTCGGGCTCCTCGTCGGCGATCACGGTGTATCCCGGATCGGGCTCCGCGCCGTAGACCGCGCCCCGATCGCCGTCGTCGCCGGGGGTCACGCTCAGCGTTCCGGCACCGAAGAAGCCGCCGGTGATCGAGAGCTTCCCGCCGGCGTCGAGGATCGGCGTGGCGGGCAACCCGTTTGAGGCGGCCGTTATGTAGCCGCCGGTGATGGAGACATCGCCGGGTGTGAAGCTCCCCCCGTAATACGCCGGGTAGTACCCGATCGCAGCGCCAGACTGGGAACCACCTGCCTTGGCGCTCACCGTGCCGCCCTCGATGACGATGTCGCCATATTGTGGATTTGAACCGGCAAAATAGCCTCCGTTGCCGATGGCGCTGGCGTTGTAGGAATTGCCGCTTGTGTAGAAATCGGAGTCGGTCGTGGCGGTCACATCGCCGCCGCTGATCCGTATGCCGCCGAGGTAACCCTGACTCGAGCCGATTGCGGCCCCGGCGCCTTGCGCCCGCGCGTTGATCGTACCCCCCTCGATCACGATGAAGCCGCCGTAGTTGGCGCCGATGCCCGAACCGTTCGGATAGTGATATGAACTGTAATCGGTGCTCTCGACATCGAGCTCCCCGGTGCCCCCGATCGTGAGGGTCCCCTTGTTTCCAACGGAGATCGCGTCGGACATCGTGGTGCGCAATCTGTTCACGGAGCCGGCGGCCAGCGTCAGCCTCGTGCCCCCGCTCGTGGGTGACGCTGGGCTTCCGATCGTCAAGATGTTGTAGCTGGACTTAGAAGCGTTGATGTCGGTGAAATCCGCGTTCACGCCGTCGAGCGTCACATTCGCGTCGACGCCGTCCGCGACGGCGATCCGATCGCTCGCCGTCTGCTCCACGCCGTCGGCCATCGAGATCGTGACCTCGGTGCCCGTCAGGATGGTGAGGAGGTGCTGATTCGCATCGTAGGACCAGTCGCCGCCATCGACGCTGTAGTCGCCCGCCGTCACGGGTTCGGCGAGCGCTGCGCGCCCAGGCGCGAAAACGAGCGCCGCCAAGACAAGCGCGAACATGAGCAGCGCTCGACGTGGGGCCTTTCTTCGCATGAGTCGTTCTTTCATACTGTTCCGCCTCTCCAATGAAAGGTCGCTTGAGATGTATGCTTCACGACGTTATCTACCCCCCTAAAGCGGGTGGCGCATGGCAGACCACGCAAATCTATATGCTAAACGCAATTCAATGAAACCGGCAATGCCGTTAGGGCTCCTCCAAACAGGCACGTGATGCAAGGGAGGGCCACGTGAAGCTCGACGGACTATTCCGAAGATCGTCTTCGATCATCCAGATCAAGATAGTCAAGCAGAGCCATGGGATCGTTATCCACCTTGCCGGCGATCGTCGCGGCAAGTGCCTCACGCAGCAGAGTGCCGATAGGCGGTCCCGGCTCGACACCCACGCGAATCAGATCGCCGCCGTTGATCGAAAGCGTCGCGAGGCTGTAGGCTTCACGGTGCGCAAGCAGTTCGTGCACCATCTCGCGCATCCGCTCGATTTCATCGACATAGCAAAAGCATGACGGCGCCTTGCCGAGCGTGTCCGCGCGCTTGAGATCAAACAGCTCATCCATAATATGAGCTGTGTCAGCTCCGGGCCGGGACATGAGGGCCATGGCACCCAGCAGATCAGAGCGATCCGGCCGCATGGGTCGATCATGATACCGAATGAGCAGACATGCGTCTCGCACGACGTCTCGCGGCCGTGCGAGACGTCCCATGATGCGACCTGCGAGGTCGGCTCCCAACTCGGGATGACCGAAAAAATGCCCCTGCCCATCTCTATCAAGTGTGAAGGTCTCCGGTTTCGCGATGTCGTGCAGCAGCGCCGCCCACATGAGAGCGGGATCGAGCGCGGAAAGCGCCCCGCCGTCGGTATCGGATGCGAGGGCGAGCTCGGAGGCGACCGTGAGCACGCGAGCCGTATGATCGTATACGTCGAAGTCATGATAGCGACTGCGCTGATCGAAGCCGCGCAGTCGCGCGAGCTCGGGAATCGCGACGCACATGAGTGCGGGATGATGCGCCAAGGCATCTCCCCCGCGTCCGCTCGCCAGAATCCGATCGAGCTCGGAACCCACGCGCTGAGCGCTGATCGCCTTGAGAAGCGGGGCGCAGGCGCGGATCGCCTCGTCGGTCTCAAAATCCATCTTGAAATCAAGCGAGCAGGCGAAGCGCACCGCGCGAAGCATCCTCAGCGCATCCTCCTCGAAGCGCTCACGGGCGATGCCCACGGCGCGAATGACGCGCCGAGCGAGATCTCCCCGCCCGTCGAACAGATCGATGAGCCCGCGCTCGGGATGCCAAGCCATTGCGTTGACAGTCAGGTCGCGCCGCGCAAGATCGTCCTCGATGGAGCCGGCGCGCTCGATGCGCACGGGATGCCGACCGTCAACGTAGTCGCCATCGATGCGGTAACTCGTGACCTCGACGCGGTCATGTGCGATCACCGCCGTGATGCCTCCGAAGCTCACGCCGGTCTCGAGAACCTCGATGCCGGCCGCGCGCAGCGCCGCCGCGTTTGACTGCCATGATCCCGAGCAGCAGATATCTATATCATGGCTCTCGGAGCCGAGCAGCGCATCGCGTACCCAGCCACCGACGAACCATGCCTTGAGGTCTGTCTCCTCAAGCGCGCGCAGAACAGTACTTGCCGCATCTGAGGGGGCGACCCCATTGAGCGTGGAGGCCGCCCCGGCTGTGTGAGTGGTACCGCGGGTCTCGCCTTCGGACACGGACATTGCGCTTCTCTTCCGCGCTAATCGGCGAGCGCACCCATGGGATCCCAGGGGGCGAGCTCGATCGGATCGCAATCGTAGGCGGCGATCTCCTCATCGCTCAGATAGCGCCTGTCGACGACGACTTGGTAGACATACTCGTCGAACCATGCTGTGGAGGCGATGTCGTAGCCCTTCTTCCCCCGGTCATCCCCCCAGCTGTTTTCGATGCGCCAGCGCGTGGGTTCGCCCTCGGAATCAAGATTAACACCTTGTATCGTCATGGCATGGGTCATGAGCGACTCACCGTAATCAAGCCGGCCCGCCTTGTCCAAGCCCTCTTCGATCGGGAGGCGAAACAGCGAATCGACATCAAGGGCGCCTGGGTCGAGCACGCCCTCCTTGCGCAAGAAACCCTGGTCGACATCGGAGCCGAACCAGACAGGCAGCCCATCGCGCAGCTGAGCAACCGCGACCCGTTTGAGCACCTCGATCGGCAGATTCACATAGCGGACGCTTCCATCTTCGATAACATTGCCAAGATACTTCACCGTATAGGAGCGCATATACGGCTTGTCATCGGTCGGTGCATTGATCAAGGAGATGTAGGCGTCGAGATCCATGTCGACGAATTCGGCGAAGAACTCCTTTGGCGTGTAGGTCCCACTCGCCTTGAGTTCGTTGCGCTCGTCGCGAATGCGCACATCGAAGGTTTTCGGAGGCTCACCGAGGGTGATGACGAGAATCCGATAGACCCCGTCCATGAGTTCTTTTTTGAGCTCGGTGAGCGCCTCGGTGCCGGAACCGCTTGCGGCGGCATCGCGAATGCGCTTGGCCCCGTGACGCAGATACCGCGTCAGATACTTGCGAAGATCTCCGGTGTCACCTGAGAGCGCCGTTTCAGGCATGGCCTCTTTGGGCACTACACCGTATTTCTTGACGAGTGCGCGAAACATGTCCCACTGCCCGCCGTCGCCGATGGGATCGGCAAGCAGATATGAGACCTCGCGCGAGGTGAGCTGAGCGTCAACGGTCGCGATGATGTTCTCGAAAAACCAGTTCGATCGCTCGAACTTGTCCCAGAACAGCGGGTAGGTCTCGCTCAGTTCGAACGTCTTGAGACCGAGCTTTCTCATGACCCTGAACCTCATCGTGTTCAGACTCGCAAACATCCAGCAGCGACCGGAATGTCGCTGATTGGTGATATCGCCTTGCTCGAGTTGGATATCGAACGTCGTGGTCGCGCGGGCCAGCGCAGCGGGATCGGCGGCCACCGCGCGCACGCCCGAACCCGTCACCGCGTTGCGGGCGATCGCGTTGCACCGGCAGTCGTCGAAGTTCCGTTGCGCTCGCTCGATGTCGGCAGGCGTGATGGTGTGAACTGAATCCATGGCATCTCCAAACGTATCAAAAAAGGACAATCATGTTGAACGATCCGGTCGGCTCGCCGCCGGATCGAATATCTGAGAACTCAGAGACGATCGAGTTTTCTGACCTTGATGCGCTTGCTGTACTCGTCGACCCGCGCGAAATCACCGAGGCCGACACTCTCGGCGACATTGGCACCCGTCGCAAGCGCGAGCTTCATCGCGCACTCGACATTGTCGCGCTCCTCGTACCACTTGGTGAGAAACGCCGCCAACGTGCAATCGCCAGCGCAGACCGATGAGACGAGCTTGATGTTGAAATCGCGCTGCGCGAACCAGATGTCCTCACCATTCGAGAAGTAGGCGCTGCCCTTGCTGCCCATCGTCAGCAGCACGTTTTGAATGCCGATGCCGTGCAGATGAGCCATAGCGCGCCGCACGTCCTCATCGTCGCGCACGGGAAGATCGAAGATCTCGTGCAGCTCATGGTGATTCGGTTTGATGAGCAGCGGGCGCTTCTCAGCCAGCTCCTCGAGTTTTTTGCTCGACAGATCGAGCACCACGTCAGCCCCGCGGACCTGTGCGTGCTCCATGACCTGATCCAGAAAGTCCTCCGTGCTGCGAGGGGGCAGCGAGCCGGACACGACGAGACAGTCGAGGTTGCCGGCTGTATCGATGACCTTGTAGAGCTCCTGCTGGTACTCGGGTGTGAGCGGAGCTCCGGGATTCAATACGCCGTACTCGCTCTCGCCGTCATTGATATAGACGTTGATGCGGGTGATGCCGTCTGTCCACACCGGTCGACACAGGCACCCCATGTTCATGGTCTCCTCGACGATGAACTTGCCCGTGAAACCGGCGAAGAAGCCCAGTGCCACCGATTCGGTTCCGAATTTCTTCAGGGCGAACGAGACATCGAGTCCCTTGCCGTTGGGAGTGTAGCTCGCTGAGCCGGATCGGATGTTCTCATTGGGTATGAGCCCGTTGCACGACACCGTCATATCGACCGCCGGGTTCGCTGTGAGCGTGTAAAACATAATGGCAGCGCCTTTCATCATCTATGCCGCGGCGCGTGAGACCATGCGCCCCCGCAGTGCGCGGCTTTGCGTTTTCTGAGCATGTACCCGATCCGCGATCAGCGCGCGGCCTCGGTTAAAATCGCCTTGACCTCTTCAATCGTAGAGCATGCCAGAGCGCGCTCTGCGAGCTCATCCGCCTCTTTCTTCGTCCACAGCGAAATCGTCTTGCGCGCGCGCAGCACGCTCGGCGCCGACATGGAGAACTCTTCGAGTCCGAAGGAGATCAGCAGCGGCTCGAGGAGCGGATCGGCAGCGGCCTCGCCGCACATGCCGACCATGATGCCGGCGCGCACACCGCACTCGATGATGTTTTTGATGGAGCGCAAGACGCTCGGATAATACACGCTATATAGATATCCGACGCGGTCGTTGCCTCGATCGGCGCACATGGTGTAGCCGATGAGGTCGTTCGTGCCGATTGAGAAGAAGTCGGCTTCGCAAGCGAGCCTGTCGGCGATCAGCGAGGCGGAAGGGGTCTCCATCATGACGCCGACCTTGATGTCCTCATTGAACTCGATGTTCTTGTCGCGCAGCTCGGCTTTGCACTCCTCAACGAGCGCTTTGACGGCGCGCACCTCCTCGACGGCTGTCACCAGCGGGATCATGATCATGATCTTGCCGAAGGCGCTCGCGCGCAGAAGCGCGCGCAGCTGAACCTTGTACTGGTCGGGGTTACCCAGACAGTAGCGCACGGCGCGATAGCCCATGAAGGGATTGTCCTCCTTCTTCATGTGCAGATAGGCTATCTCCTTGTCGCCGCCCACGTCGAGCGTGCGGATGATCACCGATGCGCCCTTCGCGGTGACCGCCGCCTTCTTGTACGCCTCGAACTGCTCGTCCTCTGAGGGAAGCTGCTTGGCATCCATGAACAGGAACTCCGTGCGGAACAGCCCGATGGCCTCGGCATCGTGCTCCATTGCGGCGACGGCGTCGTCGGGGTTGCCGATGTTGGCTCCGATGATCTTCTCGATCCCGTCGGCGGTCTTTGTGGGTTGGCCGCGGAAGCGCTCGAGCTCGGCCTTCTCCGCTGCGAACTCCTCGGCCTTCTTCGTGTACTCGGCGAGCGTCTTCTCATCGGGGTCCAAGATGACCACACCGCATGTCCCGTCTACGATCGCGGTCGTGCCCCGACGCATCGCGGCGCAGCAGTTCACCACCGACAGGACCGCGGGAATCTCGAGTGCGCGAGCAATGATCGCGGAGTGAGATGTGCGTCCGCCCGTCTCGGTCACGATCCCGACGACGTTATCCTTGTCTATGGTCGCCGTCATGGACGGTGTCAGATCGTGCACGGCGACGACCGAGCCGGCGGGCAGCGTCGAGAGATCGACGATCTCCTTGCCGAGCAACTGGGCCAAGATGCCCGTGCGGATATCTGCGACATCTGTCGCACGCAGGCGGAACATCTCGTCATCCATGGAGAGAAACATGTTCTCGAACATGGTGGTCGCCTCGGTGAGCGCCTGCTCGGCCATCACGCCGGAGTCGATCAGGCGGTTGATCTCATCGAGCAGGCCGGGGTCGTTGGCCATGGCGATATGGCCCTGCATGATCTCAGCCTCTTGCTCGCCGATGGTCCGACACAGGTGATCGGCCTGCTTCTCCGTCTTCTTGATGAAGGCTTCCAGCGCGCGCCCGTAGCGCGCGCGCTCGGCAGCAGTGTCCTCCACCGTGGTTGGCGTGAACGAAAGATCGGGTTCGACCGCGACGACGACCTTGCCGATTCCGATGCCCTCGGATGCGTTTACTCCCTCGTACATACCAAGTCCTCTCTCCTGCCGGATCTCCATGATACCGTTACGACGAAAAACGCAGACGCCCAGCGGTAGCAGGCGCCTGCGTATGCTCCTATGAACCTATGCGTTCAAATCGGAAAGTCGCCAAGACGAAGCTACTCACCCAGACCGCTCTTGATGAGATCCACGGCAGCTGCGAGCGCCTCGGTCTCATCGGTGCCGTCGCAGCGGATCTCGACCTCGGTGCCACAGGGAATGCCAGCGGCCATAAGAGCCATCGGGCTCTTTCCGTTGACCTCCTTCTCGGGTGTGACCACGGTGACGTCACATGCGAACTTACCCATGCTGGAGGCGAACAGACCCGCCGGACGCATGTGAAGACCCTGGGGATTGACGAGGGTGACCTTCTCAGAAACCATATTGACTCCTTCTCAGACATGTTCCGCAAGCTGATGCGGTAAAACGAGGTAAACAACGTACCTAGTTTAGCGCATGGACGCCTTGAGAAGGCGAAGAAAGCGCAATTGGGATGCGATCCTCGTCTCCGTCATCTGATCGCGCCCTGACGACCGGATACCACCGCGCGCGGAACCATCCCATGGCCGCCATCGAAGCCGAGCACACCGGACTCCCGCTCCATCAGATGAAAACTATACCCAGCGGGCACCTAAGACAACCGCTCGTTCACGATCTGCGCGATCGCCTCGCGGCTCCTCGCCTTCCTGAGATCCTGCCGCAGATCCTCATCCATCAGGGCCTCCGCGACGCGCGACAGAAGCCTGAGATGGGTCGACCCGGCTTCGGAATCCGGAATGAGCAATGCGATGGCGATATTGATGGGCTTATCATCCATCGTGTCCCAGCCATCGATGCCAGAAGGGTCCTTCACGATCATGACAGCCGCATCGCGCACCGTCGCAGCCTTGGCGTGAGGAATGGCGAAACCGTCCATCATACCGGTTGATCCCTCTGCCTCGCGTTCCAGAAACGCAGCAGCGAGCGCCGAGGCGTCATCGGCGTGGCCGCGGGAGACGGCCTCCCGGGAGAGAAAGTCGATCACCTCGTCACGCGTCGAGAAATCAACATCCACGAAGATGTCTTCCGGACAGACGAAACCCTTGCTCGCCTCCGATCCGCCCTGCGTGACCGATCCGGTCCCGAAGCCGCGCTGCATCTTGCCATCGTCGGAAGGCGCGCCCTGGGGATCGCCAGCCTGAGGGCCTGCTGCGGACGGGTCACCTGATGAAGCGACAGCTCGGGCGTCCACCGCCGAGGTCTGGGCCCCGGCATCGGACTCCTTGCAAGCGAGCGATCCCGCGGGGCTGACGGTCGCGCTCCTCGGCGCGACTCCCCCGTTGATCATGTCCCCGTGCTCCCGCCTGAGGTGATCCGCGCGCTTGAAACCGACGAAGAGCAGCCCTCCGACGACGGTGCCCGCAAGAATGGAAGCGACCCACAGCTGCCAGCCCTCGACGACCGGGATCACCAGAAAGCCGCCGTGCGGTGCGGGGTCGTGAACGTTGAACATGATCGTCAAAATCGAGGCGATAGAGGAACCGATCATCATGATAGGCATGACCGGCCAGATGTTCTTCGTCATGAACGGGATCGCTCCCTCGGTGATATGCGTCGAGCCCAAGATGAGGTTGACGACGCCGGCATCGTGATCCTCTCGGGAGAACCAACGCCTGCCTACGATGACCGCAAACGCCGTGATGAGCGGCGGCACGATGCAGGCCGCTGAGACGGCGGCCATGAAGTTCGTGCCGAAGTCGTAAGCCCGGGTGCCAACACCCGCTTCCAAGGCGCTGCCGAGCAGAAACGTCCCGGTCGCGTAGGCGGCCTTGTTCACAGGGCCGCCCATGTCGAATGCGCACATGCATCCGATGGCGAGACCGAGCACGATCGGTCCGGAGGACCTGAGACTCTGCAAGAAGCTCATCATCGAGGTGTTGATCCACGCCATGGGAACCGAGATGGCCAGCATGACGATTCCGACGATCAGCGTCGAGAACAAGGGGTAGAGAAAGATCGCCTTGAGCCCTCCCAGACTCTGCGGCAGCCTTCGCAGCAGGTGCTCGAGCGCAACGATCACATAACCGGCGAGAAAGCCTCCGACGATGCCCCCGAGAAAGCCGAACCCGACCCCGGTGCCGCCGGCGTCGATCAGGCCGGTCGTCGCGTTGACGGGCAGCCCCTGGATCGCGATCATGCCGGCGACGAAGCCCGGCACGAGAGCGGGGCGGTCGCCGATGGACTCGGCGATGTACGCCGACAGCACGGGCACCATGAGATTCATGGCGATGCCGCCGATCGTCTTGAGCATCGCTGCGAACGCGCTGTAATCGGCTGCCGTGGAATCATAGGAGGTGATGCCCCACAGAAACGACATCGCGGTGAGCACGCCCCCGGCGACGACGAACACGAGCATGTGGCTGACGCCATTCATGAGATGACGGTAGAGCTGGTGGACGATGGTCTCATGTTCCCTGGATGCGCGAGGCGCCCCTTCAGCTGCCGCACGGTCCGCCTGCGCTCGGGTGCCCTCGGCGGCGAGGGCACGGTCGATGAGCACGCCGGCCGCTTCGGCGGACAGCGCCTTCGATACGCTGACCGACACCTGTGGCCTGCCGGCGAAGCGATCGGCGTCCACGTCCTTGTCCGCGGCGATGACGACTGCCCGGGCGCCGGCGATCTCGGCGGCTGTGAGCTCGTCCTCGACGCCGACCTGTCCGTGCGTCTCCACCTTGATGCTCAGCCCGCGCGCCTCGGCAGCCCGCTCGAGCGCCTCTTTGGCCATATACGTGTGTGCGATGCCGGTCGGGCAGCCGGTGGCGGCAACGATATCGAATGTGTCGGACATGTGTTCTCCCTGGTTCCCGGCGCCAAAGGGCGCGCAGCCTTTTTGCCGCATGCATGCCGCCCGAATCGAATGCGGACCCGGCATGCAGGATATGGTGTATTTGTGATGAGTCTACCACAGCGCCGGTGCGCTGAAGCCGACTCAAAAGAATCGGTCGATGAAAGAGCGCGTGGGTCCTCTCACTGAGTTCGCGAAGCCACCGTCGGTGATGCAGCATGTGGCTTCACGAACGCAAAAGACCGGGCTGGCGACCCGGCACCATATGATCATGGTGCGCCATATAGGATTCGAACCTACGACCTTGGGATTAGAAGTCCCCTGCTCTGTCCAGCTGAGCTAATGGCGCGTTTGCCCGCGGAGATCACATTCGCGTCCCGCCGAGCAAGAATGATTATAGACGAAAATGATGACAGCCGATGTGAGAGCTCCGACGAGGTTATGATTGTTCGATACCCTGCTCGATACCGATTCTCAGCGCACCCGTGAGAAGCGCGGGGCTCGAGAGCAGCGACACGCGAGGGTCGCATTCAGCCGTTCGCCCGCGAGCAGTACGCGCGCGATGTCAAAGGGGTAGAAGCAGAACTGAATCTGGAATCGACTGCCGACGCATGCGGCTGAGGAGATAGCTGTGAAGAAGAATATCGCGGTGCTCATCCCCTGTTTCAATGAGGAGCTCACCATCGGGGACGTGATCGAGGACTTTCGTCGAGAACTGCCGGATGCGGAGATCTATGTGTATGACAACGCATCGACCGACCGAAGCGGAGCGATCGCGCGGGAACACGGTGCCCACGTGCGTTTCGTGTCCCGACGCGGCAAGGGCAATGTGGTGCGACAGATGATCCGCGACATCGACGCCGAATGCTATCTCATGGTCGACGGCGACAGCACCTACCCGGCCGAAGCGGGCCGGGGGCTCTGCGCCCCCATCCTTGATGGTCGCGCGGACATGGTCGTCGGCGATCGACTCGACAACGGATCCTATATGGAGGAGCACCCTCGTGTGTTCCACCGCTTCGGCAACTATCTCGTCCGAGGTCTGATCAGGTTTCTGTTTCGAGGGGACCCCGGCGACGCCATGTCAGGGTACCGCGCGCTCTCCCGGCCGCTCGCTAAGACCTTCCCGGTGCTCGCAGATGGATTCCAGATCGAGACCGAGCTGTCGATCCATGCGATAGCCATGGGATGGCGTGTCGCGGCGCTGCCCATCGATTATCGTGATCGCCCGCCGGGATCGACGTCGAAGCTCTCCACGATCTCAGATGGGGCGCGCATCATCTGGTGCGTTCTATCGATGCTCAGAGCTATCCGGCCGCTGATGTTCTTCTCGGTGGTCGCCGTGGCGCTTGCCGCCGTCGGAGGGGGGCTCGCCTCGGGCGCATCGGCGCGGATCGGCGAGGTACGAGAAGTCTGGCCACCCGTGATCCCGCTCGCCGGTGCGCTCATCCTTCTTGCCTGCTTTGCATTGATCGGAGGCGTCATATTGGACTCGATCGCGAAATCGGAGCGCCGGCACTGGGAGCTCGAGGTCTATCGGGAGATGGAGCGCCCCCTTGCGCCGACGAGCACCGAGGCGATCGGTCGGACAGAGCCCGCGCAGGCGCTGAGAAGAACGGGTCCGCCGAGGCTCCTGCGTCCTATCTCAGAGGCGGCGGCACAGCAGGGCTTCATTCGGCCGCTTCCCTGAGATAGCGCTCCCAGAAGGCTTGAGAGGTGAGCATCTCGCGAGCGGCGGCATAGCTTCGGCGCAGCTGCTCGCCATGCGCCCGATAGAAGCGCAGATCCCGGCGATAGCGACGCATGATCGCCCTGTAGCGCTTCCTGTCCTTGCGCCGTATGGTGCCCCGCTGGCGATGCCAGTCGATCACCACGAGCGCGCGCTTCCCATGAAACTTCTCGAGGTCGTTGTTCCAACCGAGCGCTGAGATGATGCCGTACCCCTCTCCGCGCCGCGCGAAGGGGGCGCGCTGAAAGTTCCATGTGACGAGATCGATCAGCGTGATCAGCTTGGAGTGACGGTTGGGAACATCGAGATCGCGCTCGGTGATTCCACTCAGATCCGGGCCGCCGTCGGAGTCGACATCGGCTTGCAGCTTTGCCAGATCGAAGAACTTCTCCACATTGCGATTCGCCTCTATGAAGCAGCGCTCGGCAACCGGGGCCGCTATGAAGTCTGGTCCCTTGAGAAAGTCCTCGAAGCCGTCGAGCAAAACGGAAGCGTCGGTGTAGTTGAACTTTCTCAACTCGATGCTCAGATTCCGCCTGAGCTCGCGCAGAAAGTCCGAACGGGGAGCCATCCCGGTCACAGCGTGGGAGATCATGGTGTTCCTGGTGGTCTGATAGCGCTCCACGGCGGCGTTATAGCGAGCATCGAAGGCCATGTGCCAGATACACAGGCTGTTCATGGTGATGAACCTCGGCTTGCATCGAATACCGTACTCCGCGTCGTCGCATCGGACGAACAGGGGCAACGGCAGACCCTCGCGCCGAATGACGGCAGCCGGGATGCAGCAGTACCACCATGCGGCATACATCTGCTCGCGCTGAAGATCCGTGAAGCGCATGCGCTCGTTGAGGACGACTTCGGGCAGCTTGCTCAGATTGAGCGGACCCTTCGCGGTGGAGAACGTTCCCTCCGCGGTCATGAATCCGACATCTTCCCATTGCTCCTCACCCTGCATGAAATCGAGCATCGCGCCGCTGATGAACGCCTCCCTGTACTCGGCGTTCAAGATTCTCAACAGGTTGTAGGTGCGTCGAATGCTCTCAGAGGAGACCGAGACGTCATCGTCCATGAGCAGCACATGCGTCGCTGCAATCGGTTGCTGGCGCAGCGACTCGATCATCCCGCGGGCGAATCCGCCGGACCCGCCGACATTGGGGTTCGCGAACACGGTGACGCCATCTCCGGAGAGCGCTTCGGCATCCAGCGTGCGCCCGTTGTCGATGACGTTCATGCGAACATGACGGGCGATATCGTCTTCACAGCCCAAGATCTCGCGGCGGATGAGCTCGATGTTGGGAATGATATAGCTCTCTTTTTTGAATGTCGTGGTGACCAGCGAGAGTTCAACGGGATCGAGATCTCCCTCGATCTCGAGTTCGTACCAGGATCGCCGCAGCTCGACCGCCCCTCGCGTCTCGATGCGAAAAGCGACCAGAACCGCGTCATCATCCACCTTGAGCTCAAGATCGATCGGCTCCCAAGCGGCATCCGCTGCGGCCTCCGTCCCAGCGAGATCACGGGCGACCGAATCGACGGTGAGCGACTCCTCCAAAAACGCGCAGGCCTTCGTCTGGACGACGCGGCAGGGGGCGCCGCGCACCTCCGCATGCAACGTGAAGCCGGTAGCGCGCGTGTACTCGAGCAGTTTGCGCACAGACAGGGCGTTGAAGTACGTCGTGAAGTCGTACGTGCCCTCCTCCTGCAGAAACAGGGCCTCGTGCTCGCTATCATAGACCGCGAGCTTCTCGGTGCGATAATAGAGACTCGGAAAGCTCATCGCGCGAGCATTCGGTTTGAAAACAATATTGGCGAATCTCATCTTCGTCATGGATCACTCCTGTGTGGCTCGGTGCCGATTGAGCCTATAATACAGGCTGTTCGGATCGAAGTTGGGGTTATGGCTCGGATCTCCCTCACCGAGCACATCGTGATGGACCGAAATGAGTCGAGCACCATCAGACGATGGCCACATGCACGCCGGCTCGACGATCAGGGAACGCGCGACTCTCAGACGCGCGGTCACATACGGAACATAGGCGCTGAGCAAGCGGCGTGCACGCGCTTTCAGGCAGGCGTCCGCGAGCAGGTACTCAAGTGTCGAGAAGCGCGCATCCAGACCGATCCGCTTAAGCGCGCCCCCTCGCACCATGCAGCATTCACCGTTCAAGACAGCCGCATCGTAGGACCGGTGGGCACGGCCAAGATAACCCCCGTCGGCAGCCGGCAGCAAGCGATTCAGACGGCCAAGCGTGCCGTCGGGTCGCACGATGGCACCGGCGAAATCCATCAGACCGTCTGCGCGGACCACGCGAGGGGACACGGCGAAGACCTCCCGGCGCTGAAAGTAGCTCATGAGACGACGTATGCCCGCGACATCGAGGCGAATGTCCCCGTTCAAGAAAAGCACAAGGTCGGATTCGCTGATCGTCTCGGATACCACGTTCGCAAGATTCTCTTCATCGGGACGCGACCGAGCCAGCGAGCGAAGCGAAACGTCCACGCCAGCTTGTTCGAGGTCGTCGATCACCGCCGAGACCTCATCGGATGCGCTGCCATCGAGCAGCAGCTGCAGTCGCCGCTTGTCGTCGGAAGCATCGAAAAGCTCAGCCTCATAGGTGTAGGCCACATCGGTCGGCCTCACCTGCGCTGGTATCTCCCGTCTTCGCAATGCAAAACAAATAGCCCGGCGACCGGCATCGGCCGCATAGGGCTTTGAATCCGGGTTGATGTTCGTCGATCCCGCGTGTATGCGCCAGTGGTACAAGACATGCGGAATGCGACAGATGGCTGATGAGCGCTCGAACACCTTGAGGGTCAGGTCGTAGTCCTGGGCCCCATCGAGCTCGCTTTCTGATCGGTCGATCGCATCCAGCATCCGTCTGCTCACCGTGAGCCAGTGGATGACATAGTTGTTCGAGTAGAGCAGATCGATGTTCGCTCCCGGCTTGAAGAGGGGCAAGACGAACTTGCCGCGCTCATCGAAGCTGTCCTCGTCACAGTAGATGAGATCGAGTCCGCCTTCATGGTGCTGGATCTCTCGCACCATCAAAGCCAGGGCGTGCGGTTCGATGAAGTCATCATGGTCAAGAAAGCTCACATACGCCCCGTGTGAGGCGGCGATGCCCAGATTCGTGTTACCGGCGATGCCCAGATTCTCCGCGGCGTCCACCACAATGATTCGATCATCATCGAGATCCGCCAACACCGCCGCCATAGCTTCATTTTCCGGGCTCGCATTGATGATCACGAGCTCCCATCGAGCGTAGGTCTGCTGTATCACGGAAGCGATCATCTCGCTGAGATATGCTGGCGGGGTGTTGTACGCGGGCACGACGATGCTCATCAGAGGACCCGTCTGGGGAGGGGCCAGTCTCTGCGCACGGCGGCGATCTCCGGCGAGCCACGTTTTGTAACCGTCATCCACAAGGATGTTTCTGATTTGCTCGAAATAGGCATCGATCTGACGCGAGCTCTCCACGGCATCGATCCGACGAACGTAGATGCCCAAGCGCAAGCTGAACGCGCGACACTGAATCGGCACGGGAACCGCGTATTCGGTCGCGCACCATCGCCGTCCCCGGACCAGCACATCCCAGCTCACCAAGCGCGCAGGTGCGACGGGGTGAGGAATGCCGGAGATACCCGATAGACGGGGAGGCACCTCACGCCGCCAAGCTTTCCGCAGGCAGATCACCGACCACACCATCGTCTGCGGTGATGACGAGAGATCATCATCGGCCGATCGCACGCATGAGGTGACGCGAAGCGCCCGTCCGCGCCGCACATCGGCCTCGGTCAGCGGACAGGCTGCCAAGCAGCTGACAAGCGCCTCCGTCTCAGGCGATCCCGTCTCGGAGCAGGAGATCTGCGCGTTGCTCACCTCGCCCATGAAGTCGGCTCAGCTTCCATCTTCTGCTGACGCCACTGCGTCGACGTAGGCCGTAAGATCCCGCTCCCAGTCGGCCGGCATGAAGCCCGTCGCCTCGATCTTGGTCAGATCGAGCGCGGAATGGATCGGTCTCGGACTCACGGGCACCTCGCTCGCCCCATAGTAGCGCGCCGTCGATACCGGCACCACCGCCTCGCCGTTGCCGCAGGTCCGATCGAACACCGCTTGGGCGATGTCGGCCCAAGACCTGACCTCGCCCTCCCCGGTGAGGTTGTAGGTTCCGAAGTCCGATCCCGAATCGAGAAGGTGGAAGATGCCCCGAGCCATGTCACGTGTGAACGTGAGACGGCCGAGCTGATCGTCGACGACGCTCACCTGCGTCAGCGCGTCATCGTTATCCGCGACGCGCCGCGAGAGAGCCATCATCGTCTTGACGAAGTTGCGCCCCTCCCCGATCACCCAACTCGATCTCACGATGTAGTGAGCAGGACAGGTGGCGACGGCGATGTCACCGGCTGCCTTCGTTTGCCCATAGACCCCCAGAGGCGCGAAGGGCTCAAGCTCGGTGTGGCTATCAAGGACGCCATCGAAGACGTAGTCGGAACTCACGTGCACGAGCGTGATGCTGTGCTCGACGCATGTGCGAGCGAGCAGAGCGGGGCCCGCCGCGTTCGCCCTCCACGCGACGGCGCGGCCCTCGCGGGTCTCGGCCCGATCGACCGCGGTATAGGCACCGCAGTTGATGACAGTCCCGTAGAGCGACCAATCGTATGCTGAATAGGCGTCCGGATCTGCAAAGTCGAACGTGTCGATGTCGCAGTAATCGAATCCCTGCAAATCATGCTCTTGCGCATAGGTGCGCACCGCGCGACCAAGCTGGCCGTTGCAGCCGGTCACGAGCGTGCGCTTCGGTGCCATGGGCACAACCTCGCGCAGGGGCGGGTGAGCGCGGTCGGCATCGGAGAGCTCTGCTGCCGTCAGCGGGATAGGCCAGTCGATCGCAAGGTCCGGATCGGCGAGGTTCACGAACGTGTAGGTTCGCTTCTGAGCGAGCGACCAGTGCGCGTCAACCAGATAGGTGTAGGTCGTTCCATCTGCGAGCGTCTGAAAGGCATTGCCCACCCCACGCGGAACGAAGATCGCCTTCGAGGGATCGAGGGTGCAGGTGAACACGCGCCCGAACGTGGCTCCGGGACGAAGGTCGACCCACGCACCGAAGATCTCGCCGATCGCGATAGAGATGTACTTGTCCCAGGGCTCAGCGTGGATGCCCCGCGTGACACCGCGCGATGTGTTGTAGCTGATGTTGTTCTGTACCGGCCGGATGTCCGGCAGACCGAGCGCCACCATCTTGGCGCGCTGCCAGTTCTCCTTGAACCACCCCCGGTTGTCCCCGTGCACGGGCAGATCGAGCACCACGAGCCCGGGGATATCCGTCCTGTGAACCGCGAGCTCGCTCTCGAATTCCATCCTGTTCCCTCCGTCGTCTATCTGATGCGATCTGATGTGCTCGTGCGATCCCGCGCCAGCCGGTGCCATGGATGCCGCATCACGCGACAGGGTTGCCGCTCACGGATCACCCAGGCCGATGCGGCCGTCCTATTGACCCTGAGCGGCGTATTTCGCCTCCGTGGAAGCTTTGACGTCCGCCCACCAGGCGCGGTTGTCGCGATACCAGGCGATGGTGGCATCAAGTCCCTCGGAGAAGTCCGTGTGCACCGGTGACCATCCCAGCTCGCGGGTGAGCTTGGAGGCGTCGATAGCGTAGCGGCGATCATGGCCGGGCCGATCGCGGACCCAGTCGAACTCGTCGGCGGGCCTGCCCATGCGCTCGAGAATCGAGCGCAGCACGTCGATGTTGCTCTTCTCCCCGTCCGCGCCGATGAGATAGGTCTCACCGATGCGGCCGCGCGTGAGCACCTCCCACACCGCGCGCGAATGATCCTCGGTGTGCACCCAGTCGCGCACGTTCTCGCCGGTGCCGTAGAGCTTCGGGCGGATCCCCTCGAGGATATTGGTGATCTGGCGCGGGATGAACTTCTCGATATGCTGGTAGGGACCATAGTTGTTCGAGCAGTTCGAGATCGTCGCGCGCACGCCGAACGTACGGTGCCATGCGCGGACGATCAGATCGGAGCTGGCCTTCGTCGAGGAGTATGGCGAGCTCGGACGGTACGGCGTGTCCTCGCAGAAGCGATCCGGGCAATCGAGCGCGAGATCGCCGAAGACCTCATCGGTCGATATGTGGTGGAAGCGGATATCGTGCTTGCGTGCGACCTCGAGCAGGCAAAAGGTGCCCTCGACGTTCGTGCGCACGAACGGTGCGGGGTCGAGGATCGAGTTGTCGTTGTGCGACTCGGCGGCGTAGTGGACGATGGCGTCGTGGCCGGGCACGATGCGCTCGAGCAGATCGGTGTCGCAGATATCGCCGACGACGAGCTCCACGCGTTCTGCCGGCAGCCCGGCGATGTTCTCCCGCCTGCCCGCGTAGGTGAGCTTGTCGAGCACGGTCACGTGGACATCGGGATGGGTAGCCACCACATGGTGGACGAAGTTCGAGCCGATGAAGCCGCAGCCGCCGGTCACGATGATGTTGGTCGGTTGAAAGCTCTCTGTCATGGTTGTCCTCTCATATGACCCGATACGTCGAACTTCTGTGCGCAGACCACCGCTGCCGGTCGCGCGAGGGCGTCTGCGCGCCTGTCCCCGGACGGGTTAACCGAGATGCCGCAGGATGATCTTGCCCTCGGCGATCTTTTTCAGATGCTGGCCGTAGGTCGACTTCCCGTATCGCTCGGCGCACGCGAGCAGCCGCTCGCGATCGATCCAGCTGTTTTCGAAGGCGATCTCCTCGAGCACCGAGACCGGCTGATCCTGTGCGCGCTCCATGACGCGCACCAGCTCGCTGGCCTCGAAGAGGCTCTCCATGGTGCCCGTGTCCAGCCAGGCGTAACCGCGACCGAGCGTGACGACTGACAGCGAACCGTTCTCGAGATACATCTGGTTGAGCGTCGTGATCTCGAGTTCTCCACGGGCGGAGGGGCGCACCTGCCGGGCGAGCTCGCACACACGGCTGTCGTAGAAGTACAGGCCGGTGACGGCGTAGGAGCTCTTGGGCTCGGTTGGCTTCTCCTCGATTGAGATAGCGTTGAACTGCTCATCGAACTCGACGACGCCGAAGCGCTCGGGATCATCCACGTGATAGCCGAACACGGTCGCTCCACCGGCGGCCTCGGAGCGCTCGACCGCGCGCCGCAGATGGCGCGACAGCCCGTTGCCGTAGAAGATGTTGTCGCCGAGCACCAGCGCGCACGGCTCACCGGCGATGAACTCCTCGCCGATGATGAAGGCCTGCGCCAGACCGTCCGGGCTCGGCTGCTCGGCATAGGACAGGTTCACGCCGAAATCCGCCCCGTCCTTGAGCAGACGACGAAAGTTCGGCAGGTCAGTCGGCGTGGAAATGATCAGGATGTCCCGGATGCCAGCCATCATGAGCACGGAAAGCGGATAGTAGATCATGGGCTTGTCGTAGACGGGCAGGAGCTGCTTGCTGGTGACCGTCGTGAGCGGATACAGCCTGGTTCCGCTGCCCCCCGCGAGAATGATGCCTTTCATGCAGCGTTACGCCTTTCAAGGTCAAGGACAATAGTATCTGCCATCAGCTTGGCACTGACGGTAAAAAGGATACCATTCCGTTTGCTCGTGTCCTGATCCGAGAGCAAACTGCAAAAGGTTATCAGATCGCGATGCCACCAGACCTATCGAAGAAAGCGACGCATCGTCTGTCAACGGCAAGCAGTCCACGCGGTTTCGTAGGAAGCTCGACATGCGCGTGAACCGAGATGTCCCGGGGAAACGAGCACAGATCTTCGTATGCCACGTATAAAAACTATTCAATATTTCGAGCCGCGCTACAAGAGACACCTTTAAACGTCAGGTTTCGTGCCGGAAAAACATCTCATTCCGACAAGATTCAGGAATAGTCATCCATATCTTCAAATTGCCGAAGCCCACATGGTGGCCGATCCCTTTTTCTTTCCCGACGAATCACTTGGATGTCATCAAGTTCACGTTCCATTTAATCGAAATCATTCGCGATCTTGTTTGAAAGCGATGTGTCCTCTTCTTCCTCAGGCTGTCTTTCATATAGCCTTGAGCCAACCATTCTTGGTAGTAGCCCGCGTCTCCATACGTTCGATCATGGTTTTTGACGTCACTGCAGCACTCGAAGTGATCGAGAGATTCCCGTAAGTGCTGCACGCACAGCCGAGCTGCATGACGCGAAGCGGCTCCGCAGCGGGCGACATGTTCATAAACAAACGCTTTCGACTCCGGGGACGTCTCTCCCGGCTGACAGTTCATCCCCCTGAGCATTGTCTCCAAGCGTTCCGAACACATCTGCGAATCGATAACCTGCACATGAAGCTCTGTACCGATTTCGTCGAGGTGCATCAGTATGCGTCGCGCCTGCTCCTCGCATTATGCCTCCTTTGTCCGCATCTCCTGATCAATGCTTCAAACTGTTCGTCGCGTTCCCAGAAGCCGATCGATAAGGCCCATCAGAGGGCCTTTTCTTTAGAAACGACGCTGCTGTTTGACATCGGCCGACGATATGCGCGACGTTCTCTCGAAATACTGGACCGTGCACACGTTACTCAGGCATTCGAACCGCTCGTTACCTTGCCACTCGTCGCTCATGTATGCCGCGTTAACATGATAGGTCAAAACATCGTCGCAATTCTGATCCCAAGTGGACCCGGGAATGACTAGGTCGACATTGCGTAGCGCTCCAGACATCTCTTCTCGTATCTCGTACGAGTAAAAGAATTTTTTTATGGTCGAGTACTATCACACCATAGCTGGAGCTGATTAAGTCCCATAACACCATTTAGTCGCTTCAAGCCGAATCCACTGTTGGTGCGAAATTCAACATGATCTAGCAATTATACGTAAAGCTGCTGAGACATTGCCGGTTACTTTGTTACGAAAACCCGATTTCTTGTTTTATCGGTATAATGGAAGCAATCATCGAGTCGTCGGGGGCGGGCACATGAAGATATATATCGCAGCGCACAAATCCCTCGAACTTCCAACTCAGTCGCCCTATCAGCCGCTGTTCGTTGGTGCCGAAAAATTAGGTGTGGCCGAGCGTCGACCCGATTGGGAATACGATGATAGCTTCATTGGCAACATCTCGCGGAAGAATAGTACGTTTTGCGAGCTTACTGGCTTGTACTGGATATGGAAACGATCACGAGAGGACATTGTCGGTCTCGTTCACTATCGCCGCTTTTTACGCGAACCTTCGGGCGCTCGCGGCGGTGGCAATCTCCTTTCAGAGAACACCGTGCGAGAGCTATTAAACAAATACGATTGTATCGTAGCAGCACATGAGCCGGTGGTTCAAGGTCGGTTTCTCATCTCGTTAGCTGAGCAATACCGGCTGGCGCACTCTTCCACTGATCTCATTCAACTTCGAAAGGTTATAGGACGCTACTTTTCATCCTATCTGACCGCATTCGACTCCGTCATGTTCGACAGCGCCTTTTCTCCTTATAACATCTTGGTCTGCCGCAAGCCTCTTTTGAATTCATATGCTCGCTGGCTGTTCGCCGTAGAGCGCAAAATGGAAGTGAGAGTCGATCCCTTCACCGACCGCGACCCGTACCAGCAACGCGTCTTCGGTTTTTTAGCCGAGCGTCTGTTCAACGTGTATCTCAGAAAGCATAGACTGTCCACGTATGAGTGCTCAACTGTCGATCCGGCCGCGCAAGACGAACCGGCAAGTGATGACATTTCCGCAGCCTATATCGAGCGTCCGAACTTCAGTATCACCGGTCTGGCCACTCCGATTGACTGCGGAATCGATTATTCAGATGTGTTCGATTATTCGTTCTATCTCAACCATTATCCCGATCTGGCAGAGCATTATTTTGATAATCCCGAGGCATCGCTCTCTCACTTTTTGGCATACGGGATTCACGAAGGGCGGATGGCGCATCCTCACTTTTCCATCGTTTCGTATATTAACGGATGCCCTTTGCTGCGGCAGGAATTCTCGAACAACCACGTAGCGTATATCTTGCATTATTTGAAACACCATGATGCACGAGAGCACGCCACCGGCTATGAGAACCTGTATTGCGAAGGTGTGCACTCAGACGTGGCAAAGCCCGCATCGTTGCTTCAGCGGCACAAGAAACGCATGTTCAAGCGGTTTTTACAAGAAGCTGAACGGGAAGCCGTTTTGGATTAAAGCGGGCCGGAGGGCTTGCTCACTCGGCATCACAAATACTGCTTGCTCGTGACCGTGGTGAGCGGATACAGTCTGGTTCCACTGCCCCGCGAAAATGATGCCTTTCATAGAACTCAATCCTCGATGTTCAGGTCAATGGGCCGATGAAACCAAGAGACCATCGAAGCCGCGCGTTGCCGTATAAGAACTATTTGCAGCCGTTGGTGAAGGGGCATAAATCCTGATCTATTTTTATGGCGTCTCTCACGCGACACGACAGGTCGAAGACAGGCAAACGCGCTATCCCGTGCCAATGTAAAAGACCGCTCATCTGCAACAAATCTCTCAACAACAATAGCTCATGTCAAGTACTTGCCATAATATGGATCGTAACCGGAAAAATACTGAGGCCAATCATGGCGCAACTGCCCTTGTTCGGAAATGAATCTATTAACATGCCTGTCGTTTTTGTCGCTTCCGCGACTGAATGATTCATAGTGATATAGAAGTGCATCGGCATCATAGACGACCAGCAAATCTTTGGCGCGAACCTTGAGGCAATAATCGACATCGTTGTAGGCGACCGCATATGAATCAGTGAGGCCACCCACCGATTCAAATACCGACCTTTTGGTAAGAAGGCAGGCTCCTGTAACGATCGAAACATCCTGCGAAAAAAAAGCACGGTTCATGTATCCGGGATCGCTTTTATCCAAATCGCAAAAAACATGCACCGGGCCACCCATCTGGCCCAAATCCGTGCAATAAAGCATGCTCACACCTGCATGCTGAATCGTATCGTCCGGATAGAGCAATTTTGCCCCAACGATTCCCACATCTGGTCGTTGACAAAAGCCAAGCATAGATTCCAACCAAGTTGGAGAAATAACCTCGGTATCGTTATTCAACATCAGTATGTAGTTACCCTTGGCTTTTTGCACTGCGAAATTGTTGATCTTTGAGTAATTAAACCCATGCGGCCAATGCACGACACGTACTTTCTCAAAATTTCTTTGACTGTCTTCGTAGAAACGAAAGGTCTCTTCATCTTCGCTATTGTTCTCAACCACTAGGATTTCGTAATTCGAATATGAGGTCTTGTTAATAATGGATTCGATACAGCGAGAGAGAACTTTCACACTGTCCTTATTTGGAATTATGATACTGACAAGTGGATTGCCCGATACTTTATACCGCGTACGATAAAAACAGCTGCAATCAGAAACTTCCGCGGTTGCACAGAGTCCAGAACGCGTCAGATGTTCCTTGAGGGCAAGAAGTCCGGCCTTCTCTGCATACCCCTTGTTGCTGGCGTCTTTCGCCGTTGAACTATCGCTCATTCGCCAATGATAGAGCACCTCAGGTATATGGACAATATTTTGCGTGTAGCCAACGAGACGCAATAGAAAATCATAGTCTTGTGCCCCATCGAACGCTTTCCTCAAGCGGAGTTTCGCAACGTAAGCAGTTCGAACAGCAAGGAAGTGAGTTATGTAATTATGGCATCGAAGCAGATCGAGATTGAAATCCGATTTCAAATGCGGATTGATCAGAAAACCATCCTCGGTCAAAAAATCCTCATCACAATAGAGCGCATCAATGGAATCGTCATCTTTGATGGCTTTCGCGTAGCGATAAAGCACAAGTTTGTCAAGAAGGTCATCATGATCAAGAAAGGCAATGTAATCTCCCCGTGCGACACCCATGCCGGCGTTTGTGTTTTCCGAGATCCCCAAATTGTGAGCCAAAGTGAGGACGTGTATTCGACCGTCGGACAGTGACTCGATGGCGTTCTGCAATGCAGCATTCTCTGGTGTCGAATTAACTAGAATCAATTCCCAGTTTTGATAGAGTTGACCAAGAACAGATTGAACCATTTCGATAAAAAAGGAAACCGGCGTATTATAGAGCGGTACGATGATACTGAAAACAGGACCACCATCGATACGATAGTCTTCAATATTTGCAAGTTCAAATTTTCGAGCTCGATCTTTCGAATAGTTTTGCCAGTGATCAAACTCGCTGATTCTGTAATAGCAGGGTGTATGAACTTGGCGATAAAAATCCCGTGAGGGTCCGTCGAAGCACATAAAACCGGCGCGACTGCCATTGCATCCGCTAGCAACAAGGCAATAGGTTAGCCCATCATTAGGAACACGAGCAGTGAACTGGGTTTCAACTCGCCGGACACCTTCGTACAGTATTTCTTGGGATTTCGAAAGATACGGCTGAAAATCTTTGTCCTCAACTCCGTCAGCACGCAACAGTTGAACCCTGACTTCGTTCTCATGTTCAGGACTGCAAATAATGCCTTTTACAATTATATTTGGACCCGCAGTTGCAGAATAGTGTATCGGTCTGATATGAATCTGATTTGAATAAGTGAACCGATCGATATCTCGAAGATGCGACATCACTCGTGGGTCGATTTTATAATTCAATCGGGAGGACCACTTGATGCGAAACCGAGAAAGCTTTTTCTTCACTGAAGAAATAATCTCACCGTTGACATCGATTTCTTCTGCCTTGATGCAAATACGGGATGTCTCCAACAATGGCGTCGCGAGAACAAAAGCAGTGTCATGATGGCCGTATAGATCTGAAGGGTAGGCTTCGATCGGCAAATTTACACCGCTCTCTGACAGAGCAGAAAAAGCCACTGAATGACCTTCGTCATACTGCACTATCGTTAGGATATATGCTATCCCTTGTCCTCGACACATTTTTCCAATCGATAGCTTCATTTTTTATCCTTCAATATCAATATCGGACAAACCATCATAAGCTGGTCACGAACACTAATTTCCACTTCTGAGATTAGCAAAAAATGTTGCATTCTGAAAAAGCAAGCAAAATCATTCATACACAAAAGTCTCTCTACATGGCATCATTATTCTAACAAATAAATAACTCTTGTCCTTTTCGTTCAATTAGCTTTTGCTTTTCGTACGAATACTATTCTCGCAGTTTTCAATAAAACAGAATCTCCTCATGCGCTCAATCGCTACGAAATCAAGACGATAGCTATGATTCTTAGAACATAAAGGGTGTTTATCGTAGTGACTGCCACCAAAGTTGCATTCGCCATGCTTCCGTCATATCTCAGCTTTCTGCTTCTGAAAGCAAGACCGAGAAGAGGAAGCACGGGAAGTAAGTATCTTCCTTGAACGCCCATTACAATGGGCTCTGAGTTGAACGTCCAAGCTAAGTACATCGACATCATAGTTGCAAGCCAACTTAAAGCACAGACAGCAAAAAAAACAAATCGAGATTTCGCAACAATAGTAATATCGTCATCATTGCTGCGTGCAAACGATAAAAGAAGTACTAATAGATAGCCAAAAGTATAAAAACCCGGCGCAGCGATATTTCCTTGAAACCAACCGAGCGTTGTCCCGACAGTTCCAGAAATATAGAACTCACCTAGTTGATCTATAGTTCGAAAAAAGATTCCAGTAGCATGAAGAGGATCGGCAATGGCGTCCGAAAGATGATAGAATGTTCCGCTTTCCGCACCCCTGTAATCCAATCCCACAGAACTAGAACTAGAACCAGCCATGGAAAACAACGTTGCCATGCGCAAAGCAGCGATAGCAAAAACGCAACAAAGCAAAACTCCGCATTTATAGGTCAAAGCGAATTTCTTTGATTGAAATCTCGAAGACGGAACAAGAAATAAAACGAAGACGATAAAAATATATACTACCTTGCACGGTGCTAGTAAAACTGCGCAGATGGGAATGCCCACCAATGCGGTTTTTATTTCGGAAGTACTACCATATAGTAAACGGAGGAGCAGAGCGATGAGTAAAAACGCCAGCCCAATAATGCCGGCATCGTAAGAGTATGAAGACGCGAGGTGAAGCGTTATAGGAAGCAGGCAGATGATCTTGAACCCTGTTTTTCCGACGGGCGTCATACGAATAGCAAGACATGCAAGTAGATAAAACAGTGCGAAGTTAAATATGCGACCCATATAAAAAAGAGGATACGTCCCCAAATTCAAAAGCCACCCAAGTATTATCCCTGCAGCAGAAAAGAACTTGATAAAAACCGGATTTGAAGTCCAGTCCAAAGACCCCTTGGGGACTGCATGCTGTGTCCAAGATGAATCTCGCGAAAACAGCTCAAATCTTGAAATAACTCGTTTGACGGATTGATATGAGACGATTGGCGAGCTTGTTGGATCTTCTTTAACATCGGAGTTTCTAACGAAAATTTTATCATGCTCAGAATCAATAGGTTTCCCAGTCATTAGAGTTGCCAACCCGTACGACGACCAGAAGTGGTAAGGTTCATCCGGAACAGAACCCGGCGTAAACAGCCCGAGAAATATAATACCAAATAGAAGAAAACAGGTTCTGAACGGCCAATTCGCCTCAGCAACTTTGTTGTTTGTAGCCAGAATATAAGCAAATGCTGCAACGGCACTGCTCAAAGGTAGGGAAAAAACCAGAAACCATACAGATCGACAAACTGAATACCAATAGAGAGAACAAATGATTAAAGCAATCAAAATCACCAACGGAATGAGAAGGCCCATCGGGTCTTTCTTGGTCTCGCATACCCTCATCCCGTTCACCTCTCGTTAGTGCAGCAAGTTATACCCAGCTTGTAAAACAGTCACAGGGGACATTGTATATTATGCACTGAGACTGTCTTGAAAAAGCATAGCAACCAAATGAATCAAAGCTTGTCTATTTATTCAAACCGTGCCACGCTGGCCCCTCATAGATCCATCCGAGACGTACGAGAACATTCCGCTCATTTTCTGAAAGGGTATAGTGATGCGCGCCCGCATAGGCGCAATTTGGATTGAACAATCTATATACCGTTGAAGTGCTTTCGCTATCGGAATACCAACAGATGCCTTCGTATACCCACCCAATGCGTACGAGTGTGTCACGTTCGTTGATACTTAACGTGTAATGATGATCGCTATCACTTGGATTAAACAGACGATATACAGGACGATTTGAATTGAATGGTGCAAACCAAGCAACCCCTTCATAGATCCAACCGATGCGACTGAGGGAATTCCTCTCGTTGCTGTTGAGCGTATAAAAATGCTCGCTGCTATTAGGGTTATACAACCTATACATCGTTTGGTGGTTCTTATCTGGTGGGGTCGCCGGATTCAGGCCAATGAAGTCAAAATCGATATCTACTGCTCCATTTATCCCCGTTATACTGCCATCGCTCATACACTGCCACATGTCATGCTGGCTATGATACGTGCAAGCCGTATTGTACTGAGCAACCCATTTACTCCACCGATTGTAAATAGATCCGGTCAAATAATTGTTCCACCAATTCAAGTTCGCATAAACACCTGCGGAAAACCCTGCTTTTTCAATTGAGGAACAAAATGTATCGGATATTTTTTCAAGCGTGGCGTTTGAAATGTACACAACTTGTCCGTTGTCTTCTCCAGCGGGTCTACCTTTCTTCGCGTCATTTTCAAGATCAAGATATATAGGGTATTCAACAGACGCGGAGCTGGATAGCCCTGCTGCTTTTAACAACCTGAGAACATGTTGCGCCTCACTCTGCGCCATTGATGTATTGAATGCATATGAATAAATATAAACTCCAAAGGGGATGGAATTTTGTTGACATCCACGCACGTTATTCAGGAACTGCTGATCATCTTGATTCAAAACATCAGAACCTATGCCACAACGAATAATTGCATAATCAACCAAACCTGAACTAGCTACTTTTCTCCAATCAATCGTACCCTGCCATTGGGACACGTCCAACCCAAAAGCCTTCGCATTCTCCACTCTGGTACCATCTGTCGAAATATAAACTCCATTTTCCTTTCTCCACGTATTAAGTTTCGAAGCACTGTAACTCGACCCGTTGTCTCTCTGAATCAAGCGACCGTCTACGTAGCGGAAGCTATTTAGATATCCTCCCGAACAACGGTCGCGATCTGCTTCTCTTTTGATCGAGACTTCATCGTGAGAAGGTGCCTCTTCTGCGGTAGGAGATTGGTTCTGATCTTGTATTACCTCTGCAAAAACGGGCGATGACAAACTACTTTGGCCCAGTAACAAAACCGCAAAAAATAGCAATGCGGTGATCATCCTTCTCTTGTGCATCCAAATCTCCATTCAAGAAATCAACGCGTGGCGAATAGATTATAAACTGTATGTTGCTCTAACAGACAGTTGATCACGGTTCTCGCCATTGCACTTGAAAAATCAAACCAATAATTGTAATCTCTCCAAATTATGCAAAACCAGTATGCCAAGATAGGCTACGTTGAATCAATCATGCTTAATCTATATTTTGAAAGAGCTTCGCTTGGGTCTCATGGTCGGCGCACTATACCCCCATAATATATCCACCGCTAGGCACCCTGAGAGTAGTTCTAACCACCTTGAAAGCCTTTATCCTAACTCAGGGCATATTCCAATACCATCTATTGATAGGCCTCAGCTTTGACTAACGTTTTTTTCGTTTCCATTGACAACAACAGCAGCCACGAGACAGGAGACATCCCATGGACATCTAAGCTTTGGGCAAATTCCCTCCGCCCGAGCGACAGGGTAACCAAATAGTTAAGCATAACCGAATTCGACGGAATAGGCCTTATTACCGGGCTATGCCTATTGGCCATCATTGGGTACGGTCGGCTCTGTATACTAATAGGTTATTGCGGACAACCTCTTTCCCTATGCTCAAGCTCCTTACCCTGAGTCCCCAACTGCAGTGAATTGCACGGCTTCGCGTCGCTATGCACACGCGACTAATATAATCGCTAGACTAACAATTTAATTATCGACTGAAAAAGTGAAATGAAAAACTGCCGACAAATAATTATTGTATAAACTTATAAATCGAAATGACTCTATGAAAAATGATCACACAGATTTACATCTCAAGAAACTTGGTGGCCTTTCACGTTTTAATTGAAGCACAGATTAATTATTGCAGCACTGTCTCTGCATTTTATTTCGAACTTCAAATACCAATGAAGTAAGACAAATTACAAAAAAGATCAATAGCCCTAAAATGAATGAAAACGTTACGCCGTTTTGGCCGCATGCTAAAATTAAAGGAACGCTAGATATCACCACGATAAAAAAAGAGATGCAGCTAGCTAATAAAAGTATACGGAGCTGTCTTAAGACCGTTAGCGTGTTTGCAATAAACCAAGAAGCTGCTACCAAGAGTCCTGAGATGACCAATGGAAACAAAAGATAGTCATGCGAAACGATTGAACTCCCGTACAGTATGCTCAAAAAACTTCGACCAAAAATAATTGAACTCGGCAATGAAATTATACCGACAATTGCAATGCCGGCAAATACTAACTTAATGTAGTGTATGAACTGTTTTATATTGCCAACTTTTATGCAATTTGCTAAGGGTGTGGTTACGGGAGAGAATATAAAGTTTGCAGATACTTGGACGATCGTCACAGGAAGAGCGACAGATGTATAGACACCAAGAATTTCCGCGCCACTAAGCGATTCAAGAAAGAATCTCGGTATCTGAGCCATCGTATTAAAGAAGAATCCATAAAGAGCTATCGGAATACAAGTCTTTAAAAGTTGACGTACCTGAGACTGTGTTTTTCGTGACGGATCGGATGGCACACTCAAACTAAACGCAATGCGCCGATCGAAGAAGTAGACAAGGCCGAAAGAAGCTACTGTTAAACAGAGCAGTGCAATAAAGAGGGTTTTTCCAAGGATTATTGCAACAACAAAAAATATCAGCTCGACAATTCCCTTCATAGCAAAGGATATACCGATGCAATCCATACGCAGCGCGCGCTGCATTATTCCATGGTACACGTCTGCCATAGCTTCAGATATCTTGAACAGCATGTACATCAAAATACAAAGCATGGTGGCAAGGCTGTAACCGTTCCATACCGTAAACAAAATGCACAATAGTACTGCTGCAACAGAACAAATGCGCCGTGCCAAAATATACGTATCATCGGAAAAACGATTTGAAACATCAGATACTTGGTAGTTCCTGATGGTAAACGTAGCGATGTTATAGAAGGAGTTACCGATACTCATAGCAAGAGAAAAAACACCAGCTTCCCCGTAACCGAGGAAAATGATAACGCAGTAAGTCAGCGCCCACTGTACAACTAGGTAAAGAAGGTTGCCGACTGTATTCCAGATTAGATTTTGTCTGATAGATAACTGTTTAACGCTCACAACATCAACATCCAATCAATTGTATCTCCTCGAATGCTATAGCCTACCGGAGATAAACGCCATCTTGTACTTGGGTTCATCGATTGCATTTTGACAGCATGACTTGGGCGAGCACGCTTTGAGCAACGCTGTTCGTACTCGAATATGGCTTGATTGGACCAAATCATCTTTTTAGAGAATGAATGGTTTGCAACAAGAATCATGTCGAACTCAGGCACACCGCTCAAGGCGTTTCTAAAAGAAACGTCCTTGGGATGAAGCGCCTGATCACTGCCAGGATCCAGCTCGCGATCGCAGGATACGCAGTGGTAGAAATAGGGGTACGGTAAGGAATCCAGAGCTTGCGCAGCTCGATCGTCGAGTGCTGCGACCGCGTATTCGCGCTTGCGCGCGAGCCATTTGTCGTCTTGTCCGCAAAATGCGGAGCAGTCCTCGTCTCGACGACAGAAGCTCTGCCTCCCAGTCTGGGACAGAACACTTTTTGTCTGCATCATTAGATGGCCGAGACAGAGGTTGAAGATGGACATGATAGAGGCAATTCGATCTGCCGATTCGTTTTCATGCGGTTCAAGATCCTTCCGACCGAAGCCATTCATAGTCGTGTCTGGTTCTCATAGTTCGCTTTCTCACAAGCTTCAATCAAGGCTTTCGCCGTCGACTTCCATGTGAAATTTGCCTTAATGTAGCGCTGCAGATCAGATCCCTTTTCAGCGAGCAGACACTTGTCAGCTGAAATGCTACTTATTTTGTTAACAACGCCTTGTATATCGTTACGGTTGATTATCCATCCCCCAGATCCGTTGATGACTAGCTCAGATGCCACGCCCACATCTGTTGCCATAATAGGGGTTCCCATAGCACCAGCCTCGATCATAGATGCACCGAATCCCTCTGAGCGAGATGGGAGGAGCAATAGGTCTGCATCTCGCATCAGTGCAGCAACATCAGCATTGTCGAGTCGTCCGAGCGCCGAAACTTTTGGATTCGCAACAGCAGCTCGCTTGATTTCAGCTATCAAACTTCCCTCTCCAGCAAAGGTGAAATAGCAATGGAACGCTTGATCGCGCAATCGATCAGCTACTTCCAAGATAATCTGAATCCCTTTTATAGATTCCAATCTGCCTGTAAATACCACTAACACATCTGAATCTGAAACACCAAGTTCCTGCCTGAAGTTCCTCTTAGAAGCTGAATGTTGATAGTTTTCAACATCTATTGCATAGGGAATTGTGCCCCGGGCAGTTATTCCAAAATGGGAAAGCCAGTCGACGCTACGATCAGAAACACCGTAATAAGCCGCAGGGTGTCGAGTCAAATGACGTGTGATAGCATTTTCGTATAACCTGACAATCGGATCTATCATAGAATTTCCAAATGATAGATACGCTGAACCATGATCAATTATAACTGGAAGAGAATTCTGGTTTTCAGCGAAATGAACCCCTGCCAGCGTATGTAGATAGAACCGTGCATTTATTACAATACCTGAAAAGCTTTGCCGTTCGATGTGATTGATCAGCCTTTTGTATTCAGCGTTTCTATTGGGAATAGGATAGCGACCTGACAGAAAGGAAAAGCAAGGTAAGCGCACTATCTCTATTGAGCCGTTACGCTCAATAGGTGTAGAATTAAACAAATTGTTAGTGACTATTACTACTTCGTTCCCCATGTCAGCCATGGTATTCGAAAGCTTTTCCGTGTACGTTTCAATGCCACCAACATGAGGTAGGTAATGAGCTGAAAAAAACGCAACTCTCATAGCAACACTACAGCCTTTCTAAAAGAAACAATGCTCTGCAGTCAACCTCATCAAATAAGCTTTGTCGAAGGGGTGGGATAGAAGAGCTTGATTATTGCTTTTCGCACATGGTTTCCCGATACAAAGAGCATCGGAATACGTCCGCGCGATTCACGGCGACCATCACCAAGAACTCGATTGGACTCAATGTGCATTAGTTCTAACTTCGATAGCTCATTTCTGTATAAGAATCGGCGAACTCTCAACGCCGTTGTTCGTATTTTGGAAATGCCGACATCGGAAGCTATGTTTTCATAACTGCGACACAGATTCGTGACTTGTCCATCTTTTACAATGGTACCTATTCCCGTCGCTAATAAATAAAGCCAGTTACCGTCTTGTTCGCAAAATGCGAAGCAGTCCTCGCCTCGACGACAGAAGCTCTGCCTCACAGTCTGGGAGAGAACTCTTTTTGTCTGCAACATCAGATGGTCGAGACAGAGATTGAAGACGGAGATGACAGAGACCACCTTGCTCTCTGATTGCGTGGTTTCCAACATTCCCAATCCCGTCTCAAATCTGAAGGTAATAAGGATTACTCGAGTTCATAGGATAACTCATAATGACGCTGCCTCATCTTTCGTTTACATCATAGATAACGATCATAAGAACCTAGCTTACAGACTTATCGCTGCGATTTTTGCGCTCCGAGCGATGTATCTCGCCAGAGCTACAGGAAACCAATCCTGCATGGTTTAATTCTCAACTTGTAGGAACTGGAGAAATCGCGAGGTATAATTTGAAGTACTTGATACAAAAGGATCAAATAACACGAGACTATTATTCAATGATCCTGCTCGGGTACTCGCTGACTCTAACTGTGGACAAAAAACCATCAGTCGACATTCATTCTGCTGCGACCTAAAAGTCCATAATAGAAAGATGACAGTTAAATTGACTATATCCAGATCAGAAGAATGCTGCTCAAAGGGAGAACCACACTCCTTGGTCATAAAATCAGCTAGGATGCGTGACTATACGATCTTTTTGTTTCAGAAAGGCGACACGCACGATCTCACAGCTTCGGCATCTCGAGAATCGCCACTCTCAGGGAATCAGATTTCAGCTTTGATGACGCCGCACCTGCTTTAAATCCATTCTTTGATTAAAAGTATAGAAGGAATTCTGTTCCACTGAAAACTATTCATGTGGTCAGATCTACGCGGTTGCGGCACCGGCTTTTCTAATTGTATCTCATGTGGATGACCTCCCCAGACGGTCCACGACCAGATCGAACTTCGGTCACCATCTCAACGTCTCCCTTTGCCCTGCGTTGGGCAAGTCCCTGAATAAGTACTTTCAAGAAGACTCTGAGGTAACTCGATGTTCCGCTCGACATCATTGGATCGTTCGATTACTTCGAAGAATACTTGTTAGTTTTGGTTTAACATGAAAAATACTATCTATAACCTTACGGAAACTACTTTTTCGTAAGGTTGTGCTCGAGAAGAGCAACTCTCTGAGCCAAGTTCTTTATCGAAGTAGATTGTTTGCTGACAATTGAGCTAAGCGATAGCATGATCACCAGCGAGAAAAGAAGGCCGACAAAATAGATAAAATTTGATGCTGTTTCAAATCCAAAAAATGTTGACATTGAAAACAAAGGCTTTGGAAATATTGCACACAACAGGGTGAGTGTCGTTAACATGAGCCATAAGAGCGAATAACGTAGCTGCAATCTTTCGTGTTTCACAAGGTGAAGCACATATACAAGCAGAACAAGACAAACTATTGCTATAGCAATTTGTGAACCTACAGGCATTTCATCTCTCCTTATTGCACGTAACGATTCATGCAAGCAATCCATATTGCCAATGTTACTTTTACCATGTAGTAGACACCCGAAAACCCGCCTATGGATGAGACGCCTCCTTGGCGTTCTCGCATTTCGACTGGAATTTCCTGTACATTGAGTCCCTTGCGAAGAGCTGTAGCGATCGAATCAGGTTCAGGATAATCGACGGGATAACTCTCGCAAAACAAATCGATCGCTCGCTCACCACATGCGCGAAAACCAGATGTTGGATCAGTAATTATTTTTCCAGTAAGCACTTTTATCCATTTTGAAAGCCATCCGATTCCTATACGGCGGAAGAACGTGGAGCGGAAGCCAGTAGAATGATTGAGAAACCTGGAACCGATCACTAAATCCGCTCCGCTCTCAATCGCCTTAATGAGCGACGGCAGATATTTGGGATCATGCTGTCCATCTCCATCGATTTGCACGTCGATGCTGTAGCCATAACGCTGTGCATATTTATGCCCAGTTTGAACTGCTCCACCGATCCCTAGGTTCAATGGCAGATCGACTACGTTAAGTCCGTTCTCTTTGCATATTTCAAGCGTTTCATCGTGCGACCCATCGTTGACAATAACGTAATCATATCCTGCAGCCTCAACAGCTCGCGCTGTCGTCAAAATGCATTCAGCTTCATTATATGCTGGAATGATTATCAATGCACTTATAGTCGAACTCATACAAGCCTTTCGTCAGTATCGGCCTCCGTGTGTACTATGCGCTTATGTGAAGCGCAAGACTATTGCTATGATATAAAGACCGTTCGATTCTCGAGGAATCTACATCTTGCGCGACAAAGTCATTGCACTTGATATAGCGCGGCTATTGAATAACGTTCCAGCAATTATCGCGGCCACCCGAATCTTCTTGCTTGCCTGCTCCCCTACTTCCTCCCCGATCGCGCACGGTACCTCATCACGTACGTTGCCACCATTCTGAGCGAGCGCGCAAGCCCTCGGTTCCAGATAGCGTAGGACGTCTGCTCCACCAGATCGCGGATGTGATCGAGTTCGCTGATCCGAGGTGAAGCGATACCTCGGTACGCGGCGAACAGGCGCTTGCAGGCCGGCGACACGCGCCGATTCGCGAACACCAGCTCCGGATCCATCCGCGAGAACATATTCCGAATCGCGTCGCGGATCTCGGGATGCCCCTCGATCCCGGTGGTCTCGATAATGCCGCTCATGTAGAGAAAACCCCTATACGTCTGCATATCCCATACGGAACGGTCGGTGACGCCGAGCCGCTCGAGGACATCGACCATATCGTTCCAGCGCTCGAAGGGCAGAAGCGGGCTGCGCTCTGCGAGCTCGACGGTCTTCTCCGGCGTCTCCTCGCGGTAGCAGTAGTACGCCCGATCCAGATAGAGGATGCCCTCGGTCTGACAGAGCGTCTCGACGAGAAACGGGTTGTCCGCCCAGCCCGAGCCGGGTATCTCGTGAAATCGGATGCCCCTCTCCAAGAGAAAGCCCCTGCGATAGATCGCCGACCAGATGGATGGGTGGTGCCCCAGCAGATGCGGAGCATCACGCACGGCGAAGGGCTGCGAGCGCGGCCGGACGCGGCCGCGGTAGGCGCAGGGAGCCTTCTCCTGCTGCGGGGTATCGGCGCGCTCGATCACCCAGTACGGGGTCTTGATGATATCGACCGGGCGGGCAAGACCGCCGAACGTCGTCGCGAACGCCAGCATGTCGGCATACATCCCCGGCTCGATCCAGTCATCGGGCTCGAGGATCGCGATCCACTCGCCGCGAGCCTCCTCGATTCCTCGGTTGCAGGCAGCACCGTAGCCCCCGTTTGCCTTGTCGATCACGCGGATGCGCGAATCGGCCTCGGCATGGGCGCGCATGATCGCCGCCGAGCCATCGGTGCTTCCGTCGTTCACGCACAGGATCTCAAGGGCCTGATGGGTCTGCCGCTCAAGGCTCTCCAACGCTTGGTCGAGGTAGCGCTCGGTGTTGTAGACCGGCACGATGACCGAGACGGTCTGCTCGAAAAAGGGCCTGTCCACGCCCGTCGCCGTTCGCTGGCTCATGCGCGATCCTCGGAGCGCTCGAGCATGCTCAGTTGAGAGCGGTACCTGTCCTCATCGGCCGTCTTATACGGCGAGCGCTTCGCGTAGGCGCGTACCATGCCGGCCGATCTCGTGACCGGCTGGAGCGTTCCGGCCCCGGCGACGCACCCCCCCGGGCACGCCATGCCCTCGAGCAGGCAGCCGTCGTACTTGCCTTTCACGGCGGCCTTCAGCATCTTACGGCAGTTCGCGAGGCCCTCGGCGCCCTCGACGCGCACCTCTCGCTCGGGGTGCAGGCTGTGGATGGCGTTCGCGACCGCGGAGGCCACGCCGCCGGCCACCGCGAAGCCGCGTCCATCAGCGCTCGCCACCTCGAAATCGGTCGAACCATCCCCGCTCAGCTGCCGGTAGTCGATCTCCTTCGCCTCCATCATGCCGGCCATCTCCTCGAACGTGAGTACGAAGTCGACCTCGCTTTTAACGCTCGTGCGCCTCGCCTCGAGCTTCTTGGCTGCACAGGGCCCCACGAAGACGATCTTGGCATCCGGATGCCGCTCGCGGATCAGCCGCGCTGTCAGCACCATCGGCGTCAGCGCCATCGAAATGCACTGGGCATGCTCGGGGAACTCGCGCTTGGCCATGACCGACCAGGCCGGGCAGCAGCTCGTCCCCATGAACGGCAGCTTGTCGGGCACCTCGTCGACGAAGTATTCCGCCTCCTGCACCGTGCACAGATCGGCACCGATCGCGACCTCCTCCATGCCGCAGAAACCGAGACGCAGAAACGCCTCGCGCAACTTGTCGACGTTGCCGCGGCCACCGAACTGGCCCACGAAGGCGGGGGCGACCGCGGCGATGACCTCGTCGCCGGTGGTGATGGCCTGGATGACCTGGAAGATCTGGCTCTTGTCGGCGATGGCGCCGAACGGACAGTTCACCAGACACTGCCCGCATGAGACGCACCGGTCGTAGTCGATCTCGGCGCGGCCCCACTCATCTGATGCGATGGCGTTCATCCCGCAGGCCGCCGCGCAGGGCCGCTCGCGGTGCGCGATGGCGGTGTAGGGACAGATGGAGGCGCATCTGCCGCAGTTGATGCAGGCATCCTTGTCGATATGCGCCTTCTTGTCCACAAAAGTGACCGCACCGGTCGGGCAGATCTCACGGCAGGGATGCGCCAGACAGCCCTGGCACATATTCGTGACCTCGTAGCACTCCTCCTCGCAGGCGTTGCAGGCGAACTTGATGACGTTGATGAGAGGCGGCTGATAGTAGGTCTCCGGTCGCGCGGCTGCCGCCACGCCCTCGGAGAGTCGAGCGGGTCTGTCGACGTCTTGCAGCGGCAGGCCCATCGTCAGTCTGATCCGCTCGCCCACGACCGCCCGCTCGAGAAAGACGCTCTCACGGTATGTGGCGACATCGCCGGGGATGATCCGATAGGGCAGCTCATCGACCCATCGGTAATCGGCGTCGTCGTCGGCGTCGGCGTAAGCAAGCTTGGCCACCTCGCGAAAGACCATGCGCCGTATCTCGGCCAGACCGGTGTAGGCGCCGCGCATCATATCAGCCATTGAGATCTCCCGTCTCACTCATCCGAGCGGCTCGCATCGCATGCTCCCGCGCGCGTCGTATCATCGTACTCGAGTCTCGCTGTCCCCTCCATTATAAGAGCAGCGCCGAGGCGGGCGCGCCTGCAGATCGCATGCGATGCGATCGCAGCCGGGAGCACCGCGGCGAGGCGGACCGACTCGATCCGAGGAACCCGGCCGCTCACAAGTCCTCCCCACTCTTTCCGACACCTTTGCCCAGATCGATATCCGGTGCACGCGCGAGCTCGGCGAGCGTCACCCCGTCGACATAGCTCTCGATCACGGCATCGAGGCCGGTCCAGAACCGCACGGTCGAGCAGAGGTCGGCGCGTTCGCAGGCGCCCTCGAGGCCCTCGCAGGCAACCGGTGCCGTCGTGCCCTCGGCCACGCGCAGGATGTCACCTGCGCGCACTTCTTCAGCGGGCTTGCCCAGAATGTAGCCGCCCCTCTTGCCACGCACGCTCTTGAGCAGCCCGGCGCGCATGAGCGGTCTCACGAGCTGCTCGAGGTACTTCTGCGATATATCCTCGCACGCCGCGATCTCGCGCAGGGCGACGCGGCCCTGATCACCCCCGAACGCGGCGATGTAGATCATGAGCCTCAACGCGTAGCGGCCCTTCGATGATATGAGCAAATGGCCCCCTCTCGCCAAGGTCCTTAATTCTAGTGAATTGCTCGGATTAAAGCTTGACTTATTTCCCTATCATCTTATCGTTAATCCGAGGCATTCAATAGGCTTTCTCGGACAATCCATCAGCAAGCGATGCGGCCGCCCGGGGACACGGGGCCGATGATTCCGACACATCAGGAGGACCTGCAATGACCGATCTAGACAAAGCACTGCTCACCGTGCGCGAGCTCACAGCGGCGGCGGAAGATAAGATGATCCTGCACGGCGTCGATCTCGCTGTCGGCTCCGGTGAGACGCATGTGCTCATGGGTCCCAACGGCGCGGGAAAGTCCACGCTCGGCCATGTCATCATGGGCGATCCCGTCTACTCCGTTCTCAGCGGATCCGTCGTCTTCGATGGATCCGACGTCACCGATCTGCCGAGTGACAAGCGCTCCCGTGCGGGGCTGTTCCTCTCCTTCCAGGCCCCGGTGGAGATACCCGGTGTGCCGCTGTCGAGCTTTCTGCGTGCCGCGATCGCCGGCAGACCCGGTCTTGAGATGCGCGGCAAACAGTTTCGCAGCCGTGTGCGCGAGCTGGCCGCCGAGCTCGACATGGACGTCAGCTACCTCAATCGCGACCTCGGTGTCGGCTTCTCAGGCGGCGAGAAGAAGAAGGTCGAGATGATGCAGCTGCTGCTGCTGAAGCCCAAGCTCGCGATCCTGGATGAGACCGATTCGGGACTTGACGTCGATGCGCTCGGCGTCGTCTCGCGCGGCATCGACGCCTACCGTCGGGCGACGGATGGATCGCTGCTCATCATCACCCACAACACCCGCATCCTGGAGCAGCTGAGCGTCGACGCGGTCCATGTCATGGTGGACGGTCGCGTGGTGCGCGAGGATGATGCCTCGCTCATCAGCTGGATCGATGAGCACGGCTTCGAGTCGTTCGAACGGACGGCGCGCGAGTCGGACGCGTCGGCGGATACGGCCGACAAAGCCGATGTCGCCGGGGCGGCCGTTGCCGCCGCAACCGGAAAGACCCGCTAGGAGGCGATCATGATGAGGAATCGCTCCGAGCTCACCGACATCGACCGCAGCCTCTACGACGTCACCGATGCAGAGGAGGGCTTCGACCGTCTCGATGCGGGGCTCACCCCAAAGATCGTGACCGAGATCTCCTCGCGCAAGGACGAACCCGCTTGGATGCTCGACTTCCGCCTGAAGTCGCTCGACATCTACCAGCGCATGCCCAACCCCACCTGGGGGCCGGCGCTCGACGGGCTGGACATGGACAACATCGTCACCTACGTGCGGCCCAACACCGAGCAGCACGCCGACTGGGAATCGGTGCCCGATGACATCAAGAACACGTTCGAGCGACTCGGCATCCCCGAGGCGGAGCGCAGCTACTTGGCCGGCGTCGGCGCGCAGTACGACTCCGAGCTGGTCTACCACAACATGCAAGACGCCGCCGAGAAGCTGGGCATCGTCTACTCGGGCATCGAGGAGGCCCTGCACGATGCAAGGTGGGAGCCGCTCATTCATGAGAAGTTCATGACGCTGATCCCGCCGACCGATCACAGGTTCGCGGCGCTGCACGGCGCGGTGTGGAGCGGTGGATCCTTTGTGTACGTTCCGCGCGAAACGAAGCTCGACTTCCCGCTTCAGAGCTACTTCCGGCTGAACGCCAAGGGCGCCGGTCAGTTCGAGCACACGCTCATCATCGTCGAGGACGACGCAGATCTGCATTTCATCGAGGGCTGCTCGGCTCCGAAGTACAATGTCGCGAACCTGCACGCCGGTGCCGTCGAGCTGTTCGTCGGCGCACGGGCGCATCTGCGCTACTCGACGATCGAGAACTGGTCGAAGAACATGTACAACCTGAACACGAAGCGCGCTCGCGTCGAGGAGGGCGGCGAGATCGAGTGGATCTCAGGATCGTTCGGCAGCCATGTGGGCTATCTGTATCCCATGAGCGTGCTCGCCGGCCGCGGCAGCCGAAGCTCGTTCACGGGCATAACGTTCGCCGGATGCGGGCAGAATCTCGACACCGGTTGCAAGACCGTGCTCGCCGCACCCGACACGAGTGCGAGCGTCGAGACGAAGTCCATCTCGAAGGGCGGTGGCATCTCGACGTTTCGAAGCTCGCTGGTGGTTACCGAGGCCGCCGAGGGCGCGGTGGCGAGTGTGTCGTGTCAGTCGCTCATGCTCGACGATGAGAGCCGCTCCGATACGATCCCGGCCATGGATGTCCGCGCAAAAAACGTCGACATCGGCCATGAGGCGACGATCGGGCGGATCGGCGACGACAAGGTGTTCTACCTCATGAGCCACGGCATATCCGAGGCGGAGGCACGCACCATGATCGTGAACGGCTTTGCGAATCCGGTCTCGAAGGAGCTGCCGCTCGAGTACGCCGTCGAGATGAACAACTTGATCAAGCTCGAGATGGAAGGGGCGATCGGCTAGATGGACAAGCACAGCGACACAGCATCGAGCAGAGGCTCGCAAGCAGCAGACGCACAGCAGCCGGCGCTCACCTTGAGACACGTCAATGCGATGCCCGCTCCCACATGGAGCTGGCTTCAGATGAATGAGACCGCCATCGAGCTGCCCGCCTCGCTCGCACGCGGATCCGCCCGACTGCAAGGAAGCGCGGTCGCAGTCGAGCTCGCCGAAGGTGACGACGCGGTCCTCACCGGTGCTCCGGACGCGTTCGAGCGGGCCCTTGAGAAGGCCGGCACGCGCTTTCGCGATCGGCGTCCGAGCGCGCCGGGCGATGATCGACACGCGGAGCGCATCGCCGCAGAGGACCGCCTCGATGTGCCCGCCGTCTCCGCCTACCAGCGCCGCGCGATCGAGCGCGAGGAGCGCATCTCGCCTGCCGAGGCGTTTCGCACGGGCATGGGCGGCGAGGCCTACGCGTATCTGCGCGACATCGCGGGCGCGCCGGTCGTCATAGATGTCGCCGAGAATCACCGCGCGCAGGCGACGGTGCGCATCGAGGGCGTCGACGGCGCCGTCACCGGGGGCGCGATCGATGTCGTCGCCCGACCCTCAAGTCGGATCGCGGTCACGATCTCCTTGGACTCTCCGGCTATCGGCGCGGGCCTGGTCGGCCTGTCGCTGCGTGTCTTCGCCGGAGCACGCAGCCAGGTGAGCATCACCTGCGTCCAGACACTCGATGACAGCTGGGTGGCGCTCGATGACACGGGGCTCTTCCTCGACGAGGACGCGCGCGTGAGCGTCCACCACACCGTGCTGGGCGCGGGCCGCAGCTACACGGGACTTGCCGGCGATCTGCTCGGCGATCTCTCGAACATCTCCGTGGCCACGGACTATCTCGGCACAGGAGAGCAGCGACGCGACTTCAACTACGAGCTGATCCAGCGCGGGGAAAAGACCGTATCCGAGCTTGCTGCCAACGGCGTTCTCGCTGGCCAGAGCGCAAAGACGATGCGCGGAACGATCGAGCTCGCCCATGGTTGCAAGGGCAGTCGCGGAAGCGAGCGCGAGACCGTCCTTCTAGCCGATGAGCGCGTGCGCAACAAGACCGTGCCCGTGATTTTGTGCGACGAGGACGATGTCTTCGGCAACCACGGGGCGACGATCGGACACATTCGCGACGAGCAGCTGTTCTATCTGGCGACGCGCGGTATCTCGCCGACGGCCGCCGAGGATCTGTTCATCCGCGCCAAGCTCGAGGATGCGGTCGCGGGCGTCGCTGACAAGCGGATTCGCGCGGGCGTCGTCCGGTTGTCCTGCGCGCTGATCGACGACTTCGAGGAGGAGATCGCATGAGCGATTCTGCGCGCACGGGTGCGGCCGATATCGACGCCAATCCCTACAAACCCGACTTTCCGCTGCTCGCCGAGCACCTTGATCTGACGTTTCTGGACAGCGCGGCCACCTCGCAGCGGCCAAGTACCGTACTCGAGGCACAGAGCCGTTTCTACACGACCATGAACGCAAACCCGCTCAGGGGTCTCTATGCGCTCTCCGTAGAGGCGACCGATGCGATCGCGCGGGTGCGCTCGCAGATCGCCGATCTCATCGGCGCGAGGACGCCAGACGAGATCGTGTTCACGCGCAATACGAGCGAATCGCTGAACCTGGTTGCGCTGGCGTTCGCGCCGAGCGTGCTTGCGCCCGGTGACGAGGTCGCGATCACCATCATGGAGCACCACAGCAATCTCATCCCCTGGCAGCGCGCCTGCGCGGACGCCGGAGCCAATCTCATCTACCTCTACCCCACGAAGACCGGGGAGCTTGAAGAGGCCGAGATCGCCAGAAAGATCGGCGAGCGCACGAAGATCGTTGCCGCGACCGAGGTCTCAAACGTTCTCGGGCAGCGCCTGCCGATCGAGAGGCTCGCCGCCGCCGCACACGAGAACGGCGCGATCATGGTCGTCGACGCCGCGCAGTCCGTTCCTCACCTTCCGGTCGACGTCTCCAAGCTCGGTGCCGACTTCCTCGCGTTCTCCGCGCACAAGGCGCTCGGCCCCATGGGCGTCGGCGTGCTGTGGGGACGAGCGGAGCTGCTTGAGCGCACCGAGCCGCTCTACACCGGCGGCGAGATGATCGACTCGGTCACCGAGACCGGTGCCGTCTGGGCTCCGGTGCCCCAGCGCTTCGAGGCGGGCACGCAGGATGCCGCGGGCATCTACGCGACCGGCGTCGGCCTGTCCTACCTCGTCGACCATGTGGGCTACCCGGCGATCGCCGAGCGCGAGGCGGCTCTGGTCTCCGCGGCGATGCGGCGTCTGGCCGAGCTGCCCTTCATCGACATCATCGGCTCGCCGGACCCCGCGCGCCACCACGGAGTCATCAGCTTCAACGTCCGCGGCATCCATCCGCACGACGTCGCGAGCCTGCTCGATATGCAAGGCGTCGCCATCCGAGCAGGGCATCATTGCGCTCAGCCGCTGCTCGCCTGGCTCGGCGTGGAGAATCTCGCATGCTGCCGAGCAAGCCTGGCGTTCTACAACGACCGGCACGACGTCGACATGCTCGGCGACGGCTTGGAAACGGTTTGGAGGACCTTTCATGGATAACTCTGTCTACTCGCCCGCGCTCATGGAGCACAACGCCCACCCCGACTGCAAATACGAGATGGACGGCGCCACCCACACGCATGAGGGCATCAATCCGAGCTGCGGCGACAACCTTGAGCTGTCGCTCAGAGTGGAAGAGGGCACCATCCAGGAGGCAGCCTTCACGGGAGCGGGGTGCGCGGTCTCGCAGGCATCGGCCGACATCATGGCCGATCTCATCACCGGCCAGACCGTCGAGGAGGCGCGTCGGCTGGCCGGGCTGTTTCTCGGTATGATCCAGGGCAAGACGCTCTCCGAGCAGGATCGCTGCGACCTCGACGAGGCGGCCGAACTCGAGAGCATCGCGCGCATGCCCGCCCGGGTGAAGTGCGCAGAGCTCGCGTGGCGCACGCTCGATGGGATGCTGAGCGTCTAGTCGAGCGGCTCGGTAGCGCGCCGACTGGCCGGAGATGACGTCCCGTTCAAGAAATGCGGCGTGAATTGCACGAGAAAGGGCTTGCATCGCAGAGCTGAGACTGTAATAATAGTCAAGCGCTTTGCGCGTGGGATGCACATGGTGGGTGTAGCTCAGTTGGCTAGAGCGACGGACTGTGGCTCCGTAGGTCGAGGGTTCGAGCCCCTTTACCCACCCCAGTTCCACCTCAGCGCGCACATGACGGATCGTTAGCTCAGCTGGAAGAGCAGGGGACTCTTAATCCCAAGGTCCAGGGTTCGAACCCCTGACGATCCACCAGAATCTCTCAAGGCCCCGCATCGCGGGGCCTTTTTTCAAAGAACGCGCTCCCCTGAGGATGAGCCGGGCGATCCTTCGCACCTTTTGGCCGGGAGCCCATCGCGAAGGCGGGATGCGGGCCGCCTGCAAACCGGGTGATCATGAAAAACGCCGTCCTTCGGAGATTCGAAGGACGGCGTTGCGCGAGCGAGACTTTATGCGCTGCTGGCAGCCCTAGCCGTTGATGGCGGCACTCACCGCGACGGCGCAGGCGACGGTAGCACCGACCATGGGGTTGTTGCCCATGCCGATCAGGCCCATCATGTCTACGTGCGCGGGCACGGAGGAAGATCCGGCGAATTGCGCGTCCGAGTGCATCCTGCCCATGGTATCGGTCATGCCATAGGAGGCCGGGCCCGCGGCCATGTTGTCCGGGTGCAGCGTGCGTCCCGTGCCACCGCCCGACGCGACCGAGAAGTACCTCTTGCCGGCGGCGAGGCGCTCCTTCTTGTAGGTCCCGGCGACCGGATGCTGGAAACGCGTGGGGTTCGTCGAGTTGCCCGTGATCGAGATGTCGACGTCCTCATGCCACATGATCGCAACGCCCTCGCGGACATCATCGGCGCCGTAGCAGTTTATCTCCGCGCGCGGGCCATCCGAGTATGCGACCCTCTCGACGACCTCGAGATCGCCGGTGTAGTAGTCGAACCGCGTCTTCACATAGGTGAAGCCGTTGATTCGAGAGATGATCTGCGCTGCGTCCTTGCCCAGACCATCGAGCACGACGCGCAGGGGCTCGGTGCGAGCCTTGTTCGCATTGAGTGCGATGCCGATCGCGCCTTCGGCTGCGGCGAAGGACTCGTGCCCCGCCAGAAAGCAGAAGCACCGCGTATCCTCGCCTAGAAGCATCGCTGCCAGGTTGCCATGTCCGAGACCGACCTTGCGGTCCTCGGCGACGGATCCGGGAACGCAGAACGCCTGCAGACCCTCGCCGATCGCCGAGGCGGCCGCAGAAGCGCTTTCGGCACCCCGCTTGATAGCGATCGCGCAGCCGAGCGTGTAGGCCCAGCCGGCGTTCTCGAATGCTATGGACTGGACCCCCGTCACGATCTCGCGCGGGTTGACGCCGCGATCCAAGCAGAGCTTCTCGGCCTCCTCGAGGGAGGAGATGCCGTTGTGCTCGAGTGCGTCTTCGATTTTGCCAATGCGGCGCTCGTATCCTTCAAATGTAACAGCCATGTATGATCCCTCCCTCTCTACTCGTTGACCGGAAACGTGCTGGCGACCGAATGGGTCTCATCATCGGTGCGCGGATCGATGTACCTGGCGGCGCTCTCCCACTGACCGTAGTGGCCCATGGCGCCTGCGATGGCCTGCTCTGGGGTCTTCCCCGCCTTCAGCGCATCAGTGAACTTGCCAAGGTTCATGAACTCGAAGGCGATGATCTCATCGTGCTCGTTCAGTGCCATGCGTGTGACATAGCCCTGCGCGAGCTCGAGATAGCGTGCGCCCTTCGCTCTGGTGCCGAACATGGTGCCGACTTGGCTGCGCAGACCCTTCCCGAGATCGTCAAGCGAAGCGCCGATCGGCAGTCCGCCCTCGGAGAAGGCGGTCTGAGTGCGGCCGTAGACGATCTGCAGGAAGATCTCGCGCATCGCGACGTTGATCGCATCGCAGACGAGATCGGTGTTCATGGCCTCAAGAATGGTCTTGCCCGGCAGAATCTCGGCTGCCATGGCGGCAGAGTGAGTCATTCCCGAGCAGCCGATCGTCTCGATCAGAGCCTCCTCGATCACACCCTCTTTGACGTTCAAGGTGAGCTTGCACGCGCCTTGTTGCGGCGCGCACCAGCCCACACCGTGCGTCAGACCCGAAATGTCTTTGACCTCCTTGGCCTGGACCCACTTCCCCTCCTCGGGGATGGGTGCCGGACCGTGGCAGGCGCCCTTGGCGACCGGGCACATATGCTCCACTTCCGCTGAGTACTCCATAGCTCTCCTCTCTGAAATTCACTGCTTGGACGATGCCGTCGGACCTCCTCGCCGTCGCGGCATGCGGATATATGATACCTCCAAACCCGAGCGCGGCGCACGAGAGCGAAAGCGAGGTTCGCATAACGCGCCGCTGCGAGGATGCGGGTCGCTCGCGAGCAGCTGATTTTCTGTCGATCGAGCATCTGCTGCGCGCGAAAGGCATCCCCGAGATCAATTTCGAGTCGAGGTATCCCGGCGTCGGACGCGAATCTCGCGCAGGCGATGCGCGAGCGCGCGCAGCGCCGAACCGACAGCGGCTCCCGAGCAGTCGAGCATCACATCGGTGATGAGACCGGAACGGCCAGGTACGAACAGCTGGATCGTCTCGTCGATGGAGGGTATGAGAACGAGGACGACGACAAGGACGAAAAGAGCGGTCCGGCTCAAGCGGCTCCCGGATGCCAGCGTCTGGGAGACCAAGATGCCGAGGATCGCATATTCGGTGAAGTGAGCGGTCTTGCGGACGAGGAAATTCGTGATCCACGCGCTCGGCAGATCGAGACCGGAAAGGGCCCCTCTGAGGGCCGATACGACACGCAAGCTCATACCGGAGCTGCCCGTCGCGGGCACGAGCGAGTTGCCCCATATGAACATCGTGAAAAGAATGGTCGCGACGAGCCAGGGTCTGGAGATGCGCATGGGCTACTCCGCTGCAGACGCCGAGGGATCCTCGGCATCTGGCGATGAACTCGAGGCACTCGGGGCGGAATCGACTGATGCCGTATCGGTCGCCGCATCGTCGGCGGTAGCCTCACAGCCGGCATCGCTCGACTGCTCGCGAGAAGCCTCTGATTCATTCGCGCAGACTGCCTCAGAGCACGACGACGCATCCTCGTTTTCGGGCTCGCAAGAGGGTCCCGACTCGATGTGATCTCCGCCCTCGACCTTGATGACGCTATCCAGGTGGGCGGTGCAGAGCTCCTCGCGCATGATCTCGAGCACACGATCATGCGCCTCGGCAGCGATCCGATCTTGACGATCGTTATCCGCGGAGCCGGCGGCGCCGATAGGAGAATTCTCAACGGAGGCGTCCGCGTCGCCGGCGAGCTCTTTTGAGCTCCCGTCTTCTGCGGGCTCCATCTTGAAATGGTGACAGATATAGAGCTTGGGGGGGCGCTTCGTGGATCGCGGACGATCGGGCTGAGCCGAAGCGGCCTCCTCGTCATAGAGGATCCCGTAGGCCGAGGCCCACACATCCGGACGATTCGGATAACCCTTTGTCTCATCTTCGAGTACAGCGAGCGCCGTTTCGGAACCGTCGGATGGCGAATGGTCGCCAACGCTGGCGCAAGCCGGCTTCGCGAGTTCGACGTCGTCGTCTGAATCGTCGGCATGCGCGTTCGGGAACAGGATCTCCTCATCAAGCGTGACGGGCTCAGCGCTGGGTCCGAGGGCTATGTCGAGATCGTCAGAGGCAGCGGGATCATCGGGTGCCACGATCGGTGCGTCGCCGAACAGATCATCGGAAAGCGGACTCATCGAAGCGGTCATCTCTTCTTCGGCGTCATCGTCCTTTGACGTCGCATTCGTCTGTCCGGCCCGCTCCCATGCCTGCGAGGCGAAGTCGAGCGCATCATCGATGGAGATCGGATCCTCCGCGTCGACCTCGAGCTCATCCTCGACGGCGTCATCATCGTCATCGTATTCGTCGTAGACATCGCCATAGGAGTCTTCGATCTGCCCGAGTGCGATCTCGTAAAGATCCTTCGCGTGCTCGGGACCGCAGCTGATCGGCGATTCCTCCTCGAGCATGGCGTCCATCGCAGCCCACGCGTCCTCGTCTGACAGCGCGTCTTGAGCGCGAGCGATGACCGGGACGTCTTCGACGTCCTGCTCGCGATCGAATCGACGCCTCACATCCTTGAGCATATGCAGGACTCGACCACGTGTCGTTTTCGAGGCACTGATCGACCCCTGGGATCGCGGGTCGTCTTCTTCAGATCTGAGATCGTCCTCGGATGCCGCGCTTGACGCGTCCGCGAACGCGTCCTCATCGCTGCGACGCCGTATCACGCGCCTATCATCTTGTGGGGCACCTGAGTCGGCCTCTTCTACCGCAACTGCTGCAGAGGGTTTCATGAGAAATGGGAGCGCATGCATCTCAACGATATGGCGGACCTCTCGAACCCGAGATCGACTTCTCAGCTTTCTGGTGCCACCGCTGATGGATCCGTAGCGCTGAAAGCCCTCAGGCCTCGCGAGCGATTCTCGCGAACAGAGGCTGTGCCGTCTCCTTTCCCCACGTGGCGAATTGCAGAATCCGAGATGTATGCCCGGCACCTCGGTACGTTAGGATGTTGATACGACGGAGACCTTATTCGAGACAGCGGTGTGCGCAAGACCAGACCAGCGAAATTGCTGGTACGGTCTGCGAACTTCCCCTTCGTGAACATCACTTCGCATTATGAGAGATAACCACATCATTTGCAAGTTTTGTACGCGCTGCCATATCATGACCGTGTGTTGAGGTGAATCCATCCGGGGAACACGAAAAACAGGTTATAGAATTGATGCAGATCAGGCCGCGATCCCGGATCGCAACGAATGGAGTCATCATGCCCAACATTGTACTGATCACCGGTGCGTCATCGGGACTCGGACGCGAATTCGCGCGTCAGGTGGACGCTGGAGCCATCGACGATGTCACCGAGATCTGGGCGGTCGCGCGCAGAGCGGACCGCCTCGAGGCGCTTGTGCGCACCTCCAGCACCCCTGTGCGTCCCTTCTGCCTCGATCTCACCGATCCGATCTCGTATAGCATCTTGGAATCGGCTCTTGCGGAGACCGCCTGCGCCAACGTAAGACTGCTGGTGAACAATGCGGGCATCGCCGTGTTCGGCCGTTTCGCGCGGCAGAGGCAAGACGCCGCGCCGCGCATGGCGCAGCTGCTCATGCGCGCCCCCGTCGAGTTGATCTATCGCGTTCTGCCCTACATGCGGAGCGGATCCCGAATCATCGACATCTCAAGCGTCGCGGCATTTCTACCCCAGCCCGATCTCGCGGTCTACGCCGCCGCCAAGCGATTCATCCTCGATGTCACCCGCGCGCTGAACGCGGAGCTCGAAGACGTCGGCATCTGCGCCACGGCCGTATGCCCGAAATTCATGAAGACGGAGTTTCTCGACGATCCCGGCGACGCGAGCGCCGCACGCCAGATGAGCGCCATCGGCTTCGAGCGCATCGATCGCGTCGCGCGCGCGGCGCTCAAGGCTTCCGAAGAGGGCAGGGATCTGTGCATCCCTGCCCTCGATATGAGGGTGCTCTACGCTCTGACGCATGTGATCCCCTACCGCGTCCTGCTCGGCGTGCAGCGCTCGCTTGCATCGCGGTGAGCGAGGCGCGCGTCGCATCCGATGCCCGGCGGCCCACCTCAGAGGGCGTCGGGATGCTCGGCGGCGCGCTTGGCGGAGCGAACCAGGAACTCCTCGTTGGTGGCGGTGCTCTTGAGACCCTTGATGAAGGCTGACGCGCATCGCTCGGTATTGTTCATGTTCGCGAGCACCCGGCGAATGCCCCATACAAAGGGACGCATGGTCTCGTCGATCAGAAGGTCCTCGTTTCGCGTGCCCGAGGAGACCGGGTTGATAGCCGGGAAGATGCGCCGATCGGCAAGATCGCGATCGAGCTTGAGCTCCATGTTGCCCGTGCCCTTGAACTCCTCGAAGATGACCTCATCCATTTTGGATCCGGTGTCTACCAGCGCCGAGGCGAGAATCGTGAGCGATCCGCCGTTCTCGATGTTGCGCGCGGCACCCAAAAAGCGCTTCGGCGGGTACAGCGCCGCGGAGTCCACGCCGCCCGATAGGATGCGACCCGATGCGGGAGCCGCCAGGTTGTAGGCGCGGGCGAGACGCGTGATGGAATCGAGCACGACGACGACGTCGCCACCCATCTCGACGATGCGTTTGGCTCGCTCGATCACCAGCTCGGAGACCCGGGTGTGATTATCGGCCGGCATGTCGAACGTCGAGGCGACGACATCGCCTCTGATCGAACGCTGCATGTCGGTGACCTCCTCGGGACGCTCGTCCACAAGCAGGCAGATAAGGTGCACCTCGGGATTGTTCGCAGCGATGGACTGGCAGATCTTCTTGAGGATCGTGGTCTTGCCCGCCTTCGGAGGCGAGACGATGAGACCGCGCTGGCCCTTGCCAACGGGCGCGACGATGTCGATGGCGCGACCCGTGATGGAGTCCCGGCCGTGCTCCATCTGGAGACGCATGTTGGGGTAGATAGGCGTCAGCTCGGAGAACTTGGGACGATGGCGCAGATCTTCTGGATCGACCCCGTTTATGGAGGTGATCTTCGCCAAGCCCGGGTACTTGTCCCCGGGTCGCGATGGGCGAAGCGTGCCGATGATGAAGTCACCGGCTCGCAATCGGGCTCCCCGAATGAGGTTCGCGGAGACGAATGCGTCATCATGGCTGGGCATATAGCCGTTCACGCGAATATGGCCGAATCCGTCATTGGCGATATCGAGGACGCCCTCGACCTCGCGGAACCCCTCGGCACGTGCCGCTGCGGCAAAGATCTCATCAATGAGCTCCGCTTTCCTCTTTCCGGCGTAGTCGAGCTCGAGCTCTGTGGCCTTGTCGCGTAGCTCGGCGACCTTCATGGAGCCGAGCTGATCGCGCGTGAGCGTCGGCTCGGTCGGAGCGTTGTAGCGGTTTGCGCTGCGCTGCTTGCGCATCTGCTGCGGCCGGTTTCCGTTGCCGCGACGGACCTCGCCGCCGGCTCGCTCAGCCGATCGCGTCCGCTCTGTGCGCTTGGACTGGTGCTGCCGCTTGGAGGAACCCGCCAGATTCTGAGAGGCACCGGAGCCGTGCTCGCGGCGCGCGGAATCGCCTTGGCCTCCACGGCTGCGGTCCTCGCTGTGAGCGAGCGGGTTGCGCGTGTGATCCCGACGGGCTCGCCCTCCGTGGCGCTCGGACTGCCGAGTCGGCGAGACTCCTTCGGGCGATGCGGCATCCGTGGCGTCCGCATGATCGGCAACGGAGGGGCGCTCGACGCCGGCGGACGGCTCCGCTGTCTCATCTGAGGCCCGCGTCTCGCCCAGAGCCGCCTGCGCGGCGAGGCGAGCGGCCCGCTCGGCCTCCAGATAGGCCTTGGGTTTGCGGCCGCGGCGATGGGGCCGCAGCGACGGATCGATCGCCAGCTCGATGGCCGAAGCCGAAGCGGTTCCCCCATCGCTGGGCGCCGCGATCATGGCGGCGGCCCGCTCGGCGGCCTGCCGCTGCTGGCGCACGATCGAAGCCTGCGAGATCTTCGCCAGGGCGCGCGCTTGTGCGATCTGCGGATCCAACTCGGCTGCACCGGTGTCCCCGCCATCTTGGGTCGTTCCCTCGTCTCTCGAGACCTCGCTCTGCTCGTCTCGTCTGGAAGCGCGCCGCCGGGTCCGTGCGCCGCGACGCGACCGCGGCGCATCGTCTCCACCGGAGACGGAAGCCTCTTGTGGCTCGGAGTCGGCGGCGGGGGCATCCCCTGATGCTCCCCGACGGGCGGAGCGCTTCTGCCCGCCGTCCTCCTGGGCTGGTCCGCCCTCGGCGGATTTGGCCTTCGCACGCGGTTTGCGCGCGCGTCGGCGCGGCGGGGCCGCGTCAGCCTGCACGGACCCATCGGCAGCGATCACGTTCTCTGAATGCTCGGTATTCTCTTCTTGCACGGTGATTGCTCTACTTTCTTCCAGTCAGACATTTCTATGCGAAACCGCGACCTGAGATGTCCCCGACGCGATCCTGCCGATCAAAACTTGCTGAAATCGATCATCACATACCGGGCAACGGCATCGGTGCGCGGAAGCGATCAGAACATGCAACCGATCCGATATGATTGAACTGCAGGAATTACAATACGCGTGTCGCGTACCTGCAGTGTAGCACAAAATCAGAAAGCAGGTGGGGAAAAAATGCCACGTGGGACGGATGCACACGCAACGCACGGCGGCGAGAGAAACTCGATCTACATGGATTCCGGCGCGGACACCCCGATGAGGCCCAGCACGAGAGAGAGAACGGATCGCACGGCGTCGCACGCTGCCAGTCGGGCGCGCGACAGCTCGGCGTCCACCGGCCGCGTCTCGCTGGGAAGCACCTGGCAGGCACCGTAGAACGAGTGGAAGTCGGCGGCGAGCTCCTCGGCGAAGTGCGTGAGTCGAAACGGAGCGCGATCACGCGCGCACGAAACGACGAGCTCCTCGAGCTCTGAGAGCTTCCGAGACAAGGCGAACTCTGTCGGATCGGTGAGCAGCGCGTAATCGACGCGATCGCCGATCGACCGGGCGGCGACGGCGTCCATTCCGAGCAATGCCGCCTGCTTGTCGTCAACACCGGCGGCGCGCCGCAGGATCGAGCAGATACGGGCGTGGGCGTATTGAACATAGTAGACCGGATTGTCCATGCTGCGTTCCTTCACCGCATCGATATCGAAGTCGATCGTCTGGTTCGCGGAGCGGCTGATCAGGGTATAGCGCGTCGCATCAGCCCCGACCTCATCGACGAGCTCGCGAAAGGTCACCATCGTGCCCTTGCGCTTCGACATGCGCACCGGCTTGCCGGAACGAAGCAGGTTCACGAGCTGGCCGAGCAGGACCTCGAAGCGACCCGGATAGCCCAGCGCATCGCAGGCAGCGCGAACGCGGCCGATGTAGCCGTGGTGGTCGCTGCCCCAGATATCGATCGCATGGTCCACGCGCTGGAACTTGTCCCAGTGGTATGCGACGTCGGAGGCGAAATAGGTGTAGTCGCCGTTGGCCTTCACGAGAACGCGATCCTTGTCGTCGCCCAGATCGGTCGAACGGAACCACACGGCGCCGGCGCTCTCGTAGATGTAGCCCATCTCGCGAAGTCTGGCGAAGGCCCGGTCTACGGCGGAGGTCCCGGCGTCGGGGCCCGTCGTCGCCTTCTCGTAGAGACTGCGCTCGGAGAACCACACATCGAAGTCGCAGCGCACGTCATGACACAGATCACGGATCTCGTCGAGCATCTTTCGGTGCCCTTGCTCGCGAAACGCGCTCATGCGCTCCGACTCGCTCGCGCCCGCCCAGGCATCGCCGTCTCGCCGGAACAGATCTGCGGCCGTCTCGATGATGTACTCTCCACCATATGAATTGGCACCGAGCGCATCGATGAAGCGGTCCGAGTAGGGATGGAGCTCGGGATGCTCGTCGGAATCATCGCGAATATAGGCGTCGCGGTCAGCGCTCAGCAGCTGCACCGCTGTCTCGAGACCGACCCCGCGCTTGTTCACGATATCGACGAGCTGCATGTAGCGCATGGAGATCGAGCTGCCGAAGACATCCATCTGGTTGCCGTGATCGTTCACGTAGTACTCGCGCTCGACGTCGTAGCCCGCGTGCTCCATCACGCGGCTCAACGAATCCCCCAGCGCGGCCCAGCGCCCGTGACCGATGTGCAGCGGTCCCACGGGGTTGGCCGAGACGAACTCGACCTGAAGGCGGATGCCCGCCCCCGCAGACGACCGAGCGAAATCTGCACCCTGCTCTCGCGCGCGAGCGAACACCGCGTTTCGCTCACCCGTCGAGAGATAAAAATTGATGAACCCCGGTCCCGCGATCTCGACGCGTTCGATCGAGGGGTCGATGCGCATATGCGCGATCGCAGCCTCGGCGAAGGCGCGGGGCGCGATGCCGGCGGCCTTGGCCGAGCGCAGCGCCACCGTGGAGGTCCACTCCCCGTTCGAGGTGTCCGCCGGACGCTCGACCCCGCAGTCCTCAAGCGCGAACGCGGGCAGATCGCCTGCGCTCTGCGCTGCGATAACAGCCTCGCGCACCAGGTTCTCGATCAGCTCGGGCATAGCCGTTCCTCCTAGAAGCGCTCCGCTTTGCTCAAAGCCGGAGCCATCGTGACGAGGACCTACTTTAGCACAACCGAGAGGGGACGAGGGCAACGGTGCGCCGGGACCCCGCGACGTGCCTTGCAATTCGTATGTATCTTAAAGCCTTGCTGCTCAAGGCATGTGTTGGCGTGCTATCCTTGATAGGATGCAAAGCTTGACAGTTGGAGGCAGCATGTTTCGTATCGGCGAGCACGTCATTCATCCCGGGCAAGGGGTCTGCACGATCACGGGGTTCGACGAGGCGGCCCCGAATCCCATGATCATCCTCGAGTCCAAACAGGGCCACGCGAGAACGCGTATGAAATACCCCCTATCCCAATCGGATCGTCTTCACGCCACCGTATCCCGCGAGGAGGCGGAGCGCGTGATGGAGAACTATGACGCCATCGAGTGCGACTCGTTTACCGAGCGGAACAGCTCTCTGGAGGAATCGCATTTCAAACAGCTCCTGAAGCAGGGCGTACCCGAGACGCTCCGCGTGGCCAAGACGATGCGCCTGCGCATCATGGAGGCAGAGTCGCGCGACAAGAAGCCCAGCAGCTACTACACGCGCGTGCTCAAGGAGGCCCATCGCCGCTCGGTGGAGGAGCTGGCCGTGGCCCTGGGTGTCAGCGAAAGCGATATCGAGCGCCGCTTCGCCGGAGTCGCAGACATAGATGAGTTTCTAGATCCGAGTTCGAATTGAGCTGGTTTGGAATCAGATGAAGCGGATGGCCCCGTCTCTGTAGCTCAGAGCCGATATGGGGTAAGAGCATCATTGGAACCCACGAGAGAACAGGAGCCATCATGACCTATGAGATCACCCTGCACGGCCAGCCCATCGCCCGAATCGATCCGGTGACCTCCGGCGACGCACCGGATTTCACGCTCACCGATCTGTCGGGGCGCGATGTGACGCTCTCAGCCCTGAGAGGCACGGTGCTCATCAGCACGTTCCCCGATATCAACACCAAGACCTGCTCCCTGCAGACGAAGCGCTTCAACGTCGAGGCCAGCGAGCGCGATGACATCGATTTTCTGAGCATATCGACAAACACCCCCGATGAGCAGCGCACATGGTGCGCCGCCGAGGGCGTGGACATGACGGTGCTGTCCGATACCGGCGACTTCGGCAAAGCGTACGGTCTGCTGCTCGACGAGGGCCCGCTCGCCGGTGATCTGGCGCGCGCTGTTCTGGTCGTTCGCAACGGTGAGATCGTATACAGCGAGATCGTTCAAGAGATCTCCGATGAGCCGAATTATCGCACGGCGCTTGAGGCGACTCGCTAGCGGGTCCCGGGCTCCTCAGATCGTGCACGCGACGGGCGGGTCCGCACAACCGGGGACCCGCCCGTCTCCATGCGCCGGACCCGGGCCGTTATTCGAGAGGTCATCGGGTAGAAGGGGGATGTTCGAAAAGTTGCCGACGGGATGGTCGGCACAAGGGCATCTGCATGGGAGTGATCGCTATGAACTGGTACGATTCAGATTATGATTACGTGAAGGAGTACGTCAAACGCTGGAACGACAACGTCGGCAGAACGAAGGCGTGGATGATCGTGCTCGGCTTGCTGATGGCACTCGCCGGGGTGGCGTGCGCCATGTATCCGTTCAGCATCTTCGCTGTGATCCAGATCGCGGCGACGCTTGCGCTCATCGCCCACGGCATCTCCGAGATCTACATCTATTTCAGCATGTCCGAGTTCTTCCGCAGTCCGATGCGCGCCCTGCTGGGCGTTTTGAATATCGTTTTGGGTGTCATGTTGATCATGATGCCGCCCTATCTCACGGCGGGAGCGATGGTGTTTCTGCTCGCCTTCCTGTTCATCATCGCGGGCTTCGAGCGGATCTCGTTCTCGCAGCGCCTGCGCTACTTCAACATCCCCGACACATCGCTGGGCACCCTCATCGGGATCCTCGATATCATCATGGGCATCCTGTTCATCGTGATGCCCATGTTCTCGAGCCTCATCTTGGGCTACATCATAGCGGCCTATCTCATCGTGACGGGTGTGACCGTCTTCGTCGAGGCGTTCGCCGTGAAGAAGATCTCCGTCTCAGACGTCGACCGCGCCTCGCACCACCGCGATGCGACGCGCTGATCGATGAGGTTTGATCGATCGATATCGCCAGAGGGCCCCGCAGGCGCTGCGCCTGCGGGGCCCTGATCGGATCCGGCCGAGACCGGGATCAATAGTCTTGGGCGGCGGGGCTGTCCAACCATTGCGAGAGAAACGCCGAATAGCGACCGTCGATGATGGCCCTTCGGGCACGCTTCATGAGATCAAGCAGGTAGAATATATTGTGCTCAGACAGCAGGATCCCCCCGAGCATCTCGCGTTGCACAACGAGATGACGTATGAGAGCTCGAGTGTAGCCGCCGGAGCACACCGGGCAGGCGCACCCCGGATCGATCGGAGCGTCGTCCAGAGCGAATCTGGCATTGCGCAGATTCAATCTTCCCTCGCTGGAAAACGCGGTACCCATGCGACCCGTACGGGTGGGCAGCACGCAATCGAACATATCCACGCCGGCCGCGATCGCTTTGAGCAGCGTGGTCGGGTTGCCCACGCCCATGAGATAGCGTGGTTTGCTCTGAGGCATGTGCTCGGAGACGAGCGGTGCGAGCGTCTGGAACATCGTCTCGTGGCTCTCCCCTACCGAGTAGCCGCCGATTCCATATCCGATGAAATCGCCGCACGACTCGAGATGCGCAAGAGAGCGCAATCGGAGATCGAGATGCATCCCCCCTTGGACGATGCCGAAAAGCGCCTGATCGCATCGACTGTGGGCGCGCCAGCAGCGCTCGGCCCACGCGCTTGAGAGCTCCACGGCCCGCTCGACGAATGAGCGCTCGGCGGGATATCCCGGACACTGGTCGAGCTGCATGCAGATGTCGGCACCAAGCTTCTCGGCGATCGCCATGTTATCTTCGGGCGACCAGAACACATGCGAGCCGTCGTAGTCGCCAGCGATGAAGCGAACCCCCTCATTTGAGAGGGTCACGGCATCTTTGTGCGAGAAGACCTGGAAACCGCCGGAATCGGTGAGAATGGGCCCGTGCCAGTTCATGAACCGATGAATGCCACCCAAAGCGGCGATGACGTCTGGTCCGGGCCGCATCGAAAGATGGTACGTGTTGGCCAGCACGATCTGAGCCCCCAGCTCGCGAACGGTCGCGGTGGGGATCCCCTTGACGGTCGCCTTGGTGCCCACCGGCATGAAGATGGGCGTCTCGATGTCGCCGTGCGGCGTGGCGAGCACCGCGGCACGTGCGGATCCGCCGGGCTCCCGCGCGACGACATCGAATCCGAATCGGATCTGATCCATCAGTTTTGCTCCTCGCATCAGGGGGCGCATCGCGCTCCCGCGTCGGTAACGATGCGGCGGCAAGTTCTGGAAACGCGGTAGAGCTCGATGCGCGTCGGTTGCCGTCCGCTAGAGACTATATCATGGTGATAGCACGATGCGCCCTGTCACACAGGGCTGTGATGATGATGGGATGGGAGCAGACCATGGGGGATGATGAGTTGCGCGACGAGCGCACCGAGCGCGACGCAGAGGACCTGCATCAGAGCGGGGACGTTAAGGCGGAGGAACAGTCAGGATTGTCGAACGATCGCGCGCAGGCTCAAGAGGAGCGAACGGGCGGCGGGGTCTCGGGTGCCATGGAACAGGTGGGATCCATCTTCACGCAGGGCGTCGACGCGGTCAAGGAGGTGAGTTCGGCGAGGCGCGCGAGCGCCGAGGCGCGCGAGCGACTCGACGAACTCGATCGACGCATCGCCGAAGCCGACGGGTTGCTCCTGCACCGCAGGGACGTCGCAGACCGCTACGAGCAGATCGTCGCCGCGCAGACGGCGCGCCTGGAGGCGGCGCTCAAGAAACAGGCTGACGCGGTCTCAGAGCATGAGACGATCATGCGGGAGATCGAGCAACTCAAAACTGTCCTCGAGCAGACGCGCACCGCCGATGCCGTTGCCGAGCGCCGCCTCAAGGCGACACTCGACGCAGCAGAGGCGAAAGAAGCCTCCGCCAGGGAGTCGGGAAGCCGCCTGCAACGGCGCCTCGACGACGCGAGGGAAGCTCTGGCGCGCGCCGAACCCGATCGCGAGAAAGGCGTCGCCGCGGCGCAGCGCGCCATCGACAGCGCTGCCAGCCGTCTGAAGACGCTCAAGGCCGAGCGCGCCGAGGTCGACAGGAATCCCTCCGTGAACTCAGCGACCTATTCGGTGCGCCTGGCGCAGCTCGATGTCGAGATCGCAGATGCGACCGGCGAACTGGAAGCTGCGAAAACAAAGCTGCCGGCAATAACCGAGGAGCTGAATCAGGCGCTGCTCGCCGCCAAAGCCGCCGCACAGCAGGCAGAGAAACCGGTTGAACAGGCGAGATACGCATTTCGATCCATCACCGACGAGGCCGACGCCGCGCGGGACCGCTATGAGACGGCAAAGCAGGAGGCATCCGAGCGGGAGCGCGGCCTTCGCGATCAGATCAGCGCCCAAGAGCGCGCGGGCCGAGCGCAGGACCAGCGATCGGCTGACGCCGAAGACGAGGCGCAGACGGCCCGGACGCTGATCGAGGAGGCAGACGAGATCCACGCCCACCCCGAGATCACCGAGGAGCTGTCCGATCGACTTCAGGCAGATCGGGCCGCACGCGAGCAGTTGGAGTCAGATGTCGCGGCGCTCGCAGACGCCGAGCGGAACGTGCGCGAGCGAACCCGCAGATCAAGGTTGCGCCTCATCGCGACGATCGTCGGCATCGCCTGTGCCGTCATCGCCATCGCGCTTGTCATCTGGATCGCGATCGGCCGCTAGTCTATGAACATGGCATCGCCGAATGACAGGAAGCGGTAGCGCTCGCGAACCGCTTGCGCGTAGGCGTCCATGATCTGCTCGCGTGAAGCGAACGCCGAGACGAGCATCATGAGGGTCGAGCGCGGCACGTGGAAGTTGGTGATGAGCGCGTCGACCACGTGAAACGTAGATCCGGGCATCAGGTACAGACTCGTCGTCGCATCGCGACGCTCGACGAGATCGCCCGCACAGCACACGGCAGCGGAGTCCGGCGCGTTCTCGAACAGGCGTGCGACCACCGGGGGCTGCGACGCGGGGCGCATCGTGTCGAAGGCGCTCTCGAGTGATCGGACGGCTGTTGTCCCGACGGCGACCACCCGACCTCCGCCCGCCTTCGTCGCGCGCACCGCCTCGATGACGTCTGCTGAGACGTGGTAGCGCTCGGTGTGCATGACATGGTCGGTCGGATCATCCTCTTGCACGAGCCGAAACGTGTCGATTCCCACCTCGAGTTCAACCGTCTTCCAGCCGACGCCCTTTGCGCGGAGACGATCGATGAGCTCCTCGGTGAAATGCAGGCCCGCGGTGGGCGCGGCCGCCGAATGCTCCTCGCGCATCGAGTAGACGGTCTGATAATTCTCCGGATCCCCCTCGTAGGAGGTGATATAGGGAGGCAGTGGCACATGTCCCGCCGCATGGATCGCGGCGTCGAGCGTACAGGGGCCGTCGAGCGCCTCGGAGCCGACCGGATGGAAGCGAACCAAGCGGCCGCCCTTGCTGTTCTCCACGAACGCCTCGATCTGCCCGATGAGGACCGGCGGCGCCTGAACGGGAGCATGGAGACCTCCTGCGCGGTACTCGATCACCGAGCCGGGCCTGAGCCTGCGGCCCGGACTCACGAGGCACTCCCACACCGACCCGAGCGCATCGAGATCCTCGCGTCGCTTGAGCAGCAGGGTCTCGGCGACGCCACCGGTTTCGCGCTTCGTGCCAACGAGACGCGCGGGCATGACGCGCGTCTCGTTGGCGACAAGCAGGTCACCGGGGGCGAGATAATCGATGATATCCGAGAACCTTCGGTGCTCGATATCGCCGCGCGCATCCGCTGCGGCAGCAGCGGATGCAACCCGTCGGTGCATGACAAGCATGCGGCAGGAGTCGCGCGGCTCGACGGGAGCCTGCGCGATCAGCTCTTCGGGCAGATCGTAATCGAAGTCATCGGTGCGCATGGATCGTCCTTCCCACTCTCAGCCGGTCGCGCCGGCATCGCCGGATATCCGGCGATACAACATGGTAGCAGCAGACAGGGCCGCGCGCTCAACCTCCATCCCTGCCGGCGCCATCGCGCGCGGCGCGGCGCTGCTCGCGCATCCGCGCGCGCCCGAGCGCCGCCTCGGCCGCCGAGAAGCGGCAGCCGCAGTAGCGCTGCCGATACATCCCCAGCTCGCGCGAACGCAGACAGGCACGGGGGTACCATGGTCTGAAGTCGCGGACGACCGGCACGAGACCGCGCGCGCGAGAGAGCCTCTCCAGCTCCTCGTTGCAGACATCGAGGAGCTGGTATGGAGAGACCGCCAGAGTCGTGGCCACATGGGTGCAGCCCTGGTCCAAGGCGACTCGACAGGCCCGCGCCAGACGCAGCGAATAGCACGCCCGACAGCGCCGAGTCCGATCGAGGGCTCCTATCGGAGCGACGAGCCGCTCCCAGGCGTCGGTGTCCTCATGCGTCTCGATCAGGCGGATTCGAGCACGAGCTGTCCAGCGTCTGAGCTCCTCGAGACGCCTGGCGCTCTCCTGAGGCGGCTGGATGTTCGGATTCGCCCAGCAGATGATGGGATCGAAGCCCTCCGCGCGCAGCGCGCGCAGCGGCTCGAGCGCACAGGGGGCGCAGCACGCGTGAAGCAGCAGCCGTCTCATGATCCCCCCGAGCTGTCGTGCCGCGGGCAAGCGCCTCGGTCGTCGAACGCACCGGGGCCGTCGCCGTAGAATCGAACACCCCACAGCATGTCCTCACAGTGCGTGATGGCGGCGTTCCTGCGGATAGCCCGCAGATAGCCCCAGTCGCCCGTGCAGCAGGACAGATGCAGAATCCCGACACCAAGTCCCACGAGCAGATCTCCTGTCGCAGCGCCGAGTGCGAGCGCGAGGCCGCTCACCGCGACACTCGGCGCCACGGCGATCATCTGATAATGCCGCCTTGTGTAGATAACACCCTGAGCGCAGGCGAAGATCATGCCGACGCGCCAGTTGGCCCCGAACGTCACGCGAGCGCCCGCCGGTGCCAGCAGCTTGAAAAGAAGTGCATGCGTCAGCTCATGGAGGATGAGGGTTCCCGCCAGGCTGGCCAACGAAATACCGATACGGATCCAGATCGGCATCGATCCGAGGGCGCCGGCGGGCCCGAAGGGGACAAGATGAAGCGCGCTCACCGCAACGATGAGCAACGCGGCTCCGGCCAGGAGCACCGCCAGCGCGCACCCAGTGATCCAGCGCAAAAAGCCGGAATCGTCAAACGTGTGTATGCTGCCGATTTCAGTCATGTATCCAAGGATACACGCAATGCGGCTCTGCTGTGCGATAATGTTTGGTTGCGCTACCGCCCAGCGGGTATGATCTCGTGCGGGAGCGAGCGCGAGGAAAACGGATCTGCATAGGAGCGTCCATGGCACACAAGCGCACAGATAGCGAACGTCCGCGGTGGCCGCGCCGCGCCGTCGTCACAGCCGGCATGCCCTATGGCAACAAGGGCCTGCACTTCGGTCATATCGGCGGCGTCTTCGTCCCCGCGGACTTCTACGCGCGCTTCCTGCGCGATCGCTTGGGAGAAGACAACGTTTTGTTCGTCTCGGGCACCGATTGCTACGGTTCGCCCATCCAAGAGAGCTACCGGCTGCTGCGCGAGCAGGGGCGCGCTCCGGCGACCATAGCTGACTACGTAGCGGAAAACCACCGCGACCAGGCCGCGACGCTCGATCGCTTCGGCATCTCGTGCGATCTGTACGGCGGCAGCGCGCTGCCCCCCGCCCGCGATGTGCACGAGAGCGCGACTGCTGCCGTCATCGAGCGGTTGCACGCGTGCGGATCCCTGTTCAAGCGAGCGACCAAGCAGTTCTTCGACGATGGCGCGCAGACCTTCCTGAATGGTCGGCAAGTCATCGGCCGCTGCCCTCTTGCGGGCTGCCGCTCCGAGCGAGCCTATGCCGATGAGTGCGATGCCGGTCATCAATTCGAGCCCGAGGAGCTGATCGCGCCTCGAAGCACGCTCACCGGCGAGGAGCCCAGACTCGTCCCGGTGGACAACCTCTATTTCGATCTCCCCGGCCGACTCGAACTGCTGCGCGAGCGCTCCGCCCTGCTCGCGGAGGACCGGACCACGCGGCCCCTTGTGACCAAGACGGTCGCCGAGTGGCTGCTGCCGCCTCAGATCCACATCCAGACCAAGTTCAGAGAAGCCTTCGATGCCATCGCAGACGAGCTGCCCGATCACACGGTCGCCGAGGCCCAGCAGGGAAAGAGTTCCTTCACCGTCACGTTTCCGAGCTGGCGGGAGCGCGATGCGGCCCATGGGGTCCTGAGGCGCGGCGGGGTGCGCTTCCGTTCGGGCAAGGCGCTCGTGCCGTTTCGCATCACGGGCAACATATCCTGGGGAGTGCCCGCGCCCACCATCGAGGGACTCTCCGGCCTCACATGCTGGTGCTGGCCGGAGAGTCTGTGGGCGCCGATCAGCTTCACGCGCGCCACACTTGCCGCCGCCCGCGAGCGCGGAGAGGCGACGCGCTACGCGAGTCAGGACTGGCGAGACTGGTGGTGCACGGACGATGCGCGGATCTATCAGTTCATCGGTCAGGACAACATCTTCTTCTACAGCGTGGCGCAACCAGCCATCTGGAGCGCGCTCGGATGGGGACTCACCCAGAGCACCGTCGTGGCGAACTGTCATCTGCTGTACATGGGCAAAAAGGCATCGTCCAGCTCCGCGACCCCACCTCCGTTGGCAGACGATCTGCTCGAGCACTACACGGTCGAGCAGCTCCGCGCTCACTGGCTGTCGCTCGGGCTGGGAGAGAAACCGGTCAGCTTCTCTCCAAAGGCCTATGACGAGCGTCAAACCGGCACGAACCCGGAGGGAGACCCCCTCATCGCGCGCGACGATCCGCGCGTCGTCGATCCGGTGCTGAAAGAGGGGGCGCTGCTCACCGGCGTATTCAACAGGTTGGCGCGCTCGTGCTTCTACGGAGCCGCCAAGCAGGGAACCACCCTGGACGGAGGAGTCCGCGAGGCGGGCTGCATTCCGGCAGGAGAGCCGGCCGGCGAGGTGCTCGCAGCCGCTCAGCACGCGATCATCGCGTTCGAGCGCAACATGTATCTCACCGAGCTGCATCGCGCCCTCGGCGTCTGCGATGAGTATCTGCGAGCGGCCAACAAGCGCTGGAGCGACGCGTCGGCGGCAGCTCGACGCGGAGGCGACGCGCCCGCATTCGAGCGCGCGCTCATCGATGCGTTCTTCGAGCTGCGCTGCGCAACGGTGCTCATGCACGGAATCGTGCCGCAAGGCTGCGAGCTCATCTGCAGCCACTTCGACATCGAGGCGAAGGTGTTCTTCTCATGGGAGCACATCTTCGATACGACCGATGAGCTGATCGCGCGTATCGGCGAGGCACCCGGCACCCACCGGGTGCGACCGCTGCCGCCGCGATACGATTTCTTCACGCAGCACCCGAATCGATCCTGAGATGACAGGCAAACTCCTCATGCGTCCCGCCTGCGAGCGCGACGCCGAAGGAGTCCTCCAGATCCTGGAGGAGGGACGCGCGTCGATCGAGCGGCTCGGAATCAAGCAGTGGGGGCACGGCTATCCGGGCATCGAGGATGTCCTCGCGGACATCGCGCTGCGGGCCTGCTTCGTGGCCCAAGATGACAGCGGCCATCTGCTCGGCACGCTCGCGATCAGACTCGACCGCGACGCGGACTACACCGCCTCGAAGATTTGCTGGCTCACCTGCGACGCAGGCGACGGCGAGCCGCCCTACGCCGCCATCCACCGATGCGCGAGCGCGCACGCGGCGCTGCGCCGCGGCGTCATGGACTTCATGTTCCGCGCGGCCGAGAAGGTATGCCGCGATGCCGGCCGTCGAAGCATCCGCATAGACACCCATCCGGGAAACACGGCGATGCGCGGATTTCTGCGGCACCGCGGTTTCAGCGAGCTGTCCTCGTTCTCCTTGGTCTCTCACGGCGCCTCCGCAGATAGGGTGCGCATCGGATACGAGAAGCTCCTAGAGCGATAGCGGCTCGCCCGTGCGGATCACCTGCCGCGACCGTGGGAGTTTCGCCAGATCTCGCGTCCCAGACGCAGCGCCAGGAGCAACGCGGAGGCGTAACCCAGAAAGCCGATGACCGGAATGCCGAAGATGACCGGCTCGATCTTGGCGTAGTACACCACCGATGATCCGATGAAGAGTCCGGCGATCACGATAGACATGGAAAGCCTGTCGATGATACCGCCGAGACGGCGAAACACCTCCTCGGAGCCCATGAGACGCGTGTTGATCCTCAACTGACCCCGGGTGAGCATGCGCGCGGCCAGTCCCGTGTATTCCGCCGACTGGAGATGGCCCGTGAGCGCGCGGCCGATGGCATCGAAGAGATCGTCGGCGGCGTGCTCGATGCCCGCGAAACCGGCTTGCTCCCGCATGATGTGCTCGGAGATGATCTTGATCATGTTCACCTCGGGCATATACTCGCTGAGCAGCCCCTCGAGCGTCACCATGCCGCGAGCGTAGAGCGTCATCACGCTCGGCAGCTCGACATCGTACCTGCGCGCCAGATTGATAAGGGATCCAAGGAAGCGACCGATGTCCAGATTCTTCAGTTCCATGCTGCCGAAATCCTGGACGATGCAATCGAGATCCGCCAGAAACGCCGCATGATCGATCTGGGCCGTGTCCCCGCGCGCCACCGCGATCCGCATGAAGGCGTCCTTCAGCGCGGGAACATCGCTTCTGCCGACCGCGGCGCAGATGTCGCGCACCGCGGTGCGATCATGAAAGGACATCCGACCGACCATGCCCAGATCGATGAAGAAGATCACGCCGTCTTTGTAGATGATGTTGCCCGCATGGGGATCGGCGTGGAAGAACCCGTCATCGAGAACCTGCTTGGCGTAGTCCTCCACGATCGCATCGCCGATATCGCTCAGGCGCGCGCCCGTGCGCGCGATCGCGGCGGGATCGGCTATCGAGATGCCATCGATGTAGTCCATGACGACGATGTGCTCGGTGCAGTAGGACAGGTGGGAGCGCGGGCACGACACATCGGGGACGTCCTCATGAAGCGCGTAGAACTCGTCGAGGTTGCGCGCCTCCGCGAGAAAGTTCGTCTCCTCGCGGAAGGAATCCCAGAGTTCCTCCACCACGTCGCGCAAATCGATGAACTGCTCGGTCTTGACGAAGCGCGAGATGCGTCTCGCCAGCGAGCGCATGATGTCGATATCTTGTGCCATGACCTGTTGCGCGCCGGGCCTTTGAACCTTGACGGCGACGTCTTCCCCGCTGGTGAGCCGTGCGCGATGGACCTGGGCGAGCGACGCGCTGCCAAGCGGCTGCTCCTCGATCGAGGCGAACACCTCCCGAAGGGGTCGGCGGTACTCGAATTCGAGACAGTCGCGCACGACAGCGAAGGGGACCGGTTCGACTTCGGTGCGCAGGTGAGCCAGCTCGTCGCAGAAGCGCTGCGGCAGGATCTCCGAGCGGTTCGCCAAGATCTGTCCCATCTTGACGAACATCGGTCCCAGCTCTTCGAGCAGGCAGCGAAGGCGAACCGGCGTCAGATCCTTCCAGATCTCGTATTTTCTCGCGAGTCTGAAGATCTCGGCTATGCGTCTTCTTTTGCCGGTGAATGTGAGCTGGTACTTCTCGGCATCGGCCATGGTGGCCGGCTCGGTGCGCACCGCGTCGACCGCGCGGGCCGCACGTCTGCGTGCGCGCGGGGAGCGCCTCGCGTCGAACGCTCGATCAGAGCGACCCTTTGCGCCGTCCGTCGCCGAAGCGTCGTTTCCGTTCGGCTCCGCTGTCATCGCGCGCGCCCGCTACGCCCGGCCGCCGGCGCTGAAAGACCTTTCGTCGCCGGGATCAGCGGGGTGCGCGGATCCCGTGAGCGCAGATGAGGGCCCAGCCGACTCCGTGCCAGCCTCGCCGGGGGCGCCGGCTGGCGTGGCGCCCGCGCGGGCGGTGTCATCGATGGAGTTCACGAGCGACCGGACGTGCTCGATGAAGGCGATGCGTCCGCGCGCATCCATCGGGCGCACGCGGGCCCGAATCAGCTCATCGAGGATCCTTTCGGCTGCGGTCTCGCCGGTGGCGCCGATCGTGGCGGTGACATCTGAGATGGTACCGCCTGCCTGCTCGAAGACCTGAGCCATGGAGCGGGCGAAGTTCGACTCCGATCGCTGCGAACGCACCCGCTCGCCTTTGTCATTCAGCTGATGCAGGACCTCCCTGCTCTTCTCCGAAGCGGTGACGGCCGCGCCGAAGCCGACGTTGAGCATACCGTTGATGAGATCCTCGAATCGTGCGGTCATACCTCATACCTCCTTGTCCGGCATACCCCCGAACCTCAGGCTCGGCGCATGCGTTGGCGTTGCCACCCTTGTACCCGCGCCCTCGTGGCGAAATCGCACGCGGCAGGCGGGCATCCGAGACGACGGATGAGCCGCATGCCCTTCGGAAGCCTGACGGGCGCGAGATGCGTCCCCGGCGCATCGCACCTGAGATCGCATGCGGTGCCATTCCCATCAAGTGTAGCGCCGCGTCGAGCCGCTAGACCGCGCAAGCGACCCGAGCACAGAATGTTTCTTAAAATTTGCGATTCTTGCGAACACGAGAAGAGATTTTGGAGTATGATCCTCATAGCGCGAGGCGACCGCTCCGTGCGGCACTTGCTCCCCACGGAGCACAGAAAGAAAGGTTTAGAATGGCAACCGGTACTCTTAAGAAATCGTTCTTCCGTGAAAAAGGCTATGGCTTCATCACTCCCGATGACGCTCCCGAGGACGGTTCCAAGTCTGACGTGTTCGTGCATTTCAGCGCACTTCAGATGGATGGATTCAAGTCCTTGGACGAGGGCGATCGCGTCGAGTTCGAACTCGGCGAGGGCAAGAAGCCAGGCGAGACCCAGGCCATCAACGTCCGCAAGATCGATTAGGGTTCATCCCGCTGATCAGGCGCACCTTGGCATGCAAGGCGTCCGGAGCGATCCGGACGCCTTTTTTCATGCGGAAAGGGCATGGACGCCATCCTGCGATGCGCGGATCCTTGTGCCCTCGTGCCGGATTCTGGAATCATCCGCAGAGCTCGGAGGCGGCCGCTGAGACGACGTTGCGCATGAGCATGGCGCGCGTCATCGGGCCCACCCCGCCGGGTACCGGGGTGATGGCTGCCGCGCGCGGCTCGACCGCGTCGAAATCGACATCCCCGCACAGGGCACCGCTCTCGTCTCGGTCCATACCGACATCGATGACCGTCGCCCTCTCTGCGACCCAATCGCCCTGCACCATCTTGGCGCTGCCGCAAGCGGCCACGAGGATATCGGCGCCACGGCAGATCTCGGCGATGTCGGCCGTATGGGAATGGGCGACCGAGATCGTCGCATCACGGGCGAGCAGCATGAGCGACATGGGTTTGCCCACGATCGAGGATCGGCCCACGATGACGGCGCTCTTCCCCGCCGGATCGATGCCGTAGGCGTCGAGCATGCACATGATGCCCGCCGGCGTGCAGGGTCGCAGCCCGGGCAGGCCGCGAACGAGTCTGCCGAGGTTCTCCGGATGGAACCCGTCCACATCCTTGGCGGGATCGACCGCCTGCACGACCGCCTCCGCATCGAGGTGGGGCGGCAGGGGCATCTGTACCAGAATGCCCGAGACGGCATCATCGGCGTTCAGCCGAGCGATGAGCGACATGAGACGGTCCTGCGAGGTGTCCGCGGACAGCTTGTAGTCAAACGATCGTATGCCGCACTCCCGGCAGTCGCGCAGCTTCGATCGAACATAGGTCCTGGAGGCCTGGTCTTCTCCGACGAGCACCACGGCGAGTCCCAAAGCCGACCCCGCAGCCGTGAGGCGCGCGGCATCCGCTGCCGCCTGAGCGCGCACGCGAGCCGCGAGCGCTCTTCCATCTATGATAATCGCCACTGCCGCTCCCCTAGAACAGTCCCGTGATGACGCCTCGGTCATCGACATCGATGTGCTCGGCGGCCGGCACGCGCGGAAGTCCGGGCATCGTGAGCACGCTGCCGGTGAGCGCGACGATAAAGCCCGCCCCCGCGCAGACCCTGAGCTCGCGGACGAAGATGGTGAATCCCTCCGGCGCGCCGAGTCTGGTCTGATCGTCGGTGAAGGAGTACTGCGTCTTGGCGATGCAGACGGGCAGTTCACCGAAGCCGCAGCGTCGCAGCTCGGTCAGCTGTCTTGAGGCAGCGGGGCTGTACTCGACGCCATCGGCGCGGTAGACCTTGTGCGCGACCGCTTGAATCGCATCGGCGACGTCGGTGCCGTCCTCGTAGGCGAGGCGGAAGTGCGCCGGCTCCTCGAGCAGCCGCAGAACCTCCTCGGCGAGCTCGGTGGCGCCCGCACCTCCTTTTGCCCAGACCTCTGAGAGCCTGACGCGCACGGAGTGCTCCGAGCACGACCGCTCGATGAGCTCGAGCTCTGCGGCGGTATCGGTCGGGAAGCGATTGATCGCCACCACGCAGGGAAGACCGAAGACCCGCTGAATGTTGTCAACATGCCTCAGCAGATTGGGAAGACCGCGCTCGAGCGCGGGGGTGTCCTCCCGATCGAGATCCGCCTTCGCGACGCCGCCGTTGAATTTGAGCGCTCGGGCCGTCGCGACGATCACGACCGCATCGGGGACAAGACCGCTCATCCGACACTTTATGTCGAAGAACTTCTCGGCACCCAGATCTGCTCCGAATCCGGCCTCGGTTACGGCGATATCGCCGAAGCGCATCGCCATGCGCGTCGCCATGATCGAGTTGCATCCGTGCGCGATGTTGGCGAACGGCCCGCCGTGCACGAAGGCTGGCGTGCCCTCGAGCGTCTGGACGAGGTTGGGCTTGAGGGCATCTTTCAACAGGGCGGCCATCGCACCTTGGGCGCGCAGCTCGCGAGCCCGCACCGGCTCGCCTGCGCGCGTCCAGCCGACGACCATGGCGCCGAGGCGCTCTTTGAGATCGGACAGCGAGACGGACAGACACAGAATAGCCATGACCTCGGAGGCGACCGTGATGTCGAAGCCGTCCTCGCGCGGTGTGCCGCAGGGCCGGCCGCCCAGACCATCGACGATTTTCCTGAGCTGGCGGTCGTTCATGTCGACGACGCGCTTCCAGGTGATGCGACGCACGTCGATGTCCAAGGAGTTGCCCTGCTGGACATGGTTGTCGATCATAGCGGCGAGCAGGTTGTTCGCAGCGCCGATCGCGTGAAAGTCACCCGTGAAATGCAGGTTGATGTCCTCCATCGGAATGACCTGAGCGTATCCGCCGCCGGCGGCGCCGCCCTTCACGCCGAAGACCGGGCCGAGCGAGGGCTCGCGCAGCGCCACCGCGCTTCTGCGACCGAGACGACGCAGGCCGTCGGCCAAGCCGATGGTGGTCGTGGTCTTGCCCTCCCCCGCCGGCGTGGGATTGATCGCTGTGACGAGGACGAGCTTCGCGCGATGCGCGTCAGCGGCATTCAAGAGGGAGTAGTCGATCTTCGCTTTGTCGGTGCCGTACAGGACCAGATGCTGCGCATCGACGCCCGCTTGGCGCGCGACCTCGACGATGGGCACGGGTGAAACCGATTGCGCGATCTCGATATCTGAATGCATGGATATCCCCTCCCTGAGTGGTGCGGCGCAAGAGTCATCTCGCGCCGTCACATATAACCATAGCGCAAAGCGGACGCATCGGCGCGCGGCAAGCGAGAGCCAGCGCGCACCTCCTCACGGATGACGCACGGAGGCTATCGCGCAGCGTCGCTCTCCTTGGCGCTCACGCGATCGCAGCCGAGGTGATCGAAGGCGGCGGGCGTCGCCTGGCGACCCTGGGGCGTGCGCACCATCAGACCGCACTGGAGCAGATAGGGCTCGTAGACATCGGCCAAGGTGGCGGGGTCCTCGCCCACCGCGCTCGCGAGCGTTGAGAGGCCCACCGCGCGCCCCCGAAACGTCCTTGCGAGCGTCTCCAGGATGCGCAGGTCCATCCAATCCAAGCCGAGTTCATCGATCTCGAAGAACGTGAGCGACTCTTGCGATATCGATAGATCGATCGAGCCGCCACCGCGTACCTGAGCGTAGTCGCGGACACGTTTGAGCAGGCGATTCGCAAGCCGCGGCGTACCGCGGGAACGCGAGGCGATCTCATGAGCGGAGTCCGCATCGATATCGACACCGAGAATCCTCGCGGAGCGCTCAACAATCGCGGCGAGGTCGTCGATCGCATAGTAGTCGAGTCTGAAGGAGATACCGAACCGATCGCGCAGCGGCCCGGTGAGCATGCCCGAGCGCGTGGTGGCCCCCACGAGCGTGAACCTGGGGATCTCGAGGCGGATGGAGCGCGCCGCCGGTCCCTTGCCGATCACGATATCGAGCGCGAAATCCTCCATAGCGGGATAGAGAACCTCTTCGACCGAGCGGTTGAGCCGGTGGATCTCGTCGATGAACAAGACGTCTCCGGGCTGGAGGTTCGTGAGGATCGCCGCGAGATCGCCGGTTCGCTCGATAGCCGGACCGGACGTGGTCTTGATCTGCGCTCCCAGCTCGTTGGCGAGAACGGTCGCAAGCGTGGTCTTGCCGAGGCCCGGAGGACCGGAGAACATCACATGATCGAGACACTCGCCGCGATGCCGTGCCGCCTCGATAAGAATGCGCAGGCTTCTCTTGATGTGGCTCTGCCCGCAGTAGTCCTCCAAGCGCTGCGGGCGCAAGGTGCGCTCGACCTCGAGATCGTCCGGGGACAGATCGGCGGTGAGCAGGCGCTCGTCGCTCTGAGCGCGTTGAGAGTCCGCGGGCTCGGTCGCACCCGGAGCCGCCCAGAGATCCTGCGAGGCATCCGCTTCCCACATCATGCGCCGCTCCCCAGGCGCCGCAACGCGCCTGCCAGAACGCTCTCGACGCGCATCTCGCGCTCCTCGTCGCCGAGTGTCTCGAGCGCGACTGCGACCTCTTGCGGGCTGAATCCCATGGACAGCAGGGCCGCGCGCGCATCGTCGACGGCGGACCCGGCGGAGGGGGACATGGCACCGGACTCACGAGACGCGTCGGCGCAGCCCGGCAGATCTCCCTTCTCAAGTGTGCTCTTGAGCTCCAAGATGAGGCGTTGCGCGGTCTTTTTGCCCACACCGGGGACCTCGGCCATGCGCGCGGCATCCTCCTGCGCCACGATAACGCGAATCTGGGAGACCGTGAACGTCGAGAGCGTGGCGAGCGCGAGACGCGCGCCGATGCTCGAGACCGCGATGAGGCGATCGAACATCGCGCGCTCCTCGCGCGTCGCGAAACCGAACAGCGTGAGCGCATCCTGACGCACCTGCAGGCGAGTGAAGAGCATGACGTCTGAGCCCGGCTGAGGCAGCGCCTGCGCGGTGACACCGGAGATACCGAGCTCGTAGCCCACACCGGCGACATCTATCAGCGCCGAGGTCGGTGAGGAGTCGACAAGCGTTCCGTGAAGCTGCGAGATCATGCGTAGGCGCTCCCTTTCGTCTGAGTGAACCGGCCGTCCGTGAGGGCCGCTGTGCGCACGAGATGCGCATGGCAGATAGCGCAGGCGAGCGCGTCGGCCGCGTGGTCGGGGCGCGGCTCGCGATCGAGTTGCAGAAGACGCCTCACCATATAGGCGATCTGCGCCTTGTCAGCCGCACCGGTGCCCACGACGGCTTGCTTGATCTGCATCGGAGTGTACTCGCCCACGTCCATTCCGGCAAGCGAGCACGCCACGAGCGCCGCGCCGCGCGCATGGGCGGTGGGAATAGCCGATCGGACGTTGACACCGAAGTAGATGTCCTCGATCGCCGCGGTCTGGGGACGATAGCGCTCGACGACCGCCCTCAGATCGTCTGCGATGCGACGCAGCCTGACGGCGAGCGGCGAGCCAGATGCGGTCTGGATGCAGCCGTACGCACGGCAGCGCACATCGCCGGAGCGTTCCTCCACGACACCCCACCCGGTGTTGGCGAGACCCGGATCGATACCGAGAACGACCATGCGACCTCCTTCGCGCGGACCAACCGATCCGGCGCTCGAATCAACGCGAACATCTGTTCTAATATAGCATGATCGGCAGCGCGCGACGGCGGGATCTCGATCAGTTCTGTGAAAAGAACGGAAGGTTGCGCGACGACGGATCCGAGGGCGGGTGCGTCGGCGGAGTCTGCGTGCCACCTGGTCCGCCGTGCCCATCGTCGCTGTCGGCCATTCTGTTGATGGCGTCTTGAATCTGGCTCTCGAAGTGCTCGAAGCTCTCCCGCATGCGCTGCTGGCCCTCGGCCGAGCTGAGCTCCTCCACCTGCTCGGGTGTGAGCCCGAACAGACCACCCACCAGTCCCATGATCTCACCGCGCATCCGCTCACCGCTTCGCGCTGCGCGGGAGCGGATGCCCTCGATCTCGCCGACAGCGATATCGTGGGCCGACAGCAGCTCATCGCCGTTGCGCCCCATATCCGACCAAGCAAGCGAACGGGGCCAATCGCGCTCGACGAACGAGCGCGCGGAGATGATCGGGGCCATGGGCAGCATGCGCCTTGCGCTCTCACCGCCGCGAACGAACATGAGCAGCAAGGCGACCGCCTCGGGGTTCTTCTCGACCTGCGGGATCTCCTCGAACGGACAGGACCGATCGACGTGCGCCTCGAGCACGGCGTCGATCTCGTGCGGCTCGAGAGCGGTCAGAACCTGCGCCATGCGCTCGCGGTACTCCGGGTGATCGCGATTGCTCACGACCATCCAGACGAGGATCTCGGCCATCGATTGCTTCACCGCCCGCAGATTCACCGCGCCCTCGGGTATCGTCGGAGCCAAGCGGTTGCGCTCCTTGGCCAGAAACTCGAGCGTCGTCAGGTACACATCTCCGAAGGGCGCGACCATCCCCTCATAACGAGCCGCATGCAAAGGAGCGGCCAGGGCGGCATCGGTCTTCGAAATGGGGCTCACGGCCAGGGCGTCCGCCTGCTGGGCGACCTCATCGAGCAGCACGCCGGTGATCTGCCCTGCGCGCATCATGTCGCCGGAGAGCGCAGACGAGCTCGCATCCCGACCGAAGGCGGAGGCGCCTGTCCGCTCCACGAGTTGAATATGGAGGTTTCGCGCGAACGCGCGGATCGACTCCGCGCGCGAACGCTCATCGGAATCCCTCTGCGATGCGGACGCGCCGAGATCGACGATAAGACCGATCACGTTGCGCGGACCGAGCGCATCGACGCACAGCGCGCAGAGAAGCGAGCTCGAGAGATCGTTCGAGAGCACGAGGGCAACCTTTTCGCGTCCGCTCGCGCGCACGGAATCTCTGAGGGAGATGCGAAGCGCTCCCCAGATCCACTCATTTCGACTGTAGCCGGGCAGCGAGGGCTCCCGCTCGTCTTCGATGGCAAAGGTCCCATGGTGCACGTCTTGCACGAGCAGGGACTCCTCGAAGCACGGAGCCGCAGCCACCACGCGCCCGATGTCGTCCATGACAAAGGAGCCCCCGGTGTAGACCACCTCATCGAAGCCGCCCACCGGCGCGACCCAAGCGAGCCACACGCCCTTTCTCGAGACGACGTCCGGCACCCGACTCCGCTCGATCGCGGCGACCGCCGCCGTCGTCTCATCGGAGGCGTCGAATGCATTGACCTGAAAGGATATGACAAGATCGCAGCCCGTGGGGACCTCCTCGATATCGTGCTCGAGATCGAAGGTCGCCGCGATGCGCACGCCGGCCACATCGAACACCGGGGGCGTCCAAACGATGGGCGCGGCGGCCTCCCGGCGCTGCGCGAGCATGCTGCGCGTGGGGATGAGTCGCCCGTCCTTCAACATGAACAATTCGAACAGCGGAGCATCGAGATAGTTGACCGTCGCTGGCACAAGGCAGGTGATATCGGTCGAAGCCAGCCGCTCAGAAAGCTCGCCGAGTGCGCGAACCATGCTGTGCTCAAAATTGGGCGATTCAAGAAGTCCGCCGGCATTCACGCCTGTGAACAGGGGAAAGGGAGTGCACAGCAACCGAGCGCCCTGCTCGGCGGCAAGGTGCGCCTGCTGCTCTATGCGTGCGCAGATTCCCTCGATGTCACCGAGGCGGGCATCGATCTGGGCAAGTGCGATCTTCAAGCACAAACCCCCTTCAGTCCAAGAAGGGCCACCGGCGGCGGCCCTTCGCGATCCATCCGTTGATCCGAGACGCGTGCCGGGGTCTGACTTAGAAGTCCGCCTTCCACAGCCCGTGGATGTTGCAGTGCTCATACACCGTACCGGACTTCGCGCCGCCCGCGAAGAACGTCGTCGGCGACTGCCCCGGTTTCAGCTCATGGATCTCCAGGCGATCGGGGGTCACGAGGGCAATCCACTCGATGTGGTGCTCTTCGATCATGGGGTGCTCGACCTCGCCGATCTGAACGTGGATGATGTGTCCGTCACGCTGCATCTCGACAACGGGCACGTGCTTCTCCTTCACGGCGTCCACCGTGTTGACATCGAGCTTGTTGAAGCCCTCAGGAGTGGGGGCATCCGTTTTCAGCGATACAAAAATGTTACCTTCGGAATCCTTGAAAAAGTCAGCCATCGCCGATCCCTTCTCTGCTATTGGATAGAACTCTATATCATTATGCCCAGTGATCGGCACTCCTATCCGCAGAAGAGCAAATGCAGCGAACGCACATCCCTTGTCGACGCGAACGGCAAAGCGAGCTCGAACATGAGAAGACCGAGCGGGCTCGATGAAGATGCACCGGCCCGCTTGGCCGACAAGCGAAAGCTAGCCGCGATATCCACCGCGTCCACCGCGGTCGTCATGACCACCGAAGTCCCGGCGCGGACCGCGATCGTCGCGTCCGCCGAAGCCGCCGCGTGAGCCGCCCCGGTCGTCGCGGCCTCCGAAGCCGCCGCGTCCCCCGCGGTCGTCACGGCCTCCGAAGTCCCGGCGCGGACCGCGATCGTCGCGTCCTCCGAAACCGCCGTGGGATCCCCGATCGTCGCGTCCGCCCCTTCCGCCGAAGCCGCCGCGCGAGCCGCCCCGGTCGTCGCGTCCGCCGAAGCCGCCGCGTCCCCCGCGGTCGCCCCTGTTGTCGCGGTCCTCGTCGAGGCCCATGGCGACGAGGGGATCTATGACCTGAGCGAGATCGGAGATCAGTCGCTCGGCCACCTCGGCGGAAAGCTGAGGAACGAGCTTCTTGCGCTTTTTGCCCTGTGCGGTCGCGATCTCGATTGCATCCTCGCTGGCGAAGACGACGACCTTTCGCATGTCGTCCTCCTCGGGCTCGATGCGACCGACGATATCGTGCTTCTCCGCGCTTCGGAGAAGGTCATCGACCTCGCGAAGGCGCATGCCGAGTAGGTCTGCGATCTCCTTTTGCTCCATCCGAGGTTTCAGCTCGAGAAGTTTGAGCGCGCGTATCAGATCGCCCAGACGCGCACCGTCGGCCTCGGCCTCCTCGTGGACCATGGAGCGGCGATTCCGAAGCAGCCGCGCCGCTCTGTTCACCTTGTCGAAGAGCTCTCCGTCCAGATCGGTCGAAGGCTTTTCCCGCTCCCCTGTCGCCGGAGCGGCCGTCGGCTCCGATTCGCCTTGCTCCTGCGCTGCGGTATCACAATCCGGACAGGCGGGCGCCTGCTGCGCAGCGGGTCCGCCCGCCGCAATCGTCGAGCTCTCGGTCTCAGCCGTCTCGGCTTCCGTGAGCGTCTCGGGCGTCTCCTGCTCGGATGCGCTCATCATCTCTTCGTTCTCGCTGTACTCAGACATGCAAATCCTCCTGCGCCCCACCGGCGCTCATCATATGGCGCTCCGTTCTCGCGCCATCCCAAAGCCTCTCGGCTGCACCTATCATTTTAGGGGCGCACGCGAGCGAGACGGCCCACAGCCCCGTGCGCACACAGGAACGGCAAGGCGCGCCCCTCTGTGCGCGCCCGGGACTCATCAAGCCTTTCGGCAAACCTCGCTGCGCTAGGGCAGCTCGTTGCCGGCTGCGGTGTAGAGGTCATACCACTCCTGCCGGTCCAGATCCACACCGGCCCCGGCTGCGACCCGGGCGATGCGCTCGGGATTCATCGAACCGGAAATGACCTGTATCTTGGCGGGATGACGCAGGATCCAAGCGGTGGCCACGCCCTCCTTCGTGACGTCATGCGCCTCGGCGATCTCGGCGAGCTTCTTGTTCAGCTCGGGAAACTTGGGATTGTCGACGAAATGACCCTCGAACATGCCGTACTGCATCGGACTCCACGCCTGAAGGGTCATCTGTCGCAGCTGGGAGTAGACCAGCGCCCCTCCGTCGCGATCGATCGCCTGATCATCAAGCATGTTCTCGTGCACCTGGACCTGAACCATGCCGGCATGCTTGAGTCCGAACTGCAGCTGGTTCACATCAAGCCGCTGATGCAAGGCCGCTTGGAGCATCTCGACGGTCCAAGGGCCGACGTTGCTCACGCCGAACCGGAGCACCTTGCCGGTCTCCGCCAGTTCATCTATGGTCGCAGCGAGCTCGTCGACATCAACGAGCGTGTCGAAACGATGCAGCAGCACGAAATCCACGTAGTCGGTCTGCAGCCGCCGCAGTTCCTGATCGATTGAATCCACGAGGTGGTCGTGGGAGAAGTCGTAGTGTGACCCGTGCTGCGCGTCCTCATTGTGAACGATGCCGAACTTCGTCTGCACCTCGATCTGAGACCGATCGACGCTGACGTCGCGCAGCGCCTGACCCAGGGCAGCGGAACTCATTCCGTCGCCGTAGACGTCTGCGGTGTCAAAGAAGTCTATACCGGCTTCGAGCGCCGCGTCGACCACGCTTCTCGCCTCTTCGCGCGTCTTGTCAGCCATGCGCATGACACCCATCGCCACGCGGCTCGCCTCGATGCCGGATGTTCCGATCTGCTGGTATCGCATTTGCGGCTCCCTTCGCCAGCGCGCACATCGGCGCGCACCTGTGAGTACGCGGCAGAGTATGCCCGGATCGCAACGGAGATATCATGACGGCGCGATCGCGAGGGTTTCACCATCGCGGCCCGGCTGTCATGCGGGCCCTGCGCGCCGAGTCCAGGTGATGTCATCTGCTCAAAAGAGAGGGGCAGCCGCCAAGGTGGCCGCCGCCCCGTCGCAGATGGTCTCACAAGCTGACAGGGGGATGCCAACACGGCTGTCACGGCAGTACCTCGCTGCTGGGTCGGTGCTGCCGATCGTACGGCAGGTGCCGCGGGGAACCGTAAGGCGGGGATCATGGACCATCTGCATGATCCATCGTAACATGCGCGACCGCGAGGATATCAGAGATAAGAATCATTTAAGTATCGCAGGGCCGGTTCTTTGAATCGCGAAGTCAGCGCGGCACTCTCCGTCCGGGTCGAATCCGCGGCCCGGACGGACGCTGTGGCGCGCGACATGCCGCTCAAGAGAGGCGGGCGAAGGGATCCCGCTGATCCGGTCCGCGCAAAACGCACGAGAAGTCTGCGATTTCGCCGACGGCAGATACCCGCGGAGCGGCGGGATCTCTCGCCGAAGGCATCCGGCTAGCGCGCGGTGCTCTGCCCGGACGCGGATCCGGCTTCCGCGGCGGAAGCCGACCCGGCCGCCGCAGTGCCCGCCGCCCCGGCTTTGACGGAGTTCGTCGCAGAGCCTTTCGCCGCAGCTTTCGCATCGGGCTTCGCAGCGGCTTTTGCGGTAGGCGTCGTCGTGGCTTTTGCAGCACCCTTCGCCGCGGCATTCGCATCGGGCTTCGCCGCAGCTTTCGCGTCGGGCTTCGCAGTGGCTTTTGCGTCGGGCGTCGTCGTACCGGCACCCGTCTGCACCGGGACCTTCTCGAAGTACAGGGCCAGGCGCACCGCGCCCTCCCCGACGCGCTGCCCGTCGACGCGGACGGCCCCGGACTGATCGATCACGATCACGTGCGAGAACGCGGCCCTGCGGAAGCCGGCCGGCACCTCGGTTCCGAACAGGTGGTAGGTGCCCGGGACCAGACCGTAGAGGCGCAGCTCGCCGTCGGCGCCGGAGCGCTGCGGCCAGGACGCCCGCTCGGTCTTCGCCTCGTCGGTGTAGGCCTCGACCCCGGAGGCGGCGTCGCCGTCGCGCGAGCCCAGGACGTAGGCGGCCCCGGCCACCGGGGCGTCGCCCTCGGTGAGGCTGCGGACGACGAGATCCCTGGAGACCACCGGGACCTTCTCGAAGTACAGGGCCAGGCGCACCGCGCCCTCCCCGACGCGCTGCCCGTCGACGCGGACGGCCCCGGACTGATCGATCACGATCACGTGCGAGAACGCGGCCCTGCGGAAGCCGGCCGGCACCTCGGTTCCGAACAGGTGGTAGGTGCCCGGGACCAGACCGTAGAGGCGCAGCTCGCCGTCGGCGCCGGAGCGCTGCGGCCAGGACGCCCGCTCGGTCTTCGCCTCGTCGGTGTAGGCCTCGACCCCGGAGGCGGCGTCGCCGTCGCGCGAGCCCAGGACGTAGGCGGCCCCGGCCACCGGGGCGTCGCCCTCGGTGAGGCTGCGGACGACGAGATCCCTGGAGACCGAGGTCTCCCACTGGGCGTCGAGCACCTGGCCCGGGCGATCCGCGCGACCGCTCTGGCCGGCCGCCGCTGCGCTCTCGAGCTGCCGGGCAGCGGAGACGTCAGTGCCCGCGCGTCCCGTCTGCCCCCCTCGGGCGGGATTGGCCGGGTCGACGGTGACGAGACCAGCTCTGGGCACGTAGTCGGCCGCCGCCGCCACGCCCTGCGAGAGCACGGTTAGGCCAGCCGCCAAGACGCAGACGATCCCCAAGACGCGCGCTCTCGCGAGCACGCGACCGAAATGATTTTTCCTGCTCTTGCTTATCATCGTCACTTCTCCCTTTTCGCCGCGGCCATAAGTGCCGCGCCCCGATGCGCGACATCGAAACATCGCCGTAACATGCCAGCTGTTCGATGGGTTTTTTTATAGTATCACACATTTTGCTCGACCAGGGGTTGTATTTCAACCTCGAAGGTCGATTGGTTGAAACGCTCCTGAAATACCGATGAGGCCCCACGTGACGGTAACGCCGGCGACCCGAGGCCGAGAGATCGCACTGGGGTGGGTTCGCCACTCAAAGGTCATCACCGGATCGGCCTCTTGGGGCCGCCTTCAGCAGAAAGGAGCCCCGGTCCTCGGTCGAGGGCTCGGGGCTCCTTCATTCAGTCAATGGTGCGGGCGAAAGGACTTGAACCTTCATGAGCCGAAGCTCATATGGACCTGAACCATACGCGTCTGCCAATTCCGCCACGCCCGCTCACAGCCTCGATAGGATCCGAGGCGGGCATCATCATACCCTAGCCACACAGCGACCGCAAGAGCTTTTTCTCGGCTTGGGGCACGACCGATCAAGTCTTATTTTATTTGCGGTGTCATTTGGACTCCGAACGATTTCGAACCATGATGGCTCAACCCTGCTTGCCGGCAGCCGACGGGACCGGGGAGGCCAGTCCGCTCCCGCCTGCGCCTGGCAGACTCGGGCCGCAAAGGGAGCGCATCAATCGAGCTCGGTGCCGTTGCTTGCGATGACCCGCTGATACCATGCGAAGCTGTCCTTCTTTAAACGGACGCCACTGCCCTGCCCACGATCGTCGAGATCCACGTAGATGAAGCCATAGCGCTTGCTCATCTCTCCTTGGGAGCATGAGACGATGTCGATCGGACCCCACGAGGTGTAGCCGAACACATCAACGCCGTCGCGGATAGCCTCACGCATGGCCTCGATGTGCGCCTTGAGATAGGCGATGCGGTAGTCATCGTGCACGGTGTCGTCGACAACCTCGTCCAGCGCACCGAGACCGTTCTCGGCTATAAAGATCGGCAGATGATATCGATCCCAGTATTGGTTGAGCGAAATGCGAAGACCGATCGGATCGGTCGACCATCCCCACACCGATCGCTGCAGATGCGGGTTGTCGCGCGGCTGCTCGGGAGAGCGTGCGTCGATGATCTTCGAGTAGTAATAGGAGCAGGAGAAGAAATCAACCGGATGCATGCGCAGCAGCTCCAGGTCATCAGCGCTGGCGTCGAGCGCGATCCCCTGTTCGTTGAAATACCGTATCGCATATCCCGGATAGCAGCCGCGAACGAGCACGTCCGAGAAAAAGTAGTTTCTCATCTGGCGGTACCGCAGAGCGGCCAGCACATCGGCAGGTTCGCAGGTGGCCGCGTAGCTGGGATCGTCTCCGAGCATAACGCCGACCCGCGCTGCCGGATCGATCTCGTGTGCCAGCTTCACCGCCTCGGCGTTGGCGCAAAACTGATTGTGCAGCGCCTGATAGACAAGGGAGCCATCAGCCTCGATCGCGTCACGAAGCAGGCCGAGGCTCGCAAACTCGCCCCATCCGCCCAAGCAGTTGATCTGGTTGAAGGGGATCCAATACTTGACCTTGCCTCGATAGCGCTCGAACAGAACCCCGCACAGACGGACAAAGCAGGTCCTGACCGTGGAAGAAGCCCAGCCGCCGTACTTCAAGACGAGATCGACCGGCATCTCATAGTGCGAGATCGTCATCACCGGCTCGATGCCCAACTTCAGCATCGCATCGATCAGCCGATCGTAGAACCGCAGGCCGAGCTCGCATGGCTGGGAATCGTCGCCGTGCGGGAAGATACGGGCCCAGCTGATGGAGGTACGCAGACACGTGAAGCCCATCTCCGCCATGAGCGCCAGATCCTCTTGATAGGTGTGGTAGAAATCGATAGCGTGCCGACGGGGATAGTAGCCTGCACCGTCTGTCATCGCCGCCTCGATCTCATCGCGAGTATGGCTGAAGCCCACCACATTCGTACGGCTGTAGCGATCGGGCAGGATCTCGATGTCCGCGACCGAGACGCCCTTGCCATCGACATCCCAAGCCCCTTCGGCCTGGTTCGCCGCGATGGCGCCTCCCCACAAAAAGTGCTTCGGAAACCCCGTCGGTGGATTCATGTCAAGTTCGGTGCTCATCGGCTCGCCTCCAATTTGCGATAGAGTCTGATCATATTCATCGTTATGTTGACCTCGCTGTTGATGGTCATGAGCGTATCCTGCGCATGCGTGAACAGAAGCGTGGTGTGCAGCTCGTCATCGTTGATCGAATCTTGGATCATGTCCGTCTGCAAAACATGTGCCTTCGCGATCTCCTTTTTCGCCTGATGCAGCTTCTCCTCCACGTCTTGGACGGAAGCCTCGTCAAGGATAAGGTCGATCGCTTCCCCTAGAAGCTCGCGGCAGTCGCCCGCATGCAGGATGATCTGCATCGCGGCCTCGTTGAGCTGATCGTTCGTCATGTTGATTTCCTTATCTTTTCATGATCTCGCAGCGGAGACTGCGCGCTGGGACCTCTTCGCGACGAGTGACTCCTTCTTGTTACGATCGCCCTGCTCCTGAGCAACGCACTGCTTGTCGTAGACCTTGAAGAACGGATAGTAGACAATCCACGAAAGTGCGAAGATCACGAGCACAAGGATCAGGCCGGATATGGAGCGCGTACCGAGATAACCGACGAGGGGGCTCGGAAGATACCAGATGTTGAACGTTGCCGACGGGATCGGAACAAGCCTCCAAGCCATCGCGAGATAGGTCACGGTCGGCCCGATGATGCCGATAATCCACATGGGGACCATGAGCAGCGGATTGAAAGCGATCGGGGCACCGAAGACGAGCGGCTCATTGATGTTGCACAGCGAAGGGATGATCGTCGCGCGACCGATGACTCGCAGCCGCTCAGACTTCGCGAGCAGCAGCATGAATCCCAACGCAAGCGTGGAGCCCCCGCCACCGACAAGAAACAGCCTGACCGTCTCCGAGGTGTGGATGTTGATGGCGGCATGCCCGGCAGCGACCAGCGCCATGTTGTCGCCGATACCCTGCAGGCAGATCGCAGAGGTGATCGGATAGATGACCCAGGTGGAGATGCCGAACGTATAGAGAAACGCGTATCCGATGAAGTTGAGCAGCACAAACCCCCAGAAAGACTGACCGATCGTCAAAAACGGCAGGAAGATTAGGTAGATCATGTTAAAGATGCTGATATGCAGCACGAATGTGAAGATCCAACCGATGATGAGACACAGCGTGATCGGAATCAACGTGTCGAACCAGACTGTTATGAAATCAGGGATCGACGAATCCTCGCTGAAGAATGTGTGTTTGGCGAACAGATTCATGATTGCAGCCACGAACAGACCTGCCACGAGCGCTGCGACCATCCCACCCGTTCCCAAGCTTGAGAATACAAAGGTTACGTTGCCGCTATCATCAAAGGTGGGATAAGCCACCATGAGAAACATCGCCATGCCGGCCAGCCCCGCCTGACGAGAGGTGCGCTTATGCTTCTTCTTCTCCATGATCGTTGCGGGCACGAGGTAGGCAAGGTATAAACCCATCAAACCGAATGAGAAGTTGCTGAGCATGCTTATATCGGGCATGTTCGGAAAGACATCCCGAATGATATTGAACAGCGTAGCAAATGAGCCGATGAGAATGAGTGGCATCGCGTCGAGAATGGCCTCTTGCACTGCAGCAAGCCACGGATTGCGCGCGAGCCGATTCATCTTCGGCGCGAAGGAATCCGTCATCCACGCCATGAAAGCATCCATCGATAATCTCCCCTCGTCTCGTCTTATTCACTCAGATACGGCAGCATGAAATCGCAGACGGCCTCGCCGTCGAGGTTTCCGTAATCCGCTTTGGGGATGATCGCCACGGGCACGCCATAGGGTTTGGCGACCTCTTCAAGGTCACCGAGCATGTACGAGAGATGCGGACCGACCATGAGCAGATCGATCTGGTCGATGTAGTCCTCGATAACCGAATCGCTGCGTGCCTTGACGCTCCACTCCAGCCCGCGGGCCTTGGCGGCCTGCCGGATGTTCTTAGCCATGAAACCGCTGCTCGCCCCGGTTCCGCACACCAACAGGATCTCCTTCATCTTGTATCCTCCCAATTCCGACGCCTCGAGAGCGCCATCGCCGTACTCACCCTGGCTAGAACGTGCGCTCGCAAAATGCGCGGAGCGCGGGCGCGTCGTCTGCTTCCGTCTCCCCCTCGATCGAGAACTCGACGGCGTCGTGAGTCCGAACCCCGAGCGACATGATCGCGAGCATGCTCTTCGCGTCGACCTCCTTGTCGGCACCGCGCTTTCTCACGTGCACATCGGATGCGCATGATGCCGCGAAGCGAGCCAGATCGGCTGCGGGACGTGCGTGCAAGCCAACGGGGTCAGTAATTGTATGGGCAAACGACTTCATTGGCGACCTCCTCGGGTTTACGGGCGAACGAAACACTGTCATCCTCTATGATCCGCCTCAGCGCTTCCACTTGTCTCGTGCACCCTGACGGTGCAAAAACCAGATGTCCGAGCAGACTGCGAAATACGATTCGGTTATTACAATCGACGTAGTCTGATCCCGCGCCCGACCCTATTGTCAGACGCGGTTGATAATCAGACGGATCGTTGTTCAGGCAGAAGCGAGCGTCGTACACCGATCGCCGAGCAAAAGACAGATCGGCAACCTCGACATGGGAAGGGATGGATGCACCGTGCTTTCCGAGAGAGAACAACAGCTGCTGCGCGCACTGCTCGAAAGCGCTGGTCCTCTGAGCGCCCGCGCGCTCGCCTCGAGGCTCGACGTCTCGATTCGTACGGTCAAGGCCTGCGTGCAGAAGATCAACGCCAAGGTGCCAGGTTGCATCGGATCGAACAGAAGTGGGTATCATCCCGATCCTGATCTCGCAAGCGCTCTGATCGATGCGCAAAGATCCGATGACGTGCCGCAGAACAGCCGGGAGCGCATCGTGTTTCTGTTGCGACGACTCCTGTTCGCGAACCGCTCGCTGAACGTCTTCGATCTATGCGAGGAGCTCTTTGTCAGTCTGACCACGATGAAAACTGATCTCAGCCGCGTGCGACATCGGATCGCGCCGTTCAGGCTCGATCTCGTGCAACACGACAACCAACTGAGTCTCGAGGGCCTTGAAAAGGACAAGCGTCGGCTGGGGAGCGATCTGCTCTACAGCGAGACAAGTGTGAACTTCCTCGACCTCAGCACCATCGAGCAAGCGTTCCCCGATATCGATGCCGGCTACATCAGCGCATGCGTCCGCGAAACGCTGGACGAGTATCGCCGTTTCGCGAATGACTATTCGGTTGTGAACCTTGTGCTGCACATCGCCATCACCATCGAGCGCATTCGCTCCGGCAACAGTCTCAGCGGGATGCGATGGATCGAAGACGACAGGAGCGTTGCAGATGCCGGCAGCGTCGGTTCGAGGGACCCGGAGAGCTCGGGCGCGGGCGACCGCGAACTCGCGCTCGCGATCACGGGCCGGCTCGCCGAGCACTTCGGCATCGCCTTCTCCTCCGTCGAGGTCTACGAGCTTTCTCTTTTGCTAGCGTCGCGCACCACCTTGCTTGATTATCGGACGGCAACCAAGGACGACATCGAACACTTCATCGGCTCGGAATGTCTGGCGCTGGTGAGGGAGATGATCTCGGATCTGAGCGGCTACTATGGCATCGATTTGTCCGAACACGAGTTCTTCGTGCGCTTCGCCCTGCACATTAAGAATCTGCTGCTGCGCGCAAAGTCGGGCGGTCTGAGCAAGAACCCGCTCACCCAGCAGATACGTTCGATGTGCCCGCTGCTCTACGACACGGCGGTCGCCGAGGCGTGCCTCATCAAGATGCGCACCGCTCTGGAGATCAATGACGACGAGATCGCCTACATCGCGTTTCACTTGGGAAGCGCACTCGAGACTCAAAAGCAGCTCACCAACAAGGTCAAAGCGGTCCTGTACTGCCCGTCGTACTATGATCTCGACAAGAAGGTGATGCTGTTCCTCGATCGTCACTTCGAGGCAGTTCTGCTCATCACAAATATCGTCACAGAGGAAGAGGACCTCGCGCACCTGAGCGCCGTCGATCTGCTCATCGCGACCGTACCCGTCAAGGTGTACTCTGGCGCTCCCATCTACAGGGTCAACATCTTTCCCACGGATCACGACGCCGAGGAGATCCGGCGCATCGTCGAGGAGCTGAAGCATCGCAAACGCAGAGGCGAGATCAGGGGCAATCTCGAACGGCTCATGTTCGCCGAGCTGTTCGAGATCAACGAAGACCGTATGACGCGCGATGAAGTCATCCACCGCATGGTCAACAGGTTGCGGGCGCGCGATTGGGTCGGTGAGGATTTCGAAGAGCGCGTGTGGGAGCGCGAAGCGCTCTCTTCGACGTCCCTCTCGTCATTCGCCCTACCCCATCCGGTCCGTCTGTGCTCCAAGCGCAGCAGCATCTCGGTGATGGTCTCGCACACGCCGATCGACTGGAACGGCGAGTACGTTCGCCTGGTGATGATGCTGTCCTTCAACCGCAGGGACCGAGCCGCGTTCTACGAGCTGTTCGATCCCCTGGTCTGCGTGCTCTCCGACCCTCAACAGGTGCTCGCGCTCTCCCGATGCGAGAACTACGAGGAGTTCATCTCGAGATTGTGCGACATGATGGAATGAGCCCGCGGCAGAGTCCGTTCGCGGGCGGCGCTACCAACATACCGAGCACCTCGATGAGGCAGCCGGGGAAAGGAGCGTCACCTTTGGGGATCTTCCTTGAAATTCTGCAGGCGGTATTTTACACGCTGAGCATCTTTCGGCTCGCGCCGAAGGCTGCGCGGAACTATAAGCGATGGCGGATGGAGTTGCGCGGTAAGAGATAGGGGCCAGAAGCACCTGGCCCCTACAAACGAAAGTGTAGCGCCGCCCGCACCAGACTGCGGGCTTTGCTGCTTTTCGCGTTATACCGCGACACCGCAGTCGCGTCGAGCGAATCGTTCGAAAAGGACGGCATAAAGTTGTTGAGTCGAATCGCAAAGTCAACGCAACGCGTAGCCCTGAGTCAGGGAGAATCCTTCCCGTCAGGGTCGAATCCGCGGCCCAGACGAGAAGGGAAGAGATGAGATGCCGACGAAGGGAAAGGGATGCGAAAGAGGGTCCCGCGCGAGCACCACAAAGACGCATCCAAAGCGGCTACCCGGCGAGCGCCGCCAGGATATCCCGCTCGGCTGAGGCGCGGCCCATGCCGGTGAGAAAGGGGACGCCGTTCACGTAGGGGCACTCGATGCCTTCGGGGGCCACAGTGGTGGCGATCAACAGGTCCGCACCGGCGCACTGGCTTTTCGCCTCGGCGATCTCGCATTGCACGATCGAATAGAGCCCCTCATAGCCGTTTTTGTCCAGCAGCTCGCTGATCTTGCCGGCCACGACGGTCGATGTCGCCACGCCCGCACCGCATGCCAAAATGATCTTTTTCATATCACGGATCTCCTTTCGAGAAAACACCGCCTCCTAGTGTATCTCGTGCGACCTCTCGTGTGGCGCAAAACGCCAAAGTCTCCGCACGATCCTGTCGCGTTGGCGCGCCGCGAAGCATCCTCAGCTTTCGGAAGGGGCGCGAACATGGTAGGTTAAAGAGATCGGTTCGCATCGGAGCTCTCGAGCGCCGCGCCCGAGAGCTGCGCGCGACGCAGAGGCTGAGACAGGAAGGGACGTCCCATGGACACCAGGGCTATCTCCTACGTGCTGATCGCCATCATGGCGGCAGCTTGGATCATCGGTGGGATCTTGAAGCGCGCGACATTCGGTCGCTTGAGGCGCCTGCTCGCCGCTGGCGACTTCGACGGGTTCGAAGCCCTTGTGAGCAGCCGCCTTGCGCGGTTGCTGTATCCCCCGTACAACCTCAGCTACATGCGCCTCAATGCCAGCCTCATGCAAGATGACTTCGCCGCAGCCGACAAGCAGTTCCAGGAGATGCTCTCGCGCCGCCTGGGGCGAGCGCAGCGCACCGATCTGGTCCTCAAAGCCTTCAACTTCTACCTCGCCCGCGAGAAGAAGGCGCGAAGCGAAGAGCTTCTCGAGGAGATCCAAGGGTGGGGCGACAGATACGACGCGGTGAAGCGGGAGTGCCGTCAGATGCATGAGATCGTGAACCTGAACAGCTCCTCGTATATCGAGGAGATGGAAGGCGAGCTCGCGGACGTCCAAGGCGCCAAGCGAGGCCGCTTGGAGTACCTGCTCGCGCTTCAGTATGGGAACAAGGGCGATATGAGCAGGCGCGACGAGTATCTGAAGCGAGCCGAGAGCGACTCGTTCGCGCCAAAGGCTGAAGCTGGCGAGAAGGCAGACGATCGCGACGCAGGAGATGCGGTGGGCCCGAAGGAGACCGCCGCGCGGAATCGCATGCGGTAGGGGCGGTGGGGTTCGAACCCACAAGCCTTGCGGCGAGGGATTTTAAGTCCCTTGCGTATGCCAATTCCGCCACGCCCCCACGTAAAGAAGAAGTGTAGCACGACCGGATTGGCGCTTCACGCGCGATATCTGTGGGCGAACGGGCAACTTGGTGCTAAAATGCGATGCGCTCGGTACTTAATCACTCTCCCGGGGCTCGATGCGCAGATGGAGCGGAACACATGACATTACGTGATCTTGCTGGACTCATACGTAAGCGGCTGTGGATCATCATATTGCTGACCGCGACCATCACCGGCATGGCCGGGATCTACTGCTCGGTGTTCGTGCGCGACCAGTACAAGGCGGCGACGACACTTTATATCTTGGTCTCTGACGATTCCTCGAACAAGACGAACCTTTCGACCGCATTCGGGGTCAGCGAGCGCATCGCCGAGGATGTGTCGCAGCTCGTCAAGAGCCAGCGCGTGCAGGATCAAGCCGCCAAGGCGCTCGGGATGCCCTCACTTGACGGATACGAGACATCAGTCGTCAGCGACAAGAACTCGCTCGTGCTCCAGATCGCCGTGACCGGGCCGAGCGCGGAGAGCACCTCATATGTCGCCAACGCTCTGGCCGCCGCCGTCGCAGATGTCTCGCACGAGTTCATGGGCGTCTACAGCGTGAAGGTGGTCGACAAGGCCCCCGTTCCCATGGAGCCGACCGGAATGAGCAAGACCAAGTTCATCGCCGAGGCGTTTGTCGGGGCCCTGCTCGCATCGACGGCGCTCATTGCGCTTCCCGCTCTGCTGGACGATCGCATCCGCAACATCGAGACCGCAGAGCAGGTATCTGATTTGCCAGTGCTCGGTACGATCGCAGACGTCACCGATGTGCACACGCCCCCGCGGGATGTTTCGGAGGCGCGGGCGCTCTTGACCGCAGCCATCGAAGAGGATGCGGAGAACGTCGCTGCTGCAAGCCCTGTGCCAGGGCAGGAGTGCGAAGCGCTCGAGTCGGCGCGCACCGTTCTGGCGAATCTGGCGTTTCTGAAGATCGGAGATCCGATTCGCTCCATTACGGTCACGTCCGCCGCCGATCAAGAGGGAAGCCCCGATGTGGCTCTGTTGGTCGCCAAGGCCGCTGCATCCGATGGTCGCAAAGTCCTGCTGGTGGAATGCGACTTCAGAAACAGACCCCTGTTCGATCTGATCGGAGCTCACTCGCGCGAAGGACTCAGAAGCGTCCTGTCGCAATGCTGCTCGCTGGTGCAGGCGGTATGCGATATCGGACACGAGAACGTGTTCTTCCTCGATGCTGAGACGGGTGTCCCCAACCCCACCGAGCTCATCTCCTCGGAACGCTTCAAAGCGCTGCACGATATCTTGTCAGAGCACTTCTCATACATCGTGTACAACGCACCGCGACTCGGTCCGTTCGCCGATGCGGCGATTCTGTCCGCGCTTTCCGATGCGGCGCTGCTGGTCGTTCGCAACGGCGTCACCCGTGCTGGTGAGCTTGAAAAGGGCTCCGGGCAGCTGCGCAAGGCCGGCCCCCCCGTCGCGGGTATCGCCTACAACCGCACCAAGGTCTCGCAGGCCGAGCACGACCAAATCCGCCGTAAGAAGCTGTCCCAGATCGCCCACCGCGGAAAGCAGACCGATAAGGCAACCGCATCCTGAGACGAAGCGGTACCGAGTCATTGACGCGTCGAGGATCCATAGTGGGCATATTTAAACTAGGACCCGCAACCACGTTGAGCGTTTTGAGTTCGTTGAGAAAACGCAGGCGCGCTACAGACCTTCAAAAAGCTCTTGCAGCGAGACACCCAGTCCCTGCGATATGCGCGCGAGCATCTGCAGTGTGGCGCTGTGCTTGCCCTGCTCAATAGTCGCAAAGTATGAGCGATCGATACCGATCTGGCAGGCGAAGCCGTTCTGACTCAGACCGGTTCGCTTCTTGCGCAGGCATCGTATCCTCGCGCCGATTTGTTGGTCTACAGAATCGCTCATGATGCAATTCTGAAAGTTTTGGTAAATTATTACAAAGGTATATATACCGTAATTGATATCTACATATCAATTGCTTCGGTTTTCCTGCAACCAACGGCGAGCCTGAAACACGTTGAATCAGCAGTTTGCTGTTTCTGCTGACGCGCGCTTCAATCATAGAAGCCAGTCGATATCTATATGGTTTCCGTCTGATTTCTGTTATCTGCACTGGCTTGATGCGATCAAAATGTCCCTCAATCTAAATCCCAACGAGTTTAAAATATATTTAGAATAAAGGTATATATACCGTTGTAACTACTCAAGTTCATGCCGTAGTATCCAAATAGTGCTCAGAGCTCATAGGTTTTCTAGGGCCGGAATGGCCAACTTTCAGCTTGCAGCAGCTACCGCAACGGGTCCGGAACCGTACCAGTATCAGCTGAGGGAAAAAGCTGAAAACAGCAATGGAGAAGACGGGGGTAAGGATCTATGCTACGCCGACGCCAAGGTGCAATACAGCTGACCAGCTATGAACGAGGGCTGAAACCCTCTATAGATCTTTCAGAAGCTCGGAAAGAGAGACCCGGAGTCCGGAGGCGATCTTTTTCAACATCAAAAATGTCGGGTTATGCCTACCTTGCTCGATCGCCGCGTAATACGTTTCGTCGATTGCGCATTTGCGAGCAAAGGCATCCTGCGTCATGCCGATCCGCGTCTTGCGAAGGCTTTTGATTCGCGCTCCCAGTTGTTTCTGCAGTATTTTATCCATACGAATACTGTGATGGAGACCGTTAGTTTTACAAGCGGTAAAGATACCGTAGTTATGATAATTTCAGAAAGACCGGACAGAATGTATCCTTGCAGGCGACGGTTTGAATGCAGTTAAAAGCATCGATATCTGATGGTACAGTCCGTAGCGGTCGCATCGGACGAAACCAATTAACGGGTACGAGTCGTTAACAAACTTGATAGACCTATCAGCCTTGTCTTGTCCCTCAGCTGCGCATCAAACATTGAATTCACAGTGTTCTGTTCTCTTGAACAGGAATGGTCACTTGCTTTATATACGGTATATATACCATAGTTGAACATCTTGATTGACCGTTTATTCATATTCAACCGAACGCATCTCTCAAGTTCCAGCCCATTATCGCGCGCGCGACAACAACCGTACACCAGAGTCCACCACTCCAAGCAGAACGGAGATATCATGCCGCTTCTCATCATCAATGCAGACGATTTCGGCTATAGCGCCGGAATCAACCACGGCATCCTCGACGCGTTCACCGAGGGCATCCTCACCTCGGCGACGCTGATGGCCAACATGCCCGGGTTCGATATGGCCGCAGATATGGCCAGAGCCAATCCCGATCTCAAGGCCCGCGTCCGCGCGATTTGCTGCCTGCGCGGGCAAGCGATGAGAACTCAGATGTGAGGGGAGGTTTCATGAGTATGAAAGCTGCTGGCTCACGCGCGCGCTTTGATGCGCACGGCGAAGTCATGGCGAAGTTTCAACGCTTCGGCGGCGCGATGCTGACGCCGGTTCTGTTTTTCATCTTCTCGGGCATCGTTGTCGCGATAACCTCTGTGCTGACGAATCCCATACTCATCGGGTCGATCGCTAGCGAAGGCACCGTTTGAAACCGAGCGTGGACCGTTATCAATCAGGGCGGCTGGACCGTCTTCAACAACATGGAAATCCTATTTGCCGTCGGCCTTGCGCTCGGACTCGCCAACGAAGCGCGCGGGCGCGCGGCACTCGAGGCGCTCGTTTTGTACATGACCTTCAACGTCTTCGTATCGAGCATACTGGCCGGATTCGGGTCGACGTTCGGCGTCGATCTGGATGCGGCGGATGCTCTGGGCATCAAGGCGATCTGCGGCATCAGAACCCTCGACACGGGCTTTCTCGGGGCCCTGCTCGTCTCAGCGGTCATCGTCTGGGTCCATAACCGCTGCTTCAGAAGGCGGCTGCCCGAGTGGCTCGGCATCTTCCAGGGATCCGCGCTGGTGGGAGCCGCGGGCTTTCCCGTCATGCTCGCGCTGGCGCTCGCATTCTGCGCCATATGGCCGACGGTCCAGGCGGCTATCAGCTCGCTGCAGTTTTTCATGTCCCATGCGGGGCTGCTGGGCGTATGGATCTACACGTTCCTCGAGAAAGCGCTGCTGCCCACCGGTTTGCATCATTTCATCAGCGCGCCGTTCGAGTACGGACCCGCCATCGTGGAGGGTGGCACCATCCCCTACTGGATGCGTCACATGAACGAATTCGCAGCGTCCACCCAGCCGCTGAGCATCCTGTTCCCGCAGGGCGGCTTCTCGCTGCAGGGTCTGTCTAACTTCTTCGGTGTGCCGGGCATCGCGCTGGCCTTCTTTGCGACTGCGCGCAAGGGGAACCGACAAAGGGTGCTCGCCCTGTGCGTGCCCGGTGTGATTACCTCGGTGCTGTGCGGCATCACCGAGCCGTTCGATTACACCTTCTTGTTTCTCGCGCCGGTGCTGTTCTTCGTGCACGCGTTTCTCGCCGCGACGTTCGCGACGATCGAGTTCGCCTGCGGCGTGTCCGGCGACATGGGCTCGGGGTTGATCGCTATATCCGCCAAGAACTTCATTCCGATGTGGCAGAACCACTGGATGGCGTTCGCAATCATGTTCGCGATCGGGGCGGTCTCGATCCTGACGTATTTTCTCGTGTTCAGGTTTTTGATCCTGAGATTCGGCTTCAACACGCCCGGCCGCAGCAACACCGTCCGGATGTTCGGCAAGAGCGATGTTCACAGCCGAATCGCCGAGAAAGCCGATGGTGAAACGTCCTGCAGCAAAGAAGCCGCCGGCTATCTCGCGGCGCTGGGCGGTGCGAAAAACATCCGCTCCTGCGCGAACTGCATGACGCGCCTTCGGGTGACCGTAGCCGACGAAAACCTGGTGCTGGCCGATGAGGCGTTCACGGCATGCGGAGCAAAGGGGGTGGTGCGCAACGGCAAGGCGATACAGGTGATTATCGGGCTGGCGGTACCGCAGGTGAAGGAGGCGTTCTCGAAGCTCGCAGATGTGAGAGGAGGTGATGCCGAGCCGCAGAACGATTAGAGGCTTGAAATCATCCAGAGAGAGGAATCAGATTATGAAACTGACGGTTATCGGCGGCGGCGGGGTTCGTTCACCACTGCTCGCCAAGAGCCTGGCGCGGCGCGCGGGCGAGCTCGGGATCACCGAGCTGGTGTTCATGGACACCGATGCGGAGAAGCTGCGCATCTACGGGGGCATCGCCAGGCACGTCGCCGGGCTGCTGAGCCCGGATCTCGAGATGCGGCTCACCGGCGACGCGATCGAGGCGGTGCGCGACGCCGACTACGTGATCACCACCATACGCGTGGGCGGCGACCACATGCGCGTCCGCGACGAGCGCATCGCGCTGTCGCGCAACGTGCTCGGTCAGGAGACGACCGGGGCGGCCGGCGTCTCCTTCGCGATGCGCTCGGTGCCCGCGCTCGCTGGCTACTGCGAGCTCATACGCGAGCACGCCAAACCGGGTGCGAAGGTCTTCAACTTCACGAACCCCGCAGGCGTCGTCTCGCAGGCGCTGCGCGACATGGGATATGATTTCGCCTATGGCGTCTGTGACGCTCCCACCGGCATGCTGCGCACGATCGCAGCGATGCTCGGCGTGGATTCGAGCGCCATCTCAGGGGAGTGCTACGGTCTCAACCACCTTTCCTTCTTTTCCTCGGTGCTGCTCGACGGCCGCGAGATCCTGCCGGAGCTGCTGGCCGACGAGCGCACCTACCGCGAGACGGACATGAGGTACTTCGAACCCGAGCTCGCGCGGCGACGCGGCACTCTGCTCAACGAGTACCTGTACTACTTCTACTACCGCGAACGCGCGGTTGAGAACATCCTGCGCGCCGGCATCACGCGCGGCGAGCAGATCGAGGAGGTCAACCGGCACATGACCGGGGAGCTGCGCGGTCTTGACATGGATCGAAACTTCGACGAGGCACTGGCGATCTATAATAGATGGCACGGTCGCCGCAGCAATATGTACATGGCTAACGAGAGCGGCGTTCGCCGCACCGAGCCGTGGAAGTTCGATATATACGGTGCCGATGAGGGCGGCTACGCCGGCGTGGCGCTGCGCTACATCGAGATCGAGCGCTCGGGCAGCACCAGGTCGATGATTCTGTGCGCCCCGAACGCCGGTGCCATCCCAGGCCTTGCCGATGACGATGTGGTAGAGGTGACCTGCGACGTCTCGAAAGAGGGCTGCGCGCCGCACCGCTTCGCCGAGGTGGATATAGAGCCAGGAAACCTAGAACTTATCCGACGGGTGAAATACTACGAGCGGCTGGCCGCCCGCGGCATCATCAGCCGCTCGGAGGACGACATCGTGGAGTGTCTGAGCATGCACCCGCTCGTGGGTTCCTACTCCATCGCCAAGGATCTGGCGCAGCACTACATCGAGCTGAACGCGGAGTACTGGGGACGGTAGATCCTACCTGCTGGCATGAGACAAGCGGGCGAGGCACCAGCTCGTCGGCACCTCGCCCGCCTCTCCCCCGCCAGCCTTTGAAGCCATATCCATCGGCAACATGAGAATCGCCTAAGACAAGATCTGAAAGGGGTTTGAACATGAACATCCTCGGGGTCTGCAGCATCGCTGTGGATACGATCTGCCAAGTTGACCATCTGCCGATCAAAGACAGCTTCTGCAACGTTCTCTCATCTGAACGGTTGCAGGGCGGCAGCGGCACCAACGTGCTCGTGCAGGCGGCCAAGCTCGGCGCTTCCACCGGCGTGATCACGCAGGTGGCGCAAGACGCCGACAGCGACTGGATCATGGATAACCTGGCGCGCCGCGGTATAGACAGCAGAGGAGTGGTTCGGCGACCCGGTGAATTCGATGCGCCGAGCTGTCTGATTTATGTCGATCCTCACGGCGAGAAGATGCTCGTCGTCTCCCGTGAACACCGTCTTCCTCCCTTGGAGGAGGAGCGCGCCGACCTCTCTCTGATCGAGGAAGCGGACATCGTCTATCTCGATCTCAATCCCGCAGAGTTGAACATGGCGGCAGCCCAGCGCGCTCACGCCGCCGGGAAAAAAGTCGTGATCAACTTTCAGGAGGATCTGGAGAGCATCCTATCTCAGGGCGTTGATCGGACGTTTCTCACCGATATCCTGGCGTACGTGGACGTGTTCGCTCCGTGCCAAGAGGCTATCAGGGCTCTGAGCGGCTCGGACGAGCTGTCAGGGCAGGTCGAGTTCATTCGCAGATACTATCCGGGGCTGATCGTCTTGACACTGGGCGCCCAAGGGGTGGTGGCCTACGACGAGCGAGATCGCGAGATCCGCATCCCGGCGGTTGCGATCGAGGCGCGAGACACCACCGGTGCCGGGGACTCCTTCATCGGCTCCTTCATGGTGAGCCATCTCGTCGAGCACATGGATCTCAAGGCCGCGCTGTGGTACTCCACCTGGTGCGCCGCCTATACCTGCTTGGATTTCGGAGCGCAGGCGTCACCGACAGCCGAGCAGGTGCAACGGTTCATGGAGAGCGTCTGATCACCGCCATGCGAGAGGAGCATGCAATGGATTCCATCTACAGAAAGACGCTGCATACGCTGCTGGGAATCGCCTATGGCGACGCCATGGGCATGCCGACGGAGGGCTGCACCCGACGCTTCATCCGGGAGCACTTCGGCACAGTGAACACGTATCTTCCCAGCCCTCAAGAGGGCTCGACGATTCGCCGGAGCTTCAACGCCGGCCAGGTGACCGACGACACGCAGCTGACCGTGTTCGTATGCGAGGCCCTGATTCGCGGCCGCGCTCACCTGAACGCCGAGAGCTTCGCTGCGCGCCTGATCGAATGGCTGGACACGGATCCCAGAAGCGCCGATGTGGTGGGCCCGAGCACGCTGCGGGCAGTCCGCGCCATACAGGGCGGCTCCAAACTGGAGGAGGCGGGTGCGCAGGGCACGACCAACGGCGCGGCGATGAAGATCGCGCCGGTCGGGCTCATCTGCTCCTGTCGGGATATGACGAGTCTGGTCGAGCAGGTGGCGCACATCTGCATGCCGACGCACAACACGCGAATCGCCATACAAGGAGCCGCAGCGGTCGCGACGACGGTGAGCTACTGCTTCGAGCACGACCGGATCGAGTGGGATGAGCTGCTCGCACTCATCGCAGCGGCGGCGGATGAGGCCGCCCGCTTCGGTGCGCAGACACCGAGCCCAGAGCTGATAGCGCGCGTTCGCTACGCTTGGCGGCTCGCCGAGAACGCGGACGAAAGCGAGTTTCTCGACGGACTCTCCGACTTTCTGGGCACCGGGCTGGAAACCGTCGAGACGGTGCCGGCCGCTCTTGCGATCGTGCGCAGATCGGCAGCGAGTCTCAAGGCGTCGGTGCACATCGCCGCCAACATCGGCGGCGACACCGACACGATCGGGGCGATATGCGGCGGCATCTGCGGAGCCTGCCGCTACGACATAACCGATGCCGAGGAGCGCTTCTTGTGCGATGCCAACGATATGGACTTCGACGGGCTGGCCTGCCGTATGGCGGAGCTGGTTCGCGAGACAAGGGGGTTTGAGTGATGCTTGCCAATCGATTCACGGGACGGGCGCGCACGATCATCGTCGCGGTGGGCGTGCTGCAGATCTACTTCGCCTGCATCGCAGCCAATGTCATGGATCCCGCTTTGCACGACCTGCAGCAGCTGTTCCCCGGCATCTCACATGAGCAGATAGCCTCGCTGATCACGATCCCGAATCTGGCGGCCATCCCCGCTTCGATCCTCTCCGGGGCGCTGACGGGACGTCGACTCAGATATCGAACCGTCCTCACGATGTCGTTTCTCCTCATCGTGGTCGGCGGGTCAGCGCCGCTGTTTCTGATGTCGTTTCAAACCGTCGTGTGCGCGCGCATGGTGCTGGGCTTCGGGTTGGGCCTGTTGTGGCCGCTTGGCAACGCGCTGATCATCGATCTGTTTCCCGGCGAGCGACGCGCGTACATGTTCGGCGTGGGCGAGGTGGTGAAGAACGTCTCCCTCATCATCCTGCAGATGATCGTAGGGCTGCTCGTCGGCGTGAGCGCCAAGATCAGCTGGAGCGCCTACCTCGTTTTACTGTTGAGCTTGGCGGCGCTGCTGCTGTGTTTGCCGGAACCCGAGATCAGGCCCGTCGCGGCGCAAACGCCTCTCGCGGCGGCCATCAGGCAGCTTCCGCGCAGGCTCTACGTCTTCATTTTGTTCTACTGCGTATGCATGATCGTGCAGACGATCTACCAGCTCAACATGTCGAGCATCATCGTCACCGAGGGCTTGGGCGATGCCACCACGGCTGCCACGGTGCTCTCCACCGCGACGCTGACCGCGATGTTCGCCGCGCTTTCGTTCGGCCTCATACAGAAGGTGCTGGGCGACTACACCATCACCTTCTGCGCCGGGGCGCTGGGGCTGGGGACGTTTTGCATCTCGCAAGCGGCGACGCTGCCGCCCATGTATGCCAGCGCGGTGATCGTCGGGATCGGACTGGGGACGATGTCGTCTTCCTTCTACGTCAAGATCGCCGAGTGCGCGAACAACGAGAACGCCGCGCTCGTCTCGGGCTTCCAAGTCGTGCTCGGCGGGTTGGGCGGTTATCTCCCCTCCTACTTTCTGGTGCTCGTCGCAGCTGTCTTCAACTCGCAGTCGCTGAGGCTGCCCATCGCCCTCGGCACGCTTCTGCTCGGCTCGGTCGCCGTGGGATTCGCGCTGTTCTACGCAGTCGCCCATCGGAGAGCTGCGGCGGCGGGTGGGGTGTGAGTTTTTTGCCGGTGGCCGAGCTTCTCGAGGCGAGGAGCACGGCCGCTATCGGACAACTGAGATTGTGAGATGTGGGTTGAGGAAATAGTCAATGCCCCATTTTCAATCAGTTTGCCAATCGGGTTTTAGCTGGATAAGTACTCGTTGTGGGACTACTGAAGAAAAAATATACAGTATCTTTTCAAATCTGAAAAGCTAACTTACAAAGCACGTTCTTGCGCCATCATTACAATCATTATTACTCTTGATTATGAGGCAAACGAATATGCCACATGCAATCGCGAGCAGATAGAAGTATTTACGTTTATTCCTACTTTTATTTATAACTGCTCAAGCGATTTTGTATAACCGAATTGATCAGAAGGTCAAACCATAGTTTTGATTATTAGCTCCGCTTTGCAACTCAGATACACTTCAATCACAATTCGGAAAAAAGCAATCTCATAATATTTAATTGATCCAACCGAATATGCATTGAATTCATCTTTTTTAAGCTCACACATTTTTTAAGGTCGTCTTAACTGTTTAGAAAAAACAAACATTGTGATGATGGAGTGCCTTGTTCCGTAAATCTCCTAAATGCTTTCTAATCAAATATAAGATTCCTACCGCTCAAAATGCAAATGGTTCTTTTAGAGCGAAAGAATCTTCACGACTGGTTGCATCGTAAAAATGCAAACTTTGGAGTATCGGTTTTTTTGTCGAGATATTGGATTGCCGGATACTGTTTTTGAAACAGGGTTTCTATTTATTAAATTTCAAGCTTTAGAAACGTTTTAAAGACTCAACGAATTCTTTGAAATTTGACACTCGGACTTGCATAAAATAGATGATGTTCGATCGGTACCGGCCTCGACGCGAAAGCCCGTCAACTCCATGCTGAATCGGGCCCTGGACACTTTGAAAAAAATGAGAATCTACTAGTCTGGTCCGACCGCGAATGCCATTATCGCTGGTCCGCTAGATAAAACTCACTGATGCCGGCAACCTCATGAGATCGATGTCGAAAAAGGAATGATCGCCTGACAATAGCATGTGCGAACGATTTATCGGCCGTTTGAAATTGGAATTTCTCTACGGCTGCAACAGGCAAGGCGTGTCGACAAAGGAGGTACGTCAATGCGCTCGACGAACATCTTCACTAGTACGATATAACGCGAATCAAGGAATCACTCGATTAAATGAGCCTGATGAGGTACAGAAAAAGTCCAAGCTATACAGCCGAGGCGATGTCCGAGGTTATGTCCACAGTCTCAACCGTATCGATGGGATTGCAATTCAAGTATTCTGCGGACTGATTTCGACACCTCACCTGTAAGCTTAACTTATTGCACTATATCAGGTATCCTTCTCGACATCAAGCAACTCTACGTTGTATCCATCCAGCAGTTGGACTACGTCTGCGATTAATCGACTCTAATCGAATACTTAAATTATGACGTAACCAAACGTGACCTCCAATTCCCAATAAGAGTACAGAATAATGGCAATACTCTGTTTGGTGTCTCGACTACCAACAGTGAAACTTGCTACAATAGAGCTGCTGCCCGTACAGGGCTTCATACTTCATCTCAAAAAATCATACGGCTTGTGTAGACCAAGGAGCTTCTGCCAAGAACGCGACATCAAAGGAAGAGCAGTCGTTGACAAGCTGTAGCTAAGCACCGAAGAAATATGAAATACGAGATGCTCACCTATGTACAGATTTAAACAGGCCTTTTCACCTGCAAGAAAAAGAGAAATTCATTACTCCGCTGCTCGAATACTGCTGATGGTAAGGTCGAGTTTAAATGCGCAAGTTCGCTCACAAGTTAAGCAACCAATGCAACAGCAACTGCTGACCTTTGGATATGCAAAGCCTTCAGAATCAACAACCATGAGGATCGCACTATTCGGGCAAATTGCCGCACACACTCCACAACCGCAGCAGTAATGCCTGTCTGAATCCAAATCGGGCAATCGAAAAGCATCTCTTTTTCCACTTAGCATTTACTCCCCCCTCTGTTTTTGATACGTCTTTTGATCTTTGACCCCATACGACGCCACAATGGTTTATTCGCATAATGTCTAACAAGCCATTCAAGGTCATGCATCTGAAAATCACGCCAGAACTTCGCTCTGTTTTTAGGTTCAGGAAAGTTGGTCACAAGAGATGGCTGTAGGCACTTTTCGATCGAAACCTTCCTAGCATCGAGCCTTGGACGAATTCTAGCAAAGATTCCATCCCCCTTTATTGAATTAATTAATACTAATGAAACCCCCCTATTATCATTAAATCCAGGTATCACATCATCGATACCCCAAAAATCCGCAATGCTCACATCGCCGACTCGTTTTGTGCTTTTGTAAGGGCAACAAAAACAAGAAAGCCGCACTACCTGATGGGCAAAATACAAATCCTTAAATGTTTCGGCACTGTGCGGCACTCCGTCAATAAAGACCGTCTCGTGGCATGATGCCCATCCAAATCGATACTTATCTCGAAAAACAACTGATTCGACAGAGCCGTCAAAACGTTGCTCCATGCACTTCAGGTAATCAGCCCACACAATCGGACTTGGTACACCATGACACACCAAGTCAACGCAAATTAGATTATCATCACTTAGTAGCTTAAAAGAAACATATGCTCTTACTGCAGCGACTTGGCAAGGTGTTCCGGAGAAGAGGACTGGAATCCCACTTTCAATATCCTTGGCTAAAAGGGTCCATATATTTGTAAGGTCACTCTGTATATATTTAGAGCCTCTCAAGCGATCGATCTCGTCGATGGAATTGATTCTAATATGCATAGCGCGGAACGTTTCGGTCAGCGCACAACCGTAAACCACTCCCCCTCGGTTCAAGATATCGCGAGCAAGTTCACTAAATACACCTCCGGACATCGACGCGGCACGAACCGTCTCGTCATTATTTTTTGCAGCAAATGCAATTGGATACGCAGAATCATCCAACACGGTAGATCACCTTTTCAAATTCTTCAGCCGAGCCAACAGCGCCGAGAACTCAACACGCTGGGTCAATCGGAGTACAGCGAGCGAAACAGCAGATCCCCAGAGAATGAGTAGCCCCAATTGTATTAACCATGAACTCCATGCACTGCACGGGGGCGACAACAGCTTATAGGGACTGTAAATCGTGGCAGCGACAATGCAACTGAGAAGCATCTTACACACTGTTTCCATTGGGCTAGTCCCAGTTATCTCGTGCGGTACGTAAAATAACAGATCAATGTCTCGGTAAAAGTTTGAGAGACAACAGCCCAACACAATTCCCTCCAATCCGAATAGGACCCCAAGTACAATGGTTCCTACTAGCAAAATAACCGCCTGTGCAGTTGTCTGCAGACGCGTCTTCCGATAATGGCCAGCAGCGATAACAAGGAGACCCTGCGGAGATTTAAGATGATAGAGAAAGACATTAAGCATTACGAGGGTTCCCAAGACTGGACGAACGTAATCTACATCTGCAACCCCTTTGGTATAGAGTCTAACGAATGGTACCACTAGTGCAGCGGCAGTCCCGCAACCGACACCGGCAACAAAGTAGAGAGCCGTCTGGAATTCAGCAAAAGTTTTCTTGAGGACACTTTTTTGACCTCTCGCAATAACATCACCAAAACTCGCTTGAGTCCCATTACAGAACGACGCTATCACGTTTTGCACACCATTTCCGACCAAAAGGTAAATCGAGTATATGCTCACCAGCTTAAGATCTTGCAACAAAAACGTAGCAACAAGGAGCGGTGCCCCTGACTGAACTGCACCTAATATTTGAAGGTAAAATGCATCCCAGTGTTGTTTTAAACTATACGTATTTTTTGACGAGAAGTTGACATGCGGATAGATTTTTTTTGTATATGAAACGAGGACGATAGCTCGTATAAATATTGCAGCAATTGCAAGTAAATAGACGGTCGCTACGGGCACGTTAAGAGAAGACATTACGATCACGGCTATAGTATAGAAGATTCTATATACGCTAGTTGCGATTTGTACTACCCAATTGCATTGGCCCGCAGTAAACAATACTTGATACTTTGCGAGGGTGAAAAAGTCCAAAAAACCCGTTGCGCCAAGGGAAACAACGAGTACCATTATTTCAGCTGGTTTGATCGTCTCTGTCTTCACAAGTAATGGATATATAATAGCAAGCGCAAAGATCAGCATAGTAAAAATCAAACCTGAACGATAGTAGAAACGCTTCGCCTCTGTAACGATAGCGTCCACGTTGCATTGGTCCCCTATCGCAAGGGGACCATATAGTGCGAATACTGCTGAAGCACCAATCCCTGCCTCAACAAGAGAGATGTAACTCACCATCTGTGTTAAAGAGTTCACTAGACCGTTCACCTCGGAGCCATATGCCCCAATAATGGCACGAGGGACAATAAAGCCAGAAAAAAGGTTGACGAGCATGAGTACCATTGACCAGAAGCTATTTTGAAGGAAAGATTGGGTTCTTGAAGCACTATTTGTCATCTTTGCAACCCAAATCATTAAGTGAAGATTCGAGAAGATCAAGTGAACGTTTGCGTAAGGTAGCGAGATGAGTATCGACGACGCTCCAATTAATCGGCTCCGCAGTCCCAGAAAACAGATGCTGAACACTTCTGTTTTTAATGCCTAGAGAGTCGAGAAGGTCATAGATACGGGAATTGGTGTTTGAGTTACCTACCTGCGTCGCAAAGTAGAAATCACGTTGATTGATAATTGAAAAGCAGACTCCATGAAAAGAGCTGACTACTGTCAGCGCCGCATTTTTGAAAAGGCCAAGATACTGTTCAGGTGAGACATTACGTACAGATTTGATCCCTTTTTTCCCCAAAAACTTACCTCCAAAAGTATTTTGTTGGATTCGAATGATTTGCTTTTTCGTTTGTTTTGCAATTAATCTAGCAGCAATGAAAGTAGTTTCGCTCTCTGAAATGTCATATACAAGTATGTAATCCTTCTTTTTAGCATATTGAGGCAGGCAAGCCATCGATGTCCAACTTTCAGGGTCTATGAGCAGAGTAGGATCGACAACAACTTGTAGACTCACAGCATGAGGGCATATACGAGAAAGAAAATCTGAGCACGTCTTCTCTCGAACCAAGAGCGATGAAAACCCACTAACAAGCTTTTTGAATTCAGGCATGTCATTAGGCAGCTCGCAAAATCCCATACTTACCGCATATGTTTTGCGTTTCGAAGAATCGTCTAGAAAATCAAGAAAATATGTTGGATCTGAACCGGTTATTATAGTATTCCAAACTTGATCACTCCCGACAACAATGTAATCAAACATCGCACAGATATCCTTGATCGTTTGACGATCACATTCTTCTGAAAAATTCATTCCAGATTTGAATTTTTCAAACTTTTTTGCCTTCGTGCGAGACAAGAGAAACTTAATATTATCTTTAACTGTTTCACCGAATACTAGGCGCTCTGCCAGCTCAATTTTTTTAGACCTATAATTTATAACGGTTGGAATAAATCCCATAGATGCAATAATTGAATAGAGCGCGTAGTTTTGTAATACTGCACCAAAATTTAACGTGTTTTGAAAAGTCAAAATACCGACTGATGACATCAACAGCTCCCTTGTAGAATGCAGACAACTTGTACAAAAACCTCTAAAAAATATCAAAAAAGTATGGCGGAGTCACACGGTCATTGCACCGGTCTTCGCTGATCGTATCTCATGCGGCGGACCCTCCCAGAAGCTCCGCGACCGCCTCGGCCGGCGTCCTCCATTCCAGTGTCTCCCCCGGCCTTCCGTTGAGCAGGTCCCGGGCCCAACTGAGCTCCTCGTCAGTGACGTCGGCGAACTCTGTATTTAGTCAACAGTTTTTGAGCAAAACGAGGTGGTGCCGATTTGTTGGACTGTATGCGAGGAGGTGCCATTTCCATGGCGCGCTACACGAGGGAGCAGAGGGAGAGGGCGCTCGACCTCTATGAGAGGTATGAGCTCGGTCCCGCGGACACCATCAGGGAGATCGGCTACCCGAGCCCTCAGTCGCTCAGGGTCTGGTACCGCGAGCGACTCGCTGAGAGAGCTTGCGGCATCGAGTCCGATCGCGGCCGCAGGTGGTCACGATACAGCGAGGAGCAGAGGCGCGCGGCGGTGGACCACTATCTCACGCACGGCAGACGCCTCGCCCGCACCATCCGCCATATGGGCTACCCCTGCCGCTCGCTGCTCGCCGACTGGGTGGACGAGCTCGCGGCAGGCGTGCGCTCGGTGCGCTCCGGCCCGGCTCCCGACGTCCTCAGACGCGACGGGCTCATCGCCGCATCCTCCGCCGCGACGACGCCGGCGCGGTTCGCCGAGAGGATCGGCGTCGAGGCGGCCCGCGCGGACGACCGGAGACGGAAGATGCTCGGCGACCGAGGAGAGGCGGCGGCGATGCCGGATGAGGAGACGCGGGCGGCCCCGCGCGACCGCGGGCGAGGGGCCGATCTCAGCCATGGGAAGGACGCCCTCGCCGATGAGATCGAGGAGCTGCGGCGCAGCGAGGAGGAGCTCCGCGCGCGCATCGAGGACATGCGGCTCGAACTCGCGGTGCCCGGGGCTCGGCCGAGATGATGAAAAAAGGCCGGGGTACCGCCCCCGAGAACCCGAGCGGCGCTGAGAGGGCGCGCCTCGAGCGCAGCGTGGCCGAAAGATACGGGATCCCCCGGGCGAGGGTCGGCCGGCGCGTCCACCTCGCGCGAAGCGGCTGCTGCTGCCAGATGAGAGCTCAAAGGCGCCGGGACGGGGATGCCGATCTGCTCGAGGTCGCGGGCGCCGCCTTCGAGGGGAGCCGGCGCCGCTGCGGCTGTCGGCGCGCTCGACCGGGCTCGGGAGCGCGGGCGCCCGTCGCGCTCGGCAGGAGGATCATGAGGCTCATGACCGGCAGCGGTCTCGCCGGCCTGCTCGGGCGCGCGCGCCGCCACGGCTCATATCGAGGCGAGATCACGGCGGCCCCGGGCAATCTCGTGCGCCGCGACTTCCACGCGGCCCGACCCGACCCGCTGTGGGTCACCGACATCACGGAGTTCAGGACGCCGGCGGGGAAGGTATGCCTGTCGCCCGTGGTGGACCGCGCGGACGGCCTGCCGGTCTGCCGGGCCCGCGGGCCCGGACCGAGCGCGGAGGTCGCGAGCGCCTCGCTCGAGCGCGCCTGCGCGACGAGGCGCCCCGAACGAGGCGCCGACGATCCGTCTGCGACCGGGGCCGCCGCTGCCGCTGGCCCGGATGGATCGCGATCTGCGAGCGCAACGGCTTCACGCGCTCGATGTCCACGAGGGGCGGCTCGCCCGACGACGCCGCGGCGGAGGGCCTTTTCGGCAGGGTCAAGCAGGACCTCTTCTGCAGAACGGACTTCCGGGGCGTCTCACTCGAGAGCTTCATGACCGCGCTCGACGAATATCTCCGCCGGCACCGCGACGAGCGCATCAAGACGAGGTTCGGAATGAGCATGATGGAGCGCGGGCGAGGGCTCGGGATCGCCGTCTGAGCTCCGTCCGTCTCGGGATGGGGATCGAGGAGAGGCGGCCGCGTCGAGGCCGGGAAGTGTCCAACAAAACGTCACCACCCACTACCGCTTAAAGCGGCAGCGCTCAACCTAGGTGATATCCTCTTGCACTTCGACCGCGAGGGAACTCAGAATGCGAAGTAATGAAAGCGCTGCGACAACGCAGGCACAAAGTAACATCAGAAACCTAGAAGTTACCTTTACAAACTACAAAGACGACCAACTTTCTTTACTCGACTCAATCTGTTGCATTAAGTAAAAAGGACATCAGCAGCATTGTGGTTATCTCTGAGCAGATATTAGCAAAATTCAAATTATATAAGGATATCCTTTTATCAAAAAAACTTGCACCGGTTTTTCCATAAACGTCTTGTGAGACGGCTAACCTAAACAACTTGTTCCTGAAACTGTCTCTCCAATACAATAAACACCCATCCATTTCGACCAAATTCTCAATTCCGCCTTGAGAACCCTTCTCTTAGACATACTGAGCCCCTCGTCTTCACCAAAACTTTCTTACGAACATTTCAAATCATGTCATACCCATTTTTATCACAAAATAATAACTTCTTAGCAGTCAAGATCACTCTTTGCTGGCTCCTCGAGATCCCCGATACAGTTTTACACGCACTTCAGCTAAATAAGGCTTATTCATAGTCTAAGGACCGATATATGCAGTGACTAGCCTAATTGTTCATTAAAATATCCAACCCTGCATCTCTCTATATGTCAACTGTACTTCTTGACTGCATCTCACTTTCTTACACTATTTTGATCATACAATTTTGCATCATCTGCAAAGTGTTTATATATTTCGAACCGCTTTGCCATTTCTTCGCCATCCCCCACGAGCAGTGCCCTCGTTATTCAGTCCGTTTATCCCGCAACAGATCACTGCAAGCACCATACCAGAAAGTGCCGTGTTGAACACGTGACCGGCAAGGGCGGCCATTACCAAAGCGACGAACAAAGACAGACGCAGGAAGGCAGGCAGCGGCCCAATGCACTTGCGCAGTGGGTGGAAGAACGAAGCGTAATACACTCCAAAGAAGACAGCGCCGATCAAGCCGAACTGGAAGTACAGGTCAAAATAGTCCATCTCAACCAGACTGTATGGCTTAAGTACGACAGAGTACGCGTCGCCAGCCCCGAACACACGCCACATCGGGCCAATCGAGGAATCCAAATATTTCATCGCTACTGGAATACGATCGATCCGTGAACTAGTGAAAAAAGTGAGAAAATTATCGGCTTTATTATAAAAAAAACTCCATCGCGCTGCAATGGCAGCAACTTGACTAGAAAACAGGAGAAATCCGAAAATAGCACACATGACTAGAACGACACAGCCACCGATTTTTTGTATTGTTGAAAGATTTGAATCCAGCACAAAAAAATAAACAAGGTAAAGCGCAGCAACTATATACGCGCTCTTGAGGCCCAGCAGCACGACGCAAGCCATGAGCGCAAGTACGAGCGCAGCGTACCGAATCTTCTTATCAGAAGTAAATCGGTACGCCGTGTAGCCGAGTGTTGTTACTAAGAAAAACGCAAGGTCATTCTGAGCATAAAAAAACCCCTTAAATCCAGTGCCGCCACTCTCCCCATATGTAGTGAAACCAAATCCTAAGAAGTACGGAATAAGAATACATAGAGGAAGCAGGACTGCCCAAGTCGAAAAGACCGAAGATGCGAAGTCCAGCATGTCTTCACCAGCATCCGCAAAGCGAACGAATACCTCAATACACACGACAGGGAGGAGCGTCTTTATGGAGAGCGAGAGAAACGACATACTACCGAGCAAGTTAAGCAAGTGTGGGACTAGAACAGTGAATAGAAGGATCGGGAGCAAGAACGAGCGGCGATTGCGGATTCGCCTGCCAGACACGAGATATCCGCTGGCGGTGAGCATGATTGCACAGCGATACAAGATGCCCAAGGTTATTCCACCTTCGTTGCCGCCCTCGTTAAGCCATCCATTCAGGGAATCGACAACCGGCATAATGGCGAAAAGTATCTTTAGGACCATCATGGACAGAGCGGCGGATGACTGGGGCCGTTTATCAAACCTTTCCAACGCAACCTCCGCATGACGACTACTAGCACATACTCCGTTTGTATTCAAACTTGTATTATGCATCGAAATCGTCCTTGTCCGATAGAATTCGCTTGTACAAATCCGACCATTGAGAGAGAACGCGTTCCTCCGAATAGATGGACGCCACTTTTTTTCTGCCTCGATAGCCCATAGTAGCCAAGTCGTAGCGCCCATTAAGGCAATCTTGCAGTACCCGAGCCAGCGCACCCACATTCGTACGTGGAAACACAATACCGTCCACACCGTCGTCTACTGTCTCGATCATGCTTCCACCATCGCTACAGATAACGGGCCGCCCATGTGCCATCGCCTCAAGGAGTACAATGCCGAACGACTCAAAGTGTGACGGCAACACAAGGACGCTACAGTTATTGAGAAGGCTCTCCTTCTGCATGCCTTCCACCCATCCATGGAAAGTAAAAAGATGCCTTAATTGATACTTTTCGACCAGTCTTTTGCAGCAGTCGACCTCCCCGTTCCCGGCGAGGTGCACATGCAACCCGTCAACAAAGCCTTTCTCGGAAAGGAACCTTACAGCCTCGATGAGATCATAAGTCCCCTTACACTCTCCTAGAACGCCGAGATAGAGCACATCAAGGTGCTTTCCCACACGGAACGCGGGGACACGCGCGGGGAGCCTAACAAAGTTGGGTATAACATTGATTCTTGTCGCAGGTAAAAGTACTTGCCAGTAATCACGCCAACCCGGCGTGAGCGCTACTACCGACTGGGCGAGAGCAAAGGCTCTAATCAGTCTCCGCTTGAGTACTGGAAATACATTGTCCATGTACGTCTGAAAATTGCCTCCGTGCGAATGGAGCACCGTTGGAACACCATTACGTTCAGCCATTCTTAGAACCTGTGCCGCGCGCAAACAACTCGCATTCTCAGACATGTGGATATGGAGTAAATCAGCTTCACCCTCGGCGCAAAGTTTCGCGCAGCGACGGTATCCTCGGAGGAACGTACTGATGCGCCCGCTCTGCGAAGCGGTAGGCACGATCCTCATATCGTACTTATCTGCAAGGGCAGACGAGCACAATCCCTCCATGACCGTACGTATGCCTCCTAGCAGCTCCCCTGAAGGGCCAAGATGGATTATGGTCTTCTTAGCACTTTGCCTAAATGAAGTTATCATATTAATAGGTTCCTTCATAACTTGCCGAGTCCTCCGCAAGTTAAATAGATATTATGCATTTGACCAGTTATTAGGCTGTCGGTTCGTATTTTCATCGAATTTCTCGTTTACCATACTTCTTGATAATCTTAAGCAGCTTCCAGCTATCTATGAAGTAGCGTTTGAAGAGTCTCCTCGGCTCTTGGAAAAAGCGGTAGAGCCATTCAAGACTGTGATCGCTCATCCATCTGGGAGCACGCTTGATCTTGCCAGCTGCAAAGTCCACGCCGGCACCGACGTTAAAAATGAATGAAGACCCAAAGCTATATAGATTCTCATGTACAAACTTTTCCGACTTTGGAGCACCCAGAGATACAAATAGTATATCTGGAGTCGTCACGGCAACAGCCTTAAGTACCGCGGAAAGCTTAACAGGATCGCGTTCGAAACCATAATCGGGCGAAAGTGTCCCAACCACCTTGAGACCCGGGTACTTTTTCTGAAGATTCTCAGCCGCCTTCTTGGGAACACCGGGCATACCACCGAGTATATATATTGACCAGCATTGCTCAAGTGCCCACTGGCAAACAGGGCCCATAAGGTCAGAACCGGAGATCTTCTCTTTAACCGGAATACCTTGCCTCCGTGCAAGATTGAAGAGCGGCTGGGAGTCCATAAGCACGAGCGTGGCTTGGTTGTGCGCGGCTTTGAACTCTCGATCGTGCTCAAGAGCAATATCAATATCACTGTTAAGAGAAACCATATAACCCGGCACGCAAGTTTGCACGTGGTCAGCTACAATTTCGCGTACCTGCGAGAGGCTTACGTTGTCGAAAGCTGTGTTGAGGAATGCCACACGGTAAGGGTAACGGTTTTTGTCAATGTCTAAACTCATAGTTCGATTCCTAAGAAGAATATTTATGTATTATGCAACAGCTTTGCCCATAAGATCAAGGTTTCGAGGTTAGATTGTGGTTCATCAGCTTGCCTTTAATACATCCTCCAGTACTAAGAGGTTGCCAGCCGAACGAATGAGTAATCGGATTACCCTATATAAGACTTTTTTGGGAAAGTCGATAACACCCATATAAATGCATCTTTATGACACTGCAACGTCGTTCCTAAAGTTTTAAATCACATCCAAACAGTCTGACTCCACGAATATGCAACACCTGCGAACGATGCCACACTCGAGTAATATAGCTTATTCAATGTTAGGATTGCTCACACATGATGAGGCAGAATAACTTAAGAAGCTGATGACAGCAGCTGTTTTCTCAAATCAGGATAACGAACTTTGCCATTCGTTCAGTTCCGTATAGTGTAATCGAAGCGCGCGGTAAAATCATCATTTTTTTTTGTTGACACATTAGGCTGGTTGGACCAGAAATTTCCAGCTTCCACAATGTCCATTTCGAAGGGAGCCTTACCATACTGCACCTCGATGATGTGCAGGTCGGTGATGCCACGACATGCGTGCATGCAACCGATCTCAACATTCACCACTTCGCCAGCTTTAACATGTCTGGTCTTACCATCTAGAACGATCTCGCCTTCACCGCGCACAATCGTCCATACTTCGGAGTGTTTACCGTGGCGCTGGTACGGTAGCTGTTTGCCACTTTTTATAATCAATTTCTTTGTAAGTGACTTGTTTCCATCTGAATTCACGCAGGAGTCAAGCACGCGGGACTCACCCCAACGGCACTGTTCGTGCATAAGCCTAGTCTTGGTCAGCTGAGCGAGAAGTCGCTTAATGTCGACTGACTCACTTTTAGCGCATGCGAGGATTCCGTCGGGTGTGACAACAACCACAGCGTCACGAATGCCCGCAACTACTATGGGCAGACGGGTCTCATTAATCACGTGCACGTTGTCGCAGGTATCTTGGTCGACGATCGCAAAGCCCGAAACCACTTCGGCCATCTCATCGGTAAGCGTGTTCCAAGTACCCAAATCCTTCCACTTTCCCGCATAAGATAGGACGGATATCGAGCATGCCTTCTCTACTACCTCATAGTCAAAGCTTTTTTTGGGGAGTCTCGAATAGTTGGCAATATATTCTTCAAAGCTCGAGGCTTCTAAAAAGGTCCTCGTCAGATCGAGCAAGTATCCTAAACGGAACGCGAATACGCAACAGTTCCACAAAGCCCCTTGTGCAATGAGCTTACTAGCCGTATCCTCATCTGGCTTCTCAGAAAAATAAGAGACTCGCCTCAAATCGCCAAATTTGCCCTCATCTGGAACGATGTAACCGTACTTCGCCGATGGATAGGTAGGCTCAACCCCGAGTAGTACCAGCTCCGAGGCACCAGTCCGGACCGCGTCATCGATCGCAGGAATTGATTCATAGTAATCCTGTTCCGCGTAGGTGTCTATGGGCATTACTATAACAGTATCAGTCGAATTAGCACCCTGCACTAGAGCTAAATGCTCACAAGCGAGCATGATAGCGGACGCAGTGTCGCGGCGGTCTGGCTCAAGTACGAGCGTATACTCCCCCCCAATCTGCTGAAATATGTCATTGCACTGATCGCAATTGGTAGCAATGGTGATATCAAGTTCGGCGGCCACGCGACGTATCTGACCAAGGACACGTTGGACCATTGAAACGTGATTACCCTCGGCATCGCGCAGAACCTTCAGAAACTGCTTAGAGCGAACGTTGTTGGAAAGCGGCCACAAGCGCGTGCCTGAGCCACCAGAGAGAAGGACAATGTGAATCATCGTATCATTTCCTTGCTTTCGTAGTCTCCAATTGTTGTGTGCGGCGTAAGAAGGCGGCCTGCAGCCTTCTTAAGTCGCTTAAGTAGGGTACTAGCCTCATCGGCGGTAGATCCCTTCACGAATACGTAGGCCTTCGCCTTAGGCTCGGTGCCGCTGGGACGCATGATAAGTTTGTTATCACCGGAAAGACAAAACTCAAGGACATCTGAAGGGGGGAGGCGCTGCCCTTCATCACTTGGAAGCCGATTTAAAATGGGCATGGGGAGACCGAGCCCATAGTCAACCACCTGTTCAACCTCTAGACCGGCTATATACTTTGGCGGTCGCCTGCGCAAATCTGCAAAAAGCTCGTGCATTTTATCTACACCGTCCGTACTAGAATAGGTTACGCTCGTGAGGATATTGCGATAATAGCCATAGCGGTCATAAAGTTCACGCATTACATCCACCAAATCTAGACCCTGCGACTTATACCAACGTGCCATTTGGCAAATAAGCATACTGGCAACAACGGCGTCCTTGTCGCGCACATATGAGCCTTTCAGGTAACCATAACTCTCCTCGAACCCGAGCATAAAGCGACCTATTTCTGCATCTTTTTCTAAGAAACCTATCTGCTCGCCAATAAACTTGAAACCCGTAAGAGTACGGCGCATCTGAAAACCATAGTCAAAGGCCAGCGCTTCAACCATATCAGACGAAACGATACTCGTGAGCAAGACGGAGTTTTTAAGGTCTTCGCCATTGATGCGCTTGATGCGAGCCACATAATCTGTTAAGAGAACTCCCACCTCGTTGCCGTTGAGAAGTTCAAAGGTGCCGGCATGCCGCACAGCGATACCCAGACGGTCACAGTCTGGGTCGGTAGCAAGTAGCAGATCTGATTGCAGCTTGTCGCACAAATCGAGACCACACTGTAAAGCCTCCCTATTCTCGGGATTTGGACACTCACAGCTTGGAAAGTTGCCATTATGGTAGGACTGCTCGGGAACCAATGTTACGTCCACGTTGCCAATCCGGTCGAGAATACGACCTACACACTCTTGACCTGTTCCGTTAAGCGGTGTGTAAACGACAGATATTCTAGTAGATGGAGATATGTCCAGCGATTGCTCGGCAACACTGTCTAGGTAGGCGTCAATGCATTCCTCTCCAATCCAGTTGATCAGCCCTGAGTTTAGAGCCGCATCCCAAGACAATGCCTTCACATCATCAAATTCATCTACGTTCTCAATTGCGTTCTGGATCTCGTAGGCTGTTTCAGTCGTAATCTGGCACCCGTCGGCACCATAAATTTTGTAACCGTTGTAATCCTTTGGATTATGTGATGCCGTCACGCAAACGCCGGCAGTGCAATGGAGATGGCGTACTGCGAACGAGAGCGCTGGCGTCGGCTCGATTCGAGGATATAAATACACACGGACTCCATTTGCAACAAACACTCGAGCGCTCATCCAACAGAATTCCTTTCCCATGTGACGAGAATCGCGAGCGATGGCAACGCTCGGCTTTTCGAAATTCGCTTTCAGATAATCTGTGAGCCCCTGTGTGGCTCGTGCAACCGTATGAACATTCATTCGGTTCGTACCCACTCCGAGCGTGCCGCGAAGTCCTCCCGTTCCAAATACAAGGCCGTGGAGAAACGCGTCCTCCATGGCGACTTGATCATTCGCCAGATCCATCAACTCGTTCTGAAGTGAAGAGTCCGCGCGCTCAATCCAACGTTCGTATTTTGTTTTTATTTCTTTTATTGTTTCTCTCATAGGCTACTCGATTTGGCCAGTTTTCTTTCGTCTCTCCGTGCTGTATAAAAACGAAGCAAGCACTTTGCTGCCTCCAAGCCAAGGGTGGCTGTATAATGAAGCTCTGCCGATCCTGACATGCGTATGATTATTAGAACGAACTTGTACCCAGTTGAGGCATCCTTTACTGAAGCTGTCTCGGCAAAGCATGCTCACATATTTTCGCAAAAAGCATCGATCCTCTTTAGAGAGAACAGATAGGCCGAAAATACGATCGAATTTATACAGAAATGCACCGAAAATCTTTTCAATATTATTTCCACCCAGCAACATCCTGTGCTGTAGGTGTAGTTTCAAGATCAAGTGGCTGTGCTGCGTCACTAGTAACAGTCACCTTGTACGTATACGTAGTGACAGAATCACCTAATGTCTGAATTGTCGAATAGATAACCTGATGATCCATGTAATTTGCCAGCGCTGGACCCAAACCCTGCTGTGAGAAGCCATCCTGTTTTAGATCGGATATCAGTCCGCCTGATGGTGCAAAAAAATAGACTTTGTTCACCATGTCGGTCACATCGCGTTTTGTGACGTTTCCCCCTGTTATGTATTTAACAACACCTGTTGCATCTTTATGTTTCAAATTGTTTTTTATTGTAGTTTTAACTGAATAGGTTGTTGACCCATCTTGATTTTTAGATGCTTGTCCAATCTCGGTCTTCAGGGAAAGATACCAGCTCATTTTTGACGATGTATCATCTGCTACAAACACACCAAGTTTCGGTGCTGCTTTATCCGCAGAAAGCGTACCGGAACACCCCATTTTGACTATGGCATTTTGCTCATCGGGGTTTACCATCCATGCTTGGAAACGATGCTCCTTTATTGCCTGTAAAATGGTTTCAGAAAGCTTTATCTTGCTAACTTCACCAATATTGCCCATGATCTTTTGGAATGCCAAGCCTGCAACCTCTGCAAAAAATAAATCTTTTGCTTTTGTGGGAAGCTTTTGATATCCATCATGCATAAGAACCCTAGCCGCATTGTCACCATCAACGACCATACCATTGCTGGCTGTGATCCCGCCTGTAAGAGCAAGCAATCGCTGCAGGAAAACCGGATCAATCGCTATAACGCCATCAATCCTGCCGCCCTTTTGGTCCTTCCACATCTCACTCAGGAGGTATGATGCTCTGCTGAAATCTGGAATAAAGTCAGTATCGGCAGGGACTTTCCCCACACGATCTCCGAAAATGATCCGCTCTTCATCAGTGACATCAAAGCCGGGCTGATCATACCATTTTAGATCGTGTGCCTCAGTGAACTTACCAAGGGCGATTTTTCCGTCACTTAGCGTGAGGGTTCCAATGGTGCCAGGAAAGCCCCCGGTCGAGCGCAGCTCAGCGTTATTCTGAGCTACGATAAGATAAGTTCGCGGCTGGGCATTTGCACCAAACATCTGCGGCAAGAGCGGCGCAACATCGTTTACTTGATCAAGCGCGCTGTTTGCGCCGGAGAGAAGATCCTTGATTTTGCCGATAGCCTCATTGAGCTTCCCTATATGTGCCTTTGGAAGTGAGTTGAGTTGCTTGGAGCTGTTCTGAAGGATTGGAGATATCTGACCCAAAGTAGATGAGATCGACTGTAGAGACGCAAGATCGATAGTTTCATCCTTTATTAAATTTCCGGATTGCATTTGTGCAAGCGCATCGCATGCGGGAACAAGGGCGTATTGACAAAGATTGTCCATCTCGGTGACAACGGTGCGCGCAGATTGGATATCTTGGCCGATCACGGGCACAAGCGTCGCAACTTGCCAAGAAATCCCATTCGTTTTACTTTTTAAATCTGATATCTGAGCGGCAAGTGAGCTGGCGATAGAATTAATTCCATCGGAGTCTTTATCCTTCGCCTTGTCTGCAATGCTCTTCGCTTCAGCGATCATATTCTGAGACTGAGCCGTGATGTCCTTTGCATCACGAAAGACAATGATCGCACAAAATCCTCCAAACGCCAGAAGAATAACAATAAGACAACCTATGATCCTCGTGATAAGCCTTTTCCGACGTTTTCTCCAAGAGCTATCAGAATAGGAACTCCCGTGCTTTTCTGCTGCCACATTTGTCTTCCACGTGCAAGGACGATATGGCGATACTTGATTTTGCCAAGTGTGAATATGTGGCTGGTGCGAATTTATACGCCCTATCCGAGTATTGACCGCAGTTCTCTGTTGTCGCCCACTTCCGATGCCCAATTGCGGGCTGTAAGATCTTCTCGTCGCTGGTGTAGACCCAGTAATCTGCTCAGTTGCTTTTACTGGCCCTTTATTTGTAATGCTTCGTAAATTATTTTGATTGCGATTTAGTCGCTTGATACGCTGGGGGTTGTTCGATCCCTCTGCATATGCGCGAGTAAACTCCTCAGTGCTGCTAGGTGACAATGTGGATTTAGCCTGAGACAAAGAATCTGAAGCATCGGTGCCGTCAAACCTTGGCGCGTGACCTAGGCTAAATATACTCATTATGAAGCTCATCCATTCTTTCAATCGAAGCAAAACTCAACTTACGAGAGTACAGCGCTATCTGCTCATCCGTGTCATACTGCGCCCATACCTGAGAATATTACTGCGATCGTCTGGGCCACGAGAACAAGATCTGTATGAAGAGAGCGTTTTGCGATATATCCGAGGTCAAGTCTCACCATGTCGTCGAAGTCCACATTGGAGCGGCCTCCAACTTGCCAAGGGCCTGTAATGCCTGGTTTAACCGTCAATCGCTGCATAGCCCACTCGTCGTACTGCTCGACCTCACCCGGAAGCGGAGGACGTGGGCCTACGACCGACATGTCTCCTGAAATCACATTGAGAAATTGTGGAAGCTCGTCAATCGAATGCTTTCTAATAAAACGTCCGACCCTGGTAACGCGTGGATCTTGTGACATTTTAAACATAGGTCCTTTGACCTCGTTCTTATCTGAAAGATTTCCAAGCATGCTGTCAGCGCCTTTGCACATGGACCGGAATTTCCACATGGTAAAGGTTCGCGAATGCCCATTACGATCGATCTTGCCGATCCGTTTCTGAGAATACAGGGGAAACCCGGGGCTATCGAACCGAATAATAAGACATAGAATAAGCGCGGGCACTAGCAAAACTATGACAACAAACAGAGAAAAACAAATATCAAATACTCTCTTTATTATGAGATAGCATATTCTCTGGTCTCCCCAAGCTCGAAGGCATTGGATCAAATTGGGCGCATTATCGTATAGCAATCTTTTTCTCGTGCCTGCAAGGGGGGCGTCTGTGCCAGGCGTCGAATCGGAATGGAAGACTTTACTTGAAGAACTCTTGATATCGGCAGTTTTCAACTCTAAAGTTGATTGAGCAGCTGCTTCTCCCTTGATAGAGATAACAGTTCGTTGCGCAGTCCCTGTTTCAGCAGCAAGATTGTTGGAATTGTTTAGTGTGACGATGACGTCATGCACTTTCGCCTGCTTGGCCGGCTTGACTGCGACGTTGCTGTCTTGGATGCTTTCACGTGAGATCGTGCTTTCGTTTTCAGATGAAATGCCGGCGAGCTTTAATTGTTCAGCTGCTTTTTTCATGTTTTTTTCTTGTCTGTCATTCATACCATCACTGCCTGCGCTTCGCGGGCCTCCCACGCATCGCGGGTGAGCACACCCAAGCCCACGCGGGTGCGCACCTTGCGTCCGCAGATCTCCACCTCGAGGGTGGCGATGCTCTTTCTTCTATCGATGCTTTTGATGAGCCCCTCATGGCCCATGAGGGGCCCGGACTTCACGATGACGTTGTCTCCGTCCTTGACCGCGATCGACATCGGGACGGTGCGGCTGCCCTTCTTGGTGAACCGCGCGATCAGATTGCGCTCCTCCTCTTGGAGGGGCCAGAATCTACCGCCCTGCTTGACGAGCCTCACGAACTCAAGTGTGCCGTACAGATGCCGAGACAGCTTATCGGGACCGGTGGCGATGGCGATGATGTAGCCAGGGAGCAGCGTTTTCACGCATCTGGTCCATTCGCCGCCTACCTTGATCTCGGTCTCGAACCGCGGCGAGAAGCACTCATCGAGCACTGAGGCGGGCACCATGCGCTTGACATACTCGACCATGGCGCTCTCGCGACCCTTGAAGACCTGTATCACATACCACATAGGCAAACCTCCCTTGCGTGCTACGAAATGAACAAGCCGAGGTGAGACGAACAGATCCTTCGAGCTGACCTATGGCTTCGCCATACCGGCCAGCACCAGCTGATACGGATCTATTCACTCCCTCGGCTCTGCGAAGCACGCACGTGGCGCTGCCCGGGTAAACGAGGTATAACGAACTTCACAGCCAGTTGACTGCAAGCAGCCCAGCACATGCCCTGCGCTGGGCTGCTTGCACGCAACTGCGCGAGCGCTCATCTTTACGAGCGAACGCCCAGATTCTCGCAGACGTCAGGCCCGCAACAGAAACTCACGCCGGCGCGGACGAGCTGACGTCGATATGCTATTCGGTTTGCACTCAGACAGAGAGCCGCGCATCGTCACCATGGAGCTAGAACGCATCCCCCAGTAGGGGCGCGGCGGCAGAGCGATCGCACTGCATGCGGCTGAACTCATGTCGATCTCTCCCCCACTCCCCGGCGCGAGCAAATCCAGTACATCCATGCTGTGCGCTTCCGCGAACCTCGCCCGCCCCTTGCAGCATCGCACAACACCGACGAACACCTGTGAATGGTAGCACATCTTGCCGCGCGAGCAGCGCAATGCTGCGGCAGGAGCGTCCGCTGAAAGCGCTCTTGATCCCAGAAGCTTGAAGAAATGCATTAATTCGCCCAGCGTAGCGTATATATCTGAGCTGCAATCCAAAGATGCGCCGGTTTCTGTCATTTCAATGATCTTGAAAAAGCGGCATCTCATCGAGCGCACCAGCGCATATCCGCATTTCGGACAGCCGAGCCCAACTCAAGAGCAGCTGCGCGTCTGTTGGAAGAACGCATGAAGCGCTCACCAGCCGACCGGGAGACTCGCGGGCGCTCCGAGCCGGTCGGGAGACTCGTGGGTGTCCCACGCTCCCAGCCGGTCGCCTTCTAGATCACCGTCACGCGGCCGGCGTTTCCCACGATCGCGCGCGCCTCGGCGTGAAGCGGCACCGAACGGGCGTTGACCCTCGTGGGGATCTCGGCGCGCATCGTCTGCCCGTCGCCCTGCTCGATGAACAGCTCCACGCGGTCGGCACCGGGGTTGGAGGAGAGCAGCGCCGCGAGCCTGCCCATGCTCGCCTGCGAGAAGCGCGAGCTGGGGATCATGATCTCGAAGATCTTCGGGCGATTCGCCTCCTCGCTCAGCTCGAGCGGGGCGATCTCCTGCGCGATGATCTGGTCGCCCCTGTCGGAGCGCTCCAGGCGGCCGCGCACGCGGATGAACGCGTCTGAGAGCACGGCTCCGGTCTCCGGGTCCGTCTCGCCGAACAGCAGCCGCTCGGCCTCCTTGTAGGTCTTGGGGAAGACGACAACGGTCGCCTCGCCCTCCATGTCCTCGAGACGCACGATCGCCATGGCGTCGCCGTTTTTCGTCACGCGCTTCGAGACGTCGGCGACCATGCCGGCGAACCAGAACGCCCTGTCCTCCGGGATCGCCTGGCCCGCTGCCGGCGCGCTCGCGGTCGGCGCATCGCCTCCGAGAGCGGCGTCGATCTCCTCGCCGACCTCGATCTGCGAGAGCGCGTAGTCGCGCGCGCGGGCCAGGGCGCACTCATAGGGTCGCAGGGGATGGTCGGAGACGTAGATGCCCAGCACCTCGCGCTCCTGGGCGAGCTTGGTGTGGCGGTCCCACTCCTGACCGTCGGGCTCGGGAACCTTGACCTCGAAACCCGAGCCCTCCACATCGCCGAGCACATCGAAGAACGACACCTGCCCGGTCGCCCGCGTCTTGTTGCGCCGCACGACGGCATCAAGTATGTTCTCCGGGTTGTTCTTATCGATGAAACCCATGAGCTGCCGGCGCGGGAATCCGCTCGCATCGAAGGCTCCGGCCTTGATGAGGGCCTCGCAGACGCGGCGGTTCGCGCACGCGGGGTCCAGCCGCTCCATGTAATCATGCAGGTTCTTGAAGGCTCCGCCGCGCTCGCGCTCCTCGATGATGGTTCGCGCCACCCCCTCGCCCACGCCGCGGATGCCCGCCAGCCCGAAGCGGATGCCCTCATGGACGGCGGTGAAGTCCTTGTTGGACTCGTTGATGTCAGGCGGCAGCACCTCGATGCCCTCATGCCGGCACGCCGAGATGTAGTGGACGATCTTCTCGGTCTTGCCCGTGAAGCTCGTGAGCACGGCGGCCATGTACTCATAGGGGTAGTGAGCCTTGAGCCAGGCGGTCTGCATGACAAGGATCGCGTACCCGGCAGAGTGGGACTTGTTGAACGCGTACTCGGCGAACTTCAAGACGTCGGCCCAGATCTGCTCGGCTATCGCGCGAGAGAAGTCGTTTCTCACCGCACCGTTCATCCAGTGGTCCTGCATCGTCTCGTCGGTGCCATCGTCCCAGTGCTGGACGACGGTCTCCATGAGCTCGATGTGCTTTTTGGCCACGGCCTTGCGGACCTTGTCGGACTCCCCCGCCGTGAATCCCGACATGTGCATCGAGATCTGCATGACCTGCTCCTGGTAGACGATCGTTCCGTAGGTCTCCTCCAGAAGCGGCGCCAGACGGTTGTCGTAGTAGACGACCTTCTTTCTGCCGTGCATGCGGTCGATGTAGTCGGCGACCATGCCCGCGCCCAGAGGTCCCGGCCGATAGAGCGCGATCAGTGCGACAACGTGCTTGAACTCGCTGGGACGCATGTTCTTGATCGTCGCGGTCATGCCCGCCGACTCGACCTGGAACACCCCCGCGGTGCGTCCGGCGGCCATGAGCTCGAAGATCGCCGGATCATCGAAGGGGATCGCGTCCACATCGACCTCGGTGCCGAAGTTCGCCAGAATGTTGGCCTTCGCCTTCGAGATGACCGTCAGCGTGCGCAGCCCCAGAAAGTCCATCTTGAGCAGGCCCATGTCGGCGACCGTGTGGCCCTCGTACTGCGTGATCTCCACGCCGCCTTTGGTGTCGAGCTTGGTGGGCACGTGCTCGTTGACCGGATCGCGGCAGATGAGCACGGCGCAGGCGTGCACGCCCTCGCCGCGGGTCAGGCCCTCGATGGACAGGGCCGCATCGATGATGCGCCGGGCGTCGTCGTCGCCACGGTAGGCGTCGGCGAAATCCGGGTTGTACAGCTCCTCCTTCTTCTTCTGCTGCTTGAGCACCTGGGAGAGCTTCACCGAGGGGGCCGACGAGATCATCTTGGAGAGGCGCTGACCGGTGCTGACCGGATAGTCGAGCACGCGCGCCGCATCGTTGATGGCCTGCTTGGCCTTGATGGTCGAGTAGGTGATGACGTGGGTGACCTTGTCTGCGCCGTAGCGACCCCGAACGTACTCCACGACCTCCAGACGCCGCTCGTCGTCGAAATCCATGTCGATATCGGGCATCTCGGCGCGCTCCGGGGAGAGGAACCTCTCGAACATGAGGCCGTTCTCCAGAGGATCGAACGTCGTGATGTCCATGGCGTAGGCGACGATGGCGCCGGCCGCGGAGCCGCGCCCGGGCCCGACGCCGATGCCGTTCTCCTTGGCCCAGCGCACGTAGTCCGCCACGATGAGGAAGTAGGCGGCGAAGCCCTTGTCGCAGATGACGCGGTACTCGTACTCGAAGCGCTCCGCGATGTTCACCCCGCTGATCTCCCGCTCGCGCCAGTCGTCGCCGTAGCGGCGCGCAAGGCCCCGTTCGCACTCGCGCCGGAACTGGCTCTCGTGGGTCTCGCCCTCGTCGAGCCCGGGGAAGCGCGGCAGGATGATGCTGTCCCAATCGAGCTCGACCTCGCAGCGCTCGGCGAGCTCGACGGTGTTGTCGAGTGCCTCGGGGCAGTACGGGAACAGCGCGCGCATCTCCTCCTCGCTCTTCATGTAGAACTCCGAGCCCTGCATGCGCATGCGATTGGGATCGTCCATCTTGGCGTTCGTGCCGATGCACAGCATGAGGTCCTGCACCGGCGCGTCGGCGCGCGTGAGGTAGTGGAAGTCGTTGGTGGCGATGACCTTGACGCCGACCCGGGCGGCGATCTCGATGAGCTGGTGGCTGAGCTGCTCATCGGTCATGCCGGCATCGGTCGTGATGCCGTGCTCCTGGATCTCGATGTAGAAGCTTCCCGGCTCGAACAGGTCGCGAAACGTCTCGGCCCAGATGATCGCCTGCTCGGTGTTGCCCTCATCGATGCAGCGCGGGATGACGCCGGCCAGACACGCCGAGGAGCCGATGATGCCCTCGCGGTGACGGCGCAGGTTGTCCAAGGTCACGCGAGGCTTGTAGTAGAAGCCCGAGACGGCCGCCTCCGAGACGAGCTGCATGAGGTTCACGTAGCCCACCTCGTTGCGCGCCAGCAGGATCAGGTGGTAGAGCTCGGGCTTGTGATCGCGGGCGAGCGTCTCATCCGGGGTGAAGTACACCTCGCAGCCGAAGATCGGCTTGATGAGAGGACGGGGGCGCACGCTCTCCAGGCTGCCGTGCTCGCGCCAGGCCTGCATGTCGCGCAGATGCTGGGCATGGCCGCGCGGATCGCTTCGGGCATCGGGATCCTCCAGCTCGTCCCCGCGTCCCTTCGCGAGAAACGCCGCGTCGTGACTCCAGACGCGGTACTCGGGCATGTCATGGTTCACCTTGTTGCAGGCGAGCGCGAGCTGAGGGATGCCGTACATGTAGCCGTGGTCGGTGAGCGCGACGGCGGGCATGCCCAGCTCGACGGCGCGCTCGACCATGTCCTCGATGCGCGTGGCGCCATCGAGCATGGAGTATTCAGAGTGGTTATGCAGATGGACGAACGCCACGGCAGCTCTCCTATCGGGATCCGGTGTAAAGATTCAGCGCTGACCTGCGAATCTATTGGAACCCGATGCAACGGGGGGCGCAGGCGCGGGGTCTCATACGATCATAGCGCACCGCGCGATTCGCCTCCCCGGCGCACGGCGCGGTCCGCATGAGGACCACATGAGCGCGGCGCGCCGGGCCGGAGCGAGCGCGCGGGGCGAAGAAACCCGGGTTCGAGAAAGTCCCGACGTGGCCGGGAGACCTTGCACGGACAGAGCGGAGCGCCCGCGCGAGCCTACGTCACAGCTCGAGCTCCTGCAAGCGCAGGATGGCCAGAATGTAGATCTTGAGCGCTCGACGCAGGGACCGCTCGCTGGCGCCCTCGTCTGGACCGTGCATGGAGCCGATCCACTCCGGGGCGACGAGATCCTCTTCTTCCGGTCCGAACGAGACAGCACGGGCGAACTTGCGCGCATAGGTGCCCCCGCCCATGGAGAACGGCTCGGCGCGCGTGCCGGTGACGTCGCCGTACACGTCGATGAGGGCGCGCACCGCCGGATCGTCCGCATCCACCGAGAAGGGCGGTTTCGACGAGGCGACGCGAAACTCGGCACCGAAGTCGGCCGCGAGCGCTGAGAGCCGCTCTGTGATGGCCGCTGCGCTCGTGCTGTCGGGGTAGCGAATATCGATAGACTGGACGATGCGGCCGTCGCGCACCTCGATGGTGCCGCCGTTCAGCGTGAGGGCGCCGAATGCCTCGTTCTCGCTGGCGATGCCCAGCTGCGTCCCGGAGGTGTCGGCCAGCACCTTCGAGAGCAGCTCGAGGAAGCGCGCCTCCTCCCCGTCGACGACATGGCTCGCGCGAAGATAGCCCACGATGATGCCGATCGCGTTCATGGTGCCCTCCGGAAGCGAGGCGTGACCGCCGATTCCCCTCGCCACGATGCGAGAGACACCCTGCCGCACCGGCTCGATGCCGATGCGGTCGGCGTGCTCTCTCGGCGCGGGCAGCTTCTCGGCGTCGACCGCCAGCTCGATGATCGACTCGCCGGGGATCGCGTTTCCGGCCGCGGCGCCGCTCCAGAACAGGATGCGGCCCGAGGAGATCGGAGCGCTTTTGAACTCGGCGTTGTAGTTGCCCTTCTCGGCGTTGCACACCGGAAACGCCGCATCTGGCGTGAACAGGAACGCGGGGTTCTCGTGAGAGTCGAGATAGTGGTCGACATCGCGCATACCGGCCTCCTCGTCGCAGCCGAGCAGCGCGCGAAATCCATAGCGGGGCGCGCCGCCCTGTCGCCTGAGGAAGGCTCCGGCGTACAGCGACAGCACCGCCGGGCCCTTGTCGTCGAGGGCGCCGCGCCCGAGCAACCAGCCGTCCCGGCGCTCCAGAGCGAATGGATCGGTGCGCCAGCCCGGGCCGGCCGGTACCACATCGATGTGGGCTATCGTGGCGATGTGCGCGGAGCGCTGGCCGGCGATGTCGGCGATGCCGATGTAGCCGTCATCATCGGAGGTCTCGTATCCGAGCCGCCGCGCGATGCGCAGCGCGGCGTCCAGGGCTTCGCGCACCGGGCGGCCGAAGGGCGCTCCCTGCTCGGCTGCGGAGACGTCGCTCACGGAAGGATGTGCCACCAACTGCCCGATATCCGCGATCGCATCCTCCCAGATCTCCTTTACGTAGGCATCTACCTGTGCCTCGAGCTTGTGATCGATCATGAGCTCCTCCTCATCTTGATGATTGCCTCCTCGAGTCCCCAAAGAATCGCATCGGCACCCGAGCGCTCGAGTTCTCCGGGCTCCGCAGTGCCGGTGTACACACCGATCGCGGGGACGTCCAGCTCGTGGGCGCCCTCGATATCATGGAAGCGATCGCCTACCATGACGGCGTCTGCCGGGCGCGCGCCGCACATCTCGAGGGCGGCGGCGATCGATGCCGCCTTCGTGCGCCGATAGGGCTCCAGGTGCCCCGCGACGGCTGCGAAGCTGTCGCGCAGACCGATCTGAACGAGCAGCCGCTCGGCGACGTCCTCGCGTCTGGACGTGGCGACGGCCAGCGTGCGCCCCTGCCGCCCGAGCATATCCACAAGCTCGATCGCGTGCGGCATCGGCGGGCATGCGCTCGGATCCAACTGGGCGTACAGCTCGCGATAGCGCGCACAGGCCCGCTGGGAGCCCGCGCTCGTCAGGCCGAACAGATCGTGGAACCCCTCCTCGAGCGGCGGACCGATCATGCTGTTGAGCCGCGCCTCATCGATCTCGTCGGCGGGCATCCCCATCTCTTCGAGCACGTGGCGCGCTGTGCGCTTGATGGAGTCGGCCGTGTCGGCGAGCGTGCCGTCGAAATCGAAGACAACGACCGGCCGCAAGAACAGATCCGTCGCATCCACATCTTCCATGTGCCAACCTCCTCGCCCGCCGTGTCCGCTTCTCGCACTCCGGTTATGATACGCGAAGCCAAGGCGGATCGGAAGCGCGATCGCGACGCGTCGGGACACCATGATCAGCGCGCGAGAGGGCGAACTCAAAACCGCCCTTCTCCGCACCGGAATCCCGCCCCCATCCTGAAGCGCGCCATGAAAAACCCCTGGCCCCCGGAATGCGGGGGACAGGGGTTCCAAGCAAGCGAGATGCGATGCGCGCTACTCCTCGTTCGAGCCATCCTGAGACGCCTGCGCCTCGGGAGCCTGCGCCGCCGGCGCGGAATCGGCTGCATCCTCGGAGTCTGCGGCCTGCTCGTCCGTCTCCTTCGCGACGGGCTTGGCCGGCGCGTCATGGGACTCCATCGGTGCGACCTCGATCTCGATCCCGAGCGTCTCGGCGGCCGCCTTCATCGACAGCGAGATGCGGCGGCGATCCAGATCGATCTCCATAACCTTGACCTGCACCGCTTCATTGGTGTGAATGACCTGCGAGGGCTGATCCACGTGCTTGTTGGCCATCTCGGAGATGTGCACGAGGCCCTCGATCCCCTCGCCCAGGTCCACGAAGGCGCCGAACGGCACGAGCTTGGTAACCCTGCCCTCGACGATAGCGCCCACCGGGTACTTCTTGACGAGCGCGCGCCACGGATCCTCGGTGGTCTGCTTGAGGCCCAACGAGATGCGCTCGCGGTTGAGATCGACATCCAAGACCTCGACCTCGACCTCCTGGCCGACCTTGACGACCTCGGAGGGATGGTTGACGTGATTCCAGGAGAGCTCGGAGATATGGATGAGCCCGTCGATGCCGCCGAGATCGACGAAGGCGCCGAAGTCCACGATCGAAGAGACGGTGCCGGTGAGGCGCATGCCGCTCTTGAGCTTGGAGAGGATCTCGGAGCGCTCGGCCTTGCGGGACTCCTCGAGCACGACGCGGCGGGACAGCACGACGTTGTTGCGATTGCGATCCATCTCGATGACGCGAGCCTCGATGGAGGTGCCCATGTAGGAGGTGAGATCCTTCACGCGACGCAGATCGACCAGTGAGGCGGGCAGAAAGCCGCGCAGGCCGATGTCCAGAATCAGACCGCCCTTGACGACCTCGATGACCTCGCCCTCGACGTTCTCGCCGGTGTTGAACTTCTCCTCGATGCGGTTCCAGGCGCGCTCGTACTCGGCACGCTTCTTGGAGAGCACCAGACGGCCGTCCTTGTCCTCCTTCTGAAGGACCAGCGCCTCGATCGGATCGCCCACAGAGACCAGCTCAGAGGGATCGGCGTCTTTTCTGATGGACAGCTCTCGCACCGGGATGACGCCCTCGGATTTGAAGCCGATATCCACGAGAACCTCGTCATGCTCGATCTTGACGACTGTACCGCTGACAAGGTCGCCCTCATCGAAATCGGTGATCGTGCCATCGATAAGACTGTTCATCTCCTCTTCGTTGACATCGTCAAGGGAGAAAATGGACGAGTTCTGAATCTCACTCAAGGGTGGACCCCTTTCGAACATCGGGGCCCCGATAGCTAGGACCTGCAGCTGGGCGTCGAGGATACGCTACTCGGGCGCGCACTGTTCGGAACACTCGGGGGCCAACAGATACGTGATGTGAACCTTGTGCGTTCACGGGATAATAGATTACGTTGAAACGCTCGGATTTTCAAGGTCAAGGTGTGTTTTTTTACCCATTCCCATGGTTTTCGGGCGTGTTTTCCCACGCGATGGCGGTGGGCGGTCCCGCTTGAGGGGTGAACGGCGCAGACAGGCGCGCAGGCGACAGCACTTGCGCGTTCGTCTGAAGGAGACCGGGCACCTCTGCGGCACCCGACTCGCTCGGAGCCGTTTATGAGGAATTGCTTAACCCGCTTGCGCTCGCGATGCCAAGGAACAATCATGCAACCGAGATGATGCAACCGGAACGCGCTGATCGGCTCCGCTCCTTCCGAGAGGCGTTGCGCCGGACGGAGACGGATATGGATATGAACTGATCGTCGCGGGCGCGAGATCGCCTGCGCTGGGTACAAAAGTCGTCTGGAGACGCCGGAAGGAGGGGCTCTATGCTCAAAGCCGTGCTGTTTGATATGGATAACACGCTGCTGAGCATCAACCTCAGCGCGTTTCTCGCCGTCTTCGCCAGAGATGAGGCCTATCTGCTCGCCGACATCGCCCGAAAAAATCCGTTCGCGATGATCGCCTCGTTCGGCGGTGCGCTGCTCGAGCTCAACAGCGCCGAGCGCGACGACGACCTCGGCAATCTCGCGTACTTCAACCGCTCCATCGAGCGCAGATGCGGCATTCCGCTCGATGATCCGGTGATAGCCGACGTGCTGGAGA